>QFQY01000113.1 GCA_003248805.1 Chelatococcus sp. | reverse complement strand
CGGCTCTCCATGAATCAGACAATCCGCGTCAGAGGAATCCTCGCCAAGCGACATGCGGCAATCCGTCCACACCGCCTAGTATTCTTGCTAGTTCGTCGTGAATGTTTTGAATGCCGACTCTAATAAAAAGAAGTTTTAGATTTTTATTGGATGGATAAGCGCGTCCATCATGGATTTCTTTCCCTGTAAAGCGTGTCGGTATTTGGGGGTTCCCAATCATTATCTGCCATATATCAGCTTGATTGGCTAAATAGTTATATATGGAGCCTTCTTCTTTCTTTGCGACGTAGGTTTCAAATGGTGGAAGAAGTCGTTGCGTAGCAATGCGACCCCTTACTGACGCCGGTATGAACGCGCCTAAGCCGTTTATTTTAAGTTGTTGAAACCAGCTTTCAATAATTAGTTTTAGATACGTTTCAAGCGCCGCGCTAGTTTGAAATATGGCGCACTGGAATACCATATCTCGGGCGTCATGCAGATCGACGCCGAAGCTGTTCGCTTTCGCGGCTTCAGCCTTTAGAAGATGGACTCTATCCTCGAAGTCCCTTCTATATGAACTTTTCCTATAAGGCATAGTTATTGATAAATGATTTGAACATATCGAGTCGAGTTCTAACGGATACTTCGTCGCTGGTCGCTTGTCTGATGCTATTATAAAATTTTTCGTTCTTTAGAAGATTTGCAACCTTGATTCGAAATTCATTCGGGTCAACGGCGGCGTTAATAATTACCGGGTTCTGCGTCTCCGCAAAGCCAATCATCTCGGCATCAAAGAGCGCCGAATTGAAGCCTGTTAGACCAGATAGGTCCGGTTCAAATAAGCGGAAAGCAAATTTACCAAGAAATTGATCTATAAAAGAGATGGTCTTCTTAAACTCATTCTCCCACAATATGATTGTGTATTCATCTATATTTTTATGTTGCGAGCTAAATTGGTCAAGGAAGCTCGCTAAAGGCTTCTGGTATTGGCCTCGGTTGTGACGAAATGCATAAAATCGAAGGATCAGCTCCGCGCCTTTCATTCGGGTATCTTTGCGAATGCCGGCTGCGCGTTTCCAAAAATCGTTCTTGGATAGGCGATCAAGCGATTCCATTAGGGCGCCGTGGTTAATTCCGTGGCGCAATTCCTGAGCATTCAACTTAACAGAGCCGGTATTAAGTCTCTCAAAGACATCGAATTTAATCTGAGGGTGTGTTTCTCGAAGAATTGTTATGCATCGAATTGTTCTATTGTTGATATGATCTCTGAAGCGTGGGTCAAGTGTACTCCAGCTTAGGCCGTTCAATTCTGGGTATGTAGTCAGTCCTTGAAGCTCAAAGGCGTCATTCAGAAACAATTTTATCGATAGGAGTCGCTGGTTACCATCAATGACTATCAATTTATTGTCTGGAGACTGGCTAAAATAGACGACTGGAATTGGACATTGAATTATCAGAGATTCAATCAGTCGCGACGCTTGGGTGCGTGTCCAAACGTAACCTCTTTGGAACTCTGGGATATCTAGCTTTCCGTTCGCCAGATACGAATGCAATGAGGAGACCGTAAGGTCGGCAGTTTCGGTATGAAGGCGGCGCTGCTCAGGTGGAATATTCTTTAGCTCGACTTCTTCTTCGTCGGCGATCTGCGGAAACAGGCGATCAGCTAGCTCACGTTGGTTGTCGATCATACCAGCCTCAGTTGCGGTGCGGGGGCACCTCGGCATACTGGTGCATCAGGGGCGGTGCGATATCAAGAGACATCCAAGCGCCCGGTTCGTTCTGCGCTTCGCGATAACGCCCGTGACGATGTAAGACGCGCGAGGAACCCCTCTCCCGGATGGGAGAGGGGCAGGGGTGAGGGACCGCCGCTGATCGTCGGAGGGCGCAACGGCGCCGCCTCGCCCTCTGCGGAAAGGGCACAGCCTCATCCGGCTCTCCGCGCCCTCGTCTCCCCGCCGGGAGAAGGATACCGCCGCGGGGCGTGCGCCTTGCTGTCATGCTCGGGCTTGTCCCGAGCATCCACGTCTTGAACACCGCCTGCCACCCGCGAAGACGTGGATGGTCGCCACGAGGGCGACCATGACGGCCGCGCCTTCTGGGTCGCCATCGCGCGCCTTTTGCGGGAGGGGCGGTCTCCACCGCCGGGCTGGGCCACGGTCTCCCATCCGGAGAAGGAAGAGGCCTCGAGGTTCGGGCTCATCCTAAACAAGACGAGGCGCGCGAACCCCTCCCCACCAGGGGGAGGGGTTCGCGTTGCGGTTCCGGCGCGATCTCGAGAAAGTAGAGCTCGGGGAGCCCCTCTCCCGCCTCGCAATCGGCTGTTGCCGACTTCGACACCTTGAGGGCTGATCTCGGGCAGGCCCGAGATCAGGGAGAGGGCAGGGTGGGGGGACGGCCGTCGGCCGCATGAGGCTCGGGACGGCAGCGGCGAGGTCGGCGGCTCGCTGGTCGAGGCCCGACACCTCACCCCTGCCCCTCTCCTTACAGGAGAGGGGTTCCCCCCGCTTGATGCTGTCGACGCTCGACGAGATGGGGCCGGTGCCGGAGCAGCGGCCGAAGGGGGCGGCGCGCGCGGGGACGGGATGTCGCGGCCGGGCTTGCCGCGCGGGCGGGGCTGCCGTAACCGGGAAGTCCCGCATCGCAGCATCGATATCCCGCCCCCGATGAGCCTCTCGATCACAGCCCGCTATGCCGCCCTGGTCGAGTCCGGCGCGATCGAGCGCGACCCGGCTCAGGTCGCGGTGGTGAAGAAGCTGGAGGCGCTGAACGAGGCGCTGGCCGCCCGCCGCCTCGCCCGCAAGGGCAGCGCGCTCGGCTGGCTGTTCGGCAAGAAGCCGGAGACCGCCGCCCCGCCGAAGGGGCTCTATGTCTGGGGCTCGGTCGGCCGCGGCAAGACCATGCTGATGGACCTGTTCTTCGAGGCGGCGCCGGTCGCGCGCAAGCGGCGCGTGCATTTCCACGAATTCCTGGCGGATGCGCATGGCCGCATCCACGACTACCGGCAGAAGCTCAAGACCGGGCAGGTCAAGGAGCCGGACCCGATCGGCCCCGTCGCGGCGGAACTCGCGGCGCAGGCCTATCTGCTCTGCTTCGACGAGTTCACCGTCACCGACATCGCCGACGCGATGATCCTGGGGCGGCTCTTCACCGCGCTCTTCGCGGCCGGCGTCGTCGTGGTCGCGACCTCCAATGTCGAGCCGTCGCATCTCTACGAGAACGGCCTCAACCGCGCGCTCTTCCTGCCTTTCATCGAATTGCTCCAGACCAAGGTCGAGGTGCTGAAGCTCGACGCGCGCACCGACTTCCGGCTGGAGAAGCTGGGCGGCGCCCCGGTCTATCAGGTGCCGGCGGATGCGAAGGCGCAGGCCGCGCTCGACAAGGCCTTCCGCAACCTCGCCGGCGTCGCGAAGGGCGCGCCGCTGACGCTCGACGTCAAGGGCCACGCGCTGGCGATCCCACAGGCGGCCGGCGGCGTCGCGCGCGCGCGCTTTTCCGATCTCTGCGCCCATGCCTACGGCGCCTCCGACTACATCGCGCTGGCGCAGCGCTTCCACACGCTGGTGCTCGACGACATCCCGGTGATGGCGCCGGAGCAGCGCAACGAGGCCAAGCGCTTCATCATCCTGATCGACACGCTCTACGAGCATCATGTGAAGCTCGTCGCCTCGGCGGCGGCCGAGCCGCAGAACCTCTATGCGGGGACGACCGGCCGCGAGGCCTTCGAGTTCGACCGCACGGTCTCGCGGCTGATCGAGATGCGCTCCGACGACTACCTCGCCCTGCCGCATGGCCGCCCGGATTCGCAGGCGAGCGGGGATACGACGGGGCTCGTGGAGACGTGAGCGAAAGAGCGACCCCTTTCCCGTCATGGTCGGGCTCGTCCCGACCCTCCACGTCTTCGCCGGTCGAAGGTCGCGTTCGAGAGGTGGATGCTCGCCACAAGGGCGAGCATGACGGAGCGGAAGCCGCATCGGTTCCGGTTTCCGGGCTCATGGCCGCGCAATGCCCCGCAATGACGGTGGCGGCTGTCCCGGCGGGGGGGGGCTGACCCGATGCCGACGCGCGAGCCCAGCGAAGCCCGCATCCTCGCCGTCGCCGGCGAGCACTTGCGCAAGTTCGGGCTGAAGCGCTTCACCGTCGTCGCGGTGGCGGAAGAGGCGGGCATGACCCATGCCAATGTCTACCGCTACTTCCCCTCGCGCACGGCGCTGGTCGACGCGGTGGTCGACGCCTGGCTGAAGCAGGCCGAGCGGCGGCTCGCCGACATCGCCGACGGGCCTGACCCCGCCGACGACAAGCTCGAGCGGCTGATCCTCGGCCTCGCCAAGGCCAATCGCGACCTGCTGGCCGAGGAGCCGCATCTCTTCGCCGCGCTCTCGCAGGCCGTCGCCAAGCGCCACGCCATCAGCCGCCGGAACCGTGCGCGGGTGAGGGCGCTGTTCGAGCGCGTCGTCGACGAGGGCATGGCGACCGGCGTCTTCGAGCCGCGCGACCGCGACCGCGCCATCGCCTTCCTCATCGACGCGACGCATCGCTTCATCCACCCGGCCTCGCTGGCGCTGGAGGCGGACGTGCCGCAGGCCTCCGTCGACGCCCGCTTGTCCACATTGATCCGCGTCGCGCTGCGCGTGCTCGGCAACGGCATCGTCTAGCGAATGTCCAAGAGAATGACAGAATTTGTAAATTGTCATTGCCCGCTTTTTGGGCGGAATCCGCGGCGAGAGGGCGCAAATCTCTCGTAAGTGTCTGAATTCACGGGATTCATATCTCGTGAGGCACATTTCGCGAGGGTTCGCCGCTTTCCGGTCACGACTGCGCGAAAGGGTTGCGGCAAAACCCCGGTTTGGGCCAAAGAGGCCCACGTTTCGCCGGTTCTCCGGCTTTTCGCAGCGTCAGGACAAGGACAAGGCCATGGCCCGCAAGAAGATCGCCCTCATCGGCTCCGGCCAGATCGGCGGCACGCTCGCACACCTCGCCGGTCTCAAGGAACTGGGCGACATCGTCCTGTTCGACATCGCCGACGGCATCCCGCAGGGCAAGGGCCTGGACATCGCCGAGTCGTCCCCGGTCGACGGCTTCGACGCCGGCTACAAGGGCACGAGCTCCTATGAGGACATCAAGGGCGCCGACGTGATCATCGTCACCGCCGGCGTGCCGCGCAAGCCCGGCATGAGCCGCGACG
>QFQY01000044.1 GCA_003248805.1 Chelatococcus sp. | reverse complement strand
TCACGTCGGTGCCGCGGCGGATGGCGTCGACCAGCGACTCGCGGCAGCCATAGAGGTTGTCGAACTTCGACTTGGTGACCGAGTCGTTGACGTTGATCGCCGGGAACGGCAGGCGGTTCGCCTTGGCCAGCTCGTAAAGGCGGTGCACGCCGGTGGTGGTCTCTTCCGAGACGCCCTTGATCGCGTCGCGGGTCTTGGTGAACCAGCCCGGATTGTCCTTGAGCTGGCGCTTGATCAGCTTGAAGAAGATCGTTTCTTCCTCGTTGCCCGGCTTGTCGAGGAACTCGGCCTTGCCGGCCTCGGCTTCGGCGCCGAGGATGATCAGCATGGTCAGGTCGCCGCCGTCGTCCAGGATCATGTTCGGCGTGCCGCCGTCACCCCAGGTCGCGGTCTTGAGGACGTACTCCCAGTAATCCTCCAGCGTCTCGCCCTTGATGGCGAAGACGGGGGTGCCCGTCGCGGCGATCGCGGCGGCGGCGTGGTCCTGGGTCGAGAAGATGTTGCAGGACGACCAGCGCACATCGGCGCCGAGTTCCTTCAGCGTCTCGATCAGCACGGCGGTCTGGATGGTCATGTGCAGGCAGCCGGCGATGCGCGCGCCCTTGAGCGGGGCCTTGCCCTTGTGCTCGGCGCGGATCGCCATCAGGCCCGGCATCTCGTCCTGGGCCATGTTGATTTCCTTGCGGCCGTAATCCGCGAGGCCGATGTCCTTGACGACGTAATCCGACACGAGCGTGCTCCGAGTGTTCGATCCTGAATGGCGGGCGGTCTTTAGCAGGCCCGGGGCACAGAAGCAATAAAAGATATAAAGATGTCTTTATGTGTTGTGCGAGGGCACGAACTTTGCGACGTCGGCGCGGTCACGAGAGCCGCGCCATGACCGCTATCCCGACCGCCTTCAGGCCCGCCCCCGCGCTCGATGCGGCCGTGCTCGCGCGCCGCAGCTATGCGGCCGGCATCTTCGACGAGCTGCGCGCGCTCACCCTGGACGGTCCCGGCGTCACGCGTGCCTCTTATATGGAAGGCGAGCAGATCGCCCATGACCTGGCCACGCGCCTGGCACGCGAACTGGGGTTGGAGGTCACGGTCGACGCCGCCGGCAATCTTTATGCCCGCCTGGCCGGCCGGGACCCGTCGCGCCCTGCCTGGTTCAGCGGCTCGCATCTCGACTCCGTGCCGCGCGGCGGCAATTTCGACGGGGCCGCCGGTTTTATCGCGGCCTTGACCAGCGTCGCCGCGATGATCGACGCGGGTCTGAGGTCGGCCTGCGACGTCGTCGTCGCCGGTTTCCGTGCCGAGGAGAGCAGCAGCTGGTTCGTCGGAAAGCATGGCGGCCATCTCGGCAGCCGCGCCGCGCTCGGCCTGCTCTGGCCGGGCGAGATGGAGAGCGCGATCCACGTCGCGACCCGGCTTCCTCTCGGCGAGATGATGGCGCAGGCCGGATTCGACCCAGCCCGCATCCTGGCCGGGCCGCCGGTCCTGAGCCCCGCGACCGTGGCCGGCTTCGCAGAACTCCATATCGAGCAGGGGCCGATCCTGCACAACAGGGACGTTCCCGTCGGCATCGTCGGCGGCATTCGCGGCGCCTACCGGGTGCGCAACGGCCGCGTGCGGGGCGAATGGTCGCATTCCGGCGCGGTGCCGCATGAATACCGGCGTGACGTCGTCTTCGCGCTGGCGGAGCTGGCGATGGCGCTCGATCGCGAATGGGCGCTGCGGCGCGAGCGTGGCGAGGATCTCGTCGTCACCATCGGCAAGGTCTCGACCGACCCGGAGATCCACTCGATCACGCGCGTGCCGGGAGACGTCGCCTTCGCCCTCGACATGCGCAGCCGCGACAAGGCGGTGCTCGACGGCATGGAGGCGTTCCTGCGGGCCGAGGCCGACCGCATCGCCGGCGCACGCGGCGTCTCCTTCATGCTCGACCCGTTCGACCGGCAGGTGCCCTCGCCGATGGACGGCAGGCTGGTCGCGGCGCTGGAGGCCGCTGCGGATGGTCTCGCGATCCCCACGCTGCCGATGGCGAGCGGCGGCGGCCACGACGCGCAGGACTTCGCCGAGGCCGGCATCCCGGCTGTGATGATCTTCCTGCGCAACGACAAGGGCAGTCACAACCCCGACGAGGCGATGGAGATCGACGATTTCATGCAGGGCACGCGACTTCTTGCGAACCTGCTGGCGAGCGTTTCGGAGGCGGAAGCCTGAGCCTTGCCGGCGGATTGGACAGGCTCAGCCGTCCTGGTCAGGCGGCGGCCAGGTTCTTGAGGTCCGCGCCATTCGCCAAATGCTCCGTCGCGTCCAGGATTTCGACGGCGACGATCCGTCCTTCGGTGTCGAAATCGAACACGATGCCCGGGCGCACCTCCTCGCTCTCGCTCACAGGGGTATCGGCGAAGCGCAGATAGAGGGCGTCGGTCTCGACGTCGTAATGGGTCTTCATCTCCGGCCTCGATCCAGAAACAGCGTGATCACCCGGCATTCCTGTCCAGATTGCGCATATACCACAGGCAGCACTCTGCCGTCGCGTTCGGGCACGATCCGGAAAGCACGCTGTCTATCGCCGTGACGGGGGTCAGGCTCGATGGCATCGGGCTGCAGGATCGTCCGCTCGACCCAGGCACGCTCGATCCCACGTTCGGCAAGCATGTCGATGGCGTGCTGCGTGTATGTGACGATCACGGCAGGGCTCCGTCAGAACCACCACTGTCCGCGACGCATCTGTCGAAAGGAGAAGCGGCCCCGCAGCAGTCTCACGAAGAACCAGAAGATGAGGCCGATCCCGACGATGAACTGAACCAGAGCAGGCCAGCCCCAGCCCGCCACGGCCGCTACTCGCCCTCGCCGAACCTGTCGGCGACGAGCGCCGCGAGCGCGTCCAGCGCCTCGCTCGCATCGGCGCCCTTCGCGGCCACGATGATCGTCGAGCCGATGCCGGCACCGAGCGTCAGCACGCCCATGATCGAGGTGGCGCCGACCGTCTCGCCGCAGCGGCTCACCGTGATGTCGGATTCGAAGCGGGCGGCGCATTGCACGAATTTCGCCGTGGCGCGGGCATGCAGGCCCTTCTTGTTGACGATCTCCAGCTCTCGCCAGAGGGCGCCGTCCGGAATGGCGGGTTCGGGGCAGTCGCAGTCTTCGTCCATCCCGTCCACCGCAGCCGCCGTTACTTGCCCGCCAGGACGCGGCTGGCGACGGTGATGTATTTGCGCCCGGCCTCCTGCGCGCTGGTGACCGCCTCGTCGAGGCTCTTGTCCTCGCGCACGCTGGCGAGCTTGATCAGCATCGGCAGGTTCATGCCGGCGACCACGTCGATACGCCCCGGCTCCATCACGGAGATGGCGAGGTTCGACGGCGTGCCGCCGAACATGTCGGTCAGCACGATCACGCCCCGTCCGGTCTCGACCTCGTCGACGGCGGCGATGATGTCGCGCCGCCTGCTTTCCATGTCGTCATCGGGGGCGATGGCGATGGTGACGAGATTCTTCTGAGGGCCGACGACGTGTTCCAGCGCGGAGCGGAACTCCGTCGCCAGATGCCCATGCGTCACAAGGACCAGTCCGATCATTCAGTATGGCACCGCAGAGCCCCGGCTGGCGCCAGGACAAGGTGGCGGTTTATGCGGCAGGTGCGAGATATGCGCAAGCGGGTGCTTCGAACTTGTGGAATTAAGAGCGCCCGGCGAAAGCCGGAAGAGGCCGGGTTGAGGCGGCGCCGGGGCCTGCCGGGCGTCACGCCGGGTCGGAGAAAAGCGCGAGCGCGGTCACCACGAGCCGCGCCGATCCCTCGCCGCCGGTCACGAAGATGCGGGGCAGGTCGATCTCCAGGATGCGCTCCAGCAGCGCCTCCGGCTCCGGCATGCGCTCCGGGGCCTCGACGATATCGACCACGAGCCGCAAGACGGCCGCGTCGAGATGCGGTTCCGGGGTGAGGCCCAGCCCGCGCCGTTCGATCAGTCCCTCGAGCGGCGCCACCGGGCGCGCCACGAGCCTGCTTCCGCGCCGTTGGATGGCGGTCCGGTCATCCGCGACGAGCCGGGCGAAGCGGCCGAGGGGGGCGGCGAGCCCGATCAGCGCCAGAGCCAGGGCGGACTTGCCCGAGCCGGACGCGCCCCGGATCAGCACGCCGGCCTCGCCGACGGCTACGGTCGTCGCATGGACACGGATGTCGCGCATGGCGGTTCCAGGGATCATCCGGCCTCAGGTCGCGGGTTGCGCCACCGGCAGGCAGACGGTGAAGCGTGCGCCGAGCCGTGTCGGCTCGCCGTCCGGTCCGGCGGGGCCGAGGCGGTTCTCGGCGCGAATGGTGCCGCGATGCGCTTCCACGATCTGGCGCGAGATCGACAGGCCGAGGCCCGAGTTCTGCCCGAAGCCTTCGCTGGGGCGGTCGGTGTAGAAGCGCTCGAAGATGCGTTCGAGCGCATGGTGCTCGATACCGGGGCCGTCGTCGTCGACCGTGATGATGATCCTGTCGCCCGCCCGCGAGAGATGGACGCGGACCTCGCCGTCCGGCGGCGAGAAGGACCGGGCGTTGTCGATCAGGTTCGCGATCACCTGTCCGAGCCGCGAGTCGTGGCCCATGACGAGGAAGCCGCCGCGCCCGCCCGCCCGCTGGCCGCTGCGCTCGGCCGTGAAGGCGATTCGCGGCTGTCCCTCGCGGCGGGTCTCGTTCTGCACCGTGACGACGGCGCTCACCACCGGGTCCAGATCGACCGGCTCGGCGTCGTTGCGCGCGAGTTCGGCGTCGAGCCGCGAGGCGTCCGAGATGTCGGAAATAAGCCGATCGAGGCGGCGCACGTCGTGCTGGATGACGGCCAGCAGCCGCGCGCGCGAATCGTCCGACTTGGCCCTCGGCAGGGTCTCGACGGCGCTGCGCAGGGAGGTCAGCGGGTTCTTGAGCTCGTGCGCGACGTCGGCCGCGAAACTCTCGATGGCCTCGATGCGGCTGTAGAGGGCCTTGGTCATGTCCCGCAGCGAGCCGGAGAGATGGCCGATTTCGTCGTGGCGGCTGGCGAAGTCCGGGATCTGTTCGCGGGATTTCACGCCGCGGCGCACGCGCTGGGCCGCGTCCGCCAGCTTGCGGATCGGCTCGGCGATGGTGTTGGCGAGCAGCACGGAGAGCAGGATCATCACCACGGCCGAGATGGCGAACACCCGGAAGATCGCGTAGCGCTCCGAGGCGATGACGGCATCGATGTCGCCACCCTGGGTCGAGAGCAGCAGCACCCCCTTCACCGTCCGGAAGCGCTGCACCGGCACGGCGACCGAGACGATGGTCTGCCCGCGGGTGTTGACGCGGACCACGCTGGCCGGCGCGCCGCTGAGCGCGCGCGCGACCTCCGGGTAGGATTTGCCGTTGGCGTTCTCGAAATCGTCATAGGCCGGCACGTCGGCGCGGCCGAGCCGGTTGCGCAGCATGTTCCAGGTGCGCTCCAGCAGCGGCGCCTCGTCGGGCTCGCCGATGCGGGGCAGGTCCATCCGCAGCACGTCGCCCCGCGAATAGAGGTTGCGCGAATCGAGCGTCAGCATGCCGTCGCGGTCGTAGACGCGAGCGCGCGTCTTGGTCGGCGTCACCAGCCGCCGGAGAAGAGGGGCGACCTTCTCGGGGTTGATCGAGAAATCGAGAGGGTCCTCGGCGATGCCGGCACTCTCGCCCGCCTGGAGCTGCAGCAGCTTGTCCGGATCGATGGTGATGGTGTCGGTCTCGACCATCGCCGAGGCGGCGATCGCACCCGCGATGATCTCGCCCTGGGTCAGAAGGCTCTGCACGCGGGCCTCGATCAGGCCTTCGCGGAACTGGTTGAGGTAGAGGAAGCCGACGAGCAGCGCGACGAGGCCCGCGAGGTTGAGAACGACGATGCGCCGCGTCAGGCTGGACGCCGCGCGCGACGAGACCGCGCGCAACGCCTTGCGGCAGCGCTCGGCGAGGCGCTGGCGCCATGCCGTCGCGGTGGTTCCCCGGCTGCCGTCCTCGATCGTTGCCATGTGTTCGAACCGCTCCCGGATTGCGCCGGACGAGGCGGCGGGTCCGCGCCGACCGGCCGGAGCGCGCTGCCGGATCAGACCTCCTTGAACCGATAGCCCACGCCGTAGAGGGTCTCGATCATGTCGAAGTCGACGTCGACCTGGTTGAACTTCTTGCGCAGCCGCTTGATGTGGCTGTCGATGGTGCGGTCGTCGACATAGACCTCGTCGTCATAGGCCGCGTCCATCAGGGCGTTGCGGCTCTTCACCACGCCCGGGCGCTGCGCCAGCGACTGCAGGATCAGGAACTCGGTGACCGTCAACGTCACCGGCTCGCCCTTCCAGGTGCAGGTGTGGCGCTCCGGGTCCATGCGGAGCAGGCCGCGTTCGAGAACCTTGGCATCCTCGGTGCGCGGCACGACGGCGGCATCGCGGGCGCCGGAGCGGCGCAGGATCGCCTTCACCCGCTCGACCAGCAGGCGCTGCGAGAAGGGCTTCCGGATGAAGTCGTCCGCGCCCATCTTCAGGCCGAAGAGTTCGTCGATCTCCTCGTCCTTCGAGGTGAGGAAGATCACGGGTAGGTCGGATTTCTGCCGCAGCCGGCGCAGCAGCTCCATGCCGTCCATGCGCGGCATCTTGATGTCGAAGATCGCGAGATCCGGAGGGTTCTGCTTCAGCCCGTCGAGCGCCGAGGCTCCATCCGTATAGGTCATGATGCGATAGCCCTCGGCCTCGAGCGCGATGGATACCGACGTCAGGATGTTGCGGTCGTCATCGACCAGCGCGATGGTGGGCATGCACTCTCTCTGTCATGTTCCTGGCTAGGCTCAACTCACGCGCGAGCGAGGCCAAAGCATGGCGCCAATCTAGCGGCGCCGTGGCGGTTTCGCTATGGCTAACGCACGGACGCTCGTTTTGGTCCTTCCGGGGTGGACGGTGCGGCCGCGAAACGGGGCCCCGTCAATGTCGCAAGCCGCATCGTCGCGCAACCCGCAGGCCATCACGCCGCGCGGCGTCGAGCTGGGCGGGGCGCCGCCCGCCTCCTTCGACGTGCTCGCTACCGCGCGCCGTGTCCTGCGCAGCGCGCGCAGCGGCGCCTTCGCGACGCTCGATCCGGCGAGCGGCTTCCCGCTCTCAACCATGGTCAACCTCGCCACGGACAGCGACGGCACGCCTCTGATGCTCCTGTCGCGGCTCGCCCTGCACACCCGCAATGTCGAGGCCGATCCCCGCGCCTCGCTGATGTTCGCCGTGTTCGGCAAGGGCGATCCGCTGGCGGCGTCCGAGCGGTTGAGCGTGGTCGGCCGCGTCGAGCGCCATGACGAGCCGCGGGCGCTCGCCCGCTTTCTGTCCCGCCACCCCAAGGCCAGGCTCTATGCCGGCTTCCCTGATTTCGCGCTCTATCGTCTGACGGTCGAGGCCGCGCATCTGAATGGCGGCTTTGCCCGCGCCGGGTCCGTGACGGCCGAGGAGCTGCTCCTCGCTCCGGCAGCCTGTGCCGCGCTGGCGGAGGTCGAAGAGTCCGAACTCGCGCGCCTCAATGCCGAAGGCGCGGGCGCCTTGCGCCGTTGCGCAACCCGCCTGCTCGGCCTGCGGGACGGGCGCTGGCGGGCGACGGGGCTCGATCCCGAGGGGATCGATCTCATCCTCGCCGATCAGACCGCGCGCCTGCTCTATCCCACGCTCGTCGACGGTCCGGAGGCGCTTCGCGCGGCGTTTGCGCAGCTGGAGGCAGGACTTTCCGGCGCGATCTGATGCGGACGGGTTTACCATGCCCAGATATTCAATCGATTTAAACAATATTGCCTCGTGCAGCGACTTCGCGACGGGTTGAGGCCGGCCGATGATGGCCCTAATAAAACCTTACCGTACTTGAATGTCCGTTTTCCCGCGCGTGGGCTCTGCGGTTCGCGCGCATCTCAGAAACCTGTCCGGCGCGCCTGACGCGTGGTCCGTATCGGGAGAAATTGTGTGAAAACCATCGGTCACGTGAACCCAGCCCATGGCGCCGACACCTTCGGCTTCAAGGGGCTGAAGGCCGTCTACTGGAATCTCGAGGCGCCGGTCATCTACGAGGAGTCGCTGCGGCGCGGCGAATCGCAGCTCGCCCGCGGCGGCGCGCTGGTGGCCGATACGGGCACCCATACCGGCCGCTCGCCCAAGGACAAGTTCACGGTCCGCGACGCCCTCACCGAGAACACGGTCTGGTGGGATAACAACAATGCGATGGAGCCGGCCAAGTTCGAGGCTCTGCTCGCCGATTTCATCAAGCACGCCGAGGGCAAGGAGCTCTTCGCCCAGGATCTCTACGGCGGCGCCGACCCGGCCCATCGCGTCAAGGCGCGGGTCTTCACCGAGCTCGCCTGGCACTCGCTGTTCATCCGCAACCTGCTGATTCGCCCGGCCGCCGAGGAGATCGCCTCCTACGTGCCCGAGATGACGATCGTCGATCTGCCGAGCTTCAGGGCCGATCCGGCGCGCCATGGCTGCCGCAGCGAGACGGTGATCGCGATCGACTTCACCCGCAAGATCGTGCTGATCGGCGGCTCGGCCTATGCCGGCGAGATGAAGAAGTCGGTCTTCACCTATCTGAACTACGTCCTGCCGACCAAGGGCGTCGTGCCGATGCACTGCTCGGCCAATGTCGGCGACAAGGACGATTCGGCGATCTTCTTCGGCCTCTCGGGCACCGGCAAGACGACGCTCTCGGCCGATCCGAACCGCACGCTGATCGGCGACGACGAGCACGGCTGGTCGAAGGACGGCATCTTCAATTTCGAGGGCGGCTGCTACGCCAAGACGATCCGCCTCTCGGCCGAGGCCGAGCCGCAGATCCACGCCGCCTCGCTGCGCTTCGGCACGGTGCTGGAGAACGTCGTGCTCGACCCGCTGACGCATGAGGTCGACTTCGACGACGAGAGCAAGACCGAGAACACCCGCTCGGCCTACCCGCTCGATTTCATCCCCAACGCCTCGCGCACCGGCCGCGCCGGCATTCCGAAGAACATCGTGATGCTGACCGCCGACGCCTTCGGCGTAATGCCGCCGATCGCCAAGCTGACCCCGGCCGAGGCGATGTATCACTTCCTGTCCGGCTACACCGCCAAGGTCGCCGGCACCGAGCGCGGGCTCGTCGGCGTGCAGCCGGAGTTCTCGACCTGCTTCGGCTCGCCGTTCCTGCCGCGCCACCCGTCGGAATACGCCAATCTGCTGCGCGACTTCATCGCCAAGCACCATGTCGACTGCTGGCTGGTGAACACGGGCTGGACCGGCGGCAAGTACGGCGTCGGCCGGCGCATGCCGATCCGCGTTACGCGCCGCCTGCTCTCGGCCGCGCTCGACGGCTCGCTCAACCGCGCCGATTTCCGCCGGGATCCTTATTTCGGTTTTGCCGTTCCCACTTCGGTGCCCGGCGTCGAGCCGCACATCCTGTACCCGGTCAAGACCTGGCAGGATAAGGCGGCGTTCGCCGAGACGGCCAAGAGCCTCGTCGGCATGTTCGCCAAGAACTTCGCGCGCTTCGAGGCCCATGTCGACGACGCGGTGAAGGCCGCGGCTCCGACGAATTCCATGGCGGCGTGATCGCTGGCCGCTTGATGTGATAGGGGAGGTGGCCATGCGCCACCTCCTTTTCGTTTTGCTGAAGCTTCTCGTCTCGCTCGCCCTTCTCGGCTGCGCCGTCTGGGGGGCGGGGCTGCTGTCGTTCCGCCTCGCCGGAGGCGTCGCAGTCGCGGCCGCCATCGGCTTCGGCCTCGCGGGCCTGGCCGGGATCGTCGGGGTCTGGACGGGCGCCCCGCGCCTGCCCCTCTCCTTCGCCGTGCTGTTCATCGGCCTGCTCGGCTGGTGGCAGGGCATGGCCCCCTCTCATCAGCGCGACTGGATTCCCGAACTCGCCCGCCTGCCCCGGATCGAGCGGCAGGGCGACGTGCTCACCGTCACGAATCTGCGCCACTTCCGCTGGCGCACCGAGGAGGACTACGACCAGCATTGGGAAACGCGGCGCTATGACCTCTCCAAGGTCGCCGGTGCCGATCTCTTCCTGTCCTACTGGTCGGGGGAGGCGATCGCCCATCTCCTCGTCAGCTTCGATTTCACGGATCAGCCGCCTCTGACCTTCTCGATCGAGGTGCGCCGCGAGAAGGGCGAGGAGTGGTCGGCGCTCGCCGGCTTCTTCCGGAGCTACGAAATGGCCTATGTCGCGGCCGACGAGCGCGACATCGTCGGCCTGCGCAGCCACGCCCGCAAGGAGGATGTCCGCCTGTTCCGGCTCGCGGCGACCCCGGCGCAGGCCCGCGACCTGCTGCTGGCCTATATCGTCGACGTCAATCGCCTCTCGCTGAAGCCGCGCTGGTACAACACGCTGACGACGAACTGCACCACAGTCGTCTTCGAGCTCGTCCGCAAGGTCGCGCCGGGCTGGACCTTCTCGGTGCCGTTCGACCCGCGCGTGCTGCTGTCGGGCTATCTGCCCGGCTACCTCCAGCGCATCGGCGCGGTGCGCACCGACATGCCTTTGCCGGAACTGGTGCGGCGGGCGCGGATCGGCGAGCATGCGCGCACCATCTCGCTCGACGACCCGGATTTTTCCGCGAAGATCCGGGAAGGCGTGCCGACGGCGCGGCCATAGGCTGTCGAACCAACCTCCGTCATGGTCGGGCTTGTCCCGACCATCCACGTCTTCCTTCATCGCGCGCGGTATTCAAGACGTGGATGCTCCCAACAAGGGCGAGCGTGACGCCCGAGCGCTGCAGATCAGCGAAAGAAGATCAGCGTCTGCAGGATGAACAGCGGGATCAGGATCGAGCCCGACCAGAGCATGTAGCCGAAGAAGCTCGGCATCGCGACCTTTCGGTCCTTGGCGATGGCGTAGACCATGAAGTTGGGCGCGTTGCCGATATAGCTGTTGGCGCCCATGAAGACCGCGCCGGCCGAGATCGCGGTCAGCGTCAGCGCTCCCGTTGTCATCAGCGCCTTGGGGTCGCCGCCCGCGAGCTCGAAGAAGACGAGATAGGTCGGCGCATTGTCCAGGAAGGACGAGAGCGCCCCGGTCAGCCAGAAATAGGCGACGTTGTTGGCGCTGCCATCGGGGTTGCTGACCAGCGCGACGAGGCCGGAAAAGGCGCCCTCGCGCCCCGCCTGCAGCATCGCCAGAACCGGGATGATGCAGACGAAGATCCCCGCGAAGAGCTTGGCGACCTCCTTGATCGGGCCCCACGAGAACTCGTTGCCGGCCCGGACCGGCTTCGGCGTCAGTGCCAGCGAGAGGCCTGCGAGCACGAGCAGGAGGATGTCGCGGACGAGGTTCTGCAACTCGACATGGACGCCGTGGATGTCGAAAACGATGCCCGGCTTCCAGTTGGCCGACATCAGGATGGCGGCGATGACACCGCCCAGCAGCAGGATGTTGATCTTGCCGTAGAGCTTGATGTCGCGGTCGGGCGTCGGGTCCTTCAGGGGCGGCATCCCCTCTTCCTTGCGGTAGAACCACCGGTCCATCGCGTAGAACAGGGCGAGCAGCACGGCGACCGCGAAGCCGGTCTCAGGCAGCAGATGCGTGGTCGTCCAGAAGAACGAGACCCCGCGCAGGAACCCCAGGAAGAGCGGCGGGTCGCCGAGCGGCGTCAGCGAGCCGCCGATATTCGAGACCAGGAAGATGAAGAACACCACGACATGGACGTTGTGGCGCCGGCTGTCGTTCGCGCGCAGCAGCGGGCGGATCATGATGATCGAGGCGCCGGTCGTGCCGACGACGCTCGCCATCGCGGTGCCGATCGCCAGCAGCGCCGTGTTCGTCGCCGGCGTGCCGTGCAGGTTGCCCATGATCAGGATGCCGCCGGCGATCGTGAACAGCGCGAAGAGCAGGATGATGAAGGGGATGTATTCGAGCAGCGCCGTGTGCAGCAGCGCGCCGAACGCGGGGTCGAAGCCGCGGAAGACGACCAGCGGCAGCAGGGCGAGAGCGGCCCAGAAGGCGGCGAACTTGCCGTAGTTCAGCTCCCAGAAATGCGGAAACAGGACCGGCCCCAGGGCGATCGAGAGCAGCATGCCGGCGAAGGGCAGGGCCCAGGTCATCCCCATGGAGGCGCCTCCGATATCGCCGGCGGCGAGCGCGGATGTGGAGCCCAGGCAGAGAGCGGCGGCTACGAGGAGAATATGCGTCTTCAAGGCTCGTCGTCCCCCCTCGGAGCATCGAATGTCCAGCGCCTGACTATCGCGCGGCCGAGGCCGGGGCAACACGGCGGTTCTGGCGATGCGTGCGGTCTCGGCCCTGCGGAACGGCGAGCCGGTGAGGGTGACGTGGTTATGCCGAGGCTATTCTCTTGATCTCGGGCGCAAAGCCTTGGAAAGTCGTGCATCAACGGAGACTATCCATGACGATTTTCCGCAAGAAGCTCATTGCCGCAGGCGTCGTGCTGGGCGGCGCCGCCCTGGCAGCCGGTCTCGCGCTCGCACAGGCCCCTGCCTTCTTCCGCATCGGCACGGGCGGCACGGCGGGCACCTATTACCCGATCGGCGGCTTGATCGCGAATGCCATCTCCTCGCCGCCGCAGCTCGTCGCCACGGCCGTGGCGAGCAACGGCTCGGTCGCCAACGTCAACGCCATCGTCGGCGGTGCCGCGGAATCGGGCTTCGTGCAGGCCGACGTCGCCTATTGGGCCTATTCCGGCACCGGCGTCTTCGAGGGCAAGCCGAAGGTCGAGGAGCTGCGCTCCATCGCGAATCTGTATCCCGAGAGCGTGCATGTCGTGGTGCGCAAGGCTGCGAATGTGAAGAGCATCGCGGATCTCAAGGGCAAGTCGGTCTCGATCGACGAGCCGGGCTCGGGCACGCTCCTGAACGCCGCGGCCATTCTTGGCGCCTATGGCATCACGACCAAGGACATCAAGGCCGAGTATCTGAAGCCCAACCAGGCGGCAGAGAAGATGAAGGACGGCTCTGTCGACGCCTTCTTCTTCACCGGAGGCTTCCCGGCGGCGGCAATCTCCGAGCTTGCCTCGACCGGTTCCGGCATCGACATCCTGCCGATCAGCGGCCCCCAGGCCGAGAAGCTCGCCAAGGAGTTTCCGTTCTTCGCCGCCGATGAGATCCCGGCCGGCACCTACAAGGACGTCGCCGCGGTCAAGACCGTCGCCGTCGGCGCCCATTGGGTGACCTCGTCGAAGATCTCGGCCGATACGGTTTATGCCGTCACCAAGGCGCTCTGGAGCGACAAGACCCGTGCCGCGCTCGACGCCGGCCACGCCAAGGGCAAGGCGATCCAGAAGGCCTCGGCTCTCGCGGGCCTGCAGGGCGTGCCGCTGCATCCGGGTGCCGAGCGCTTCTACAAGGAAGCGGGCCTGCTGAAGTAAACAGCCGACGCTACGCTCGGGCCTATCCCGAGCGTCTCATGCCGGAGCTTCCCGGGTCGGCGCTGTGCGCCGCCCGGGAAGCGCGGCCGATACCGGCGATTGGCCGGTCGTTCTCGAAGGTTGCCGATGACCGCTACGCCCTCCGCCGCCGATCTCGCCAAGCTCGAGGCAGAGCTCGATCCGGAGATGCAGTTCCGCAAGCTGCCGCATGGCACGTCGCTGCTCGTCGGCGGCCTGCTGCTGGCGCTCTCGGCCTTCCACTACTACACGGCCGGTTTCGGCCTGCTGCGCGAGACGACGCATCGCGGCATCCACCTGGCCTTCGTGCTGGGACTGATTTTCCTTGTCTTCTCGGCGCGGCGCAGCGACGGCCAGGTCGTGCACGCCTCGAGCACGCTCCGGCCCGGCGGCGTGCCGCTCTACGACTGGATTTTCGCCGTCGCCGTGGCGGTCTCGAGCCTGTACGTGCCCTGGATCTTCGAGGATCTCGTCTTCCGGGTCGGTAACCCCTCGACGCTCGACGTGGTGATGGGGTCGATCACCATCGTGCTGATGATCGAGGCGACGCGTCGCGCGATCGGCTGGGGCCTTCCGCTGATCGCGTTGTTCGCGATGATCTACGCGCTCTACGGCAACTGGTTTCCCGGCATTTTCCTGCATCCGGGCGCGAGCTGGTCGACGCTGGTCAACCATCTCTACCTGACCAGTCAGGGCATCTACGGCGTCGCGCTCGGCGTCGTCGCCACCTATGTCTTCCACTTCGTCCTGTTCGGCGTGCTGGCGACGCGCATCGGTCTCGGCCGGCTCTTTCTCGGTGTCGCCGCCTCCGTCGCGGGACGCTTCGCCGGTGGCCCGGCCAAGATCTCGATCTTCGGCTCGGCCCTCTTCGGCATGATCTCCGGTTCCTCGGTCGCCAACACGGTGACCGTGGGCTCGCTGACGATCCCGATGATGATCCGCCTCGGTTACAAGCGCCATTTCGCCGCGGCGATCGAGTCCACCGCCGCGACAGGTGGGCAGATCACGCCGCCCATCATGGGCGCGGCCGCCTTCCTGATGGTCGAGTTCCTCAACCTGCCCTATGCGACCATCGTCATCGCCGCCATTGTGCCGGCCTTCATGCACTTCTTCGGCGTTCTGATGCAGGTGCATTTCGAGGCTCGCCGCACCGGCATGCGCGGGCTGACCGACGCGGAGATCCCCGAGCTGCGAGAGGTCTTCGCCCGCGACTGGCCGACGGTCGCCCCACTCTTCGCGCTGATCCTGATCCTGTTCACGGGCTACACGCCCTATCTGGCGGCTTTCTGGGGCATCACCGGCTGCATGGTCGTCGGCCTCGCCCATTATCGCGCGGCTAGCGCGCTGGTGCTGGCTCTCGCCATCGGCATCTGCGCGCCCACCGAGATCCTGCGCGTGCCCGGCGTCAACCTGGCGCTGACGCTCGCCGCCTTCGCGGCGATGGCGCATGGCGTGCTGCTCAGCTCGCAGGAGGGGCGGCGCCGGCTCGCCGATATGGTCGACGCCTTCATCCTCGGGGCCAAATACGCCATCGGCGTCGGCGCCGCGGCTGCGACCGTCGGTGTGATCGTCGGCGTCGTCACCCTGACCGGCGTCGGCTTCAAGATCTCCTGGATCGTCACGTCGCTGGCCGACCAGTGGGCGCGCGGCATCCTCGCCATCGCCCCCTTCCTGCCCTTCGACATCAAATCTGCGACGCTGTTCTTCACGCTGCTGCTGACCGGTGTCGTCTGCATCCTGCTCGGCTGCGGCGTGCCGACGACCGCGAACTACATCATCATGGTGACGGTCGCGGCGCCGGCGCTCGGCATGCTCGGCGTGGCGCCGCTCGTGGCGCATTTCTTCGTCTTCTACTACGGCGTTCTCGCGGATGTGACGCCGCCGGTGGCGATCTCGGCCTATGCCGGCGCGAGCATGGCCGGCGCCGATCCGTTCAAGACGGGCAACACCGCCTTCCGGCTCGCGCTCGGCAAGGTACTCGTGCCCTTCGTCTTCGTCTTCTCCCCCTCGATGCTGATCATGGTGCCGGACTTCAGCTGGATGGAGTTCGTGGGATCGACGCTGTCCTGCATCGCCAGCGTGATTCTGCTCTCGGCCGCCTTCGCAGGCTGGCTCCTGGCCCCGCTGGCCCTGTGGGAGCGTCTCGTGCTGGGGCTTGCGGCGCTGCCGATGATCCTCGCCACGCCAGTGAGCATCCTCGCCGGCGTCGTCGTCGCTGCGCCGGTCATCCTGCGGCAGCTTGCGGCGCGGCGGCTGGCGATGGCCTGAGCCCTGGCGAAGCACGCATGGCTCGGAGCCGGAGGAGGAGATCGATCACAGCCCGTCCGATCTCGTCCGTCAGCGCGACTGCTCCGTGAAGGCGGCTGTCATGCCGCCCACACTGCTGCGCTTTTCGGATTGTCCTCGGCGGAGCCGAAAGCACCGACGCGAGGAACCGATCCCCCTTCGGGCGAGCGGGCCGGCTCAGTCGTTCCAGAGGCCGCCCGTGATGCTGATCGTCTCGCCGGTGATGTAGTCGGCCTCGTCGGAGGCGAGGAAGGCGACCGCCTTGGCGATGTCGTCCGGAAAGCCGGGCCGGCGCAGCGGGATGTCCTTGGCGCGGTCGAAGGCGCTCGGCAAGCCCTCGGCCTTGCGCTTGATCTCGGATTCGTCGCGCATCTTGGTGTCGACGATCAGGCCGGGCCCGACCGCGTTGACACGCACGCCGAATTCGCCGACCTCGCAGGCGAGCGACTGCGTCGCGCCGATGATCGCGAATTTCGAGGCGCAATAAGCGCCGTAGGCGGCGACACCCGATTTGCCCATCCAGGAGGCGATATTGACGATCGCCCCCTTGCGGCGCTCCACCATCTCAGGAGCCACGGCGCGGGTGACGTTGAACATGCCGTCGACATTCACGGCGAAATGCAGCCTCCAGTCCTCGTCGCTGGTCTCCAGCAGCTTGCCGACCTTCAGGATGCCGGCGTTGTTGACGAGGATGTCGATGGGGCCGAGTTCGGCCCGCAGCCGCCCGACCGCGCTGACGACGCTGTCCTTCGACGAGACGTCGCCTCCGGCGAACGCGACCTTGCCGCCGGCCTGCGCCAGCGCGGCGGCGGTCGCCTCCGCGGCGGCCGGGTCGATGTCGAGGATGCCGACATCGCAGCCCTCGGCCAGCAGCCGGGCCGCGATGCCCTTCCCGATGCCATGGGCCGCGCCGGTGACGATGGCCCGCCGTCCCTGAAGTCCGTACATGGTCGATTCAAGCCTTTTTCTGGGGTTTGCGGTCGCCGCGCGCCGTCCAGCCGCCATCCACCACCACCACCGAGCCGGTGCAGAAGGAGGCGTCGTCGCTGGCCAGCCAGAGCATCGCTTGCGCGATTTCGACGGGCTTGCCGAGGCGGCCCATCGCTTGGCGTTCCTCGAGGCCACGGCGCAGCTCGGCGCCATCGGGGCCACTCAGGATCTTGGTGAAATACGGTGATTCGATCGTCCCGGGGGCGACCGCGTTGATCCGGATGCCGGCATCGACATGGTCGATGGCCATGGCCCGCGTCAGCGCGGCGACGGCGCCCTTCGAGGCGACATAGGCCGCGCGGTCGTGAATGCCGACATTGGCCGCCGCCGAGGCGGTGTTGACGATGGCGCCGCCGCCCTGCTTCGCCATGACGGGAATCGCGTGCTTGCAGCCGA
Source organism: Chelatococcus sp. (assembly GCA_003248805.1). Classification (GTDB taxonomy): domain Bacteria; phylum Pseudomonadota; class Alphaproteobacteria; order Rhizobiales; family Beijerinckiaceae; genus Allobosea. The sequence goes on along the minus strand of QFQY01000044.1, from coordinate 22,752 downwards.
AGAACACGCCGTTGACGTTCACCGCCATCAGCGCGTTCCAGTCCGCCTCCGAGGTGGTGACCACGGTTCCGGCGATGCCGTAGCCGGCATTGTTGACGAGGATGTCGAGCCTGCCGAGTTCGGCGACGGCCCGCTCGATCATGCCGGCGACTTCGTTCTCTTTCGAGACGTCGACCGTGTGGGCCACGGCCGAGCCGCCGGCGGCGGCGATCTCGCCGGCGACGCGGGTCGCGGCGGCTTCGTCGCGGTCGGCGACCATGACCTTGGCGCCCTCTGCCGCGAAGAGCTTCGCGGCCTCGTGTCCGATGCCGGAGCCGCCTCCGGTGATGATCGCCGTCTTGCCGTCCAGTCTCATGCCGACACACCTTCGAAATGCGGCAGGCTGCGCCGCCGGCTTGCCGTCGCCGCCGCGGCGCGGGCGACCGTGCTCACAGCATCACCACGGGCGAAAAGAACTGGTCGATCGCGGCGAGCAGCGAACGGCTGACAATCCAGGAGGATTTCGGATTGTCGGGCGAGGGCGTGTTGGCGATCGTGAGCGAGAGCGTGCCGTATTCGCTCTTCGCTGCCACGCTGTGGGTGTTGCCGGTCGCGGCCGGATCGCAGACGACGTCGACCCCGGTCGCCTCGAAGCCGGGGCCGGCGAGCGCGAGCGCCGCCGCGACGTTGAGATTCTGCGGATAGGACGCGGCTGCCTCGCGCGCCGTGCCGGAAAACAGCGTCACGGGTTCGGTCAGCGCGGCGGGATCGAACCCCAGCGCCGCGAGCTCGGCCTTCCAGGCTGACGGCGGCTTGCGCGACTCGTAGCGCAGGGAGAGCGACTTCGCGCCGCGCACGGCCCGGACATAGTCCAGCCCCCCGAGCGCGCCCGATGGCAGGATGAGCCGGCCCCCGGCGCCGGTGGCGCGGCGCAGGAGATCGTCGAACAGGGCCGCGTCGTGGAGCGCGCCGATCGAGGAGATCAGCACGGGCAGTCCGAGCCCGAGACATTCGGGCACGGTGCCGCGCACGGCCTCGTGCCCGGCGGCCTCGACCACGAGATCGGGGCGGTCGGCGGCGAGCGCGGCGGCGTCCGGGACGATCTCGATGCCGGCCGGAACCCGCGCACGCGACGGCGAACCGGGCCTCAGCAGCACGGTCAGCCGGTAGCCGGGGCCGGCGGCCTCCATGAGGCTGGCGGCGAGGTCGCGGGCGATCGCGCCATACCCGATCAGCGCGAGCTTGCGGGGCGTCATGGCAGCGCGCTCATCCATTCGCTCACCGAGGCCGTGAAGGCGTCCGGACGGGAAACCGGGAAGAAATGGCCTCCCGTCTCGAACATCGTCAGCTTGCAGCCCGGCAGCGCGGCGGCCAGCTGCTCCTGGAGGAAGGCCGGAACGATGATGTCGTCCCTCGCGCCCAGCACGAAGAGCGGCATGCCGGTGAGCGAGGCGATGTCGGCCGAGCCGTCGAATGCGAGCAGCGCGTCGATGCGCTCGCGCACGATCCGCCGCGCCTCGGGGCTGCTCGGCGCCTTGGCGCGGGCCGCCTCGTAGACGTCCCAATGCGCCTCGAGCCAGGCCGGCGGATAGGCCAGCAGCGCCGATGTCGCGCCATAGCTCGCGGGATCGGTGTCGAGGATGTCGCGGCGCGTGCCGAAAAGGCCGGCCATGTACTTGCTCGGCTTGAGCCAGGTCGCACTGAGGATCAGCCCGTCGAGCCGCGCCGGAGCCTGCCGGCCGAGCGACTGGCCGATGCAGCCGCCGGTGGAATGGCCGAGCAGCGCGGCACGCTCCACCCCCGCCGCGTCGAGCACGGACAGGCAATCCAGGGCGAGCTGGTCGATCGTGCAGGGCGCCTCGCCCCGGCTGCTCGCCCCGATGCCGCGCTGGTCGAAGCGAATGACGCGGTAGGAGCGCGAGAGCGCGGCCGCGCTCTGCGCCCAGAAGCCGCCCGTGCCGCCGAGCCCGCTGACGAGCAGAAGGGGCCGGCCGGTGCCCTCGGCCACCGCGCTGAGCCGCGCGCCGTCGGGCGTTTCGACGGTAAAGCTGTCGGTCGCCATGCTCATTGCATCGGCGAGTAGGAGACGGGCGTCAGGATGCGCGTGTCCTGCGTGTCGATCAGGCCGTCTACGCGCTTGAGGTAGTCCTGCCAGCGCGGATCGGCGAGCATCGTCTTGCGGCGCGCCATGCGGTCGTCGAGGCTCGTATAGCTCCACAGCGCCACGACATGGTTCAATTCGCCGATCTCCGTGGTGAAATAGGCGTGGAACGTCCCGAGATGCTCCTTCTGCAGCGGCAGCCCGTATTCGCCGTAGATCTTGACGAATTCGGCCAGCTTGCCCGCCTTGATGCGGTAATCGCGCTCTTCGTAGATCATCGTCGGTCTCACTTCTTTCCGTCGTAGCTGTCGTCCGTCCAGCCGAAGCGATATCGTCCGGTCGAGGGAAGGGGGGCGCCGCGAAGCGCGATCCGCGAGCATGCCTTCGCCTGGTTCGGCAGGTCCCGGACGAAGCCGTTCGCCGGCATGGGCTGCCAGACGCTCTTCCCGTCCCCCAAACCCGCCGTCGCAATCGTCGCCATCACGGTCTCCAAGGCAGTTCGAAACGCCTGGCTTCGCCCTGACGCCATAACACGGCCGCCGGCATCCCGTACCGGGGACACGCTCGCGGGGCGAGCCCTTCGAAAGGGCACCAGTCGACCGAGGGCGTCATCGGCGATCTCATGGGGGTCAGTCTGCGGGGCTCGGAAAGGTGGCGGGGAACCGGAACGGATTCGAAGCGAGGCCTTTGGGGCTGCCAAACTTATATATCTTCCTGGTGGCTCCGTTGGATGGCGGAGGCTTCTGGCCAAGCCGGTTTTATCGGGAAATGCGGCTAACTCTCGCGCTCCTGCTTGCCGTCGTCAATACGAAACATGCCGATGCAGCAATCTGAGGTCGCGTAATATATCACTCTGGCCCGCGAGCCGGATTTTGCGGCCCGTTCGGGCGTCGCTTCGGGAAAAGCGGTGCCCATCACCGCGCCGCTTCCACCCGTTGCCGGCCGCGCGCGGCGCGCGACGGCGGCACAAGAAGGAACCGCCCGAACCGTCTCCGGTTCGGGCGGTCCATGATGGCAACCACGAATTCGCGCCGACGAGGCTATTTCAGGTTGATGCTCGGCGGTGCGTTCAGGTCGAAGCCCGGCAGGCCGCCGGCTCCCCCTCCGAGGCCCGGGATCTGGATCGAGTCGAACTGCTTGTCGATCGCCTTCTGGTCGAGCTGCACGGCGGACGCCTTATAGTGCATCACCATCTGCGGGAAGATCACGACGAGTGCCACCATGATGAGCTGGATGACCACGAAGGGCACCGCACCCCAGTAGATCTGGCCGGTCGTGACCGGTTCCATCATCCGGCCGGTGATCTTGTCCCTGTAGGCGTTCTTCGGCGCGACCGAGCGCAGGAAGAACAGCGCGAAGCCGAAGGGCGGGTGCATGAAAGAGGTCTGCATGTTCACGCCGAGGATGACGCCGAACCAGATCAGGTCGATCCCCAGCTTCTCCGCTGCCGGTCCGAGCAGCGGCACGACGATGAAGGCGAGCTCGAAGAAGTCGAGGAAGAAGGCGAGCAGGAAGACCATCACGTTGACGACGATCAGGAAGCCCGTCGCGCCGCCCGGCAGCCCGACCAGCAGGTGCTCCACCCACACATGGCCGTTCACGCCGTAGAAGGTCAGCGAGAACACGCGCGCGCCGACCAGGATGAACAGCACGAAGGCGGAGAGCTTCGCGGTCGATTCCGTCGCCTGCTTCAGCAGGTCGAAGGTCATGCGCTTCTTGCCGTAGGCGAGCAGGATCGCGCCGGCCGCGCCCATCGCGCCGCCCTCTGTCGGCGTGGCCACGCCGATGAAGATCGTCCCGAGGACGAGGAAGATCAGCGCCAGCGGCGGCACCATCACGAAGATGACCTGCTCGGTCATGCGCGAGAGCAGGTTCAGGCCGAGCAGCCTGTTGACCAGCGCGATCACGAAGGACAGGGCGACCGCGATCGACATCGTCAGGATCACGAAGTCGGCGCCGGCCTGGACCTTGGTGAACAGCTTCATGATCGCATAGGCGGCGGCGAACACGATGATCGTGACCACCAGCAGCGACTTGCGCCGCGTCTGGCCGTCGGCGTCGCGCAGGGTCTGCGCCTCGGGCGGGAGGCCGGGCGCGCGCTTGGGATAGACGATCGTGACCAGGAAGACATAGCCGGCGTAGAGGCCGGCGAGGACCAGGCCCGGGATGAAGGCGCCCTCGTACATGTCGCCGACCGAGCGGCCGAGCTGGTCGGCGAGCACGATCAGGACGAGCGAGGGCGGGATGATCTGCGCCAGCGTGCCCGACGCCGCGATCACGCCCGAGGCGAGGCGCCGGTCATATCCGTAGCGCAGCATGATCGGCAGCGAGATCAGGCCCATCGAGATCACCGAGGCGGCGACGACGCCGGTCGTGGCGGCCAGCAGCGCGCCGACGAAGATGACCGCATAGGCGAGGCCGCCGCGGATCGGTCCGAAGAGCTGCCCGATCGTATCGAGCAGGTCTTCCGCCATGCCGGAGCGCTCGAGGATCAGGCCCATGAAGGTGAAGAACGGGATCGCCAGCAGCACGTCGTTGTTCATCGTGCCGTAGATGCGTTCCGGCAGCGCCTGGAGGAAGTTCTCCTGGAACAGGCCGAGCTCGATGCCGATCACCGCGAAGAGCAGGCCGTTGGCGGCGAGCGCGAAGGCCACCGGATAGCCGAGCAGCAGGAACACGACCAGCGCCGCGAACATCACCGGCGCCATGTTGACGCGCAGGAAATCGGCGATGCCGCCGCCGGCGGCATGGGCATCGCCGGTATGGAGGGAGAAGAAGGCGACGAAGGTCAGCGTCAGGAGCAGACCGGCGAGGCGCGGCAGGCGGGATACGGTCATGGCGGTGGACCCGGCGTCTCTGGAGTTGCTCACGGGGCGAGGCCCTGTTCCTTGGCCTGCTCGAGCAGACGCTGCGCTTCGGCTTCGGCGGCGGCGGCGTGGCCGCGAAGGGCTTCCTCGTCCTGGAGGTCGCCGCGCATGATCGCGATCTGCTTGATGATCTCGGAGACGCCCTGGATGGCGAGCATCACGAAGCCGAGCACGACCAGCCCCTTCGCCGGCCATTGCGGCAGGCCGCCGGCCGAGAGCGACTGCTCGTTGATGGCATAGGAGCGCGTGAAGAACGGCCAGGAATGATAGATCATCAGCAGGCAGAACGGCATCAGGAACAGCGTGTGGCCGAGCAGGTCGATCCAGTAGCGGACCCGCTTCGGCAGGAGGCTGTTCACGATGTCGATGCGGATGTGCTCCTTCACCTGCAGCGTCCAGGAGGCGCAGAGCAGGAACACCGCGCCGAACAGCATCCATTGCAGCTCGAGCCAGGCGTTGGACGAGACGTTGAAAGCCTTGCGGATGATCGCGTTGACGGTCGCGACGATGACCGCCGCCAGGATCAGCCAGGCGACCTTCTTGCCGATCTGGCTGTTGATCGCGTCGATCAGCCGGCTGACCGCGAGTAGTCCCTTCATAGTCGTCCTCCCAGCCCGCATAGCCGCTCTGGGACGGCCTATGTAGCGTCGGGATCGGTATAGGACGGCGCAATGGCGCGCAAGACCGCACGGATATCATCCGTTTGGCGCATATCGCCAGGAAAGCGCCGTTCGCGCGGGCCGTCGTCGGCGAGCCTCGCCAAGCGCTTCGGTTATGTCACGGCAATGCGCTCTTTCCGTCGCGCCGGCCGGCGGTGGCGCGACGGGCTGCTCTCGGGGGGCGTCGGGGCCGCCAGGGCATCGGCCCGAAAAGTGGAGCGCGGCTTTCGGAAAAGCCGATGCCGGAACAAGAAGTTAGATCATCGGACCGAGTACGATATTCGGTCCGATGAGCTAGAGGCGGGCCCCGAGGCCGCGCAGCTCGGCACGCAGGTCGATCGGCTCGACGAAATGCACGGCCTGCATGCCGACCGAACGCGCCGCCTCGACATTGCGGATGCTGTCGTCGACGAAGATGCAGTCCCCGGCCGTGAGGTCGTAGCGGTCGAGCAGCACGCGATAGATGGACGGATCGGGTTTCAGCAGCCGCTCATGGGCGGATACGACCGTGCCGTCGAAGCTCTGCAGGAAGGGGAAGCGGATCAGGCTCTCCGCCCATTTCTCGCGCGAGAAATTGGTAATCGCGTAGACCTTCTCGCCGCGCGCCTTGAGTTCGCTGAGAACCGCGACGCTCTCGGCGATCTCGCCCGGCACCGTCTCGTGCCAGCGCTCGTCATAGGCGCGGATTTCCGCCTCCCATTCGGGATGCTGCGAGACGAGCAGGGCGATGGCCTCCTCCCAGGAGCGTCCGCGATCCTGCTCGATGTTCCAGGCGGCGGTGCAGACATTCTGCATGAACCAGTCGCGCTTCTCGTCGTCGGGGATCAGGTCGCGATAGAGCAGGCGCGGATCCCAGCGGATCAGCACGTTGCCGACGTCGAAGACGATGGTCGGGGTGTCGGCCGGCATGGATGTCCTCTCGCGGATTGACGCATGGTGAGCTGGCGTGCTCACGGCCTTGTGTGCAGAGCTCTGCGGCCAAGGCAAGAGAGTTCGGTTATGGCGGAGGCATGGCTGCGCGGCAGGAAAACGCCCTGAACGACTGGTTGCCCTGGCTCGACCGGCAGGGCCGCTTCTCGGCTCTGCGTGCAGCCACCTTCGCCGCGGTGCTGGCACCCGCGCTGCTGCTCGCCTTCGACGCCTGGACCGGGGCGCTCGGCTCCAAGCCCTGGACCCAGGCCGTGCACGATGCCGGCACCTGGACGGTGCGGTTGCTGGTGCTGACGCTCGCGGTCTCGCCCGCGCGCCGCATCTTCGGCTGGAGCCGTGTCATGAGCGTCAGGCGCATGCTCGGCCTCGCCGTCATGGCCTATGCTCTCGGGCATTTCGCGCTTTATTGCATCGACCTCGGCTTCCACTGGGGGCTGATCGTCTCCGAGATCGTCAAGCGCTTCTACCTGCTGATCGGCTTTGTCGCGCTGCTCGGCCTCGTCGCGCTGGGCGTCACCTCGACCGATGCGATGATCCGCCGGCTCGGCGGCCGGAACTGGCAGCGCCTTCACGATCTGGTCTATCCGATCACGCTGCTCGGCCTGCTCCACTTCGCGCTGCAGTCCAAGATCGACGTCACGCAGCCGGCGCTGATGACGGGGCTCTTTCTCCTGCTCATGGCCTATCGTGGCCTCAACCGGCTGAAGCTGCCGATGACCGCGCCGATGCTCGCCATGGTGGCGATCGCGGCCGGGCTCGCGACCGCGCTGGCCGAGGCGGCCTGGTACGGCCTCGCGACGGGCGTGCCCGCCACTGCCGTCCTGCAGGCGAATGCCGACATCCTGCTCTATCAGGATCCCGGCGCGGTCCGGCCGGCTCATTGGGTCGCGCTGGCCGGGCTGCTGGTGGCGCTGGTCCGGGCCGTCCACGTGCCGAAGAGCGGTGCGTCCGCTGGCCGGCGGGCGACGGCCGCGCTCGGCGAGTCGCGCTGAGATCGCCGCCGCCTTCGCGCACCCGGGGACCGCCATGACGAAGGTCGCCTTCCCATCGAGGGCAGGCATGTTCTAACTGAGGCATGCCGCACGACCACGACTCGCAGCCGACCGCCGACGTCGTCGAAGCCGATCTCGCCGCCGAGGGCGTGGCGCGGCGGGATGGGCGCTATTCGCCCTTCGCGCCTTTGCGGCAGCCGATTTTCCGGGCTGTCTGGATCGCGAGCCTGGCGTCGAACTTCGGTGGCCTCGTCCAGATGGTCGGCGCCTCCTGGCTGATGACCTCGCTCTCCGATTCGGCGGCGATGGTCGCGCTCGTCCAGGCCTCGACGACGCTGCCCGTCATGCTGTTCTCGCTCGCGGCGGGGGCGATCTCCGACAATTACGATCGTCGCCGCATCATGCTGACCGCGCAGGGGTTCATGCTCCTCGTGTCGATTCTGCTCGCCGTCTTCGCCTGGTTCGGGCTGCTGTCGCCCTGGCTTCTGCTCGGCTTCACCTTCCTGCTCGGCTGCGGCACGGCGCTGAACAACCCGGCCTGGCAGTCCTCCGTCGGCGACATGGTGCCGAGGCCGGACGTTCCCGCCGCGGTGACGCTGAACAGCGTCGCCTTCAACATGGCCCGCAGCGTCGGGCCTGCGATCGGCGGCGCCATCGTGGCGGCCGCCGGCGCCGTCGCGGCCTTCGCCGTCAACGTCGTGAGCTATGTCGGGCTCATCGTCGTCCTCGCGCGCTGGCAGCCGCCGCGCATCGAGCGCCTCCTGCCGCGCGAGACGCTCTGGCTGGCGATGAGCGCCGGCGTCCGCTATGTCGCCATGTCGCCCAATATCCGCAGCGTCATCATGCGCGCCTTCGCCTTCGGCTTCGGTGGCATCGTCGGCCTGGCGCTGCTGCCGCTCGTCGCGCGCGATCTCGTGCATGGCGGTCCGCTGACCTTCGGCGTCCTGCTGGGAGCCTTCGGGGCCGGGGCGGTCTGCGGCGCCCTGATGAGCGCCAGGCTGCGCCGCCGGCTCTCGACCGAGAACCTCGTGCGGCTGACGTTCCTCGCCTATGCGGCGGCGGTCGCGCTCGTCGCCGTCAGCCCGGTGATCTGGCTGACCATGCCGGGGCTCGCGATCGGCGGCGCCTGCTGGGTGCTGGCGCTGTCGACCTTCAACGCCACCGTTCAGCTCTCGGCGCCGCGCTGGGTGGTCGGTCGCGCGCTCGCGCTCTACCAGATGGCGGCTTTCGGCGGCATGGCGACCGGAAGCTGGGCCTGGGGCTGGGTGACGGAGCAGGTCGGCCCGGCGGGTGGGCTGTCCGCCGCGAGCCTCGCCCTGCTCGTCGGTGCGGCGCTCGGCCTGCGCTACCGGCTGCCGCCGCTGGAAGCGCTCAACCTCGATCCGCTCAGCCGCTGGCGCGAGCCCAAGGTCGCGGTCGATATCGAGCCGCGCAGTGGCCCGGTCATCGTCACCATCGAATGGCGCATCCGGCAGGAGAGCGTCGTCGAGTTCCTCAACGCCATGGAGGAGCGTCGCCGGATCCGTCGCCGCGACGGAGCCCGCCACTGGACCCTCCTGCGCGATCTCACCGATCCGGAACTGTGGATCGAGCGCTACGACAGCCCGACCTGGGTCGAATATGTCCGCCAGGCGCAACGGATCACGCAGGCCGATGCCGAGATCAGCGACCGTGTCCGGGCCCTGCATATCGGCCCCGAGCCGCCGGTGGTCCACCGCATGGTCGAGCGCCAGACCGGCGTGCTGCCGCGTGAGATCCTTCGCGCCAACCGGGCGGCGAGCGCGGGCTGATCCTCAGCCGAAGATCCAGAGCCCGGCCAGCCCGACCATGCCGACCACGATCCGCCACCAGGCGAAGAGCGCGAAGCCACGCTTGGAGACATAGTCGAGGAAGGTCCTGACCACGATCAGCGCCGAGAAGAAGGCGCAGACGAAGCCGACCACGATCAGCAGCGTGTCGTCGAAGGTCAGCGTCTTGTAGCTCTTCAGCAGGTCGTAGGCGAAGGCGCCCGCCATGGTCGGCATGGCGAGGAAGAAGGAGAACTCGGCCGCCGCGCGCTTGCTCGCGCCGAGCAGCATCGCTCCGACGATGGTCGAGCCGGAGCGCGAGACGCCCGGAATCATCGCCAGGCACTGGATCATGCCGATCTTCAGATACATCGGCAGCGAGAAGGTGGTGGCGTCGGTGTATTTCTCGTGCAGTTCGAGGTCGTCGACCACGAGCAGCACGAGGCCGCCGGCGATCAGCGTCGTGCAGACGATGAACGGGTTGAACAGGACTTCCTTGATGAAGCCATGCGCGAGCGCGCCGATCAGCGCCGCCGGCAGGAAGGCGACGAGCACGCCCAGGACGAAGCGCCGCGCCGAAGGATCGCTCGGCAGGCGTTTGGCGATGTCGAGCAGGCGGTGGAAATAGACGAGCGTGATCGCCAGGATCGCGCCGAGCTGGACCAGCACCTCGAAGCTCTTCCCGTTCGATTCGAAGCCCAGGAAATGGCCGAGCAGCAGCAGATGGCCCGTGGAGGAAACCGGCAGGAACTCGGTCAAGCCCTCGACGATGCCGAGGACGATGGCCTCGATCAGGTTTTCCATGGTGGCATGTCCTGCTGGCGGTCCGCGGAGAGCGGGCGGGGCGGGTTGTAAACGACGAAGCGTTCCTAGCCCGCCCGCTTTGCAAATTGGTTACCAACCTGCCAACGCGATTGCGGCAAATCGCGGTCGCGCGCGCCTTTCGGTTGAGGCGCGCGTCGCGGCGGACTATAGCAGGCGCCCTGCACCGAGGGGGCCGGGCGATCTGACGGACCCTGCTTCAGCCTCATGTCCCTGCTTCAAGAGCGCCATGGCGATTCTCTTCCATTATCCGCTGTGTCCGCATTCGCGCTTCGTCCGGCTCGCGCTCGGCGAGTTCGGCATCGAGGCGGAGCTCGTCGAGGAACGTGTCTGGGAGCGCCGCCGGGAGTTCCTGGAGATGAACCCGGCCGGCACGACGCCCGTGCTGCGCGAGGAGAACGGCTTCTCGGTGCCGGGTGCCGGCACGATCGCGGAATATCTCGACGAGACGCGCGGACTGGCGCTGGCCGAGCGCCGCCTCCTGCCCGAGGGGCCGGCCGAGCGCGTCGAGGTGCGCCGGCTCCTCGACTGGTTCAACGGCAAGTTCCATGAGGAGATCACCGGCCCGCTCGTGCTGGAGAAGGTGATGAAGCGCTTCATGAGCCGGGACGACGGCGGCGGCCCGCCCGATATGAGCATGATTCGTGCCGCGCGCAGCAATGTGCGCTATCATCTGCGCTACATCGCCTGGCTGACCGCCAAGCGGAACTGGCTGGCGGGCGACAGGCTGACCTATGCCGATCTCGCCGCCGCGGCGCAGCTCTCCTGCGTCGACTATCTCGGCGACGTGCCGTGGGAAGAGGACGAGGCAGCCCGCGCATGGTATGCGAGGATCAAGTCGAGGCCGAGCTTCAGGCCGCTGCTGGCGGACCGGATGCCGGGCATGGCGCCGAGCGCGCATTACGACGATCTGGACTTCTGAGCGGCGCGAAGCTCAAGGCGGCCGTCGCCGAGCGGGCCGGGGCCGAGGGCTTCGCGGTGATACGGGTGGCGCCGGCCGATGCCATTCCCGAGGCGCCGGAGCGCCTCGCCGCCTGGCTCGCGGCCGGCCATCACGGCGGGATGGCATGGATGACCGAGCGCATGGCGGAGCGTGCCGATCCCCGCCGCCTCTGGGACGAGGTCCGCTCCGTCGTCATGCTCGGCATGAACTATGCCGGCGAGAGCGACCCGCTCGCCGCGCTGGCCCATCCGGACCGGGCGGCGATCTCGCTCTATGCCCGCCGGCGCGATTATCACGACGTCATCAAGGGCAAGCTCAAGAGCGTCGCGGGGTTGCTGGCGGCGCGCGGGGGAGCCGACGTCAAGGTCTTCGTCGACACCGCGCCGGTGATGGAGAAGCCGCTCGCGCAGGCCGCCGGGCTCGGCTGGCAGGGCAAGCATACGGTGCTCGTCTCGCGCGAGCATGGCTCCTGGCTGCTGCTCGGCGCGATCTACACCACGGCCGAACTGCCGGCGGATGCGCCGGAGCGCGACCATTGCGGCTCCTGCCGCCGCTGTCTCGACATCTGCCCGACCGATGCGTTCCCGGCGCCCTACCGGCTCGATGCCCGCCGCTGCATCGCCTATCTCACCATCGAGCATGCCGGGCATATCGAGGCCGCGCTCCGGCCGGGCATCGGCAACCGCGTCTTCGGCTGCGACGACTGCCTGGCCGTCTGCCCCTGGAACAAGTTCGCCGCTTCCGCCCGCGAGGCGCGGCTCGCTCTCAGGGACGAGCTGGCGGACCTGCCGCTGGCTCATCTCGCCACGCTGGACGATGCGGCCTTCCGCAGGCTTTTCGCCGGCACGCCGGTCAAGCGCACGGGGCGGGATCGCTTTCTTCGCAACGTGCTGATCGCGATCGGCAACAGCGGCCGGCCCGACCTCGCTGCCAGCGCGCGGGACTGCCTCGACGACGCCTCTCCGCTGGTGCGGGCCATGGCCGTCTGGGCGCTGGGCCGGCTGGCGCCCGACGAGGCGCGCAGGCGCTCCGGGCCGGCGCTGCGGCACGAGCCCGACCTGCAGGTTTGCGCCGAATGGCGCGCGCTGGACACGACGCCGGAAGGTTGCGCCGCATGAAGCTTCTGATCTTGGGCCTCGGCTACTCGGCCGGATACTTCGCGCGCGAGGCGATGGCGCGGGGCTGGGAGGTGACCGGCACCTCCCGCTCCGCCGAAAGGGCGGGGGAGCTCAGCCGCGAGGGCATCCACACGCTGGTCTATGGTGGCTTCGCGGTGTCCCGCGCCCTGTCCGCCGCGGTGGCCGAGGCCGACGCGGTGCTGGTCTCGACCCAGCCCGCCGAGGACGGCGACCCGGTTCTGGCCTCGCTGGCGGGCGAGCTCGCGGCCGCGCCGAAGCTGCGCTGGATCGGCTATCTCTCGACCATCGGCGTCTATGGCGACCATGGCGGCGCCTGGATCGACGAGACGACGCCGCCGCGCCTCGCCAGCGAGCGCTCGAAGCAGCGTGTCGCCATCGAGGAGGGCTGGCTGGATCTTGGCCGCAGCAGCGGCAAGGCGGTGCAGATCTTCCGGCTGGCGGGCATCTACGGTCCCGGCCGCAACCCCATCGCGAAGCTGCGCGCGGGCACTGCGGCGCGGCTGGTCAAGCCCGGCCAGGTCTTCAACCGCATCCATGTCGACGATATCGCCGGCGTGCTCCTGGCGTCTCTGGAGCGCCCGCGCGGCGGGGCCGTCTACAACGTCAGCGACGATGAGCCGGCCCCGCCTCAGGATGTGGTCACCTATGCAGCCGAGCTCGTCGGGATCGCGCCGCCGCCGGAGGTCGCCTTCGACCCGGCACGGCTGCGGCCGATGGCGGCGAGCTTCTATGCCGAGAACAGGCGGGTCTCGAACGCGCTGGTGAAGCGCGAACTCGGCTATCGCTTCCGCTTCCCGACCTATCGCGAGGGGCTGGCCCGGCTGGCGCAGGACGGCGAGTAGCGCCACCCACGGTCCTGCTGCGCTCGCCCGGGCCGCTGGCGGGGATCAGGCGACGTAGCGCGCGTTCTCGCCGCCGTAATACTCCGTGTAGCGCCGGTCGATGGCCGCGACCGGCAGCACCACGAGCACATCCGTCGTGCCGAACTGCCTGTCGATCACGGCGCCCGTGCCGAAGCGGGCGCCGAGCCGCAGATAGCCCTTGATCAGCGGCGGCATCGTCTTCAGCGCGAGCTTGGCGTCGACCGTCTCCGCGGGCAGCCGGTCCATCGCGACGCAGCGGTCGCCATGCGCGGCCGCGCTCCAGGCTCCCTCCGAGCGGGCGTGATGATGCAGGAAGCTGAGCGGCAGCGCGAGCGCTTCGGGATCGGTGCCGTCGAAGCTCGCGCAACCGAACATCGCGTCGATCCGGTGGTGCTGGATATAGGTCCAGATGCCCGCCCAGAGCAGCTCGACTGTCCGCTTGGTCCGGTAGGGCTTGAGCACGCAGGAGCGGCCGAGCTCGAGGAAGCGCAAGCCCGGATGGCATGCGAGCATCGGCTCCAGGTCGAACTCTCCCTGGCTGTAGAAGCCGCCGATACGGCGCGCCGCGCTCTGCCGCATCAGCCGGTAGGTGCCGACCACCTGAGGCTTCACCCCGCCGAAGCGGCCGCGCGCGGCGTGGTCGATGACCAGCAGATGGTCGCAGGCGGCGTCGAAATGGTCGGCGTCGCTGCGCGCCATGCGCGAGATCACATCCGGCCTGGCCGACATTTCCTGGTAGAAGACGCGGTAGCGCAGCCGCTGGGCGCGCCAGATCTCGGCCGGGCCGCGTGCGAGTCGGACCTCGAGCGAGCCGAGCCGCCCGAGCGTGCCGGAAAGCGGCTCCGTATCCAGGCTGTCGAGGCGGCGCTGGGCCCCGGCGAGAAGCGGCGAGAGATGCGACAGCAGGGGCCGGGCCGCGCGCCGCAACGGCGCCACCCTGCCGCTCGTGACGTGAAGAGCCATGGCCGTTTCGTCCCTTGCCACCGTTGGAAGCCCGACAGGCTTGCCCCGGCGATCTGACATTCAGGCGACAGAACTGCGTCGAAGCCGTGACGTCAAGCGATGCTTTGCCGGCGTTCTCAGGCGGAGAGAGGGTGCGACATGCCGGCGCCGACCCTGTCGAGCCAGCGGATGAGCGCGGTGCGCTCCAGCGGCTTGAGCAGGCAGCCGTCCATCCCGGCCTCGAGGGCGGCGGCCCTGTCCGGAGCCGCGACATTGGCACTGACGGCGACGAGCGGCAGATGCCGATCGCCGCCATGCGCGCGTTCGGCGGCACGGAAGGCGCGGGCGCAGGCGAGCCCGTCGAGCGCCGGCATGCGGATGTCGAGCAGAGCGAGGTCGAAGGCCGCGCCCGTGCCGTCCAGCGAGGCTTCCAGCAGTTGCAGCGCCTCACGGCCATCGCGAGCCCAGACCGGCCTGCAGCCGAGCCGTTCCAGCGTGCGCGTGGCGAGCAGCGCATTGATCTCGTTGTCCTCCGCCACCAGCACCGTCAGCCGCATCGAGCCGGGCGCCACGACCTCACGCACGGCGCCGGTATGCTTCGCGCTCGTACCGACGGGGCGCAGCGACAGCCTTTCATAGAGCGAGCGTGCCCGCACCGGCTTGACCAGGAAGCCGGTGAAGCCGGCCGCGCGCGGCGGGCCCGACTGCCGCCGGTCCTGCGGCGAGAGCACGATGATGCGCTGGCCGAAGCCGGCGGCCTCGCCTTCGGCGGCGAGCATGCCGGCCTCGGCGGCACCGATCGCCTGGTCGATCAGGATCGCTCCGGCCGGATCGCTGTCGCTGAGCCGGCTTCGCGCCTCGTCGATGCCGGCGGCGAGCGTCGCGCGCGCGCCCGTCGCCTCGATGGCCTCCGCCAGGAAGCGGCCGCAGAAGGGCGCGGGCGAGACCACGAGCATCTGCCTGCCGCTCCAGTCGGGCGGCGGGATCGCCGTGGCGCCCGGTGCGGCGACGAGCGGCAGCGTGACGGAGAAGGTCGCGCCATGTCCGGGCCGGCTTGTCGCCTCGACCGTTCCGCCCATCAGCGTCACCAGCCGGCGCACGATGGCAAGCCCGAGGCCGGTGCCGCCATGCCGTTGCGTGCCATCGGCATCGGCCTGCTCGAACTCGCCGAAGATCGCCTCGATCCGGTTCGCCGGAATACCTGGACCCGTGTCGTGAACGGAGATCGCGAGGCGCCCCTCGCTTTGCCCGACCCGAATCCCGACGCCTCCGGACGCGGTGAACTTCACCGCGTTGCCGAGCAGGTTGAGGAGGATCTGGCGGAGCCTGGCGCGATCACCGACGATCTGCCCCGGCAGGCCCGGAGCCACCAGCGCGGCGAGCTCGATGCCCTTGGCCTGCGCGCGGGGCGCCATCAGCTCCGCCGCCGCCTCGACGAGTTCGGCCAGATCGAAGGGCTCGCTGGCCAGCTCCAGCTTGCCGGCCTCGACCTTGGCGAAGTCGAGGATCTCGTCGACCAGCGCCAGCAGCGCCTCGCCGGATGTCTTCAGGGCGCGGACATAGGTCGATTGCTCGGGATCGAGGCCGGTGTCATCCAGCAGATCCGACATGCCGAGAATGCCGTTGAGCGGCGTGCGGAACTCGTGGCTGACGGTGGCGAGAAACCGCGACTTCGCTTCGCTGGCGCTTTCGGCCCGCGCGCGCGCCTCCTCGAGCTCGAGCTCGCCGGCGACGCGGGCGGTAATGTCCCGGCCGACGCGCTGAAGCACCCGGCGCCCGCGCGCCGCCGGCACCGCGGTCTCGACCCACGAGATCCAGCGCTCGCCATCCGGCCCGGCGACGCATTCGTCGAAGACGCGCACCCCGCCCTCGAGCGTCTGCGGCGGCCGGCTCGCGATGCTGCGCGGTTGCGCCGTGCTGCCCGGCGCCTGTGTTTCGTCGAGGCCGAGAAGCGCGGCATAGGCGCGGTTGGCGTAGACGATGCGCCCGCTTTCGCGGCGCACGATCAGGTCGCCCTGCGCCTCGATCAGGCTGCGATACTGCTCCTCGCTGTCGGCCAGCGCCCAGAGCCGATCGTTGAGCGTCTCGACGTCGCGCGCGAGCTCGCTCGCCTGACGCAGGATGCGCCCGCGCTGGCGCATCAGCGCGACCACGGCCAGCGCGGCCAGCAGGGCGAAGGCGGCCAGTGCGGCCAGAGCCAGCGGCGGCACCGATGAAGCAGCAAGCGGATCCATGCCGCGCTTCTACCAGCCGGGCCTTGCGAAAAGCCGGTCGGCGGCGCGGTAAATCCGCCGGATGCGCGCAAGCTTCCGTTAAGCCTCAGGCCGCCTGCGCGACCTGCTCGCCGCGCAGGCGATAGGACAGGGCTTCCGCCAGATGCAGCCGCCCCACCTTCGCCTCGCCGTCGAGGTCTGCCAGCGTGCGCGCGACCTTCAGCACGCGGTGATAGGCGCGGGCCGTCAGCCGCATCGCCTCGGCGGCGTCGCGCAGCAGGGCGAGGCCCGCGCTGTCCGGCCGGGCGATCTCGTCGAGGACGGGCGCCGGGCAGGCGGCGTTGGTCGTCACCCGCTCCAGCCCCAGCGCCTCGAAGCGAGCCGATTGCAGGCGCCTCGCCGCCGCGACCCGGGCGGCGACCTCCGCCGAGCCTTCGCCCGAGGCGGGCAGGATGAGATCGGCGGCCGTGACCGCCGGCACGTCGATGGCGATGTCGATGCGGTCGAGCATCGGCCCGGAGATCCGGCCCTGATACTGCGCCATGCAGCGCTCGTTCGGCTGGCGCTTGCAGGCATAGCCCGGCTCCGTCGCCTTGCCGCAGCGGCACGGGTTCATCGCAGCGACGAGCTGGAAACGCGCCGGATAGACCGCGCGGTGGTTGGCGCGCGAGATCAGCACCTCGCCGGTCTCCATCGGCTGGCGCAGCGCATCGAGCGCCTGCGCCTGGAACTCCGGCAGCTCGTCGAGAAAAAGCACGCCGTGATGCGCCAGCGAGACCTCGCCCGGCTTCGCCTGCAATCCGCCGCCGACGAGCGCGGCCATCGAGGCCGAGTGATGCGGCGCCCGGAAGGGGCGCCGGTCCGTCAGGGCGCCCTCGGCGAGGTGGCCCGCGACCGACAGCACCATCGAGACCTCGAGCAGCTCGCGTGGCATCAGCGGCGGCAGGATCGAGGGCAACCGGCTCGCCAGCATCGACTTGCCCGAGCCGGGCGGCCCGTTCATCAACATGTCAAGTGCACTATTGTCATCCGGTTATTCTGATCGCCGACTCGATCGCTGTGCGCCACAGGACTAAGCCGCTTTCGCGGCAGGGCGCTGCGGCGCGGTCATCGCTGAGATTTCGCCTGTGAGGCGCTGCATCCGAGGATTTCGGGGTCGTTTCCCCTGATCCTTGGAGGCCTCCATGACCGATCCCGTCAGGCCGCCGGCAACGTCAAGCAGGCGGCGGGCAAGGCTATGGACAAGCCGGGACTTCACGCAGAGGGGGTAGCGCAGGAGCGCAAGGGCGAGGTCCAGCAGGCGCTCGGCAAGGGCAAGGATGCCGTGAAGAAGGTCGTCGACAAGGCCTGACGGCCCCGCGACTGAAAGGATCGAGCGGACTGTCGAAAGACAGTCCGATTTTTCGTGCCCCATCGCCCATCAGCTTTTCGGCTTGGGTCGGTCGAGGGCGAGATCGTCGTACCAATCCTCATGCTGGCCGGCGATCAGTTTCGCGATCACCCGCGACGCGAGAAAACTAAAGGTGATGCCGTTGCCGCCATATCCATAGGCGGCATAGAGGTTGGGGATGCCCGGGGCTCTTCCGATCAAGGGGAGCCCATCGTCGGTTTCACCGAAGGCACCCGACCAGATGAGTTCGGCTTTGGCGACCGCGTTCGGTCTCAGCAGCGACAGCTTCTTCTTGAGTATCTCTGCCTTCGCCGGCATCAGGGCGTCGCGATCGTCGGGGTCCGTCACGGCATCGTCGTCCTCGCCGCCGATGACGATGCGGTTGTCCGCGGTGGTGCGGGCGTAAAGGTAATCGTCCGACGCCTCCCAGATCAGCACGCCATCACGCCACAGCGCGTCCGGAGTTTGCGGCGGCGTGGCGATCGCCCAGCTCGACGCCGTGCTGTGCAGATCCGAGTTCAGGAACTCGGGCATCACGTATCCGGTCGCGAGGATGACGGTCTTCGCCTCGATCTGCCGGCCGTTTTCGAGGCCGACGATCAGGCCGTGGCCGAAGTTGTCGTATGTGACGGCCTGCGCGTCGAACATGCTCGCGCCATGCTGGATGGCCTGAGCGAGCAAGGCATGGGCCAAGAGGAGAGGGTCGGCATCCGCCGATCCTGGCGAAACGATCGCGGCTTCGCGATCGAAATCGAATTCGCGCCGGAGCGTGAGATAATCCAGACAGACGCCTGGAAGCCCCGCCTTTTCGCGAAGCTGGTGTTCGGCCAGCAATTGTCGCGCTCCGAAGTCTCCCGCCGCGATGTAGAGCGAACTCCGATGACGGAAGGTGCAGGGCAAGGCTAGATCGTCGACCAAACCCCTCAAGCCCGCAACGGCCTGGAGGCTTCTGCGATAGACGTTTGCGGCCCGCTCGAAGCCGTAGAAGCCGGTTAGCTCACTGAGGGGACAATCGATCTCCCATTGCAGCATGGCGGTGCTGGCGGCGGTGCTGCCGAAACCGGCGCGCTCACGATCGATCACGCAGACCTGACGCCCGAGCGCAGTCAAATGTTGCGCCATCAGCGCTCCGGTGATCCCCGCGCCCACGACGAGAATGTCGCATGACAGATCGTGGTCGAGCGGTGCTCTGACGGGGCGCTTGAAGCCGGAGAGCCATGGCGGGCAACCACCGCGTAGGTCGCGCTGGACGGTGGTTTCGGAATCGAACATGGCGCGCTCGTACTGGCAAAGGAAAGCCCTGGCGGCAGCGCCGCCGGGGCTGGGAAGGGGATGAGCTTCAGGCCGCCTTGGCGACGGCAGCCGCGTTGGCGGGGCCGCCGAGCTGGGTCAGCGCCTTGTCGGTCTTGGTCTCCTCGGCGAGCGTCGCGTCGAGCAGCTTGACCGCCTCCTTGTGGCCGAGCTGCCGGGCCCACGCCTTGAGGGTGCCGTAGCGGGCCATCTCATAGTGCTCGACGGCCTGGGCCGAGGCCACCAGGCCTGCGTCGATCGCGAGGCTGTCGCCGTAATCCTCGATGACCGCCTTGCCTTCCTCGATGATCCCGAGGATCGCGTCGCAGGTCTTGCCGCGCGGGGCCTTGCCGATCAGTTCGAACACCTCCGCGAGACGCTCGACATGGCCTTCGGTTTCCTCGCGATGTGTTTCGAAGGCCTTCTTGAGCTCGGCGGACCGCGCCGCCTTCGCCATCTTGGGCAGGGTCTTCAGGATCTGCTTCTCGGCGTAATAGACGTCCTTGAGCATGTCGTGGAACAGGTCGTCGAGCGGCTTCGGGGTCGTGGCCATGGAGGTCCTCCGGCGATGGGTGGGTGGTGGATCCAAACGTAAGCCCAGGCCCCGTGTTCCTTCCCCTTTGAGATCTTGGCGGTGGAACTTTCTTGGGCGAGCTGCCGTTTGGTTTTGCATCGCGGCGAACGCCGCCACCTGCCTGATGGAGACCATCATGAAGAAGCTGCTCATCGCCACGTTGATCGCCTCCGCGACGTCCTTCGCCGCCATGGCCCAGACGTCAACGACTTCGCCCATCCCGGCGCCAAAGGCCGACGCCGACAAGAACGCCCCCCTGCCGGGTGCCAACAGCTTCACCGAGAGCCAGGCCAAAAGCCGCCTTGAGTCCAACGGTTATTCCAACGTTGGCGCCCTCAAGAAGGACGACAACGGCGTCTGGAAGGGCACCGCCACTCATTCCGGCGCGCAGGTCAATGTTTCCGTCGACTATCGCGGCAACATCACCCGCAACTGATCCGTGCCGCTCGCACCCCGAACTTTGGAGAACGACATGACCCGCACCTTGACCCGATCCTACGATAGCAACGCCACGGCCCGCTCGGTTGTCGAGCAACTGGAGGCAGCCGGCGTTTCGAGCAGCGACATCAGCATCGTCGGACGAGACGGCGAGACCGGCGAGACCAATGCCGCAGAAGGCGCCGGCATCGGCGCGGGCGTTGGCGGCGCCGCTGGCCTGCTGACCGGTCTCGGACTTCTCGCGATCCCCGGCGTTGGTCCTGTTGTCGCCGCCGGCTGGCTCGCGTCCACCGCGGCGGGCGCAGTTGCGGGCGCAGCCGCCGGCGGGCTGGTCGGCTCCTTCGTCAAGGAAGGTCACGACGAGGACGAGGCCAACTATTACGCCGAGACGGTTCGCCGCGGCGGCTCCGTGGTTTCCGTCCGGACCAAGCCGGAGCACGAGGCCACCGTCCAGGCGATCCTCGATGGCGCCACGCCGATCGACCGCTCGACCCGTGAGGCCGACTACCGCGCTGGAGGCTGGTCGCGTTTCGATGAGAACGCCGATCCGTATGTCCGCGACGCCACGGCGGCTGGGCGTGTGCCGCCAGCGGTTATCTGATCGAACCGCCCGCGTATGATGGATGGCCCCGGTAATTCCGGGGCCGTTTTCGTTGACCGTTGGAAAATGATCCGTGCGGTTTGACGAGCATGCATTATTCATCGGCGAGATCCTGGCCACGGGTGGAACACAGGGAAAGCCCGCCCGTTCGGTGCAATGGGGGACCACGGGTCCAAGAAGAACATGCCGATTTTTAACGTACGAGTGGACGCTGGCGAAGGCCCGGACGAACTTGGCGATCCGATCCATTTCCCTCACGACAAGGCAGCTCGGGAAGACGCCCAGAAAGCGCTCGCCGAAATGGAACGGGATGGGATGCCATTGGACCGAGACACCCATTTCGGCGTCGAGGTCGCGGACGAGGCGGGGCGCCGGATCTATAAGGCTTCCTTGGATCTGTCGCAGCAGACCGATCCGTCCGAGTTCGAAAGCACGACGCCCGAGATCGCGACGCTGTCGGTCGAGGTGCGCGAGCGGAGTAGTTCCATGTCAATGCCAATCGCGTTGGTCGCCGAGGACGAACCGATCCTCATGATACAGGGCGTCAGCGCCATAGAGGACGCTGGTTTCGAGGTTCTGGAAGCGCGAAACACCGACGAGGCCATCGCCGTCCTGGAAGGCCGGGACGACATACGCGTGGTCGTCACGGACCTGCAGATGACCGGGTCCATGGACGGGATGAAACTCGCTCGCGCGGTCCGCGACCGGTGGCCGCCGATCCTGATCATCGTGGTCTCGGGCCATATCAAGCCGAAGATGGGCGACCTGCCTGAGAACGTCACGTTCCTGTCGAAGCCCTACAGCGACAATCAGATGCACCGGGCGCTCGCCTCATGGCCTAGTTCATGAATATACCAATGTTGCGCCAGAACATTTCCTCGTCGTCGGGCTTGCCGCTGATTTTGTCTTGTTCAGGCATGGGCGCGACGAGGGTTGATCCGCCCCCGCCGAGAGGTCCAATGTTATTGTTAGTGGACGGTTGGCCTCGACGCCAGCGCGGGCGGCGTAGCTGATCCGGGTTGCGCAGCCGCCCGTGCGGCCATGGCGGAGACGAAGACCTCCGGGGCGGGAGGCTTGTATCCGAGTGAGCCGTGCGGGCGCACCGTGTTGAAGTGGCGCCGCCAGCTTTCGACGATGATCTTCGCCTCCGCGAGGGTGTAGAAGATCTCGCCGTCGAGGAGTTCGTCGCGCAACCGGGCATTGAACGACTCGATGAAGCCGTTCTCCCAGGGACTGCCGGGCGCGATGTAGGCGGTCTTGGCACCGACCGCGCTGATCCAATCCTGCACGGCTTTGGCGACGAACTCGGGACCGTTGTCTGAACGAATATGCTCTGGCAGACCGCGCAGGATGAACAGGTCCGAGAGCACGTCGATGACGTCGATCGCCTTCAGCCTTCGGTCGATACGGATGGCCAAGCATTCATGGGTAAACTCGTCGATGATGTTGAGCATGCGATACTTTCTCCCGTCATGGGTACGATCCTCGACGAAGTCGTAGGACCAGACGTGATTGGGCCGCTCGGCGCGCAGGCGGATGCAGGATCCGTCTCCCAGCCAGAGCCGGCTTCGTTTGGGTTGCCGGGCCGGAACCTTTAGCCCCTCGCGTCGCCAGATTCGCTCAACCCGCTTGTCGTTGACGACCCAGCCTGCCGTCGAACGCAACAACTCGGCGATCTTGCGATAGCCGTAGCGGCCGTATTGGCGGACCAGCTCGACGATATCGGCGATGAGCTTTTCCTCATCGTCGCGTCCGTGCGGAATCCGACGTTGTGTCGAGCGATGCTGCCCGAGCACACGGCAGACCCGCCGCTCCGACACCTTCAGAGCGAGCCGGACATGGTCGATGCAGGCGCGGCGACGCGCGGGGCTCAGTAGTTTCCCGAAGCCGCCTCCTTCAGGATCAGCTTGTCGAGTGTCAGGTCCGCGACGGCGCGGCGGAGCCGGGCGTTCTCGGCCTCGAGCTCCTTCATCCGCTTCACCTGATCCGTCTTCAGCCCGCCAAACTCACGGCGTCAGCGGTAGTAGCTGACCTCCGTCACATCGAAGAGCAGATCTCCCGCATCGAGCCGGCTTGCGAGGTTCGTCCTGTCAGCATCCCTGGCGAACCTTCCGAGCTTGCCGCGTTGATCTATCAATCCTTTGGACCCCATGCTCTCGACGCCGCCAATCTCGCGGACGCGAAGCATGTGCTTGTTTCGGAAGACATGTATTTCCGACAGT
>QFQY01000043.1 GCA_003248805.1 Chelatococcus sp. | reverse complement strand
AAGCTCGCAAGGAATTACCTAGCTTCGCTTTGCCTCGCCGCCCTCGTCTCATGCTGGCTGCGTTGAGTCTCGAACCTAGAACTTGCCTGGGACCGGAACGAAGAGGCAGACAAGCCCAGCCAACGAAAGTGTGACACGGCATATGTTATGTCGATAGCGGTCGAGTATGGTTGGGCATTCGGTAAAGCGTAGTTTGCGCACCCAGCAGCAGACCTTCTGAACGCCGGCCCGGAGCGAACTGCCCTCTCCCCTTCCGGGTGAAATGCGCCATAAGCCGCCCTTGGCACCCCGCCCGAAAGCAGACGTTAAGCTCGGTGCTCATGGAGAAATATGTCGGCGCCTGCACCTCCCGAGGCAGTTCCCTTAGAACCGCCTCGGTCAGGCACGATTATCGTCCCTTATCGAGGAAGGCGCGGATCATGGTGACGGTGGCCGCCGGGTTCTCTTCCATGACCCAGTGACCGGAATCGGGGATGACGCCTTCGCTTACGTTGGTCGCGGCAGCCCGCATCACCGCCGCCATCTCGGTGCCGAACGACTTCTCGCCACCGATCGCCAGGACCGGCATGGTAAGCTTGCCGCCGGCCACCAGATAAGCGCGGTTGTCGATCGCGTCTTGGTCGAAGGCCGCAAACTGGGCGAAGCCCGAATGCATCGCGCCGGGCAGCGCATAAAGCTTGGCGTAGTGCTCTCGCGAGGCCTCGCTGAAGCGGGCTGGCATCGCCGAGAACTCGTTCCAGAAGCGATCGAGGTAGATGCGCTCGCGCCCCGCGACCAGCCGCTCCATATCTGGCCCTCCAAAGCGGAAATGCCAGAGCAACGGGTTCTTCAGGATCTCTTCCCAAGGGCCGACGCCGGGAACCGGCGCGTCGATGAGCACGAACCGGCCAACACGACGGGGATGCTGCGCCGCAAAGGCGAAGCCGACCATGTTGCCGATATCATGGGTCACCAGATCGGCACGCTCTATCTTGAGCGAGTCGAGCACGCCGGCGACATCCCCAGCCTGCGTCTTCTTGTCGAAGCCTGAGACCGGCTTCGACGACAGGCCCAGTCCGCGCAGGTCCGGCACCACCACGGTGTAGCTCCGGGCCAGGTCGGCGGCCATGGGCGCCCACATGTCGCCGGTCTCGCCATACCCGTGCAGCAGCACGACCGCCGGCCCCTGGCCGCCGACACGGACATGAATCGTCGCGCCGTTGGTGGCGATCTCCTGCGTCTTGAACGAGGTCGGGAAGTCCGGAACTTGCGCGGCCGCCGGGGCGGCGAAGGCAAGCGCTCCAAGTGCTGCGGCAATTTTCAACATGGTCCATCTCCCGCCTGCCGGGAGGGCGGTCATCAACGACCGTCGCTGTAAGCCCCGTTGGCATGACGAGACGTATCATTCCGCCTGCGTTCGGATTAGCGTGACATCGGCGAAACTCAATTCCGGAAACGCCGAACGATGTTGAAGCTCGACGGCATCGCGACCTTCGTCGCCATCGCGGAAGCCGGCTCCCTGAGCGAGGCCGCCCGTCGTTTGCGCTTGTCAAAATCGGTGGTCAGCGATCGTCTGGCCGAATTGGAACACAGCCTCGGCGCCGCGCTCCTGCACCGCAGCGCACGACGGTTGACACTGACCGAGGACGGCGCGTTTTTTCTCGAACGTGCCACACGCATTACCCGCGAAGTCGCAGAGGCTGCGGCAGACATGGCCGAACGGCGCGGCACGCTGGCGGGCCCGCTGCTGATTTCAGCGCCCGTCACCTTCGGCCGCATGCATCTCGGTCCCGCCATCTATCCGTTTCTGGCCCGCCATCCAGAGATCACGCTGACGCTCGACCTCGACGACCGCCGGGTCGAGGCCGGCGCCGACAGCTATGACGCTGTGCTGCGTCATGGACCGATCGCGAATTCGCGCCTCGTCGCGTGGACGCTGGCGCCGAGCCGCAGGGTCCTCGTCGCATCGCTAGATTACCTGGAGCGGCATGGCAGCCCCGACTCGCTAGGTGCGCTCGATGGCCATCGCGGCATCTTCTACACCAACCGGGGGAGCAGCGACTGGCGCTTTCATTCACTGGAAGGAATGGTCAGCGTCCGCGGGCGCCCCATCCTGCGGGTGAACAACGGCGACATGATGCGGGACGCCGCACTGGCGGGGCTCGGCATCGCCCTGCTGCCGCTGTTCATCGCCGGCGCCGAGATCCGCAGCGGCCAGCTCGGCATCGTCGACATCGGCGTGCAGCCGGAGCCGGAATTCATCTATCTCGCACATCCCGAAGGCCGCCGACCGTCGGCCAAGCTGCGGGCCTTCGCCGATTGCCTCCGTCAGGCCTTTGGCAAACCACCCTATTGGGAGCGTATCGAACCCAACGAGCTCGAACGTGCTGATATTCCCGGGTGAATTGCGCCCAAGAGCAGACCTTGAACGGCTGCCCGGAGCAAGCCATTCGCATCCAGTGGGTCGCTGGCATCTCGCCCTGCCGGATCGTTTGCTCTCTCGCGGCGAATCTACGGCGGGCGACCGGCATCTCGACGCCAATCGAGCCCGCGATCGTCTGAGTGCTTTGTTCGGCTTCTTCGAGTGTCCGACCTGAGCCAAAATTGAACACAGGCGGAGCACGGAAAGTTGGCGAGCGGCTATCGGCGCATCAGCCCTGGAGAGATTCCGCAGCTACCCCAGTCGCTCAACCGGCGTAGCGGTTCAGGAATATGTCGATTCCGGCTTCGATCTGAGCTTCGATATCGGCACGCTGCAAGGGAGCATACGTCAGGAGCAGACCACGAATATCCAGGTCTCCCCTCACGAGTGAAAGGAACTGCAGTGCGGCGAGTCGCGGGTCTGGAACATCGAGCGTGCCGGCTTGATGCGCCTCTGCCAAGAATGTCGCCAGGCGGCTGGTCAGGATCCGAGGCCCGCTCTCGAAGATCGCTATCCCAATCGCGGGAAACCGCGGCACGACGCTGATGACGGCGCGCTGAAGGGACATGGCATGCTGCGACAGGAAGATATCGACGAATTTCAGCGCGACGCTCCGCAGGACATCGGCGACGTCAGCGCTCTCGGTCACAATCTGCCAGACCTCGTCGGTGAGCTGTCTGGCCTCGTCCACAACGACCGCCGTGAACAGTTCTTCCTTGCTGGCGAAATGCGCATAGAGTGTCGCTTTCGATACCGGCGCCTGGCGCGCCACCATCTCCATGCTGACCGGATCGAAGCCTTTATCGATGAACAGTTCGCGCGCAGCAGCAAGGATCGAGGCGGCTTTGCGATTAGGCTGAGCCGGGTTGCCTCCAGCATCCCGGCTATCGGGTCCCAGGCCGTCCGAGGGGAGGGGCGCGCTCATCACTTCATTTCCTAGACTGAACCGTTCAGTTCCATCTTGACATATGCGTCCGAGCGCAGCAAATGTCAATACTGAACGGTTCAGTTCAAAGTTGCTGGGGGGGGCTCATGCGGTCGAGGCTTCATTTTCTGCGCTGCACCCAGGCCTTTGTGCTTGGCGGCCTTGCTCTGCCGCTGGCGGCTTGTGGCGAGGCTCCAGCGCCGGCTGCGCGTGCGCCGTTTCCTGTCAAGGCTCAGGTCGTGGCGGTGTCGCCGCATGCCTTGTCCGTCGCCTTGACCGGCGAGGTCAGGGCGCGGGTGCAGAGCGATCTCGCCTACCGCTCCCCGGGTCGGATCTCAGAACGCCTCGTGGAGATCGGCGACCATGTCGAAGCGGGACAGGTTCTCGCCCGGCTGGAGGCGCGGGAGCAGGCGGCCGACGTCGCCTCCGCGAAGGCCGGGGTTCAGTCGGCCGAGGCAACGCTTCGTCAGGCAGCGGCCGCCTTCGAGCGCCAGAAGACACTGCTCGCCAGCGGCTTCACGACGCAGAGCAGTCATGACAACGCCCAGCAGGCGCTCCAGGCGGCACGTGCCACGCTCGATGGCGCGCGCTCCAATCTGTCCACGGCGCAAGAGCAGCTCGTCTACACCAGCTTGACGGCCGACGCTTCCGGCGTGGTCGTCGCACGCAATGCGGAGGCCGGACAGGTCGTCGAGGCCGCACAGGCCGTCTTCACCGTCGCCCGCGACGGCGAGCGCGATGCGATTTTCGATGTCGACGAGAGGCTCCTGGCCCGCCAGTGGACGGATAACACGATCGGTATCGCGCTCGTCTCGAACCCTGCTGTGCGGACCACAGGCCGGGTTCGGGAGGTGTCGCCGGCGGTCGACCCGGCGACGGGCACGGTACGCGTCAAGATCGCGATTGACACACCGCCCGCGGCGATGACGCTGGGAGCGGCCGTCACCGGCATCGGCCAGTTCCAGCCGGAAGATGTCGTCGTGCTGCCGGCCGGTGCGTTCTTCACCGACGGCGGCAAGCCCGCCGTGTGGGCCGTCGATCCCGAAAGCCATGTCGCCTCCGTCCGCCCGATCGTCGTCGACAGTTACCGGACCGGTGAATTGCTGGTCCGCGACGGGCTGAAAGCAGGCGACGTGGTTGTGACGGCCGGGGTGCAATTGCTGAGGCCCGGGCAGGTCGTGAAGCCTCTGCTCGCAGGCGGCTCGGCTGCCAAGGAGACCACGAAATGAGGCGGGCGCTGTTTCTCACCTCGGCTGCAGTCCTGGCCTTCGGGCTGGCCGCGTGCACGTCCGAGGGCGAAGGCGAGGACAAGGCGAAGGCCGCTCCGCGCCCCGTGGTTTCGGTTGTGGTCGAACCGCGGCGGGAGCAGGCGATCGGCTTCTCCGGCACGATCCAGCCACGCTTCCAGACCGATCGCGGCTTCCGCGTGCTCGGCCGCCTGGTGTCCCGCCATGTCGATGTCGGCGACATCGTCACGCCCGGCCAGATCTTGGCGCAGATCGACCCCGTGCTGCTGAATCTCGCCGAGCGTGCGAGCGAGGCCGATCTCGTCAAGGCGCAGGCTCAGCTCGCCAACACCACGGCTGCGGAAGGCCGGACCAGTGCCCTGTTCGCCAAGCAGGTCGCCAACCAGGCCGATCTGGACAGCGCCCGCCAGGCGCTGGAGGCCGCAACGGCAGGCGTGCAGCAGGCGCAGGCCAATCTCGCCAAGGCGCAGGAGCAGCGCAGCTACGCGACACTGACCGCAGACGAGGCCGGCGTCGTGACCAGCGTCGACGCCGAAATCGGCCAGACGGTCGCCGCGGGCCGGAAAGTCATGGCGATCGCCCGGACTGACGTGAGGGATGCGGTCGTCGATATTCCAGATTTCACCGCTCGCGCGATGAAACAGGGCGACGTCTTTTCGATCCGGCTGCAGGCGGATCCTTCCGTCGCCGACACGGGCAAGCTGCGCGAGATCGCCCCGCAGGCCGACCAGGCTACCCGCACACGCCGGGTCCGGATCACGCTCGACCGCGCCCTGGAGGCCTTCCGCCTCGGAGCCACCGTTACCGTGCTACCGGCGACAGAGGTCCAGAAGCCCGCCATGGCCGAGCTGCCCGCTTCCGCCATTCTCGACAGGGACGGCGCCACCCGCGTCTGGGTGCTCGACACGAAGACGAAGACGGTTCGCAGCGTCGCGGTCGATCTTGCCGAACGCGACGACCGCAAGGTCCGGATCATCGGCCAGTTGCCCGCCGGGGCCCGCATCGTCGCGGCGGGCGTCAACAGCCTGTCCGAAGGGCAGACCGTCAAGATTGATGAAAGGACTGCGCCGTGACGCCCTTCAATCTATCCGACTGGGCGCTCAGGCACCGCTCCCTCATCTGGTATTTCATGCTCGTGGCGTCGATCGCCGGGCTGATGTCCTATTTCAATCTCGGGCGGGCGGAAGATCCCGACTTCACGATCAAGACGATGATCATCCAGGCCCGCTGGCCGGGCGCGACCGTCGAGGACGTGATCGACCAGGTCACCGACCGGATCGAGAAGAAGCTCGAGGAACTCGACAGCTTCGACTACGCCAAGAGCCTCAACATGCCAGGGATGACGACGATCTTCGTCAACCTCAAGGACACCACCAAGGCGAAGGACATCCCCGCGATCTGGGCGAAAGTCCGCAACATGATCGCCGACATCAAGAGCCAGCTCCCCGACGGTGTCGTCGGGCCGTCCTTCAACGACAGTTTCGGCGACGTCTACGGCAACATATACGCCTTCACCGCTGACGGCTTCAGCCAGCGGCAGCTGCGCGATTACGTCGAGGGCATCCGCGCCAAGATCCTGGCCGTGCCCAATATCGGCAAGGTCGACGTCGTCGGCGCGCAGGACGAGGTGATCTACCTTCAGTTCTCGACCCGCCAGATCGCGGCGCTGGGGCTGACGCAGCAACTCGTCGTCGACACGTTGAGGGCCCAGAACGCGATCAGCCCATCGGGCACGATCGAGGCGCAGGGCGAACGCATCAGCGTGCGCGTCGGAGGCCAGTTCACCTCCGAGGACAGCCTCCGCGCGATCAATCTGCGGATCAACGACCGGTTCTTCCGCCTGGGCGACGTCGCCACCATCAGCCGCGGCTATGTCGATCCGCCGACCTCCCTCTTCCGGGTTGACGGCAAGCCTGCGATCGGCCTGGCGATCGGCATGAAGCCCAACGCCAATCTCCTGCATTTCGGCGAGGCGCTGAAGCTGGAGATGGCGAAGATCGAATCCGAGCTTCCGATCGGCATCGGCGTGCATCTGGTCTCCGACCAGCCCGCGATCGTCGAGGAAGCCGTCGGCGGCTTCACCAAGGCCCTGTTCGAGGCGGTGGTGATCGTGCTGCTGGTGAGCTTCGTCAGCCTCGGCATGCGGGCGGGCCTCGTGGTGGCGATCACCATCCCGCTGGTGCTCGCGATCACCTTCGTCGCCATGGAGCTGTTCGGCATCTCGCTGCAGCGCATTTCGCTGGGCGCGCTGATCATCGCGCTCGGTCTCCTCGTCGACGACGCCATGATCGCGGTGGAGATGATGGTGGCTCGGCTGGAGCTGGGCGACACGCTGGAGAAGGCGGCGACCCACGTCTATGTCTCGACCGCCTTTCCCATGCTGACGGGCACGCTCGTCACCGTCGCGAGCTTCATTCCCGTCGGGTTGAACAGCAGCGCGGCGGGCGAGTTCACCTTCACGCTGTTCGTCGTCATCGCCGTCGCGCTGCTGGTGTCCTGGATCGTTGCGGTCCTGTTCGTGCCGCTGCTCGGCGTGACGCTGCTGCCCAAGACGATGAAGCAGCATCATGACGGTCCCGGCCGTTTCGCTCGGCTGTTCTCGGGCCTGCTGCGCCTCTGCGTGCGCTGGAAGTGGCTGACGATCACTGCAACGGTGATAGCCTTTGCCATTGCGGTCGGCGGCATGGCCTATGTCCAGCAGCAGTTCTTCCCCTCCTCGGACCGGCGCGAGCTCATTGTCGACTGGACGGTGGCGCAGAACGCCTCGATCACCGAAACCCGCGCGCAGATGGACCGCTTCGAGAAGCTCGCCTTGGTGGGCGATCCCGATATCGAGCATTGGTCGTCCTATGTCGGCCAGGGCGCGGTTCGCTTCGTGCTTTCCTACGACGTGCAGCCGTCCAGCCCGAATTTCGGCCAGATCGTAATCGTCACGCGCGACATCGCGGCGCGCGACCGCCTGCGGGCCAAGGTACAGAGCATCATCGCGCGCGACTTCGTCGGGACAGACGCCTATGTCCACCTGCTCGACATCGGCCCCCCGGTCGGGCGCGCGGTCCAGTACCGCATCAGCGGCCCCGATCTGCAGACCGTGCGGAGCCTCGCCCAGAAGGTGGCGACCGCGCTGTCCGGGAACAACCATTTGACCGATATCGTCTATGACTGGAACGAGCCCGGCCGCGTGGTGAAGGTCGATGTGCTGCAGGACAAGGCCGCCCAGCTCGGCATCACCTCCGAGACGATCGCAACCGCTCTCAACGGCATCATCGGCGGCACGACGGCGACGCAGGTCCGCGACAGCATCTATCTGGTGAGCGTGATGGGCCGCGCCCGCGACGGCGAGCGCTCCTCCATCGAAACCCTGCAGAACCTGCAGATCCAGACCAGCGCGGGCAAGGCCGTCCCGCTCGCGGCGGTGGCCAATTTCCGCTACGAATCGGAGCAGCCCGTGGTCTGGCGGCGCGGCCGCCTGCCGACGATCACCGTCAAGGCGGCGGTCGATGGCACGGTCCAGCCGGCGACGGTCGTCGAGCAGCTGACCGGGCGCATCGGCGAGATCTCCGGGACGCTGCCTGCCGGCTATCGGATCGTCACCGGCGGCGCCGTCGAGGAAAGCGCCAAGGGGCAATCCCCGATCATCGCCATCGTCCCGATCATGCTGTTCGCCATGGCGACGATCCTGATGATCCAGCTCCAGAGCTTCCAGCGGCTCTTCCTCGTCGTCGTCGTCGCGCCGCTGGGCCTGATCGGCGTTGTCGCCGCGCTCCTCCCCAGCGGGGCGCCGCTCGGCTTCGTCGCGATTCTCGGCGTGCTGGCCCTGATCGGAATCCTGATCCGCAACTCGGTCATCCTCGTCATCCAGATCGAGCATCTGCGCGGCGAAGGCATGGACGGCTGGACGGCGGTGATCGAGGCGACGGAGCATCGCATGCGGCCGATCCTGCTGACGGCCGCAGCAGCCAGCCTCGCCCTGATCCCGATCGCCCGCGAGGTGTTCTGGGGCCCGATGGCCTATGCGATGATGGGCGGCATCATCGTCGGCACCGTGCTGACGCTGCTCTTTCTGCCCGCGCTCTACATCGCCTGGTTCCGCCTCAAGGAACCGAAACCGGATGCCGCGCAGCAGCCTCCCGCATTGGAGCATTCCGCCGCCCATTAGCCGTTTGCCGGTGGAGCCCTGTTCCCGATGGAGCCTGCGACGATGAGCAACCCGCTTGGCCTTCCGTCTCCAAAGCGAGCTCTGTGGCGACCTCGCCGTGTCGGCGCGAACCCGGCCACCCCGGCTGGCGAACGAACCGGTGTGAAACGGACGCGGCCCCGGCCCGCCTGGCTTCTCCCGGCCGTCCTGCTCATGCTGGCGGGGTGCTCAAGCCGGCCGGAAAGCGTGCTCCTGCCGGTCGCTGCGGCAGCCGGCGAGAGCGCACGGGTCGGCATGCTGGTGGTCACGACACGCCAGCCTGCCGATGATCCCGGCCAACTCTATTCGGGCGAGCGCGGAAGCGCGGTTTCTTTCGACAGTCTTGACGTCTCCATTCCGCCGGCTCGCAACCGCAAGCTCGGGGAAATTCAGTGGCCGGGGCGCATCCCGGCCGATCCCGAGCATGATTTCGCCGTTCTCGCCACCCAGAAGGTCGCCTCCGAGCCGCAGCTGCTCGACTGGTTCCGCAAGCATCGGAACCGCAGGCGCCAGGCGCTCATCTTCGTGCACGGCTTCAACAACACCTATGCCGACGCAGTTTTCCGCCTCGCCCAGATCAAGCACGATGCCGGGATCGATGCCGCGCCGATCCTGTTCACCTGGCCCTCGCGCGCCAGCGTCTTCGATTATCTCTACGACAAGGAGAGCACCACCTATTCGCGTCGCGCCCTCGAGGATCTGATCATCAAGGCGGCGAAGAGTCCCGATGTCGGCGAGATCACGATCCTCGCCCATTCCATGGGGACCTGGCTGACAATGGAAGCGTTGCGCGGCGCCGCGATGCGCGAGCACGCCTTGCCTGCGAAGGTCGACAACGTCGTGCTGGCCTCGCCCGATATCGATGTCGATGTCTTCAGGCGTCAGATCATCGAAATGGGGCCGAAGCTGCCGCGCTTCACCATTCTGACCTCCACCGCCGACAAGGCGCTCGGCATTTCCCGCTTGATCTCGGGCGGCGTCAACCGGGTCGGCGGGGCGGATCCGAGGCCCTATGAGGACATCCTCAAGCAGCTTGGCATCACCGTCATCGATACCAGTACGTCGGACTCAAAGGACCCCCTCGGCCACAATGCTTTCGCAGACAGCCCCCAGATCATAGCGCTGCTGGGCAGAACGCTGGCCGGACAGTCTTTGCAGCCCGGCCAGGAGAACCTGGCGGATTCGGTGGGAATCGTGGCTGTCGGGACAGCTGGACTCGCCGGGGCGGCCGCCAAAGCCGCTCTCAGCATCCCGCGGCACATGCTCGAAAACCGATTGACGGCACCGAAATCCCCGATCGTGAACGGCAGAGCTTCATACTGAAGCCTCGGGCCGAACAAGTGATCGGCCCGATAACGCATCCAGCTCGCAGCGATCGGCCGAGTTCAACCAGATCATCTTGGGCGCACTATTTCCAGCGCGATACCCAGGTCGGCGGCAGCTTCATTCGCACTGCCCAGTACGCACTTCAGAACCCAATGTAGCAGGCCCGATGCGAGCGCCGTGCTCCTCGCGGCAGGCCTCGACGCCAGGCTCACCGAGCGCTTTACCCTCGACCTCCGTCTCGACGGCGAGCTCTCCGCCCACACCAGACGATTCGGTAGGACCGCACAGATCAGGGTCGGCGTCTGACAATGACGAGGCCATGACAGCCGCCGCATCGCCACAAGGCCCCATATCGAATCCGCTACTCAATGGGAAACCGGCCAGGCGCCAGCTCCAGCTCACCTGGTAGCGGCAGGCCGGATGTCCGAAGCCTCCGCTCCGATCGCCGGCAAGCGGCCGCGTCTGCAACTGAGCTCCCGACGCTGCCTCACTATCCGAAAGCAGACGTCCTCGATGTCGGCATAGGGCCAACTCCGCTCGACTCTCCACAGGACCAGTAAGTACCCGAACCCGCCGGACACGGCGCTGCGCTAGCCTCCAGCGAAGGCCGCTCCCGCAATCCATGGGGCAATTCGCCAGAACAATCTTATTCAAACGCGTGCCGGGAGCGTCCGAAACATGCGCAATCGTGATCGCAGAAAGAGACTCAGATATAGCGACGGAGGATGCTAATCGACTCGGAAATAGCGGTCCGAGACTCAGATATAGCTCAACATCACTCCAATGTTTTCAATGACATAAGCCACTGAGAGACTCAGATACTAGGAGCGACTCTAGGCTCATTCACCAAATGCCCTGCAAGCTGAGCGTGGCGACGGCACGCCGCCTGTGGCAGCCGCCCGAAAAGCGGAATGCGGTTCTCGGGAAAGCCGACGCCGAGACGAGGCGTGAGATCACCGGACCGAGGAGGATTTCCGGTCCGATACTCTATCCTGCGGAGGACCAGCTCCGGATCGTTGTCGGCACCGCCTCCCCTTGCAGGGGCTTCGCGTAGAAATAGCCCTGAGCGGAATCGCAGCCTGCTTCTCTCAGCCGTGCGGCCTGCTGGGAGCTCTCGACGCCTTCCGCGGTCGTATGCATGCCCATGGCGTGGCCGAGGCTCACGATGGCGGCGACGATCGCGGCGTCGCTGTCGTCGCTGATCAGGTTCCGAACGAAGCTCTGGTCGATCTTGTTGTGATCCACCGGGAACTGCTTGAGATGGAGCAGCGACGCGAAGCCGGTCCCGAAGTCGTCCAGAGCGATCGAGATGCCGGCCTGGTGCAACATGTTCAGGATGAGCGACGCCGTCGCCGTCCTGCGACCGAGGAAGGCCGTTTCCGTCACTTCCACCTCGAAATGCGCCGCGGGCACCCGGGCATCGTCGAGGATGCGGATGATCCTGTCGGCGAGCCTCGGATCGGAGATTTCGGCCGAAGACAGATTGACCGCCACGCGGCCGCATTCGAGCCCCTGATCCAGCCATGACCGCACATCGGCCGCAACCTGGCGGATCATCTGCTCGCCCAGCGCCATCGAAATGGCCGGCTCGGCGAACATCGAGCCGAAATAGTCCGGCGTGAGGAGCCCCTTGGTCGGGTGTTGCCACCGCGCGAGGGCCTCGAAGCCGACGATCCGGCCCGTGACCAGCGACACTTTGGGCTGGTAATGGGGAACGAACTGCCGCGCTGCGAGCCCTTCGCGCACATCATGCGCGAGGGTCACGCGATGTTCCATCGTCTTGCGGGCGGCGCTGGTGTAAACGACGGCTTGGCTGCGCCCCTGCTCCTTCGCGCGGTAGAGCGCGATGTCGGCGTCCTTCATCAACTCTTCCGGATCGCGGTGATGCTCCGGAAAGGTGGCCAGCCCGATGCTGACCGTCGTGGACAGGGCTCGTCCCTCGTGCTGGAAGGGAGCCCGCAGGCCCTCGGCGATTTCCGTCGCCATGGCCATGGCTGCGCCGCCCGCCGGGATATCGGCGAGGATCACGGCGAATTCGTCGCCCCCGAGCCGCGCGACGGTGTCGCTCGGCCCGATGAAGCTCCTGAGCCGAAAGGCCGTCTCGCGAAGCAAGAGATCGCCGACCGCATGGCCGAGCGTGTCGTTGACGTCCTTGAAGTCGTCGAGATCCAGCAGCAGCAGCCCTACCCCCGTCCCGGCTGCAGCCGCGCTCTTCAACGCCTCGTCGAGGCGGGCCTGGAAGAGAGCCCGGTTCGCCAGGCCCGTCAGAGGGTCGTGGTTGGCGGTTCGCCAGATGGCTTCCTCGGCCGCCTTGCGATCCGCGATGTCGAAGGTCAACCCGATGAGCCGGTTCCTGTCCTTGCGCTCGGCCCTGACCGCGAACCAGGTGTGGGAGCCGTTCGGCGAACGATAGCGCACCTCGACAGCGCCGCTGCCTTCCGAGATGACGGTCTTCCAGAAGGCCTGCACCATCTGCCGGTCGTCCGGGTGGACCCTGTCGATGAAGTCGCTCGCCGGCCCGGAGCCAATCCCGAGCAACGCCATCGAGTTCTCCGACCGATCGACCCAGAGCGTCTCGAGATCGAGCTCCCAGGCGGCCATCCGGCTTGCCTGCAAGGCGAGCCTGAGGCGCTCCTCGCTGACGCGGATCGCGTTCTCGGCCGCTTTTCGCACGGTGATGTCGGTGAACGTCCGAACCATGCCGCCATTGGGCAGGCGGTTGGTCCGCGCTTCGAGCACCGTCCCGTCCGGTCTCTGCCGTTCGTAGTCCAGGATTTCGACGTTGATCCCCTCGTATTTGATGGCGCGGAGGAGCTCCTCGGTGACAGTCCCGAACTCTCCCTGCTCCATCTGCCATCTCTTGACCGCCTCGAACGATGGATTGGAGCGCATCAGCTCGCGGGGCAGGCCGAGCAGGTCCATGGCGCGCTGATTGCAGACAGCCACATAGCCGTTGGCGTCGACCATCAGAATTCCCTGGTCGACATGTTCCAGGACGGCGTTCAGGAGAGCGCTGTCCACGGGGAACGATCGAGTGCTGCGCTGTATCGTCAAACGTCGGTCTCTCGCGAGGATAACGCCGACAGGCTATGGCCGCGCGCTTTCGAAATACTGAAAGAACGAGATCGACTTGCCCGCTATTCGGCGTGCCCCGTGACGACACGCCGGCCTCCGCATATCTCGCCGGGCGGATGGCGGACGTCGCCGATCGTATCCTCGTGCTGGAGAACGGCTCCATCCTCGAGAGCGGCAGTCATGCCGAGCTGATGGCGCTCGCGCGCGAGACACCGAGCTCTTCGACCTCCAGGCGGCCGGATTTCGATGATGCGCGAGCGGCCGGCGTTCGGAAGCGTGATCGCGAGAGCCCCCTCGCCCGCGCTGCGCCCCACGGTGCGGCCGAGCCGAGGGCATGTCCCGTCGCGCCTCGTTTTCGCGACCGATCTCGGCTATGCTTGAGTCAACATGGTGGGCGGCGCGGCTCCCGACCCTTCGGCGAGCACGCATCGCGGTACGCCTGACCGCTGGCGTTTCTGTCGGCTTTCGGACGCTCACAGTCAACGAGGGTCGCGACCCATGCAGATGTCGGAGGTGGACGGGGAAACGGGATTCTTCGGCAGGCGCGTCGCCGAGCATTTCCGGATGCAGGGGCACGCTCTCGCGGAGCTCAGGCTGAACGACCGTCTCGGCCTCGCGGCCACCCGGCTCTCATGCGACCGGCGCATTCGGGACCGAACCGCGCCGGCGCCCTGCGAAGATGCGTTCTCGATCCTTTTCCAGCTCGACGACCTGGAGTGCCGCTCCTGCTGGCTCGACGGCCGCAAGCAGTCCTCGGGCAGCGTCGCCGCACGGGCCGTCTGCATCAGCGATCTGCGAGACAAGCCGCAATGGGAGTTTCGCGGGCGCTTCGATGCCCTTCAGTTCTATGTCCCGTCCCAGGCCCTGTCGGAGGTGGTGGATCGCCACGGCGCCCGGCCGATCTCGCGCTTGACCTGGGACCGGAACGATCCGGACCCGATCATGTTCGCCCTGTCGGAAGCCCTTCTCCAGGCGAGCATGGAACCCGGTTCCAACCGGCTGCTGATCGACCAGTTGGGGCTGAGCTTTCTGACCTATTTCGCCCAGGCTTATGGCGGCCTGCAGGCGCCTGACGTCTCTCGGCCGGGCCGTCTGGCGCCGTGGCAGGAACGCCGGGCGAAGGACATCATGGCCGCGCGCCTGGCGACGGATCTGACGATCGCGCAGGTCGCGGACGAGTGCCAGCTCACGCCCAGCCACTTCGCCCGGGCTTTCCGCCGCAGCACCGGCCTCGCTCCGCATCGCTATCTCATGAAGCTTCGGGTCGAGGAGGCGAAGCGTCTGCTGGCGCAGCCCCATGTCGCGCTGTCCGATGTCGCGCTCATCTGCGGCTTCGGCGATCAGAGCCACTTCACGCGTGTCTTCCGGCAGATGGCGGGCACGACTCCGGGCGCCTGGCGGCGCGAACTCGGCGTTCCGGCCTCGGCTGGCGACGGGCTCGCTCTCGGCGCGGGCTGGCGTCGCGCGTAAGGGCCGCGTCCGGTCCGCGGCGATGGCTCGCCCAAGAAGGTTTGCCGGCAATCCAGCAGACGCCCGATTTCAGAACGTGACGGTCGCCCATCCCGCAGCGAAGGATCCCGGGACGCCGCCCGCCTGCCTGATGCGTTCTCCGGGGGTGTAGCCGACATAGGTTCCGCCCAGGGTGAGGTTGTTCGTCGGGCTCCATTCCAGTGTCGTCGAGAGCTGCTGGCCCATATAGCGGCCGGCCCCGCCGGCGGTCCGGGCGACCGGCGTGACGGCGGGCCCATAGAAGCCATCGGCCTTTTCCTGCTTCCAGAGCGGATTCCACCCGACCGTCAGCGTGACCTTCGGCAGCAGCGTCAGCGTGATGTTGGGCCGGATGTCGAGCAGGTTCGCCGGCCCGACGAGATTGGCCTCGGAAAAATAGGGCAGCTTCGGAAAGAGCGGATTGAAGGTGCCGAGCCTGCCGTCGCGCAGATTGCCGTCGCCGCTGATCGCATCGGCATTGATCCCGATGCGCGGCGAGAACGGCAGGTCCGGAAGGCTGTAGCCAACCTCCGCCGAGACGGTCCAGGCCCGGATATCGGACCGGCCGAACGTCCCGAACTGGATCGCCCCTTCGACATTCCAGTCGAAGCCCGAGGCCTTGCCGAAGAGACGGCTGCCCAGCGTGTGGCGGCGCTCGTCGGCAGTGCCCTGTGCGAACCGGGCGTTCTCGCGCTCGAGGCCGAGATAGTAGAGATCGGCCTCGAGAGTCGGCAGGCCAGGAACGGGCGATGTTCCGTATACTCCCCAGAAGGCCTGGGTCGTGTCGGATCTGTCGTCGAAGAGGCCCGTCAGCGGCACGACGGGGCGGACGAGAAAGGCATCGACGCGCCGGTCCGGAGCGCCGATCCAGGCCGCGCGGACACCGTCGAAGGCCCGCCTCACATTCGGACTCTCGCGAACCGAGACGAGGCGCGACGAGCCGTAGCTCATCTCCTGCCGCCCGCCGCG
The DNA here is from genome assembly GCA_003248805.1 of Chelatococcus sp. Lineage (GTDB taxonomy): Bacteria > Pseudomonadota > Alphaproteobacteria > Rhizobiales > Beijerinckiaceae > Allobosea. Next base: position 24,401 of record QFQY01000043.1, on the reverse strand, counting down.
CAGCATCACGCTGCCGGCCGAAACCGGCAGGATCAGCTCGCCATACCCCTGCAGCAGGTCGAGCCGGTCGAGCTGGGTCCCAGGCGGCGAGACCGACCAGATCGGCGCCTGCCCGCTGACGAACTCCACGAAGGTCCGCAGATAAGGCCCCAGCTTCAGATCCGCCGATAGGAAGGAGCGGATCAGCAGCCCGTTGTTGTGCGCCGGCGCCGCGAGCCCGAAGACCGGCTGCCGCGAGAACTCGGGACGGATCCGCAACTGCCCGCCGAGGCTGAGGCTGACCGAACCGTCGGCCGAAAGCGGAATGTTCTTGAGCACCTCGAACGGACGCTCCTGGCCGCTCTCTGCGCCTGCGGCCCCCGGCATCCCGATCAGGGCCAGCGCAAGGAGGCGGACGAGCCTCTGCGGCATCATGGCTTTGTTCTCTGACCTCGCGCCGGCGGATCGAGATGGAGGAAGTGCCGGACCGCGGGCCCGGCCTCGCCCGAATGGAAGCGCGCCACCTCCTTCTGCAGATCGGCGTCGGCCTTCGAGACCCGGCGGTGCTGCCGCAGATGCTCGGCCCAGGACGAGACGACGAACCACTCGACCAGCTTCTCGGGGTCGGCCGTATCCTCGGTGATACCCCAGTCATAGGCTCCGTCGCGGCGGCGCTCGACGGACAGCGCGTGGATCGCCCTGACGAAGGCGTCGCGATCGGCGGCGGGCACGCGATACTCGATCAGGATCAGGACGGGGCCACGGTCGTGTTCGACCGCGGTCGCGACGAGCGGCTCGGGCCAGTGGTTCGACGGCGCGAGGTCCGCCTCGCCCGCCGGCAGCTTGACCCGGCGCATGATGAAGGAAGCCACCAGCAGCGCGGCCGCGCCGATGAGAAGTGTCCCGCGGATTCCGGCCGCTTCGGCGACCGCGCCCCAGCCCAGGCTTCCGGCCGTCATGGCGCCGTTGAACACCGTCAGATAGACCGCCAGCGCCCTGCCCCGCACCCAGTTGGGCAGGATCGCCTGCGCGACTCCGTTCAGCGTCGTCAGGGCGACGATCCAGGCCGCGCCGAGAAGAAGCAGGATGGCGATCGCCAGCCACTGCGGCGGCCCGAAGGCGAGCGTGGCCATCACCGCCGCCGTCGCGATCCCGGACAGCAGCAGCAGGCCGTCGGCATCGAACCGATTGCGCAGACGCGGCAGCTGGAGCGCGCCTCCGATGGCTCCCGCTCCGACCGCGCCGAGGAGAATGCCGTAGAACCCGGCCCCGCCGCCCAGCAGATTGCGCGCGACCAGCGGCAGCAGCGCCCAGACCGCGCTGGCGCAGGCGAAGAAGATCGCGGCCCGAAGCAGCACGACATGCAGCTCCCGGCTCGCCTTCGCATAGCGAAGACCGGCGATGAAGGCCCCGGTGAAGCGCTCGCTCAAGGCATCGTCGGCATTGGGCGCCCGCCGCCACCAGAGCAGCGCGCCGATGACCACGACATAGCTCAGCACGTCGGCGCTGTAGGTCACGCCGGCGCCGAAGGCGGCGAGGATCAGTCCGCCCAGGGCCGGGCCGATGGAGCGGGAGATGTTGATGCCGAGCGAGTTCAGCGCCACCGCGCCCTTGAGGTCGGGCTTCGCGACGAGTTCCGGCACGATCGCCTGCCAGGTCGGGGCCATCAGCGCGGCGCCGATGCCGCCGACGAAGGTCAGCCCCACCAGCGAGCTGACGGTGAGCAGCCCCGTATGCGCGAGCGTCATCAGCGAGAGGCTGACGAGGGCGAGCAGGATCTGGATCGCGATCAGAAATTTGCGGCGATCGAGAATGTCCGAGAGCACGCCCGCCGGAATCGCGAGCAGGAAGATCGGGAGCGTCGCGGCCGCTTGCACGAGCGCCACGGCCGCCGGGGCGCCGGAGAGATCGGTCACGAGCCAGGCGCTCGCCACGTCGCGCATGAAGCTGCCGACATTGCCGATGATCGTCGCGGCCCACAGGACGGCGAAGACCTTCCGGCGCAGCGGTGCGAAGGCGGAACCAGGCGCGGGGTCGGGGCTCACGAATGGGTCTCCCTGCGATCGGCACGCCCGTCCAGGCGACGAGCAGGAAGCCGCCGATCAGCCCGAGATGTTCGAAGAAGGCGTTGGTCGCCATCATGCGCCCCTCGCCCGCCGGCATCTCCCAGAAGCGGAGCGCGATGCCGGTCGCGATCAGCGTGAAGGCCGCGAGGGCGAGCGCCGCCTGCCTGCGCCACGGGCCGAGCACGATCATCGCGCTCGCCGCGAGCTCGAAGACGATGACGAGGACAGCGAAGGCCGGTGCCGGCGCCAGGCCGAAATGATTCATTTCGGCGACAGCGCCGTCGAAATCGAGAATCTTGGTCACGGGGCCCTGAATGTAGGCGGCGCAGAGCAGCAGCAGGGCGAGGCGATGGAGCGACGGCGCCGCCATCGTCAGACCGCCCAGCATGCGCAGCCGAGCGCTCCCCAGAAGCTCCTGAGGTCGGAGATCGGCAGCGTGCTCGACCATGCGCCGGCATGGTCGTGGCCATGGACGCCGCAGGAACTGGCGCAGCCGCAGGCGGCCGCGAGCCGGAGCGAGTTATTGCCGGCGCCCTCCGGCTCGCCCCAGGCGGCATAGCCCCTGAAGGTCCTGACCGGCGACCAGTCCGGCATGGCCGGCGGCGGGGCGCTTTCGTCGAGGCTGGCGAAGTCCCCCGCCCCGTAGACGACCTTGCCTCCGACCACCGTGAGAAGAGCGGAGATGTGGGAGATCTCGTCTTCCGGGCAGGAGAAGAAGTCGCGATCCGGGACGATCAGGTCCGCGAGCTGCCCGACGGCGACACGGCCCTTGCGGCCTTCCTCGTTGGAGAACCAGGTGACGTTCTCGGTCCACATCCTGAGCGCCGTCTCGCGGTCGAGGCAGTTGCGCTGCGGCGTGATGCGCAGGCCCCCTACGGTGCGTCCGGTGACGAGCCAGGAGAGCGAAACCCAGGGATTGTAGGAGGCAACGCGGGTCGCGTCCGTGCCTGCGGAGGTCCTGATGCCCTTCTCCAGCATCCGCGCGACCGGCGGGGTCGCCTCGGCCGCGCCCAGCCCGTAGCGCTCGACGAAATACTCGCCCTGATAGGCCATGCGATGCTGCACGGCGACGCCGCCGCCGAGCGCCGCGATGCGGTCGATCGAGCGTTCCGAGATCGTCTCGGCATGATCGAAGAACCAGTTCAGGCCTTCCAGCGGAATGTCCTGGTCGACCTTCTCGAACACGTCCAGCGCGCGCGAGATCGTCTCGTCATAGGTCGCGTGCAGGCGCCAGGGCCAGCGGTTCTCGGCCAGGATGCGCACCACGCCTTCGAGATCGCCCTCCATCTCGGGACCCATATCGGGACGCGGCTCGCGGAAATCCTCGAAATCGGCGGCCGAGAACACCAGCATCTCGCCGGCACCGTTATGGCGGAAATAGTCGTCGCCCTGCTTGTATTTCGAGGTCTTCGTCCAGTTGAGGAAGTCCTCCTTTTCCTGCTTCGGCTTCTGCGTGAACAGGTTGTAGGCGAGCCGGATGGTGAGCTGGTTCTCGTCCGCCAGCTTCTGGATGACGGCATAGTCGTCGGGATAGTTCTGAAATCCGCCCCCCGGCGTCGATCGCGCCGGTGACGCCGAGCCGGTTGAGCTCGCGCATGAAATGGCGCGTCGAGTTGACCTGATAGTCGAAGGGCAGCTTCGGCCCCTTGGCGAGCGTCGCGTAGAGGATGCCGGCATTGGGCTTGGCGAGCAGCAGGCCCGTCGGATTGCCATTGGCGTCGCGCGTGATCTCGCCGCCGGGCGGATTGGGCGTGTCCTTCGTATAGCCGACGGCCCGCAGCGCCGCGCCGTTGAGCAGGGCGCGGTCGTAGAGATGCAGGATGAAGACCGGCGTATCGGGCGCCACCGCGTTCAGCTCGTCGATCGTCGGCAGGCGCTTCTCGGCGAACTGGTGCTCGGTGAAGCCGCCGACGACGCGCACCCATTGCGGCGGCGGGGTGATCGCGACCTGCCGCTTCAGCATGGACATGGCGTCGGCGAGCGAACGCACGCCGTCCCAGCGCAGCTCCATGTTGAAGTTGAGCCCGCCGCGGATGATGTGGAGATGGTTGTCGATCAGGCCGGGAAGCACGCGCCGGCCCTTGAGATCGACGATCCTCGTCTCGGGCCCGGCATGTTCCATGATGTCCGCCTCGCCGCCGACGGCGAGGAACTTGCCGTCCTTGATCGCGACGGCGCTGGCCGCCGGATTGCTCCGGTCGAGCGTCGTGATCAGGCCGCTATGGAGGATGAGATCGGCGGTCATCGGTTCGTTTCCTGTCCGTCTGGGCTGGCGCCGGCAGCGCAGGCGCGGGGCGGGACGGCCCGCCCGGAGCGCCAGGACTCGTCCGCGTCAGCCGTGTTCCTGTTCGGCGCTCGCGGTCTGGTCCGGCTTCGCGCCGCGCGGGAGGTGGCCGAAGACATGCGGCTTGACCTGATGGCGCCAGGACTGCGCCGCCGGCTCCTTGCTCCACAGGCCGCGCAGCAGCGGCGGCAGCTGCTCGCCGACCAGGATGCCGAGCAGGCCGAGCAGCGCCACCACCGGCGGCGCGGGCGAGCGCACGTTCAGCAGGCTGTAGACGATGCCGACCAGCAGGCCGGCGCCGAGCGAGGCGAGGTAGATCCTCATGCCGCAATCTTCCTGTTCGGGCGCTCTATCAAGGAGTTCGGAGACGGATTTGGCGATCCGGTTGAGTCAACCCGATCGAAGCCGGCTCTAGTGGGCCGATACCTCGGAGACCGCCGCGAGGATGACGTCGGCGACCGCGCGCGGGGCGGACATCAGCGACATGTGGCTGGCATCGAGTTCGGTGGTGCGGGCCTTCAGCCTGCCCGCGAGCTCGCGTTGCAATTCGACACTGACGGCGCGGTCTCGAGTCGACACGACGTACCAGTTCGGCCGGTCGCGCCAGGCGGGTTTCGTCACCTTGTCGCTGAAGGTCGCCTGCCCCAGCGGCGGCGCGATGGCCGCAAGCACGCGCGCCTCGGCATGCGGCAGATCCTGCGCGACATTGGCGATCCAGCTCTCGGCGCTCATGCGCAGGCGCCCGGTCCCGTCGTCCGAGACCCCGCTGAGCCCGGGCGGCGGGGCGTGCGCGCCGACCTGGTCGCCGGTCGACTGGCCGGCGTCGGGGGCGAAGGCGGCGACATAGACCAAGGCCTTCACCTTCGGATCGTTGCCGGCCTCCGTAATCACCGTTCCGCCCCAGCTATGGCCGGCGAGGACGACAGGTCCGGGAACGGAGGCCAGCGTCAGCCTCGTCGCCGCGACGTCGTCGGCGAGGGAGGTCGTGGGATTCGGTACAGCCAGGACGTTGACCCCCTCCTCATGGAGGAGCGTGATCACACGGCGCCAGCTCGATCCATCCGCCCATGCGCCATGGACGAGGACGACGGTGACCGGCGAGGCGGAAGCGTCGCTCATGAATCGGTTCCTTGTTTAACGATCATGCAATGGGCTCGGCGGCGTTGCGCGCCCGAACGGTCGGACCACTGATCTTGCCCGCTCAGGCGCTCGCCGGTCGGCTCAATGGCCTTCAGAGGCGCCGAACATGCTCTTGGCGTAGATGATGCCGAGGCCGTAAGCGCCGCCATACTTCTTCGCGACGCCGGTGGTCATGTCGTAGGTCTCGGTGCGAGCCCAGTCGCGCTGCAGTTCGAGGATGTATTGCAGCGAGGTCATCGGCCGGGCGCCGGCCTGGATCATGCGCTGCATGGCACGCTCATGCGCCTCGTCGGACACGTCGCCGCAGGCATCGGCGATGACGTAGACCTCGAAGCCCTGCGCCAGCGCGGAGAGCGCGGGACCGACGATGCAGACGCTCGTCCACAGGCCCGCGAGCACGATGCGGCTCTTGCCGATCTCGTTGACGCGGGCGATGACGGCAGCATCCTCCCAGGTGTTCATCGAGGTACGGTCGAGCAGCTTCTCGCCGGGAAAGGCATCCGTGATCTCGGAATACATCGGGCCGGAGAAGCTCTTCTCGGCCACCGTCGTCAGGATCGTCGACACGCCGAAGCCGGCGGCAGCGTTCGAAACCAGAGCGGCGTTGTTGCGCAACAGCACCGCGTCGATGGACTTCGTCGCGAACGACATCTGCGACTGGAAATCGATCATGATCAGGGTGTGGTCCTTGGGCGTGATCAGCATCGGACCTGGGGTGGGTGTCGCTTTGATGGACATCGGCGCCTTGCCTCTGGAGACTGTGTCGAGGCCCGGGAAAGTGCCGGCGAGGCGCGGCGGTGTCTTGTCCGAATGAACGATCCTTTGGAGATTATCGCGGCAAACAGGGGGCGGGGCGGAGCCGATCCGAGCATTCCTGTTCAACGCGTCGCGACATCCTGCAATACGGAGGCCTGGAAGCACTGTGGAATGGGCGCTCACGAGGAAGGGCGAGATGTCGACCGAGCGAGACGTCCAGAACCGAACCGCTCGGGCTCGAACGATGAGACGCGCGTTTCGATGACCGGCCGGGGCCTGCACCATGTCACGGTGATTGCGACCGACTGCACGCGCAATCTGGATTTCTACACGCGGGTGCTCGGTCTCCGGCTCGTGAAGCGCACGGTCACCCACGAGGACCCCGGCGCCTATCACCTGTTCTACGGCAGCCGCGACGGGGCGCCGGGCGACCGGCTGTCGTTCTTCTCGTGGCGGAGCGTCAACGCGGCGATCAAAGGCGCGGGCGAAGGGCATAGCGTCTCCTTCGCAATTCCGCCCGGGGCGACCGCGTGGTGGAAGCGGCGTCTCGGCGAGGAGGGGTTCGACGTCAGGCCCGGGCGCACGCCCTTCGGGCAGGAAGCCCTTGCGGTGGAGGATCCCGACGGCACGCAGCTATGGCTGGTCGCGGCGGACATGCCCGGACAAGAGGAGCTCCGGCCATCGCCCGGCATCCCTCCCGAATTCGCGCTGCGCGGCCTGTTGGGCGTGACCCTGGAGGTCAGGACCGTCGCGCCCCTGGCGGCGATCCTGGAGAACGTGCTGGGCTTCGCGGAAACCGGACGCGCCCGGAACTGGTTGCGGCTCGCGGCTCATTCGGGCCCCGGCGGCGAGATCTGGCTGCACGAGAGCCCGGAGCGGCTGCTCGGCCGGCTCGGCGCCGGGACGGTCCACCACATCGCCTTTCGCGCCAGGGACGAAGCCGATCAGGCCCGGATGGCGGAGCTGCTGAAGGACGGATTCGGCATCCCCGCCAGCGTCGTCAAGGACAGGACCTATTTCCGGTCGATCTATTTCCGCAGCCCCGACGGAATCCTCGTCGAGATTTCGACCGACGGCCCGGGATTCCTGATCGACGAGGCGCCCGACGAGCTGGGCAGGCGACTGATGCTGCCGCCGGAGCTCGAGCCGCTCCGTCAAGATCTGCTGCTCATTCTGCCGCCGCTGTCCTGAGCCGCGTGGGAACCAGGCGGGGGCAGGCCCCGCCGTGGCCTGCCCCCGCGCGACTCTGGCAGCGTCGTCTGGCGGAGTCAGCCCTGTGACGTGCTTCCGCGATAGCCGAGGCGCTCGCTGATCTTCTCGCCCGCGCCCTTCAGCATCGCGATCAACTCGTCCCCGCGGATGCGATAGCGCGTCGTCACCACGCCGAGGTTCAGCGCGGCGACGACGCTGCCGTCGCGTCCACGGACCGGCACGGCGAGGCCGGTCGAGCCGGCGATATGCTCCTCGTCGCATACCGAGATTCCGGTCTCGCGAATGCTGACGAACAGCGCGCGGATCGCGTCGGGGTCGATCACGGTCTTGGGAGTCCGTGCCATCAGCGGCACGCGCGCGAGATAGGCATTGGCGAGCGCCGCGTCCCAATGCGCCAGCAGGAGCCGGCCCGTCGCCGTGCAATAGGATTCGCTGTTGCCGTCGAGATCGACATCGAAGCGGATCGCCTGCCGGCTGACGCATTTCGCCAGGCGCTTGGATTCGCCCCGCGTGGTGCGCACCGCCAGCACCACGGTTTCGCCCGACAGGTCACGCAGCTGCTCCATGATCGGATGGGCGGCCGAGACCAGCCGTGCCTCATGTGCACGGGTGGCGGAGCGATGGCGGCTGGCATGCACCAGGACATAGCGCTCCGTGTCGTCCTGGATGGCGTAGCCGCGCGACACCAGCGTCTGCGCGAGCGCGTGGGCACTGCTTTTGGGAAAGCCGAGCGCGGCCACGATCTCCTTGAGTTTCACGGGTTCCGAACAGCCCGCCAGGTACTCGAGCAGGTCGAGCATGCGCGCCGCCGATTTCACTTCGGTATTCATGTATGTGAACCCGATCCCGCTTGTCGAACAAATTAGCCAACGATACGCTCGCTTTCAATCGAGAGGAATTCAAGACGCACAGCGGGGTGAATTCAGCAGATGACGGGTTCCGACACGACATCGGTGGCGATTGTGACCGGGGGAGCTAGAGGCATCGGCCGCGCCTGCGCCAAGGCTCTGGCCGGTGCCGGTTTCGACATCGCCCTCGTCGACCTGCTCCGTCCCGAACTCGACCGGACGGCCGCCGAAATCCGTGACATGGGCCGCTCGGTCCTGACCTTCGAGGCCGACGTCGCCTCCTTCGCCGACGCGCAGCGCGTCGCCGACGACACCGTGGCCCGGTTCGGTCGCGTCGACGTGCTCGTCAACAATGCCGGGCGCTCGATGCCCAAGGGCATCCTCGACATCTCCGAGGAGGAGTTCGACCGCACGATCGCGATCAACCTGAAGAGCTGCTTCAACTACATCCGGGCGGTCGCGCCGGTCATGCTGGCGCAGGGTGGCGGCCGCATCGTCTCGATGTCCTCGCTCAACGCCCATACCGGCGGCGTCACCGCCGCCGTCAGCCGCTTCGCCTATGCCTCCGCCAAGGCCGGCATCATCGGCATGACGAAGGCCCTCGCCAAGGAACTCGGCCCCTCGATCCTCGTCAACGCGGTCTGTCCGGGCGTGATCGAGACCGAGCTAGGCAACACGTTGACGCGCGAGCGCGGAGCCGCCCTCGCAGAGGCCGGCATCGCGCTGCAACGCATGGGCAAGCCGGAGGATGTCGCGCAGCTCGTGCTTTTCCTGGCGGCGTCGAAGCCCTGCTTCATGACCGGGCAGGCCGTCGTCGTCGATGGCTTCCAGTATCACTGCTGAGCGCCGCGCGATGACCTCCCCCGTCCCTCCCAAGACCGATCCGTGGACCTGGCCCGAGGACGTCTGGCGCAAGGCGGTCGATCATGTCCGTGCCGGCCGCTCGCTGAAGCCGTCACGCTGGAAGGACGGCGCGCAGTTCGCGGTCGCCCTCTCCTTCGACAGCGACCACGAGACGATCGAGCTGCGCAATGGCGGCCGATCCTACTCGAAGCTGAGCCAGGGCCAGTATGGCTCGCGCGCGGGCATGCCGCGCATTTTGGCCCTGCTGGAGCGCCATGGCGTGCCCGCGAGCTTCTTCATGCCTGCGGTCTCGGCGCTGCTGAACGAGCGGGAGATCAAGGCCGTGGCCGCGGGCGGGCACGAGATCGGCATCCACAGCTGGATCCATGAGCTCAACTCGGTGCTCGACCACGAGACCGAACGCGATCTCTGCCTGCGCGCGAGCGACGTGCTCGCCGGTCTCGGCGGCCAGCGGCCGGTCGGGATGCGCACCGCGTCCTGGGACTTCAGCCCCTGGACCCTCAAGATCGCTCGCGAGATGGGTCTTCTCTACGATTCCTCCCTGATGGCCGACGACGAGCCCTACGAGCTGCTGGACGAGGGCGAGCCCAGCGGGCTCGTCGAGATCCCGGTGGAGTGGATCCGCGACGACGCCGTCTATTTCAGCATGGACCGGTTCGCCGCGCTGCGGCCGCATGGCGGGCCGGCGATGGTGCTCGACATCTTCACGCGCGAACTCGATCTGGCGGCGCAGGAAGGCGGGCTGTTCCAGCTCACCATGCACCCACACCAGATCGGCCACCGTTCGCGCATCTGGATTCTGGACGAGATCATTCGGGCGGCGAAAGCCAAGGGCTCCGTCTGGTTTGCGACCCACGCCGAGATCGCGCGCCATTGCGCGCAGGAAGCCGGCATGAGCGGGGCGGCCCAGGGCCTGCCTGCGGCATCGACGAACGGGCGGAGCTGAGCCTTGGGATATCGCATCGGCGTCGACATCGGCGGGACCTTCACGGATTTCTGCGTGTTCGACGAGAACTCGCGGGCTCTGCATACGCTGAAGGTTCTCTCGCGGCCCGACGCGCCGGGCGCCGAGGTGCTGCTCGGGCTCGACGAGATCGAGCGTCGCTTCGAGATCGCGCCGTCGCAGGTGTCCTATTTCACCCATGGCTCGACCGTCGGCGTGAACAGCGTGATCCAGGGGACGGGCGCGAAACTGTGCCTCTTCGTCACCGAGGGCTTCCGCGACGTGCTCGAACTCGCGCGCCTGAAGATTCCCGATCCCTACGACCTGTTCTCGCGTCGGCCGCCGCCGCTGGTGCCGCGCGACCGGGTGATCCCTCTGCGCGAACGCATGAACGCCGACGGCAGCGCCGACATCGTGCCGCAAACGGAGGCCGTCGCGGAGGCGCTGGCCAGGGCCGAGGCGCTCGGCGCGGAAGGCATCGTGCTGGCTTTCCTGCACAGCTACACCAACCCGGCGCATGAGCGGCTGGTGAAGGCCGAGCTGAATCGGCTGCGCCCCGCCCTGCCCGTGTTCTGCTCGGCCGATGTCTGGCCGATCGTGCGCGAATACGAACGCACCATCACGGCCTGCATCCACGGCTCGGTGCAGCCGCGCGTCTCGCATTACATCGGCCGGCTCGAGGAGGCCCTACGCGAGCGCGGCGTCAAGCCGGCACCGATGATCACCAAGTCGAACGGCGGCGTGATGACCGCGGCGGCCGGCAAGGAGCGCAGCATCGAGATGCTGCTCTCAGGCACCGCTGCGGGCGTCATCGGCGCGGGCTTCGTGGCGCAGCGATCCGGCTTCGACCGGGTCATGAGCCTCGATATCGGCGGCACCAGTGCGGACGTCGCCCTTTTGCGCGACGGACAGCCGGATTTCCGCTCCGGCGAGCTCGTCGGCCGCTACCCGATCTATCTGCCGACGGTCTCGGTGTCGTCCATCGGTGCGGGCGGCGGCTCGGTCGCGAGCGTGGATTCGCTCGGCGTCCTGCGCGTCGGCCCCGAAAGCGCCGGCTCGACGCCCGGCCCCGCCTGCTATGGGCGCGGCGGCGAGCGGGCGACGATCACCGATGCCTTCGCCGTCAAGGGCGTGCTCGGCGCGGCCGGGCTCGGTTACGGCGCCGTGAGTGTCGACCGCGCGCGAGCCCAGGCGGTGGTCGAGCCTCTTGCCGAAGGCCTGCAGCGCAGCGTCGCCGCGACGGCGGAGGCGATCATCGATCTGGCCGTCGCCAACATGTATCGCGAGACCAGCCGGCTGTTCTCGCAGGTCGGCGAGGAGCCGAGCGGCTATGCGCTGCTCGCGTTCGGCGGGGCTGGTCCGATGATGGGCTGCCTGCTTGCCGAGGCCATGGGCATGGAGACGGTGATCGTGCCGGAGACGCCCGGTGTGCTGGCCGCGCTGGGCGGGCTTCTCGCCGATCTCCGTTCCGATTTCGTGCGCGTCGTCTTCGTCGACGTCGACGCCGCGGGCATGCCGGCCCTGGAACAGGCCATGGCCGGGCTGATCGCCGAGGCGCGCGAATGGCTGCACGGCAGCCAGGGCCATGCCGGCGAGGCGACCCTCTCGATATCCGGCGACATGCGCTATCGCGGCCAGTCCTACGAGATCGAGACGCCGCTCGCCGACGAGTGGATCGCGAAGGGCGATATCGCCTCGATCGTCGCGGCGTTCCACGCCCGCCACGCAGAGATCTACGGCCATGCCGACGAGAAGGCGGCGGTGCAGCTGGTCGCGTTGCGCGTCGTCATCGCCGGACACACGCCGAAGCCCGCCTTTCCCGAGCATCACGTCGAGCCGGTCGACGTGAGCCCGAGCGGGACGGTGCGGGTGTCTCATGGCGGCGGCGAGCTGGAGGCCGGCCTGTTCGAGCGCCGGGGTCTCAAGCCCGGAAGCCGCTTCGCCGGCCCCGCCGTCGTGATCCAGGACGACACCACGACCTGGGCGCCGCCCGGCTTCTCGGGAGAGGTCGACGGCTATGGCAATCTCATCCTGAGACGGAGCGGAACGCCATGAAGCCGGATGCCGCGAGACCGGACACCATGAAGCCGCTCGATCCCGTCACGCTCCAGATCCTGAAGAGCCATTTCGAGGCCGCGGCCGAGAGCATGGCCTACACGCTGTTGCGGACGGCCCATTCCGCCTTCGTCAAGGAGACGGAGGATTTCACCAGCGGCCTGACGACGCCCTGCGGCCAGACCTTCGCCAGTCCGAAGGATCTCGGCGCCACCTGGTTCATCGGGCTGGACTACAAGGGCGCCATCGAGGCGATCCCGGACTACAGGCCGGGCGACATCTGCATCACCAACGACCCCTATTCGGGCTATGTCTGCACGCATGCCCCGGACATCCATCTCTGGATGCCGATCTTCGAGGGCGACACGCTGGTCTGCTTCGCGGTCGGCCATATCCACAACACCGACATGGGCGGCGCCGTGCCCGCCTCGCTGTCGCGCGCGCTGACGGAGGTCCAGCAGGAGGGCATCCGCATCCCGCCGATGAAGCTCGTCGACGCCGGCGTGATGGACGAGAAGGTGCTCGGCATCATGCTGCGCAACGTCCGGATGCCCGACCAGAACTGGGGCGACCTGAAGGCTCAGATCGCATCGCTGAAGACCGGGGAGCGGAAGATCCGCGAGGCGATCGCCCGCTTCGGCGTCGAGACGGTCTGCGCCGCGACCTATGGCGTGCTCGATCTCGCCGACCGGCAGGCGCGGCGCCTCTTCGCGTCGATGCAGGACGGCGACTACGTCTTCACAGACTATATCGACGAGGACAGCCCCGGCGGGGTGCCCTGCCGGCTCAAGCTCTCGGTCCGTGTCGGCGGCGACGAGGCCGTGTTCGATTTCACCGGCAGCGATCCGCAGCTGCAATCCGCGCTGAACATGCCCACGGGCGGCCTGCCGAGGCACATCCTGCCGCTGGTCGGCTACAACTACGTGGTCTATTCGCTCGATCCCACGGTCGCGCTCAACTCCGGCCTGCTGCGCCCGGTGCGCTGCATCCTGCCGGAAGGCTCCGTGGTCAATCCCGTCTATCCGGCCGCGACCGGCATGCGCAGCCTGACCTGCGCGCGCATCCAGGGCATGGTCGTCGGTGCATTCTCGCTGGCCCTGCCCGACCGGCTCCCGGCCGGGCCCTCCGGCGGCGGCGGCATCCTCAACGTCCGCACCACAGACAGCCGGACGGGGCGCCTCGCCATGGCCTCGATCAACCCGATCACCGGCGGTGGCGGCGGCTGTGCGCGCGAGGACGGGCAGGACGGCTCGAACTCCTTCCTCAAGAACACCCCGATCGAGATCACCGAGTCCGAGGTGCCGATCCGGGTGCTGAGCTATGGTCTCGTGCCGGACAGCGGCGGAGCCGGGCGTTATCGCGGCGGCCTCGCCTCCCAGATGACCTTCAAGATGTTCTCTCCGAATTCCGTGGTGACGGCGCGCAACCGCGACCGTGTCCGGTTCTCCTGCTGGGGGCTCGAGGGCGGGCAGCCCGGCGCGACCTGCGGCTTCCAGCGCAATCCCGGCACGGAGCGGGTCGAGGAGCTCGGCAACACCGACGTGGTGCGTTGCGCGCCCGGCGACGTGCTGACGATCTCGGCCGCCGGCGCCGGTGGCTGGGGTGACCCTTATACCCGCCCGGTCGCCGAGGTCATGGACGACGTCGCCCAGGGCAAGGTCACGCCCGAGGGCGCGCGCGACTACGGCGTCGTCGTCCGCGACGGCCAGCTCGACGAGGCCGCCACCCGGGCGCTGCGCGACGAGGCCGGCGAGCGGCCGACGGGAATGGTGTTCGACCCGGCGCGGCTGGCTTTCGAAAAGGTCTGGTCGGACCGTGCCTGGGACCATCTCTCGGAACGCCTCTTCGCGCTGCCGGTCGAGTGGCGCTTCTTCCTGAAGCACGAGATCTTCGCGGCCGTGACCGCGGATCCGGCGGCCGAGACCGATCCGGTGGCGGCGGTCGAGCGGGCCTATGCGGCGTTGCTGAAAGCCTATCCGCAGATCGCCCCCCGCGCCGTGGGAGAGGCCGCATGAACATCGACTTCGCCGGCCAGTCCGTTCTCGTCGCCGGTGCCGCCCGCGGAATCGGACGCGGCATCGTCGAGGCTTTCGCCGAACGCGGAGCCAATGTCTTCGCCGGAGACCGCCTGAGCGACGAGATGGCGGGCCTGCCGGCTCACCAGACCCAGCTCGACCTGCTGAACAAGGCGGAGGTCCGCAACTGGATCGCCCATAGCGAGAGCCTCGCGGGCCGCAGCCCCGACGTGCTGGTCTACGTCGCCGGCGGCGTGCTCGGACAGAGCGCCAGGCCGATCGAGGAGGTCGACGAAGAGGCGTGGCGCGCGGTGCTCGACGTCAACCTCACCGGCGCCTTCCTGTCGGCGCAGGCGGTGGCGCCGGGGATGAAGCAGCGCGGCAAGGGCCGCATCGTCTTCATCGCCAGCGGCGCCGGCCTACGCACCTCGCTGACCGGCATCCAGGCCTACGCCTCCGCGAAGGCCGGCGAGATCGGGCTCGCCCGCCAGCTCGGGCAGGAGCTCGGCCCCTTCGGCATCACCGTCAATGCGGTGGCGCCGGGCTTCCAGCGCACCAGCCCCGATTACGAACGGCAGTGGGATTCCTATTCGCCGGAACGGCAGGACGCCATGATCGCCAACACGGCGCGCAGGCGCCCCGGCACACCGCAGGACGTCGCCCATGCGGTGATGTTCCTGGCCTCCGACTACGCGGATTTCATCACCGGCCAGGTCCTTTCGGTCACCGGCAGTCCCTGACACCAGTCCATTCACCAGGAGGCAGGCATGACGACGACGCGTAGAGACGCCTTGAAGACGGTCTTGGGGTCGGTCGCCCTCTCCTCCCTCGGCTGGGATGGGGCTTCGGCGCAGGCGGGAGGCAAGTTCGTCTATGCGAACAACAGCCCCTACGACAATCTCGACCCGCACACGATCTTCGACACCGCCCGCGCCGCGACGCGCTTCAACCTCTATGACGGTCTCTATCGCTGGGTCGACAACCCGCCCAAGATGATCCCCTGGCTGGCCGAAAGCCACACCGTCTCCGCGGACGGCAAGGTCTACACCTTCAAGCTCCGGCAGAACGCCAAATTCCACGACGGCAAGCCGCTGACCTCCGCCGATGTCGTCTATTCGATCGAGCGCATCATCGCGCTGAAGAAGGGCCCGGCGAGCCTCTATCTCGACGTGATCAAGCCCGGCACGACCCAGGCGCCCGATCCGCACACGGTCGTCTTCAACCTCGCGAACCCCTCCGCGATCTTCCTGACCACCGTCCCCGACATCCTGATCGTCAACAGCGCCCTGGTGAAGGCCAACGAGAAGGACGGCGACTGGGGCGAGGCCTGGCTCGCGCGCAACGAGGCGGGCTCCGGCTCCTATGCCCTGCGACGCCACGATCCGGCCGTCGGCTTCACCGCGCGCCGCTTCGCCGAGCACTTCGCCGGCTGGACCGGACAGCCCTTCGACGATCTCGAATTCCGCACCGTCCTGGAGACCAACACCCGCGTGCTCGGCCTGATCCGCGGGGATTTCCAGGGGGCCGACGGCTATCTGCCCTATGACCAGATCCAGCGGCTGCGCCAGTCGCCGAACGTGCAGATCATCGAGCAGGAATCGATGCGCGTCTTCATCCTGGCGCTGAACAACAGCAAGCCGCTGATGAACAACGTGCATTTCCGGCGCGCCCTGGCCTACGCCTTCGACTATGACGGCTTCATCAAGAACATCATGAAGGACTCGGTCTCGCGCAATCCGGGACCGAATCCGAACAACATCTGGGGCACGCCGGCGGGCCTCAAGGGCTACAGCTACGATCTCGACAAGGCGCGCGAGGAGCTCAAGAAGGTCACCGAGCCGCTCAGGCCGATCACCATCAACGCGCTGGCGGGTTTCAGCGAGTCCGAGCAGGCGGCGACGCTGTTCCAGAACACCCTGCGCCAGATCGGCGTCGAGGTCGTGGTCGAGGTCTCGCCCTGGTCCGTCGTCTCCAGCCGCATGCGCAAGGCGGAGACCCAGGCCGACATCATCCCGCTCTGGAAGAGCACCTATTACGTCGATCCTAACAACTGGGTCGGCGAGCTCTACGGCACGCGCTACCACGGCACGCGCACCTTCTCCTACTACAGCAATCCGGAGTTCGATAAGCGCCTGGACCGCGCGCTCGTCTCCGGCAGCCAGGAGGAGCGCCGGACGCTCTACGAGGAGATGACCCAGATGGTGAACGACGATGCCGCCGGCATCTTCGTCTACAACACGCGCTGGTACGGCCCCTATTCGAGCAAGGTCGAGGGCATCCGCTTCTCGCCGGTCAGCAACGGCCAGGACATCCGCTGGGCCTCGCAGAAGAGGTGAGCATGGCCGCGGCGGAGGCGATGGCATGAACTGGCTCTCGATGGTCGCGAACCGCCTGATCTGGTTCGTCCCGACCCTGCTCGGGCTGCTGGCCATCGTCTTCACGCTGTCGCGCGTCGTGCCGATCGACCCCGCTTTGCTCGCCGCCGGCGAGAATGCGTCGGCCGCGCAGGTTCAGCAGGTCCGGGAGCGCTTCGGCTTCGACAAGCCGCTGCCGGTGCAGTTCCTGAACTATGTGCGCGACGTCGCCCAGGGCAATTTCGGCGTCAGCATGTTCACCCAGCAGCCGATCGTCGACGATCTCGCGACGCGCCTGCCGGCGACGATCGAACTGACGATCGTCGCCGTGCTCGTCGCCGCGCTGCTCGGGATTCCGCTCGGCGTGCTCTGCGGCCTGCATCGCAATTCCTGGCTCGACCATGGGCTGCGCGTGGTCACCGTCTCGGGGCTCGCGGTCGCCTCCTTCTGGTTCGCGATGCAGCTCCAGTTCCTGTTCTCGATGAAGCTCGGCTGGCTGCCGCTGTCGGGCCGCATCGAGGGCTTTCCTCCCGAGCCCGTCACCGGCCTGATGGTCGTCGACGCGCTGATGGCCGGCGACGGCGAGGCTCTGGTCTCGGCGCTGCGGCACATCACCTTGCCGGCGCTGACGCTCGCTCTGCCGGCCGCGGCGACCGTGGTCCGGTTCACGCGCAACGGCGTCATCGGCGTGATCAACTCGCCTTCGGTCGCCTACCAGACGGCGATGGGCCTGCCGCGCCGGCTGATCGTCTGGAAATACGTGCTGCGGATGGCCCTGACCGCGACGGTGACGCAGCTCGGCCTGATCTTCGGCATCCTGCTGGCGGGCGCGGTGGTGGTCGAGACGGTGTTCGACTGGCCGGGACTGGGCGCCTATGCCGTGCGGTCGATCCTGCAGTCCGACTACAACGCCGTGATGGGCTTCACGCTCTGCACCGGCGCGCTGTTCGTCTTCATCAACCTCATCGTCGACATGCTGCAGGCGGCCATCGATCCGAGGGGCGCGGCATGATCGACCTGATCAGGCGCTTCGCCCGCGACAGGGCCGCCTTGCTCGGCGCGGGCCTGCTCGCCCTGCTCGTCATCGCGGCCGTCTTCGCGCCGCTGCTCGCGCCCTATCCGAACGACGTCGTCGATTTCCACATCGAGCGGCGCCTGATGCCGCCGGCGCCGGAGGCCCTGATGGGGACCGACCGCATGGGCAGCGACATCTTCTCGCGCCTGCTTTTCGGCGCCCGCATCACCTTGATGCTGGCCGGCATCGCCGTGGGGTCGGCGCTTCTGATCGGCGTGCCGATCGGCCTGATCGCGGGCTATTACCAGAGCTGGATCAGCGACGCGCTGATGCGGATCGCCGAGATCTTCCTGGCCGTGCCGCAGATCGTGCTCGCCATCGCCATCGCGCAGACGCTCGGTCCCTCGATCGAGAACGTCATCCTCGCGCTCTCGCTGACCTACTGGCCGTTCTGGGCGCGGCTCGTCTATGCCGAGACGCGCTCGATGCGAAACGAGGTCTTCGTCGAGTCGGCGGTCGCGCTCGGCGCCTCGCCCTGGCGCGTCATCGTCCTGCACATCCTGCCGAACATCGCCTCGCCCATCATCGTGCGCACCTCGATCGGCATGGGCGCGACGATCCTGACCGCCGCGACGCTCGGCTTCCTGGGCCTGGGCGCGCCGCCGCCGACGCCCGAATGGGGGCGGATGATCGCCGAGAGCCGGGAGTATCTGCCGGAAGCCTGGTGGTACGCGCTGGCCCCCGGCATCGCGATCTTCCTGACCGTGCTCGGCTTCAACCTCTTCGGCGACGGCCTGCGCGACATCCTCGACCCCCGCACCCGGCGGAGTGTCTGACGCGATGACGGCACTCCTCGACATCGCCGGGCTGTCGCTCAGCTTCAGGACGGAGAAGGGCCCGGCCCGCGTGCTCGACATGATCGACCTCGCGGTGAAGCCCGGCGAGATCGTCGGCCTCGTCGGCGAATCCGGCTGCGGCAAGACCACGCTGGCGCGCGCGATCCTCGGGACGTTGCCCGAGGGGCTGACGCAGATCGGCGGCGGCCATATCCGCCTCGACGGCGTCGACATGCTGAGCGACGGCAAGGCGGCCCAGAATCTGCGGGGGCGCGTCGTCACCTTCGTCCCTCAGGACCCCTTCGCCAGCTTCAACCCGCTCTTCCGCATCGGGACGCAGATCGGGGACCTGATGCGCTGGAAGGCCCCGCGCCCGCCGGGCGTCCGGGCGGGTCGGTCGGCCCGTGCCGACGAGGACGCCGCCATCGCGATGCTGGATGCCGTGCAGCTGCCGCAGCCGCGCGCGATCCTGGCCAAATATCCGCATGAGCTCTCCGGTGGACAGCGCCAGCGCGTCATGATCGCGATGGCGCTGCTGCCGCAGCCGCGCCTGATCATCGCCGACGAGCCGACGACCGCGCTCGACGTCACCGTGCAGGCGCAGATCCTCGGTCTCCTGCGTCGCCTGGCGGTGGAGCGGGGCGTCTCGGTTCTGTTCACGACCCACGACCTCGGCGCCGCCTGGGAAATCTGCGACAGGGTCGTCGTGATGTATGCCGGGCAGACGGCCGAAATCGCGCCGCGCGAGGCCTTCTTCGCCGCGCCGCGCCATCCCTACACGCGGATGCTGCTGGCGAGCCTGCCCGAGCCGGGACGCGACCCCGTCGGCATTCCCGGCAGCGTGCCGAGCCCGCTGACGCCGCCCGCAGGTTGCCGCTTCAATCCCCGTTGCCCGCGCGCCACGGCCATCTGCCGCGAGGTCCGTCCCGACCTGATCGACGCCGAGGCGGGCCATCTGGTCGCCTGCCATCATCCCGTGAACGCGACGGCTGAATTGGCCCATGTCTGAACCGGCTGACGCATCGCCCTCCCCCCTGCTGCAGGTCGACGGCCTCGCACGGCATTTCCCGGTGCGCGGCTTCCTCAACCGCCGCGTCGGCACGCTGCGCGCGCTCGACGACGTCTCGTTCAGCGTCGCGGAGGGCGAAGTGCTCGGCATCGTCGGTGAATCCGGCTGCGGCAAGTCGACCCTCGGCAAGACGCTGATGGGCATCCACGAGCCGACAGGCGGCACCGTCAGCCTCGCGGGCGAGCGTATCGCCGCGCCGGGGCAGAAGCGCGCCCCGCAGGTGCGGGCCCGGCTGCAATATGTCTATCAGGACCCGGGCGCCTCGCTCGATCCCCGCTGGACGCTGCGCAGCTCGCTGCACGAGCCCCTGATCATCCACACGGACTGGTCGCGCGAGCGTCGCGAGGAGAAGGTTCGCGAGATCGTGGCGGCAGTCGGCCTGCCCGAGGCGCATCTCGACCTCTATCCGCATGAGATCAGCGGCGGGCAGCAGCGCCGCGTCGGCCTCGCGCGCATCCTCGTGCTCGGCCCGCAGCTCGTCATTTTCGACGAGCCGACCTCGGGCCTCGACGTCTCCGTGCAGGCGACAGTGCTCGCCCTGTTCCGCGATCTCCGGCGTGAATTCGCGCTGACCTACCTCTTCATCAGCCACGATCTCGCGGTCGTCAGGTCGATCTGCGACCGCGTCGTGGTGATGTATCTCGGGCGCATCGTCGAGATCGGCCCGACGGAGCAGGTCTTCGCCGCGCCGCGCCATCCCTACACCCGCTCGCTGATGGCGGCGGCGCCGCGCATCGGCGGCCCGCGCGTGACCGAGAACTTCACCCTGCAGGGCGAGCCGCCCGACCCGTCGAACGTGCCGTCGGGATGCCGGTTCCGGACGCGCTGCCCGCTGGCGATCCAGGCCTGCGCCGAGACGGACCCGGCGCTCGAATACGAGGCCGGACATGGCGTCGCCTGCCTGCGCTGGCGGGAACAGGCCGCGTGAATCCGACACAGGACGACAAAGCCGGCAAAGCCGAGCCGTCATGGCTCGTCGCCCTGGCGACGATGGTGACGGTGCAGATGGCGACGGCCTTCCTGTCGCGTATCCCGCCGACGCTCGCGCCGGCGCTGGCCGCGGAACGCGGCTGGTCGGACGCGGTCGTGGGCTATCTGGCGAGTCTCAACACGCTCGGCTCCATCCTGTTCCTGGCGCTCGGCGCGCCCTTCCTCCGGCGCCTCGGTTCGGTGCGGGCGCTTCAGGCCGGGCTCGTGCTCGGCATCGTCGGGCTCGCGCTGCTCCTGCCGCCCTTCTCGGCTACGGCAGCGATGGCCTCGCTCCTGATCGGGCTGGGCTATGGTCCGTCCTCCCCGGCCGGCAACGACGTGCTTCATCGGACCGCGCCGCCGCGTCGGCGCGCGATGATCTTCTCGATCAAGCAGGCGGGCGTTCCCGCCGGCGGCATCATCGCGGGCCTCAGCCTGCCCCCGATCGTCGAGGCCTATGGCTGGCGCGCCGCGCTGCTGGCATCGGGCATCTTCGTCGTCGCGGTCATCCTGGTCGTCCAGCCCATGCGCGCCGGCCTGGACGCGACAAGGATGCGCGAGCAGTCGCTGGCGCTCCGCACGCTGTTCGCGCCCGCCAATATCGTCTCGTCGCTGTCGGCCCTTACGGCATCCGGGCCGCTGGTCGGGCTCGCGGCCGCCGGAGCCTGTCTCGCCGTCGGCCAGGGCATCTGGTTCGCCTATCTCATGACCTTCGCCGTGTCGGGCCTGGGCTATGATCTCAGCGCCGCCGGCGTCGCCTTCGCCATCATGCAGGCGACGAGCGTCTTCGGCCGCATCCTGCTCGGCTGGGTCGCGGACAGGCTCGGCTCGCCGCGCCGCCTGCTGGCGCTGATCGGGCTCGCCTCCGCCGCCTCGTCGCTCGTCATGGCCTTCGTCGGGCCGAGCTGGTCCTATGCGGCATTCTGCCTGCTGGCCGCGGTCGCCGGTGTCTTCGTGTCGAGCTGGAACGGCGTGCAGCTTTCGGAGGTCGCGCGGGCCTGCCCGGCGCATCTCGTCAGGGAGGCATCCGCCGGCGCGACCCTGATCATCTTCCTGGGATATGTCGCGGCGCCGGCCGCCTTCGCCTTGCTGCTGACGCTCACCAAACGGTTCGACATCGGGTTCATGCTCTGCGCCTGCGCGGGCGTGGCGTGCTTCGCGGTGATGCGGAGCCCGACGCTGCGCCGCCCCGCGACCGAAGACTGACCGAGCGCTGGACCGGCCGCGCCTTCCGCAGTGGAACCGGCTTCTACATCAGGCCCGGCTCGCCGAGATCCGTCCCGTCGACGAGCCGGCTGTAACGGTACGGATGAGGATCGACGATCGGCGTATCGCCCGCGACGAGATCGGCGGCGAGCCGCCCGGCGGCCGGGCCGACGCCGAAGCCGTGGCCGGAGAACCCGGCCGAGACATACAGGCCCGGCAGCCTGTCGATCGCCGAGATCACCGGCACCCAGTCGGGCGTGAAGTCGATCAGCCCGCCATATTTGTGCATGATCTGCACGCCCGCGAGCTGCGGGTAGATCTCGCCGATGCGCCTGAGCGCGAAGGTCACGAGCTCCTCCTGCGCCGGCGGATCGAAAGTGCGCATGCGCTCGAAGGGCGAGACGCTGTCGTTGCTCCAGCGCATCAGCGCTTCCGGCCCCTCGATGAAGGACTTGCCGAGGCGGATCGTCAGCAGCTTGTGGCGCTTGCGGAAGGTCGGCCAGAAAGGTCTGGCATACATCATCCCCTGCGGCGTCAGCTCCAGCAGACCGCGTCCGCTGATGCCGATCGTGTAGCCGCCGTCCAGCCGGCGCCGAAAAGTCACGTCCGGCGTCGAGATGCCGCCCTGCATGATCTCCGGGGCGGGCGCGGTGAAGAACGACGTCGAGCGCACGCCGGCCAGCGGCATGGCGATCCCGTGATGGCGGCAGAACATCGAGGTCCAGACGCCGCCCGCGACGAGCACCGCGCCGGTGCGGATCGTGCCCTTCTCGGTCACCACGCCGGAGACGCGGCCGGCCGAGGTCTCGAGCCCGCGCGCCGCGCAGTCCTGGTGGATCGTTGCGCCCAGCCGACGCGCTCCCTCGGCGATGGCGGGCACGGCGAGCGCCGGCTCGGCCTTGCCGTCGGTCGGAGAGTGGATGCCGCCGATCCAGTTGCCGGTCGAGCCGGGCGACATCGCCTTGGCCTCGGCGGCCGTGAGCACCCGGCTGTGCATCTGGAAGGCGCGGGCCTTCTCGACCCAGCCGGACCAGGCGTCGAGATCGCCCTGGCGGTCGGTGACATAGAGGAGCCCGCTCCGGCGAAATCCGGTCTCGGCCCCGAGCTCCTCGTTCAGCCCGGCCCACATCTCGACGGCGTGCTGGGCCAGAGGCAGTTCCCGCAGATCCCGGTTCTGCTGACGGCACCAGCCCCAGTTGCGGCTCGACTGCTCGCCCGCGACGTTGCCCTTTTCCACCACGGCGACGGAATGTCCCTTCCGCGCCAGCGCATAGGCGGCCGTGATGCCGGCGATCCCGCCGCCGATCACCACCACGTCGGCACCGGCCGGCAGCGTCTCGTCGCTGCGGATGCGTGTGACCGGAGGCGACATGGCGGCATTCCCTGGCTGATCGAAAGAAACCGGCGAGCGATCGGCACAGGGCAGGCGCGCGAGCGATCCTGAGCCCGCCGGCATCCCATCCCGACGATTTGCCGGCATGAGAGACTGTGTGAGGTCCCGGCGCGATTTCGACAACGCCCGAAACGTCATGGCAGCCCTTCCTCGCCCGTCTGCGAAAGAGCCGCGGTGTCGCGTCACGAGGAGGGGCGAACGAGAACCGGCCGGCTTTGCGGCCATGGTTCCAGCGTTACATGGCGGAAAACGAATATCTCTCGACCAAGGATCGACACCGATACCAGCGGCTCTTCGATATTTGGAGGAGAGGGTCGGTGCCACTGGTACGTCGGTAGAGCCGTCCTGCCATCGTAGAGAAGGCGATGCGGCTGGCGCGCTGATGGACAGCTGGCTCGCCAGTTAGGACAATACAGGCTCCGGGGCGCCCACGAATCGGACTGGGGGGATCTTATGAATAAGAGTGTAATTGCAGCGATTTTTATTTCGCTGTCCCTTGGGGCGTGCGCCAGCGGTCGTGAATTCGCCGATGTTGCGTCGTCAATTCCGAAGTTGAATCCGCAGAACGGACGAATCTATTTTTATAGAAACAATGACTTGCCCGGATGGGCAATTCAGCCCGAGATCCATTTGAACGACGAGGTCGTCGGTAAATCGCAACCGGGTGGTTTTTTCTATGTCGACAAGCCGGAAGGCAACTATCGCGTCTCGACCACCACGGAAGTGACCAATACGGTCAGTTTTCATCTTGCAAAGAACGAAACCAAGTACGTAAAGACAGGGGTCGGGCTCGGAATTGTAGTAGGGCGTATCAAGCCGGAAATTGTGTACCCAGAGCAGGGCCGCTCCGATCTTACCGACATGAAATACATCGGTACTCGATAGAGCAACCACGAAGCGCCGCCGCCATCATCGTTCACATGGATGATTTCAGGCCTTGCTGACGCGCGACGGATCGTTGAGCGATCGGGCTGGGCGGCCCGCTCGCTTGCGAGCTATTCGCGACAGAAAGCCCAACTGCCGGCAAGGACGTGTTGTGGCCACTCTTCGGTCCCGAGCAGACAGAGCAAACTCCGCTGTTCCCCGAACTCATCGCCGGCTTGAACGAAATCAAGCGCCACCGGATCGGCGGCCTCATGCTCGTCCGCGACTCGAATGCCGACAAACAGCGTCGCCCGCGGCCCTAGCCTAACGGGACGAGGGGCGATCTCACCTACATGCTCTATGAGTTTAAGCGCATCGCAAAGGCGGACCACCTTCCCGACGCGATGACCTTCGAGTCGCTCCGCCACGGTGGCCCACGGCGCAACAGATAGAATGGCGAGCCCGGCAGGACGCCTCGTGGCTCATTTCGGGGGCGGCAGCAAGGTGTTCTTTTGATTGCGGGATTCCCGATT
>QFQY01000042.1 GCA_003248805.1 Chelatococcus sp. | reverse complement strand
AGACGGCAAGACACTATCTCGCCATCGTCACAATCGCCGCAACCGTCCTATGGCTCAGATAAGTGTCCACGGATCCTAGCGTACCTTACGACCCGTCTGGGCCACGTCGGGACCCTCGCCGTGCCCGGCCCAAACTCGCCACCCGCTGCCAGTCGGCTCCCGGACCCACCGCAAAGAGGTCGGCCAATCGCCGCCTACTAGGCGCATGAGTTCGACGAAGGCGGCGATATCGATCTGCACGAGGCCCTGGCCGCGCTCATAGTCAGAGGTCACCATGAATGCGTCGTAGGTCTCGATATCGTTCAAGACCTCCACAAAAACCAAGCTGTGGACCAGGAGGTTGAGCACCCGGCGGCGAGGAAGGGAAACCCGCTGGGGGTTCTCCAGATCGAAATGCTCATCGAACCTGTGGTTGTTGCGGAGAGTGAAGCCATCCTGGGTGGGTGGAAACCGCAGAACCGTCATGTCGGCGGTGAGCAAGTCGGTAGACAGCTTTAAGCCCTCGTCCAGCTTCCTCATCGCGTAGGCGGCAAGAAATACCTTGCGCTCGATCAGGAACGACCGGCGCTCCAAGTTCTTGGGCTTGGCGGCCCACCGCTCAATGAGATGCGCGTCTCGGATGAGGTGAGCCTTCCAAGGCGCACTTTCATGGATCATTCACCGGTCCCCAGCGATGCGGCCAGACTGAACTCCTGAAGCGCGACCATGCAAGGGGGGCGGCGCTGAAGGCGCTATCGGTGCTACCAGTAGTGCTACTGCCGGTGCTACCAGCCAGAAGCAGGCGATCTATAAGTGATTGATTTTATTCGCATGCGAGCCACCGAAAAGCGGTGGCTGGGGGACTAGGATTCGAACCTAGACAACCAGAGTCAGAGTCTGGGGTCCTACCGTTAGACGATCCCCCAACGGCGGCGGCGCTGTCGTCCGGCGCTCGCGTTGGTGAGGCGCGGTCTAATCAAAGCGCGACGCGATGGCAAGAGCAGATTTTGCCGAAAGCGATCCCTCCCGATCGCACGAGGCCCGTCCGCCTCCCGCAGGGCCGGCCGAGCCTGCGAGGGTCGGCGCGCGACAGGCCGGGTCGCGCGGGGACGACGGAGGCTTCCGCGCTCGGGGCTGCTGCTCGGGGCTGCTCAGGGGCCGCTCAGCGTGCGCCGCACGGCGTCGCGCCAGCCGGCGACCTTGCGCTCCCGCTCGGCGCTGCCCATGCGCGGCGAGAAGCGCCGCTCCAGCCGCCAGAGGTCGGCGAAGCGGTCCGGTTCCGGCAGGAGCCCGGCATCGAGCCCGGCGAGATAGCCCGCCCCCAGCGCGGTCGTCTCCGGCACCGTCGGCCGGTCGACCGGCGTGTCGAGGATGTCGGCGAGGCGCTGCATCGTCCAGTCGGAGGCGACCATGCCGCCGTCCACCCGCAGCACCGCCGCGCCCTTCCCGCTCCCATTGCCCTGACCATGGCCCTGCCCCGCCCCATGCGGCCAGTCGGCCCGCATCGCCTCGATCAGGTCGAGCGTCTGGTAGCAGACGCTCTCCAGCGCGGCGCGGGCGAATTCGCGCGGCCCCGAATTGCGCGTCAGCCCGAAGATCGCGCCGCGCGCCTTCGCGTCCCAGTGCGGCGCGCCGAGCCCGGTGAAGGCCGGCACGAGATAGACGTCCTGTGTCGGATCGGCGGCTTCCGCGAGCGGCCCGCTCTCGCTGGCGGCCGCGATGATGCCGAGCCCGTCGCGAAGCCACTGCACCGCCGCCCCCGCGATGAAGATCGAGCCCTCGAGCGCGTAGGTCCGCTTGCCCCCGAGCTGATAGGCGATGGTCGAGAGCAGGCGATGGCGCGAGGCGACGGGCTCGTCGCCGGTGTTCAGCAGGGCGAAGCAGCCCGTGCCATAGGTCGACTTCACCATGCCGGGCGAGAAGCAAGCCTGGCCGACGGTCGCCGCCTGCTGGTCACCGGCAATGCCGCGCACCGGGATGGGCGCGCCGAAGAGATCGGCCGCCGTCTCGCCGAAGCGGCCGGAGCAGTCCCGCACCTCGGGCAGGATCGCAGCCGGCACGCGAAACAGCGCGAGCATGCCCTCGTCCCAGACGCCCCTGTGGATGTCGAACAGCATGGTGCGCGCGGCGTTGGTCGCGTCGGTCGCATGGACCTTGCCGCCGGTCAGCCGCCAGAGCAGGAAGGAATCGACCGTGCCGAAGGCGAGCTCGCCGGCCTCCGCCCGCCGGCGCGCACCCGGCACGTTGTCCAGCAGCCAGGCGATCTTGGTGGCGGAGAAATAGGGGTCGAGGCGCAGCCCCGTGCACGCCGCCACCGCCTCGTCATGTCCGGCGCGCGCGAGCTCGGCGCAGACGTCGGCCGTGCGCCGATCCTGCCAGACGATGGCGCGCTGGATCGCCCGGCCCGTCCGCCGGTCCCAGACCAGCGTCGTCTCGCGCTGGTTGGTGATGCCGATCGCGGCGACGTCGCCGGCCGAGAGCGCGGCCTTGGCGAGCGCCTGACGGCAGGTCGCGAGGACGCTCTCCCAGATGTCCTCCGGCTCGTGCTCGACCCAGCCGGAGGCCGGGAAATGCTGCGGGAATTCCTGCTGCGCGCTGGCGATGACGGAAAGCTGCGAATCGAACACGATCGCGCGCGAGGAGGTCGTGCCCTGGTCGATCGCCAGGATGTGGCGCGTTGCGGCCATGATAATCGTCCTCCCTGCCGTCTTTCCCGTGGGCGGAGACTGGCAAATGCACGCGCCCGCCGGCAAGGCCGGGCGCGGCCTTGCAAGGTTACGCTTGGCACCCCCCGCCTGCTGTTGCTAGCTTCTCGCCGAAGCGCGCGGCCGGGACGGCCGCCGCCGTCCGCAGGGGCGGCAGGCAAAGGATGTGACGAGGGTGGCGGTCCAGGACCGGCAGGAGCAGGCGGGCACGATCGTGCCGCCTCCGGCGCGTGGCGCGGAGCGCGACACGGCCGGCCGCGAGATGGCCGGCCATGACCTGGCCGAGGCGGCTCCGCGCGTGCTCGAGGCGCGCCCGCCCCCGGCCCCGCCGCCCCGCGCGGCGACCACGACCTATGCCGCGCTCGATCTGGGGACCAACAACTGCCGCCTGCTGATCGCCCGTCCGGCGCAGCACGGCTTCCGCGTCGTCGACGCCTTTTCGCGAATCGTTCGCCTGGGCGAGGGCCTGAGCAGCAGCAGCCGCCTTGGCGAGGCGGCGATGGACCGGGCCGTCGAGGCCCTGAAGATCTGCCGCGACAAGATGGCCCATCGCGGCGTCACCCGCGCCCGGCTCGTCACGACGGAGGCCTGCCGCGCCGCCGTCAACGGCGCCGATTTCGTCCGCCGCGTGCAGAGCGAGGCCGACATCGCCCTCGAGGTCATCGACCAGCGCACCGAGGCGACGCTCGCCGTCTCCGGCTGCGCGGCGCTGGCCGACCCCAAGGCGGACGCGGTCATCGTCTTCGACATCGGCGGCGGCTCGACCGAGATCGTCTGGATGGGCGGCCGCTCGCAGGCGCGCGATCCGGCGGCGCGCATCCGCGAATGGGATTCGCTGCCGATCGGCGTCGTCACCGTCGCGGAGCGCTATGGCGGCATCGAGGTCGGCCGCGAGCTCTTCGAGCGCATGGTCCGCGATTGCACGCAGGCGCTGGAGCCCTTCGCGCGCAAGGCGGCCGCGGCCAGCGGGGCCAGCGGTTTCCACCTGCTCGGCACCTCCGGCACCGTGACGACCGTCGCCGGCATCCATCTCGGCCTGCCCCGCTACGACAGGCGCGAGGTCGACGGGCTGTGGATGCAGCGCGAGGACGTCCTCGCCGTGATCGACCGGCTGATCGACATGGACTATGCCGCTCGGGCGGCGAACGCCTGCATCGGGCGCGAGCGCGCCGACCTCGTGCTCGCGGGTTGCGCGATCTTCGAGGCGATCCGCCGCGCCTTCCCGAGCGAGCGCGTCAGGATCGCGGATCGGGGGCTGCGCGAGGGCATCCTGCTCAGGATGATGCACGAGGACCGCGCCTGGTGGCGCAGGAGATAGGCTTCTTCAGGCGATGAGCAGCGGAAAATCCGGGGGCGGCAAGGCGGGGGGAACCGGCGCGGGCGGGGCCAAATCCGGCGGCACGAAGTCCGGCGGGGCCAAGTCCGGCGGGACGAAGTCCGGTGGAGCGAAGTCCGGCGGCGCCCTCACGCCGGGCAAGCAGGTTGCCGGCGCCAAGCCGGCCGGCGACCGCGACCTGCGCGTGCGCCTGAAGAACGCCCGCAAGCACAAGCATTCCTCGCAGCTCTGGCTCGAGCGCCAGCTCAACGATCCTTACGTCAAGCGCGCCAAGGAGCGCGGCTTCCGCTCGCGCGCCGCCTTCAAGCTCGAGGAGATGGACGAGCGCTACAAGTTCCTGAAGAGCGGGCAGCGTCTGATCGACCTCGGCTGTGCGCCGGGCGGCTGGTGCCAGGTCGCGGCGGAGCGGATCGGCCTCGCCCAGGGAAAGGGCAGGATCGTCGGCATCGACCTGCTGCCGGTCGATCCCATCCCGGGAGTCGAGCTGATCGAGATGGACTTCATGACCGAGGAGGCGCCGGCCCTGCTCGTCGAGAAGCTCGGCGGCCAGGCCGCCGGCGTGATGTCCGACATGGCCGGCAACACCACCGGCCACAAGAAGACCGACCATCTCAGGATCATCGGGCTCGCGGAGGCGGCGCTGGAGTTCGCGCATGACGTGCTGGCGCCGGGCGGGTTCTTCCTCGCCAAGCTGTTCCAGGGCGGCGATTCCGCGCCCTTGCTCGCCCAGATGAAGCGCGACTTCACGCTGGTGCGCAACGTCAAGCCGGGCGCGAGCCGCGCCGACTCGTCCGAGCTCTACGTGCTGGCGACGGGCTATCGGCGCAAGGCGGTGGACGAGGCTGGGTCCGAAGCGGACGCATGAGCGCGGCGCTGCCCGCCTTCGCCACCGGCGAGGCCTTCGATGCCTGGCGCGCCCGCCCCGACAGATGGCTCCCGGCCGCGCTCGACATCGCCCGCTCCGCCGGCCTGCCGGCCGAGGACGTCACGGTCTTCGGCACGGGGACCAATCTCGTCCTCGGCCTCGGTCCGGGCATGGTCCTCAAGATCTTTCCGCCGCATCTGCGTGGTCAGTTCCTGGCGGAGCGCGCCACGCTGCGCCGGCTCCGGGGCCGGCTCGCCCTGCCGATTCCCGAGATCCTGCGGGAAGGCGAGCGCGATGGCTGGCCCTGGCTGGCGATGACCCGGCTGGCGGGTTCGCTCGGCTCCGAGGTCTGGCCGGGGCTGCCCGAAGCGCAGAAGGAGAGCCTCCTGCGCGAGATCGGCGCGACCATCGCGGACGTCCAGCGCGTGCCGCCGGGCGAGATCGCGGCATTGGGCCCGGCCTGGCCGGACTTCGTCGCGCGCCAGATCGCCGGCTGCCGGGAACGGCATGTCCGCCTGGGCCTGCCCGCGCGCTATCTCGACGAGCTCGACGCACTCCTGGAAGCCGCGCCGTCCATCCTGCCGCTGGACGCTCCGCCCGTGATCCTGACCGGCGAGTACATCCCCGAGAACTTCCTGCTGAAGCCCGCGGGCGAAGGCTGGCGCCTCGCCGGCCTGTTCGACTTCGGCGACGTCTTCGCGGGCTGGGGCGAATACGACCTGCTCGGTCCGAGCGCCTTTATGACGGAAGGCCGGCCCGGCCGGGTGCGGGCGCTGTTCGACGGCTACGGCTATGGTGCCGGGCAGGTCGACGGCGCGGCCACCCGCCGGCTGCTGACGCTGACCTTCCTGCACCGCGCCAGCGACCCGCTGCGCAAGATCGCGATCCCGGACTGGCAGCATCGGGCGGGAACCCTCGCGGACCTCGAAGAGCTGCTCTGGCCGCCTGATTCGCGATAAGCTTTCACTCCAGCGGCTTCTGGTCGGCGATGGCCTCGGCCGTCGCCTTGCGCGCGCTGGCGGGAACATGGCCGGAAACCTCGGCGCCGGCGTCCGGGGCGAGCCCGATCATCCAGATCGCCGAGCAGGCGCCGATCAGCCCGACGAGCGCGAAAGCGGGCGGGAAATCGGCGGCGGCGATCGGGCCGCCGCCATGCAGACCGTTCATGGCCTCCAGCGCGAAGGCGCCCACGGTTACGCCGAGGCTGAGCGAAATCTGCTGGACGACGCTCGACAGGCTGGTCGCGCCCGACATCTCCCGGTTCGAGACGTCGGAATAGCTCAGGGCGTTGATGCCGGTGAACTGCAGCGAGCGGAAGCAGCCGCCGATCAGCAGGATCGTCAGCATCACCGCATGCGGCGTGGCCGGCGTGAACAGCCCCGACGCGGCGAGGAAAGCGGCGCCGAGCACCGCGTTCACCGTCAGCACCCGCCGAAAGCCGAAGCGCGCCAGGATCGTCTTCGCCGCGGTCTTCATCAGCAAGGCGCCGGCGGCAGAGACGAAGGTGATGAGGCCCGATTGCAGCGCGTCCAGGCCGAAGCCGAGCTGGAGCATCAGCGGCAGCAGGAAGGGCACGGCGCCGGTCGCGATCCGGAACAGCGAACCGCCCAGCACCGCGATCCGGTAGGTCGGGATCCGGAACAGCGAGAGATTGAGCACCGGGTGCTCCACCCGCCGCGCATGCAGCCAGTAGGCGCCGAGCGCGAGCGCCCCGAAGGCGACGCAGCCATAGGACACCGCCTCCGGCACGAGATGGCGCCCGCCGGTGGCGAGGCCGAGCATCAGGCTCGCGAAGCCGAGCGAGGACAGCAGGAAGCCGCGGATGTCGAGCGGCGCGACATCCTCCTCGCGGATGTCCTCGAAGAACAGGCTCGACAGCACGATGCCGACGAGGCCGATCGGGATGTTGATGAGGAAGATCCAGCGCCAGTCGAAATAGGTCGTGATGAAACCGCCGAGCGGCGGCCCGATCACGGGTCCCACCAGCGCGGGCACCGTCAGATAGGCGAGCGCCCCGACGAGTTCCGACTTGTCGACGCTGCGCAGGATCACGAGCCGGCCGACCGGCACCATCATCGCGCCGCCCAGCCCCTGCAGGAAACGCGCGCCCACGAAGGCTCCGAGCGAGTTCGAGGCGGCGCAGAGCAGCGAGCCGACCATGAACACGCCGAGCGCCGCGCGGAAGATCGTGCGTGCTCCGAATCGGTCCGCCATCCAGCCCGAGATCGGGATGAAGACCGCGAGACTGACGAAATAGGAGGTGAGCGCGAGCTTCAGCGCGATCGGATCCTCTTGAAGCGCCTCGGCGATGACCGGCAGCGAGGTCGCGATCACGGTCGAGTCCGTGTTCTCCATGAACAGGGCGCAGGCGACGATGAGGGGAAGGAGCTTCGAACGCTGCAAGGCGGGTACCCAAGGCTGGCTCGGCGTCGCTTTAGCCGGATCGGCAGGGCGTGGCGAGCGTGGAATCGCTCCAGCCGCGCCCGCGACGCAGCTCCGCCATGCAGCGCCGGGATACGCTGTCGCGGAACACAGGTCCGCCATGCATTCGGCACGCTGCCACGCCGCCGGTCCGGCTCCCATCTCACGGACAGGTCGGGCTTCGCGAGAGGTCTTCCAAGGGGAAATCGACCGAACCGGGAGGTGCCTCATGTTCGCTTTCAATCATCGTGCCGTCGTCGATACCGCCCGGCGCACCCTTCCTCTCGCCGCCCTCGGCCTGGTCGCGGGCCTCGCGCTCGGAACCGGAACCTCGTCCGCGGCGCCGCTGACGAGCTGGGAGGAAGGCTGCGCCGCCCCCGTCGTGCAACCGGGTTACGGCGATGCGCTCAGGGTCATGAACTGCATGCGCCAGAAGGATTGCCAGCGGATCGTCGACGCCGGCGGCCAGGCGGCGGGAATGGCCGCGGGTTGCTTCGGCGTCACCCCGTCCGTGACGCAGGCGCCGGCAGGCTCCGGGGCTGCGCGCCAGCGCCATTAGCGGTCGTCGCCATTCGCCATTCCGTCGGCGTGCTCCCGCACTGCAAAAGAATCGCAGCCGCTCCCCTAGCGGCCGCGCGAGCTGCGTGCTAACGGGCCTCGTCAACCCCCGGCCGGGCCTCCTGCCCCCGGCCACCGAACGATACCGCCGGGCTCGCCGGCAGCGGAGTTGACGATGACCCTTCTGAGCGACATGCCCATCCGCGACGGCCTGACCTTCGACGACGTGCTGCTCGAGCCCGGCCCGTCCGAGGTGATGCCCTCCGAGGTCGACGTCGCCACGAAGATCACCCGCAGCATTTCGCTCAATCTGCCGATCGTCGCCTCCGCCATGGACACGGTGACGGAAGCCCGCATGGCGATCGCGATGGCGCAGGCCGGCGGCCTCGGCGTCATCCACCGCAATCTGGAGCCGGAGCAGCAGGCGGCCCAGGTCCGGCTCGTCAAGAAATTCGAATCGGGCATGGTCGCCAACCCGATCACGATCTTCCCGGACGAGACGCTGGCCGATGCGCTGGCGCTGATGAAGCAGAATTCGATCTCCGGCATTCCGGTCGTCGAGCGCGGCCCGCACGGGCACAAGGGCAAGCTCGTCGGCATCCTGACCAACCGCGACGTGCGCTTCGCCGCCAATC
Source organism: Chelatococcus sp. (assembly GCA_003248805.1). Taxonomy (GTDB): domain Bacteria; phylum Pseudomonadota; class Alphaproteobacteria; order Rhizobiales; family Beijerinckiaceae; genus Allobosea. Next base: position 34,719 of record QFQY01000042.1, on the reverse strand, counting down.
CGCAGCAGCCCGTCTCCGAGCTGATGACCAAGGACCGGCTGATCACGGTCCGCGAGGGCGTGGCGCAGGACGAGGCGCGCCGCCTCCTGCACCAGTTCCGCATCGAGAAGCTGCTGGTGGTCGACGACCACTATCGCTGCATCGGCCTGATCACCGTCAAGGACATGGAGAAGCAGGTCACGCATCCGAGCGCCGCCAAGGACGCGCAGGGCCGTCTCCTCGTCGCCGCCGCGACGACCACCGGCGATCTCGGCTTCGAGCGCTCCGAGCTGCTGGTCGACGCCGGCGTCGACCTCATCGTGGTCGACACGGCCCATGGCCATTCCGCCAAGGTGCTCGAGGCCGTCACCCGCGTGAAGAAGCTCTCCAACGCGGTCCAGGTCATCGCCGGCAACGTCGCGACGGCGGGCGGCACCCAGGCCCTGATCGACGCGGGTGCGGATGCCGTCAAGATCGGCATCGGGCCGGGCTCGATCTGCACCACCCGCATCGTCGCGGGCGTCGGCGTGCCCCAGCTCACCGCCATCATGGACGCCGCCTCGGTGGCCCGGAAGGCCGGTGTCCCGGTCATCGCCGACGGCGGCATCAAATATTCGGGCGACCTCGCCAAGGCGCTCGCCGCCGGCGCCTCCTGCGCCATGGTGGGCTCGCTTCTGGCCGGCACCGACGAGACGCCCGGCGAGACCTTCCTCTACCAGGGCCGCTCCTACAAATCCTATCGCGGCATGGGCTCGGTCGGCGCGATGGCGCGCGGCTCGGCCGACCGCTACTTCCAGCAGGACATCAAGGATTCGCTGAAGCTCGTGCCCGAGGGCATCGAGGGACAGGTCGCCTATAAGGGGCCGGTCTCGGGCGTGCTGCACCAGCTCGCCGGCGGCCTGCGCGCCGCGATGGGCTATGTCGGCGGCAAGACCCTGCAGGACTATCAGGAAAAGGCGCGCTTCATCCGCATCACCAGCGCCGGCCTGCGCGAGAGCCATGTCCATGACGTGACGATCGTCCGCGAGAGCCCGAACTACCCGACACGCTCCTAGCCCGTCCCTGCCCGCGTCGCGAGCCGCCTTGGAACGGCTCGCCGCCATGCGGGTTGAGAAGATCGGCTGACACGGATCGGGAGGACCGAGAATGACCCTGCGCCTGCTCTACCCCGCGCTTGCGCAGATGCTCTGGACCTTCGCGGTCATGGTCATCCTGTTCGACAGGCGGCGGCGCGCCTTCGCGGCGGGCGAGGTCAGTCATCAGGACATTGCCCAGTCGGCGGAGCACTATCCCGCTCCCGCGCGCAGGGCTGCCGCCAATTTCGCCAACCAGTTCGAGACCCCGGTCCTCTTCTACGCCCTCGCCATCATGGCGACGATGGTCAGCGCGACCAACCATGTGATGGTCGTTCTCGCCTGGGGCTACGTCGCGACTCGCGTCGCGCATACGCTGGTCCATGTCGGCGGCAACGACCTGCGGATCCGCGCGCCCATCTTCGCGCTGGGCGTCGCGCTGCTCTTCGGCCTGTGGCTCGGCGTGGTTCTGAAGGTCGTTTGACGGCCGCGCCGGACGCCCCGGCAAGCCCCGCGCAAGCGAGCCTTCCTAGACGAGTCCGGCTGGCCGAAATCCCTGACGCTGGGAAAGCCGCGCGACAGCATCTCGAAGGATGTCCCGGCTCGCATGCTGGGGGGCGCTCGCCGGGGCATCCTTCGAAACCCTGCTCGGCGTCGTCCCGGGCGCTCTGCCGCGGGACATTTACCCAAGCACCTTTGCCCAAGGACCCCGGTTCGGGGCCCTTCCCGCCCCTGCGCATTAAGCATCGCCCTCGATTCCGGTGGGGCATGGCGGACGCATGATTGAGGCTTAACAAAAAGTGAATTAGAGCAGACCGGCGGCGGACGGTGGACAAGCGTTAGGTTTTGGAGTCGACGCGATGTTGCGTGTCCGTGAGGTTCCCGGGCGAGTCGAGCCCCGTGTCGAGCGGGATGCCGTGCCCGGCAAGGCTTCGCCGAACCGGGCGCGCAGCCGCCGGCTGCGTCTCTCCGCGCTCGGAGCGCTCGGCATCGCGCTCGGCTCGGTCACCACGATCTTCACCGTCTCGCTCGTCCAGGCCGACGACGACGCCGGCATCCGCGCCTTCCATGTCGAGGAAGCGAGGCGCCGCGTCGCATCGCAGCCGGCGGCTCCCACCGCCTACGCCCCGGCCGGCCAGGGCTGGCGGCCCGCCTTCTTCCAGACGAGGCAGGACGGCCGTGTCGCCCAGCCGGTCGGGCTGAACCCGTTCAAGGCGCCCCGCGAGACCGGCGGCGGCCGCAAGCTCGCGCAGAGGCGCGATGTCGGGGCCGGCGCGGCCGATCGCACGCGCACCATCTGCGTGCGGCTCTGCGACGGCTTCCACGCCCCGCTCGGCTTTCTCGGCGCCCGCTCCGACATGGACGCGCACCAGTCCCTCTGCGAAGCGATGAACCCGGGGCTTCCGGTCAAGGTCTTCCGCGTCGCCGCCGGAGCAACCGGCATCGACGACGCCCGCGCCGCGGATGGGCAGCGCTATGCCGACCTGCCCGTCGCCTATGGCCACGAGAAGCCGGGCGCCACCGTCTGCCGCCCCGCGATCGTCCAGGTCGACGAGCGGCGCGTCTCGCTGCTGCGCGACTTCACCCTGCGGCCGGGCGACAGCGTCGTGCTCGACGGCAAGGTCAAGACGTTCGCCGGCGGGTCGCGCTGGCCCTACAGCGCCCGCGACTTCCACGATTTCCGCAGCGCCGCCGAGCTCAACGGCAACCAGCGCCGCCAGATCGACGAGCGCGTCGGAATCTCGCGCATGGAGGCCCAGTATCGCGGCCTGCAACGCCAGATGCGCCTGCGCGAGGCGAGCCTGCAGGACGACGCCGTCGCGAGCGACGCGCTCGTGCTGCGCGGCTCGCTCGATCCCGCGACACGCGGCCCCGCCCGTCTCATTCCCCTGACCGCGACGCCCGAGCGCCTCTGACGGCCGGCGCCGACGCGGCGTCGATCATCCGCAACGACCGATCGCCGCCGGGACGGCGGTCGAAACGCCAATTGTTTCCGGCCGTTGCGGCGCAGATTAGAAAAAGAATAAGGAACGAGCAGTTTAGAATTGATATAAGTCATTGAAATTAAAGGAAAAAGTGAGTTGACGCCCTTTTCCGGGGCGCCTATCGCTCCCCCGTCGCAGATGGCGACCTCATCCCGACGGAGCACAAGAATGATCGGAAAGAACTATCTCCGCCTGCTGGCCATGGCCTCCTGCGCCATCGCCGCGCCCGCCCTGGCGCAGAGCGTGAACGTCTACACCACGCGCGAGCCGGCCCTGGTCAATCCTGTGTTCGAGGCCTTCACCAAGGACACCGGCATCAAGGTCAACGCCGTGTTCCTGAAGGACGGCCTGCAGGAGCGCATCAAGTCGGAGGGCGCCAACAGCCCGGCGGACGTGATGATGGTGGTCGACGTCGGCCAGATCAACGCGGCCTATGAGGAAGGCATCACCCAGCCGATCAAGTCGGCGGTCGTGGACAAGATCGTGCCGGCGCAGCTTCGCGGCCCGGGCGACAACTGGATCACCCAGACCAAGCGCGCCCGGATCGTCGTCGTCTCCAAGGATCGCGTCAATCTCGACGCCATCACCTATGAGGAGCTGGCGGACCCCAAGTGGAAGGGCAAGTTCTGCATCCGCTCGGGCCAGCACCCCTACAACAACGCCCTCTTCGCAGCCTATCTGGCGCGCCACGGCGCCGAGAAGACCGAAGCCTATCTGAAGGCCCTGAAGGCCAACACGGCCCGCAAGCCCGGCGGCGGCGACCGCGAGGTGGCGCGCGACATCCTGTCCGGCCAGTGCGACATCGCGCTCATCAACACCTACTATATCGGCCTGATGAGCAAGGCGACGAACGAGCAGAAGAGCTGGTTCGACGCGATCAAGCCGCTCAAGACGACCTTCGCCGGCGGCGGCACGCATGTGAACGTCGGCGCGGCCGCGCTCGCGAAGAACGCGCCCAACAAGGAGAACGCGGTCAAGCTGATCGAGTACATGCTCGGCGAGAAGGCGCAGCAGCTCTACGCCGACGGCAACTTCGAGTTCCCCGTCAACCAGGCGGTGAAGGAGAGCGCGGCCGTCAAGCTCCTCGGCACCATCACGCCCGACACGCTCCCGCTCGGCGACATCGCCAAGAACCGCAAGGCCGCGGCCGACCTCGTCGACAAGGTCGGGTTCGACAACTGATGAGCCTCGGAGCGTCCATCGCTCCCTCGCGGCGGTCGTCACTCGCGTGGCGGCCGTCGACGCGTTTCGCCTATGCCACGCTGGCCGGCGCTGCCCTCGCGGGGCTGCCGCTGGCCGCGCTGGTCCTGACCGCGCTGTCGTCGCAGGGGCAAGGCCTCTGGCCTCACCTGATCGCCAATGTCCTGCCCGTGGCGACGGCGAACACCGCCCTGCTCCTGCTCGGCATCGCCGTCCTCTGCTCCGTGCTCGGCATCGGCACGGCCTGGCTGGTGACCCAGTATGCCTTCCCGGGCCAGCGCGCCTTCGCCTGGCTGCTGGCGCTGCCTCTGGCGCTGCCGACCTACATCACGGCCTATGTCTATGTGGATGTCCTGAGCTTCCAGGGGCCGCTGCAAGCGGGCCTGCGGGCGCTGACCGGCTGGCGCTCGCTGCGGGACTACTGGTTTCCCGATCCGCGCAACCTGCCGGGCGCGATCTTCATCATGAGCGCCGTGCTCTACCCTTACGTCTATCTCAGCGCGCGCGCCCTGTTCGGTGTCCAGAGCGCGGCGATCATCGAATCGGCGCGCACGCTCGGCGCCTCGCAGGGGCGGCTGTTCTGGCGCATCGCCCTGCCGATGGCGCGTCCCGCGCTCGCGGCCGGCCTCACGCTGGTCCTGCTCGAGGCCCTGAACGACGTCGGCGCGACCGAGTTTCTCGGCGTCTCGACGCTGACGCTGTCGATCTACACGACATGGGTCAACCGCGGCTCCCTGGCGGGCGCGGCGCAGATCGCCTGCGTCATGCTGGTCATCGTCTTCGCGCTCATCCTCGCCGAGCGCTGGCTGCGGGGGGCGCGCCGCTTCGCCCTGCCCGTGCGCCAGCCGCGTGCCGTCCGCCGCACGCCGCTGACGGGCGGGAGGGCGTTCGCGGCCTCTCTCGCCTGCGCCCTGCCCGTCTTCTTCGGCGCCGTCGTGCCGATGGGCTATCTCGTCGTCGAGGTCGCACAGCGCGGCCTGCTCGCCAACGCCGATGCGACCCTGCTCGGCGGGCTCGTCACCGCCGTCCTGCTCGCCCTGCTCGCCTCAGGGCTGGTGGTGGCGCTCGGCATCGCCATCGCCGTCGCGGTCCGCCAGGGGCGCGAGCCCTGGGTGAAGCCGCTCGCGCGCATCGCCTCGCTCGGCTACGCGGTGCCCGGCACCGTGCTCGCGCTCGGGCTGCTCGTGCCGCTCGCCGCGCTCGACAACCGCATCGCCGACGCGAGCACGGCGCTCTTCGGCGTCAATCCCGGTCTCCTGTTCATCGGCTCGGGCGCGGCGCTGGTCGTGGCCTATGTGGTGCGCTTCCTGGCGATCGCCGTCGGCGGGGTCGAGAGCGGCCTGTCGCGGATCTCCCCGCGCGTCGACGAGGCGGCCCGCACGCTCGGCGCCCGCGCGCCGGAGGTGCTGCGCCGGGTGAACTGGCCGCTCATGCGCCCCGCCACGGCGGCCGCCGCCCTGCTCGTCTTCGTCGATTGCCTCAAGGAACTGCCCGCCACGCTGCTGCTGCGGCCGCTCAATCTCGAGACGCTCTCCACGATCGTCTACGGCCACGCCTCGCGCGGCGTCTTCGAGGACGGCGCTCTGGCAGCGCTGCTCATCGTGCTGGCCGGCCTCCCCGCCGCCGTGCTGCTGGCGAAGGCGGGCCCCGAACGTTCTGGATAGCCGGCGGCAGAAACTCGACAAAGGGGCTTGGCCATCCTAAACCCGTCGAGCCAAAGGAGAGCGACCTGACCGCCGGATTCGAATCCGGCCGAAAGTCCATGACGAGACGCGCTTCGATCCTTGCCTATTGCCTCGTGATCGCCCTCGGACTGCTCGGCCTGCAGTCCTGGGACATTGCGGTCGGCCGCGTCGAGCAGCGCGTCATCGCCGCGGTGGAGGAGCGCACGGGCCTCGTCCTGTCCGGCATGCAGCGCGCCGAGATCGCACTCCTTCCCCTGCCGCGCATCAGCCTCGTCGATGTCGGCTTTTCCCACCCGGAAGCCGGGTTGACCGGCAGCGCCGCCCGCATCAAGGCGCGGGCCCGGCTCCTGCCGCTGCTCGCCGGCCGCATCTCGTTCGACCGGATCGACCTCGTCGCGCCGCAGATCGCGGTCGAGATTCCGGAGACCGAGACGGGCCTGGGCGACTGGCTCCAGCGCCCCCTCGCCAGCCTCGAGCATCTGCGTCACCAGAGCCGCATCGCCATCGCCGGCGGCTCCGTGTTCCTGCGCCGGCAGGGAACGATCGAGAGCATCCTGCGGGACGTCAATCTCTTCGTCGGCGCGCGCGAAACCGGCCAGCCGCTCGATCTCTCCGGCTCGCTCACCTGGCGGGGCGAGCCGACGGAGGTCGCGCTGATCTGGCCGATGGCGGCCGGCCGCGGCCGCGTCATGCTCTCGGCGAACGCGGCCCCGATGAAGCTGCGCTTCGAGGGGATGCGGTCCAGCCCCCAGGACGGCGTGATCACAGGCCAGACCACGCTCTCCTCCCCGTCGCTGCCCGATCTGCTCGGCTGGTTCGGCGAGCAGCCGCGGCTCGCCGCCGCGACCGGCGCCCTCTCGCTCACGGCGGACACGGTGGTGAAGCCCCACGAAGTCTCGCTCGGCACCGTCTCGATCGGGCTCGACGGCGACCGGCTGGACGGCGCGCTGAAGCTCTCCGATGCGGGCGGCCGGCTCGCCCTCGCCGGGACGCTGGCGGGCGCCGAGCTCGATCTCGGGCGCCTGCTCGGCCGGCTGCCGCTGCGGGCCGTGACGACCGCCGACACGGCCCCCCTGGCCTTCGACGCCTGGACCGCCCAGGACATCGACCTGCGCGTCTCGGTCGACACCGCCCGGCTGAACGGCGCCCGCCTGTCGGATGTCGCGACCTATCTCCTGGTCAAGAAGGGGCGCTTCGAGACCGGCCTCCTGCGGGCGAGCGCCTATGGCGGAACCGCCAAGGGCCGCTTCCTCGCCTCAGCCACGCCGGCCGGCGTCGACATCAAGCTGCAGGGCGTGCTCGACAGGGTCAATCTCGGCCAGTTCGCCGGCGATGCGCAGCCCTTGCGCCTCGGCGGCACCGGCAACCTCCAGTTCGCGCTGGACGGCATCGGCAACACGACGGAGCAGCTCCTCTCGTCCCTGAGCGGCAAGGCGAGCCTGGCGCTGCGTCAGGGCGAGATCGGCGGGATCGCCCTGGCGGAGCTGCTGCGCCGGAGCGAGGCCGGCCCGCTCGCGGCCTTGCGCAGCGACTGGCGCCACGGCAAGACGGCGTTCGACACCGCCAGCCTCCAGTTCGGCATCGTCAACGGCATCGCCGCCGTGACCGAAGGCGTCCTCGCCGCGCCGGCCTATCGCGCGACGCTCGCCGGACAGATCGCCCTCCCGACGCGCCGGATCGACATGGGGCTGCAGCTCGTCTCCGCCAATGGCGGGCAGTTCCTGCCCTTCACCCTGCGCGGCGAGCTCGACAATCCGACGCTCGATCTCGACAGCGAGGCGCTCACGCGCCGCGCCTTCACCCTACCGACGAATCTGTCGCGCTGAGGCGCCCGCTTTTCGAGCTTTTCCCATCCCGTGAAATCCGCTCTCATGCGCTCAAGGCCGCCTGACGGTCGTTCGCGGGAGGATACGGGGATGAAGGCTTGGATGGCGGGCGCCCTCGGCGCCTGGAGCATGATCATGGCTGGAACGGTCGCGGCGCAGGAGCTCGTCGTCGAGAAGAAGGTCTTCGAGCTGCCGAGCTTCACCACGCAGAGCGGCCGCACGCTGAAGAACGTCAAGGTCGGCTGGGAGAGCTACGGCACGCTGAACGCCGACCGCTCGAACGCGATCCTGATCTGCCACTTCTTCTCCGGCAATTCGCACGCCGCCGGCAAATACGACGCCAAGGACGCCCAGCCCGGCTACTGGGACGCCATCATCGGCCCCGGCAAGGCGATCGACACGAACAAATACTTCGTCCTCTCATCCGACACGCTGGTGAACCTCAACACCGGCGATCCCAAGACGATCACCACCGGCCCGGCCTCGATCGACCCCGACACGGGCAAGCCTTACGCGCTCGATTTCCCAGTGGTCACCGTCGGCGACTTCGTCAATGTCCAGAAGGCGCTGGTCGAGAGCCTCGGCATCCGCAAGCTGGCGCTGGTCGCCGGCCCCTCGATGGGCTCGCTCCAGACCTTCGAATGGGCGGCGAGCCATCCCGAGATGGTCGCCAAAGCCATGCCGGTGATCGGCGCCGGCGAGGCGGATGCGATGCTGATCGCCTGGCTCGACGTCTGGGCCGCGCCCATCCTCGTCGATCCCAACTGGAACAAGGGCGACTACTACGGCAAAACCCCGCCGCTCGCCGGCCTCGCCAAGGCGCTGACGGCGGTCACCCTCCAGGCCAACCACCAGGACTGGGCCAACGCCACCTTCGGCCGCCGCCCGGCCAGAGAGGGCGAGGACCCGGCCAAGACCCTCGCCAGCAAGTTCCAGGTGCAGAGCGTGCTCGACAATGCCGGAGAGGCGCGCGCCAAGCTCTCCGACGCCAACCACTTCCTCTATCTGGTCAAGGCCAACCAGCTCTTCGCCGCCGGCGGCAGGTCGCTCGCGGAGGCGGCGCCGAAGATCAAGGCGCCGGTGCTGCTGATCACCCAGCCCAAGGACCTCGTTTTCACTGCCGACGCGGTGGAGAAGACGGCGGACACGCTCAGGAAGGGCGGCGTCGACCTGACGCAGGCCTCCATCACCGGCACGCGCGGCCATCTCGACGGCGTCGTCTCGATGAAGCAGGCCGAGGTGGCCATCCGGGCGTTTCTGGAGAAATAGCGGGCGGTCGCCGGGGGGGCCTGGGCGCGAGCGCGGGCACGCGGGCTCCCCGCCGCCGCGCCGGTCGCGATCAGGCGCCCGGGAAGGCGGCCCTCACCCCGTCGATGACGAACTGCACGGCGAGCGCCGCCAGGATCACGCCGAGCAGCCGCGTCAGCACGACATTGCCGGTCACGCCGAGCAGCTTCGCCATCGGCGTCGCCAGCAGGAAGACCGCGAGGCAGGCCAGGATCACCAGCCCGCAGACCACCGCCAGCGCCGCCAGCACCAGCGGATTTCCCTCCGCGCGCCCCGCCAGCAGAATGGTCGCCGTCAGCGCGCCCGGCCCGGCCATCAGCGGGATCGCCAGCGGAAAGGCCGCGACGTTGCGGATGTGATCCTGCGTGATCGCGGTCTGCGCCGTCTGCTGCTTCCGCTCGGTGCGCCGCTCGAACACCATCTCGAAGGCGATCCAGAACAGCAGCAGGCCGCCGGCGATCCGGAATGCCGGCAGCGACACGCCCAGCGCCTTCAGCACGACGTCCCCGGCCAGCCCGAAGAACGCCATGATGGCGAAGGCGATGACGCAGGCGCGGATCGCGACCTGCCGCCGCTCGCCCGCCGACATGCCCTGCGTCAGCGACAGGAAGATCGGCGCCAGCCCCGGCGGATCGAGCGTCACCAGCAGCGTCACGAGGGCGGAGGTGAGGAAGTCGGGTTGCATGCCCTCAGCCTTGCCATGCCTGCGCCCCGCCGTGAAGGTCGGCAACGGGCCGTCGACGGGGATGCGTTATCGTTCGGGCCTCGGCGAAGCGGAGCGCCAGGACCTATCGAATGGCTTCGGAAGTCTGCGATGGATGCCGGCGTGGCGCCGCGATGCCGGCAGGCCGCGATGACGGGGCGAGACGAGAACCGCCCCGTTTTAGGGTCGTTCGGCCGTCAATCGCGGCGGGAATGTGGAGCGAGCCGGAACGCATCTGTCAAAACAGTCATAAGTAATTGATTTCGATAGCTTTATTTTCCACCGAAAAGCCCGCTGCGCGACTCGCCTAAAGCCCCGGAATCGGGTAGCCAGAAGCTTGAAAATGCGAAAGAATCGGGACCTAATCCCTTGAGCCAAGACGACGACAGCAAGCGCCCGGACGAGCCGGACTTCGGCGGCGACATCAAGCCGATCGCGATCACCGACGAGATGAAGAAGAGCTATCTCGATTACGCGATGAGCGTGATCGTGAGCCGCGCTCTGCCCGACGTCCGCGACGGCCTCAAGCCCGTGCACCGGCGCATCCTGTTCTCGATGCACGAGAACAAGAACCTGCCCGACCGGCCCTATACGAAATGCGCCCGCATCGTCGGCGACACGATGGGTAAGTACCATCCGCACGGCAATCTCGCGGTCTATGACGCGCTCGTGCGCATGGCGCAGGATTTCTCGCTGCGCCTGCCGCTGATCGACGGCCAGGGCAATTTCGGCTCGATGGACGGCGACAGCCCGGCGGCCGACCGCTACACCGAGGCGCGCCTCGACAAGGCGGCGATGCCGTTGCTCGAGGACCTCGACCTCGACACCGTCGACTTCCAGCCGAACTACGACGGCAAGGAGCACGAGCCGACCGTCCTGCCGGCGCGCTACCCGAACCTGCTGGTCAACGGCGCCGGCGGCATCGCGGTCGGCATGGCGACCAACATCCCGCCGCATAATCTCGGCGAGGTCATCGACGCCTGCGTCGCCTTCATCGACGATCCCGAGATCTCGATCGAGGACCTGATGGAGATCGTGCCGGGGCCGGACTTCCCGACCGGCGCCTCGATCATGGGCAAGGCGGGCATCCGCTCCGCCTACCAGACCGGGCGCGGCTCGATCGTGATGCGCGCGAAGACGCATATCGAGGAGCTGCGCAAGGAGCGCGAGGCGATCGTCGTCACCGAGATTCCCTATCAGGTGAACAAGGCGACGATGGTCGAGAAGATCGCCGATCTCGTGCGCGAGAAGCGCATCGAGGGCATCTCGGACCTGCGCGACGAATCGAGCCGCGAGGGCGTGCGCGTCGTCATCGAGATCAAGCGCGACGCGGTCGCCGACGTGGTGCTGAACCAGCTTTACCGCTTCACCCCGCTCCAGACCTCCTTCGGCGCCAACATGGTGGCGCTGAACGGCGGCCGTCCGGAGGTGCTGAACCTCAGGGACTTCATCACCGCCTTCATCGAGTTCCGCGAGGAGGTGGTCTCCCGGCGTACGCGCTATCTGCTGAACAAGGCCCGCGAGCGCGCCCATGTGCTGTGCGGCCTCGCCACGGCGGTCGCGAACATCGACGAGGTCATCCGCCTCATCCGCACGGCCCCGACGCCGACGATCGCGCACGAATCCCTGATGGCGCGCGACTGGCCGGCCGACGACATCGCGCCGCTGATCGCGCTGGTCGACGATCCGCGCCATCCGCTGAACCCGGACGGCACCTATCGGCTGTCCGACGCGCAGGCCAAGGCCATCCTCGAGCTGCGCCTCGCCCGCCTGACGGCTCTCGGCCGCGACGAGATCGGCGACGAACTCTCCAAGCTCGCCCGGGAGATCGCCGACTATCTCGACATCCTGCGTTCGCGCGCCCGCATCCAGGCGATCGTCAAGGACGAGCTCGCGGCGGTGAAGACCGCCTTCGCCACCCCGCGCCGCACCGAGATCCAGGAATGGGGCTCTGACCTCGACGACGAGGACCTGATCGCCCGCGAGGACATGGTCGTCACCGTCAGCCACGCCGGCTACATCAAGCGCGTGCCGCTCTCGACCTACCGGGCGCAGCGGCGCGGCGGCAAGGGCCGCTCGGGCATGGCGACGCGCGACGAGGATTTCGTCGCCCGGCTCTTCGTCGCCAACACCCACACGCCGGTCCTGTTCTTCTCCTCGCTCGGCCAGGTCTACAAGGAGAAGGTCTGGCGCCTGCCGCTGGCCGCGCCGAACGCGCGCGGCAAGGCGCTGGTCAACATGCTGCCGCTCGAACAGGGCGAGCGCATCACCACCATCATGCCGCTGCCCGAGGACGAGGCGAGCTGGGAAACGCTCGACGTGATGTTCGCCACCGCCTCCGGCGGCGTGCGTCGCAACAAGCTGTCCGACTTCGTCAACGTCAACCGCGCCGGCAAGATCGCGATGAAGCTCGACGAGGGCGACCACATCGTCGACGTCCAGATCTGCACCGAGAACGACGACGTGCTGCTGACGACCGCCGACGGCCAGTGCATCCGCTTCGCGGTGCCGGAGGTGCGCGTCTTCAAGGGCCGCGACTCGACCGGCGTGCGCGGCATCAACCTCGCCAAGGACGACGAGGTCATCTCGCTCGCGATCCTGCGCCATCTCGACGCCACGCCGGACGAGCGCGCCGCCTATCTCAAGCGCGCCGCCGCGAACCGCCGCGCCCTGACCGGCGAGGCCGACGAGGGAGCCGAAGCTGCGGTGGTCGAGGCCGATGCCGAGGAGAGCGCCTCGGGCGACATCGAGCTCGGCCAGGAGAAATACGCCGCCATGGGCGCTGCCGAGCAGTTCATCCTGACGATCTCGGAGAAGGGCTACGGCAAGCGCACCTCCTCCTTCGAGTACCGGGTGACCGGGCGCGGCGGCAAGGGCATCGTCGCCATGGTCGTGAACGAGCGCAACGGCAAGCTCGTCGCCTCCTTCCCGGCGGTGGACAGCGACCAGATCATGCTCGTCACCGATGGCGGCCAGGTCATCCGCGTGCCGGTCGACGCCGGCCCGGACAACCGCATCCGCATCGCCGGCCGCTCGACGCAGGGCGTCACGGTGTTCAACACCGCCGCCGACGAAAAGGTCGTCTCGGTCGAGTGCATCGCCGATGACGGCGAGGGTGACGAGGGTGAGCCCGAGAGCGGGGCGGAGGTCGCGGCGGAGGGCTGAGCCCTCCCCGCTCCGCGAGCGCCGAGGCGCCAGGCCACAGAACACGTCCGCGTCATGGTTGGGCACGTCCCGACCATGGGCGTCGTGTGTCGGCAATGGGTCGGGAGCGGGCGCCGATCAGCCCTCACCGTCGCTACGCGTAGCATGCGCACGGCGCTTCATTTCATCCACGATATCTTTGATTTCACAATCTAGGACAAAAAGATCTCCCAGAGAGCAACCGTCCAATCCTCTCCAAGTGCCTCCATACAGAAGGCCCATGAGCCGATAGAAGATGCGGGCATGGAAGGGGCCCCGACCAAAGGGCATCGCTAAACCAGATTCATAGAACCATCGGTTTAGCCGGTCGCCTGCACGGGCTGCCAACCACTCTCGGCGGGCGACGCACCTCTCAAAATGGGTAGCGAGTTCATCGGCCTGAAGTTTCGCGAGATCTCCGCGAAGATTGATGCCCAGTCTCAAGCAAATCTCCGCCAATCATTGCAGCCATGCGCCGATGATTCCCCAAAGATCGCTCCGCCGCTAGTGTAGGTAATGCGTCGGGAGCAGGCATTGGCCAGATCGCGCTACGGGCTTATCGTCGCTCCAACCAGCGAGGCTTCTGTGCCCCACACCCGGAACATCGCCATTGCCTCATGGCCACAGCAATGTCGTTCGGTGCGTTGCTACTGTCCGCCGCGATCCTGGGATATCTGATCCCGCTCAGCGCTTCGGAGGCTCTCAACGGTCGGGCACGGGGTGCCCACGAACTGGGCTTCTGGATGCTTCTCTTGCTGTCCCTCCCACTTTGGGTTGCGGGAGCGTGGCTATCGGCAGCGGCGGCGATAAGAAATCGTCGCGGCAACGAGATAATGAAGCGCGCGACATGGGCCGCCGCCTTCGTCTTCGCCGCACTCGCAATGGCCGCGATCAGCAACACGCTTGGCTTCGGAGACCTGTTCAAACCAGATTGAGCACTGACGGGCTCTGTCCGCAACAGGCCGACAGCAGACAACAGCGGTTACCCGCTCGATGCCGCCGACGACTGCTCGAGCTCGAGAATGTTGCCCTCGGGGTCGCGCGCATAAACGATCAGAAGAGGCTTATCGTCCGACCCGAAATCCGTGATTTCGCCGAGTTGGGTCCCTCCAGCTTCGACGATGGCCGCGAGCGTGCCGCCAATGTCGTCGACTTCGAAAGCAAGATGGCCGAAGCCGGGCTCGTTCACCTGCGGCGGGCCCCGATCATGGGTCGTCTCATGCTCGTGGATTTCCAGGAACGGCGCTTGGGTGCCAGGTAAACTCAGCCATACCGACCGGATCACCGCGTCGGCGAGGCCATTGCCTCGCGAGACCTTTTCCCCCGAAAGCGTTCTCGGCTCACGAAGGAACTCGAGTTCGAAAACCTTTCGGTAGAAGCCCGCCAGTGCGTCCGCCTTACGGGCAACCACGTTGATATGGGTCAGCTTCATCGGGTTGGCCATGGCTCGCGCATTGCGCATGCTAACCCGTGGTCCGATGGGTCGGCTATGGCCGGGCCGGGCAAGCCCCCCAGAAGTGCCGGATCGTCATTGCAAGCGCAGCGAAGCAATCCAGAAAGACGCCCCCACGACACTGGATTGCTTCGCTGCGCTCGCAACGACGCAGTGAGCGGATGCTCTGTCGTCAGAGCGTCTCCAGCAGGCCCTTGATCAGCGCCCGGCGCGGGGCGATCGAGGAGATCAGGGCGTATTCGCCGAGCGTATGCGCGCCGCCGCCGTCGATGCCGAGCCCGTCCAGCGTCGGCACGCCGAGCGCGGCGGTGAAGTTGCCGTCCGAGCCGCCGCCCGTCATCGGCACATCCTGCAGATCGAAGCCGATGCCTGCGGCGATGCCGCGCGCGGTCTCGAACAGCGCCGCGCCGGCGGGCGACTTCTCATAGGGCGGCCGGTTGATGCCGCCGCGCACGCTGATCCTGACGTCCGGATCATGCGGCGTCAGGCCGAGCAGGCGCTTCTCCATCTCGGCCCCGTCCGCCAGCGACGTGATGCGCAGGTCGACGCTGAACGCGGCATGCTGCGGAATGACATTCGCGGCCGTCCCGCCCGAAACGAGGCCGACCGCCGTGGTGATCCCGCGCGCATAGTCGGTCATGCCCTCGACCGCGAGGATCTGGTGGGCCGCCTCGCGGATGGCGCTGCGCCCGTCGGCATGATGCGTGCCCGAATGGGAGGGGCGTCCTTCGAGCGCCACGTCGAACCGGCCGATGCCCTTTCGCGCGGTGACGATCTTGCCGCCGTTGCGGGCGGGCTCGGTCACCAGCGCGGCGACGGCGCCGCGCCCAATCTCCTCGATCAGCCCGCGCATCGTCGGCGAGCCGACCTCCTCGTCCGGCGTGAACAGGAAGACCATCGGACGCCTGGCCGTGCCCGCGCGCGCGACATCCTTGAAAGCCTGAAGCGCGAGCCACGCGCCGCCCTTCATGTCGCAGGCGCCCGGTCCGTAGAGCCTGTCGCCGTCGAGACGGATCGGCAGGTCCTTCGCCAGCGTGCCGACCGGGTGGACCGTGTCGAGATGCGACATCACGAACACCGCCGGCTGGCCGTTGTCCGGTCCCGCCCGCAGGATGAGCGCGTCGCCGAAACCGTCGCGCCCGGGCACGCGCTCGGCACCGATCGGCAGCCCGTCGACCTCGGCGGCGACGAGATCCATCATGCCGTTGACCCCGGCGGGATGGCTGGTCGGGCTTTCCAGCGCGAGCCAGACGGAGAGGGCGGAGACGGCGGCGTCGGAGGTGCTCATGATGGCGCCACCATCCTCAAACCGGCCGGACGGAGCAAGCCGGGATAGCGGGGAGCCGGCATAGCCTCAGGTCATGGCAACGGGGCCGATGACAAGCCGCCGACGAAATCACGCCGCCTGCCGCAGCCCGATCTCGAAGGGGGCGAGCGTCACGGTTCCAGCCCGGACCGTCACCAGCGTGTTGCAGGGCAAGGCCTGCCAGCATTCGCGCGCGGCATCGACCGGCTCCGAGGCGACGACGACGCTGTCCGGGCGCTCGCAGACATAGAGGCTCGGCGGCTTCGCGTCGGTGGACCAGCGCACCGCATGGATCGTCTCGCCGTCGGCGAGGGCGGCGGCGCAACGCAGCGGCTCCTGCGTGCCCGCTTCCGCCATCAGCGCCAGCGTGTCGCCGAGAGCCGAGGCCAGCGCCGCGCCCGCCGCCATGCCGGCGTCGATGCGCGCCATCGTCAGCAGGAAGAGCGCTTCGGAATCGGTCGTGCCGGCGCGCAGTCCGTAGAGCCCGTCCGGAATCAGCGCCTCGAGCCGGCGGCGGATCAGCGGATAGCCGCCGACCTGGCCGTTATGCATGAACATGTGCCGGCCATGGACGAAGGGATGGCAGTTCGCCCGCGTCGTCGCCGTGCCGGTCGCGGCCCTGACATGGGCGAAGAAGAGATGGGAGCGGACCTGCCTCGCGATCGAGAGCAGGTTCTCGTCCGACCAGGCCGGCCGCACCTCGCGATACTGGCCGGGCTCCGGGCGCTCGCCATACCAGCCGACGCCGAAACCGTCGCCATTCGTGCCGGTCTTCGCCTCCGCCGCGTGCAGCGACTGGTGGATCAGCGAATGACAGGGCGAGGCGACGAAGTCCTCGAGAAAGACCGGGGCTCCGGAATAGGCGAGAAATCGGCACATAGCGGCCTCGAACAAGCCGGGGGACGGGCGCGCAGAGAATATTGTTCTCTGAAAGTGAACGCAAACATAACGGTTCTTCTCACCCGCCGCGACTTGGCCCCGACCGGCGTCAAGGCTCCGGGAGCGCGGGCGCCGGCTCGCGCGTCAGCCCCACCACTGCCGGAGAAGCGGCTGCACGACATGGATCGCGACATAGGGGCCGACGCCCCAGGCCAGCGTCCAGAGCCCCGCCCCGACGATATTGGCGGGCAGGAAATGCAGCCACGGCATGCGGACCGAGCCGGCGACCAGCCCGTTCAACTGCCGCAGGATCACCACGAAGCGCGCGGTCGTGACGATGTAGATGCCGCGCCGTCTGAAGAGCTCCTCCAGCTTGTCCAGCCGCTCGGGCGTCAGCCTGAACTTCGGCCCGTAGCGGCTGAGCAGGCGATGGCCGCCGAATCGGCCGATCGCATAGCCCGTGCTGTCGCCGAGAACGGCACCGCAGAAGATCGCGACGAGCGCATGGGGCAGGTCGAACTGCCCTTCGGCGGCCAGCGCCGAGGCCGCTATGATCGCGGTCTCTCCCGGCACCGGCGCTCCGAGCGATTCCAGATAGATCACGACGAACAGCGCGGCGACGCCATAGGCCGCCAGATAGGGCTCGATGAAGCTCAAGATCGGAAGGCCTCGCGGTTCATGGCACGGGAGAGATGGCACGTGAGCGACGGAAACGGTTCGGATGACATGCCCCCCGCGCGGCGAGGATGCCGGACCGTTCCCGCGACGCCGGACCTGATCGCAACGCTTGCCGGTCCGCACATCGTACCCTAGATTACACGCAATGAGTGCATGACGAATGGGAATGCAAAAAGGAGAGCAACGATGCCCATCATCCAGGTGACCGTGCCTCCCTACGGCGAGATTTCAGTCAATACGGACATGATCTACTGTGTGATACCGGGCACCGGCAAGAAAGGCTCCCGTCTTTTGATCGACGCCGCGGGTGGCGCGAGCATCGAGGCGACCGAGAGTCTCAGCCAGATCGAGCACCTGGTCGGAGACCATTTTGCGAAGTTCGACCGCGCAAGCATCGATCCGGGGAAGACCTTGGCCAACCGCATGGGCTGGGTCAGCATCGTCCCTCATCCGCAAGTGAAGGACGTTTGCCAGATCAACTACAAGAACCACTACGTCCCGGTAAAAGGGGCACTGCCGGAGGTTATCGAAATGATGACGAGCCTCGCATAGGGCGCCGATTCCGCTCTTTAACCGGACCTCGGTAAAGGACCGTGACAGCCACGAGAATCGGTCTCGCTTGTCGCGATCTTTGGCCGCATCGACTGCAAAACTCGCCCCATTCCGTGCGCTCGACGGCAAAATGGCCGCTGTGACGCGGCCATCTCAATTTCATCGACAACCCGCCGGCGGGGCCGCCCGCCCCGCTGCCAGTCCTAGAACGGAATATCGTCGTCGAGATGCGAGGAGGAGGAGCGGCCGCCGCCGCCGGCCATCGCAGGCTGGCGCGGAGCGCTGCCGCCGCCCATCGGCGAGGAGCGGCCGAAGGAGCTGCCGCCGGAGCGATCGTCCCCATAGCCCGCACCGCCGCCGCCGGCCTCGCCATACTCGTCGGAACCGCCCTGCCCCCGGCTGTCTAGGATCGTCAGCTCGCCGCGGAAGCGCTGCAGCACGATTTCGGTCGTGTATTTCTCTACGCCCTGCTGGTCCTGCCATTTCCGGGTCTGGAGCTGGCCCTCGATATAGACCTTCGAGCCCTTGCGCAGATACTGCTCCGCGACCTTGGCGAGGTTCTCGTTGAAGATCACGACGGAGTGCCACTCGGTGCGCTCCTTGCGCTCGCCGGAGGCCTTGTCGCGCCAGGTTTCCGAGGTGGCGATGCGCAGATTGACGACCGGCTCGCCCGAGCCGAGACGGCGCACTTCGGGATCGCGCCCGAGATTGCCGACCAGAATGACCTTGTTGACGCTGCCAGCCATGACGGCTTCCCTTCCTGCGCACTTCATACACCGCCGGCCTCGACGGGCCGGTCACGGACCCTAGCGGTCCACGCCCTGACTATCAACGATGTTCCCGTTTTGTTCAAGAGCCTTTCCGCGAGTTGTCCCCGGATTTCGGGAGTTGGCGAAACCGCCGTGGCCCCACCGTCCCACGCCCGAACCCCGGACCGGAACGATTGAACTTTAGACTCGGATGGCTTGACGCAATGCAGCATCGGCGCGTGTAACGCCCGCAAACGGGACAGGCCACGCCGATGACACGAATTGCCAATGCCGCGCTGCGCGCCAAGGTCATGAGCGCGGCCGATGCCGCGGGGCTGATCCGCTCGGGCCAGACGCTGGGTCTCTCCGGTTTCACCGGCTCGGGCTATCCGAAGGCGGTCCCGCTGGCGCTGGCCGAGCGCATCGAGGCCGCGCACGCGGCCGGCGACCCGTTCCGCGTCCGCGTCTGGACCGGCGCCTCGACCGGCCCGGAGCTCGACGGCGCGCTGGCCAAGGCCGACGGCATCGAGTTCCGTCTGCCCTACAATTCCGATCCCATCGCCCGCGAGAAGATCAACAGCGGCCGGATGGACTATTTCGACATGCACCTCTCGCAGGTCGCGCCGATGGCCTGGCAGGGCTTCCTCGGCCCGCTCGACGTGGCGGTGATCGAGGTGACGGGCATCCGCCCCGACGGCTCGCTGATCCCCTCCTCCTCGATCGGCAACAACAAGACCTGGCTCGACCGGGCCGAGACGGTGATCCTCGAGGTCAACCGCTGGCAGAGCCCCGAGCTCGAGGGCATGCACGACATCTATTACGGCACCGCCCTGCCGCCGAACCGCGTGCCGATCCCGCTGGTCAGGCCGCAGGATCGCATCGGCGAGACCTATCTGCGCTGCGACCCGGACAAGATCGTCGCCATCGTCGAGACGGATTCGCCGGACCGCAACCTGCCCTATGCCGCGCCGGACGCCACCGCCGGCGCCATCGCCGGCCACCTGATCGAGTTCCTGCGCCACGAGGTCGCGAAGGGGCGGCTTCCGCCGTCGCTTCTGCCGCTGCAGTCCGGCGTCGGCAACATCACCAACGCCGTGCTGTCGGGGCTTCTGGACGCGCCTTTCGAGGGCATGACCTCCTACACGGAGGTGATCCAGGACGGCATGATCGACCTGATCGACGCCGGCAAGCTCGACCTCGCCTCCGCGACGGCCTTCTCGGTCAGCCCCCAGGCGGCGGAGAAGCTCAATGCGAACATGGCGCGCTATCGCGACCGGATGATCCTGCGCCCGCAGGAGATCAGCAACCACCCCGAGCTGGTGCGCCGCCTCGGCTGCATCGCCATGAACGGGCTGATCGAGGCCGACCTCTACGGCAACGTCAACTCGACCCACATCATGGGCTCCTACATCCAGAACGGCATCGGCGGCTCGGGCGACTTCGCCCGCAACGCCTTCATCTCGATCTTCATGACACCGTCGACGGCGAAGAAGGGAACGATCTCGGCCATCGTTCCGCAGGCGAGCCATGTCGACCACATCACGCAGGACGTGCAGGTCATCGTCACCGAGCAGGGCCTCGCCGATCTCAGGGGCCTGAGCCCGAAGCAGCGGGCGAAGGTCATCATCGCCAACTGCGCCCACCCCACCTACCGGCCGATGCTGGAGGACTATTTCCAGCGCGCCCTCGCCGGTTCCTATGGCCGGCAGTCGCCGAGCCTTCCGGGCGAGGCACTGTCCTGGCACCAGCGCTTCATCGAGACGGGCTCGATGCTGGGCTGAGCGCCCGCTTCCACCATCTGCGGGAATGTCCCATCGGCTAAGACCGCGTCCGAGCTGACGCTACGACAGAAATCGGCATTTTTGCTAGAATGCGCGGCATCGTCGAAAGTCGGTCTTTGCCGTTGTCCTCTATCCGCTATCGGCGAGGGAGGAGTTCGGCGATGGCCTTGAAGATGATGATTGCGACCGCCGCGGCGATGATGTTCCGGCAGATGCCGAGCATCGCCCCGTTGCCGCAGGCGCCGCTCGTGGCGGGCGCGCCGGACGATCTCGAAATGGCGGATGCGCCGATCGAGCCCTCATGGATCATCGCGGGCGAGCCCGTGGCCCGCGTCTCCCTGCATTCGCGCAGCGGCGACGAGATGGCGAGCACCGCGGTCTGGGACTGCACGGCCGGCGAGTTCCGCTGGTTCTTCGACTGGGACGAGACCGTCATCATCCTCGAAGGCGAGGTTCACGTCACCGCGCAGGACGGCACGCAGCGCACGCTGCGCGCCGGTGAGATCGGCTATTTCGCCGGCGGCACCTGGGCGACCTGGCGGATCGACTCCTACGTCCGCAAGATCGCCTTCTGCCGCAAGCGCTTCCCGGCCCCGGTCGCGCTGGCCTATCGCCTGCGCAACAGACTGCGCGGAGCGGTTGCGGCGCCGGGCGGCCTCGCCGCCTGACGCCGAGCGTCGCGATCTGCCGCGACGACTCTCCTGCCGACGCCGAGCGTCGCCAGCCGGATCAGGCGCCCGAGCGGGTCGCCCCGCGCCGGGCCCAGAGCGCCAGCAGCGACGCCGCCAGCGCCGACTTCAGCACCGCGCCCGGCACGAAGGGCAGCACGCCGACCGCCAGCGCCTTCTGCGCGCCGATGAGCCAGGTGAGCCAGAGTCCGCCGCCGACGAGGCAGACGAGGTTGCCGATCAGCATCGCCGCGAAGGCGAGCGGCAGGCTGCGGCCGTTCCAGCCACGCTCGGCCAGGAGGCCGCACAGCGCGGCGGCCGCCACGAAGGCGACGAGATAGCCCGCGGTCGGCCCGAAGAACGGGGCGAGTCCGCCCGCGCCATTGGCGAGGACGGGCAGCCCCATCGCTCCCTCCGCCAGCCACGCCAGCACCGTGATCGCGCCGAGGCGCCAGCCATAGAGCGCGCCGATCAGCGTGACCGCGAAGGTCTGCATCGTCATCGGCACCGGCAGCATCGGCACCGTGATCCGCGACGAGAAGGCGAGCAGCGCCGTGCCGATCAGCACGGCGGCGATCTGCCAGCGCAGCGAGCGGGCCTGCGGGTTCAGCGGGCTGAAGCCCGCTCCGAGAGCGATGGTGGTCATGATGTCTCCATTCCGGTCCCGGCGGCGCGGGTCCTTCCCGATACGCGGCGCGGGCAGTCCCCTGCCCCCGGTCACGCCTCAGCGATAGTGGCGCCGTCAGCCGCTGTCGAGCCCGGTCCTCGCCGCGCCTGCGATCATCCGTGCCAGACCTGATCCTCGCTCCAGCCCAGTTCGGCGAACTCCCGCGCCCGCAGCGGCGCCTCTTCGACGGAGAAGAACTCGTCGAGCTGCGGCGGCCTCACCGGGGTGCCGCTCAGCATGGCATGCGCCTGGCCGCGATGGTGGATCTGGTGCTGGAACAGGTGCAGCAGCAGCCGGTCCAGCCGCTCGCACTGGACGCGCACGCGCCGGTCCACCTCGACGATCCGCGAAAGACCCTCCGGGCCGGCCTGCTCGACGACGGCGATCAGCCGCCGGTCGACGGCGCCCTGCGCCTGCTTCAGGCTCGCCACGTCGGGACACGGCTCCCGGTCGGCCCAGGCATCGGGGCCGAGCCGCCCGCCCTCCATCGCGTCGACATAGAACCAGTCGATGACGAGGATGTGGTTCAGCGTCGCCCGGATGCTGGGGAAGAAGCCGGTGCGCGGCGCGACGAAATCCCCCTGCGAAAGACCCGCGCAGGCCGTGAGCAGGCGGTGGTTCGCCCAGGCGTTGTTGTAGGCCATCGCCCGGTAGGGCAGCAGCATGTCCATGGCGCGTCTCTCCCTCGCCTCCCGCGGCAGGATGCATGGCGGCCGTGCGGGACTTTTCTGCGCAGCCGGTTGCGCGCGGCGACGATATGTCGGAATGGCTGCTGCGAGCGACAATTCCCGTCAGCAAGGACCATAGACCATGACTCTGGCCAGCGGCCGGCCTCTCCTCGCCATGCCGGGACCGACCAACATCCCCGACCGCGTCCTGCAAGCGATGATGCGTCCCGCCGAGGAGCTGAGCTCCGCCTCCATCGTCGATCTCACCGAGTCGATCCTGGCGGATCTGAAGCGCGTCTTCCGCACGAGCGGCGAAACCTTCGTCTACGCCGCCAACGGCCATGGCGGCTGGGAGGCGGCGTTCACCAACGTGCTCTCGCGCGGCGACAAGGTGCTGGTGCTGTCGAGCGGGCGCTTCGCCGTGGGCTGGGGCGAGATGGCCCGGTTCATGGGCGCCGATGTCGAGGTGCTGGCCGGCACCTGGCGCCAGGCGGTCGATCCCGCCGCCGTCGAGGCGCGGTTGCGTGCCGATACGGCCCACGAGATCAAGGCCGTGATGGTGGTGCAGATCGACACCGCCTCGGGCGTCGTCAACGACATTCCCGCCATCCGCCGGGCCATCGACGCGGCCGGCCACCCTGCCCTCTACATGGTCGACGGCGTCGCCTCGGTCGGCTGCATGCCCTTCGAGATGGACGCCTGGGGCATCGACGTGGCGATGTCGGCCTCGCAGAAGGGGCTGATGTCCTCGCCCGGACTCGCCTTCGTCGCCGCCAATGCAAAAGCCCTCGCCGCCCATGCGAAGGCCGACATGCGCACCGGCTATTGGGACTGGACGGGCCGCATGAACGTGCTCGCCTATATGAAGCATTGCGGCACCGCGCCGGAGCATCTGCTCTTCGGGCAGCGCGCCGCGCTCGACATGATCTTCGAGGAGGGGCTGGAGGCGATCTGGCAGCGCCATGCCGTGCTCGCCCGCGCCACCCATGCCGCCGTCGAGGTCTGGGCCGAGGGCCAGGCGCTCGGCTTCAGCGTGCCGGTGCCGGAGCAGCGCGCGCCGTCGGTGACGACGATCCTCGCCACCGGCTTCGACCCCGCGACCCTCACCGATTTCGCCCGCGATGTCGGCGGCGTCTCGCTCGGGCTCGGCATCGGCGACTATGCCGGCAAGGCCTTCCGCATCGCCCATATGGGCCATTTCAGCGCGGCGACCCTGCTCGGCGTGCTCGGCACGGTCGAGATGGCGCTGCAGGCGAAGGCGATCCCCCACGGCGCCGGCGGCGTCGCGGCGGCGGTCGCGGCGCTGGGCGCGGCGGTGGCCTGAACCGGACAGCCGCACCGTAGCCACCATCATCAAGCCGTCATTCTCGGGCGAAGCGAAGCGCAGACCCGAGAATCTCTTGCAGGAGAGGCTCGGGTCATGCCCGAGCATGACGCTCAGACCTCTTCCACGTCGATAGCCCCATGATCAGACTCGAAAGCATCAGCAAGCAGAACGGCAAGCAGATCGTCTTCATCGAGGCCAGCGCGGCCTTGCAGAAGGGCGAGAAGATCGGCCTCGTCGGCCCCAACGGCGCCGGCAAGACGACGCTCTTCCGGCTCGTCACCGGCGAGGAGGCGCCCGACGAGGGCCAGGTCTCGATCGATCGCGGCATCACCATCGGCTATTTCAGCCAGGATGTCGGCGAGATGGCGGGCGTCTCGACCGTCGCGGCGGTGATGGACGGCGCCGGCCCGGTCTCGAGCGTCGCGGCCGAGCTGGCGGCGCTCGAGGCCGCCATGGCCGATCCCGACCGCGCCGACGAGATGGAGGAGATCGTCACCCGCTATGGCGAGGTTCAGGCGCGCTTCGAGGAGCTCGACGGCTACGCGCTCGACGGCCGCGCCCGCGAGGTGCTGGCCGGCCTCGGCTTCAGCCAGGCGATGATGGAGGGCGATGTCGGCGCGCTCTCCGGCGGCTGGAAGATGCGCGTCGCGCTCGCCCGCATCCTGCTGATGGCGCCCGACGTGATGCTGCTCGACGAGCCGAGCAACCATCTCGACATCGAGAGCCTGATCTGGCTGGAGGCGTTCCTGAAGGGCTATGAGGGCGCCCTGCTGATGACCTCGCACGACCGCGCCTTCATGAACCGGATCGTCAACAAGATCGTCGAGATCGATGCCGGCACGCTGACGAGCTACACCGGCGACTACGAGTTCTACCAGCAGCAGCGCGCGCTCACCGACAAGCAGCAGCAGGCGCAGTTCGAGCGCCAGCAGGCGATGCTCGCCAAGGAGATCGCCTTCATCGAGCGCTTCAAGGCCCGCGCCTCGCATGCGGCGCAGGTGCAGAGCCGCGTCAAGAAGCTCGACAAGATCGAGCGCGTCGAGCCGCCCAAGCGCCGCCAGACCGTGAAGTTCGAGTTCCAGCCCGCCCCGCGCTCGGGCGACGACGTCGCCGGCCTCAAGGGCGTGCACAAGCGCTATGGCGAGAAGATCATCTATGAGGGCTTCGACTTCCAGATCCGCCGGCGCGAGCGCTGGTGCGTGATGGGCGTCAACGGCGCCGGCAAGTCGACCCTGCTCAAGCTGGTCACCGGCACCTCCGAGCCCGATTCCGGCACGGTCGCGCTCGGCGCCAACGTCAAGCTCGGCTATTTCGCCCAGCACGCCATGGAGCTGCTCGACGGCGACAGGACCGTCTTCGAGACGCTGGAGGACTCGTTCCCGCAGGCGAACCAGGGCTCGCTCAGGGCGCTGGCCGGCTGCTTCGGCTTCTCGGGAGACGATGTCGAGAAGCGCTGCCGCGTGCTCTCAGGCGGCGAGAAGGCCCGCCTCGTCATGGCCAAGATGCTCTACGATCCGCCGAATTTCCTCGTGCTGGACGAGCCGACCAACCATCTCGACATCGCCACCAAGGAAATGCTGATCGAGGCGCTGGCCGCCTATGAGGGCACGATGCTCTTCGTCAGCCACGACCGGCACTTCCTCGCCGCCCTCTCCAACCGCGTTCTGGAGCTGACGCCCGACGGCGTCCACGCCTATGGCGGCGGCTACACGGAATACGTCGCCCGCACCGGGCAGGAGGCGCCGGGGTTGAGGGGGTGAGCGGGCAGTCCGAGAGATCGGTCACCGGCGCGGGGCCATGCTGAGAGTGTCTGCTACCCGGCATGTGATTTGGCCCCGCCGACGAGCCGGACGAAGCGGCCGGCACGGATGAGCGCCGGCCTTTGGACCGCGGCGCGCATCAACGCATCGCGACGACGACCTTGCCCTTCGACCGGCCAGCCTCGAGTTCCGTCAGCGCTCGATCGGTGGCCTCGAACGGCACGATCCGGTCGATGACCGGGCGTATCACGCCAGCCTCGATCAGCGACGTGATGCCCGCCAACTGCTCCCCGCTCGCGCGCATGAACAGGAAGGCATAGTCGACGCCGCGACGCCGCGCCTTGCGGCGGATGCCGAGGCTGAGCAGGCGCATGACCTGCGCGAGGAACCAGTTCAGGCCCAGCGCCTTCGCGAAAGCCGGATCCGGCGGGCCCGAGATGGAGATCAGCTTCCCTCCCGGCCTGAAAACCTCCAGTGACTTCCGCAGCGTCGCGGCGTCCAGGCTATTGAGGACGACGTCGTAGCCCGAAAGGATCTCCTCGAAATTCTCGCGCCTGTAGTCGATCACGACATCAGCGCCCAGGCTCCTGACCAAATCGGCGTTCGCCGCGCTCGTCGTCGTCGCCACCGTCGCCCCCAGATGCTTGGCGAGCTGGATGGCGAAGGTGCCGACGCCGCCGGAACCGGCATGGATCAGCACCTTGTCGCCCACCTTGAGCTGCGCCAACCCGACCAGGGCCTGCCACGCCGTCAGCCCGACGAGGGGAATGGACGCCGCCTCGGCCATCGACAGGTTCTTCGGCTTGAGAGCGAGGTCCGCCTCGTCGACGGCGATGCGCTGCGCGAACGTCCCGATCTGTCCGTCGCGCGGGCGCGCATAGACCGCATCGCCGACCTTGAAGCGCCGCACGTCTGGTCCCACCCTCACGACGGTCCCGGCGAGATCGTGCCCGAGCACGAAGGGCGGCCTGTACGGCAGGAGAAGCTTGAACTCGCCGTTGCGGATCTTGGCATCGAGCAGATTCAGTCCGGCGGCCTCGATTTCGACGAGAACGTCACTGTTCCCCATCTCCGGCTCGGGCACGTCGCCGAGCCGGAGCGGCTGCTTCTTCTTGTAGCGGTCGAGGATGAAGGCCTTCATGGCGTCGAGGCTCCCAATGACGATGCCGCAGCGCCGTCACGCGGCGGACGTATAGCGCGGAGCCGGTTTGACCGTGCCGAAGCCCGGGATCATCGCCTGTCTCGCCGCCTCGAAGGCATCCCACTGGCCCGCGTCGTGAAGGTGCGGGATCGTCACGACCTCGCGGCGGTCGAACCCGATCAGCGCGGCATCGACGAGGTCGCCGACCTCCATCATCGGGGGGAGCGACGCCAGGTCCGCGCCCGCCCGGCTCCAGATCTCGGTGCGGGTCGCCGCCGGCAGCACCGCCTGGACATACACGCCCTTGGGCGCGAGCTCATGGCTCAAGGCCCGCGACAGGAACAGGACGAACGCCTTGGTGGCCGTGTAGACCGAGGCGCCGAACTCGGGGACGAGCCCGACGGCGGAACTGATGTTGATGATGGCGCCCTCACCGGCCTCGGCGAAACGCGGAGAGACTGCGCTGGCGAGGCGCAGCACCGAGGTGGAGTTCAGTGTCACGAGACGCTCGATGTCGTCGGTGGACTGGTCGCTGAAGGAGCCGCCGATATTCGTCCCGGCATTGTTGACGAGGATGCCGATCCGCGCGTCGCCGCGCAGGCGAGCCTCGACGGCCCGGACTTGCTCCGGCGCAGTGAGATCCGCCTGGATGATGTCGATGGCCACGCCGCTGTCCCGATGGAGCCGCTCGGCGAGATCCTCCATCCGGGCCTTGTCGCGGGCGACCAGCACGAGATCATGGCCGCGCCGCGCGAACCGTTCGGCATAGGTGGCCCCGATTCCGGAGGAGGCTCCGGTGATCAGAACTGTGGGCTTGGTCGACATGCTCGTGTTCCTCGTCGAATTTTTCATTACGATCATCATGATTGCTATTTAATATGATAGCCGTCATGTTATTGTCAACGAGCTCAAAGGGGGTTTTTCGGGCATGCGCGTCACTCAGGAACAAATGCGTGAGAACCGCCGGCGCATCCTCTCGGAGGCCAGTCGACTGTTCCGTGAAAAGGGATTTGAGGCGGTCAGCGTCGCCGAGGTGATGAAGGCCGCCGGTCTGACGCATGGCGGCTTCTACGGTCACTTCTCATCGAAAGAGGACCTCCTGGCGCATGCCATCGAGCACGCGGCGACGGAGAAGGCAGGCTCGGAAAGCAGTCTGCCCGGGTTTCTGGCGGCTTACCTGTCTTCGGCTCACCGGGACGATGCTGGTGGCGGCTGCCCGATAGCAGCGCTGGCGGCCGACGTCCGGTTGCGGCCCGCTGACACGCGGTCCGCCATGACCGCAAGCATCCGCGCCCAGATCGAGCGGATCGAGGCGGTGATGCCGGGCGGCATCGTCGACCATCGGGGCCGCGAGACCATTGGCACTTACGCAGCCATGATCGGCGCGGTGATCCTCGCGCGTGCTGTCGACGACTCCGCGCTATCCGAGAAAATCCTGAGCGAGACCCGCGCCTGGCTGGATCGCCAAAACTGATACATCACCAGCGCAGCTGGGTATCCGCCGACATCCGCTTTGAGTTGACCGTCAAACGGAGGAAACCCTCCTCACACCTTCCTCCCCAGCACCGCCCCGGCCATCCGGTCCAGCCAGATCGCCAGCAGCACGATCGCCAGCCCGCCGACGAAGCCGAGCCCCGGATCGGCCCGTTGCAGCCCGAGCAGCACGGTCTCGCCAAGGCCCTTGGCGCCGATCATCGAGGCGACCACCACCATGGCGAGCGCCATCATGATCGCCTGGTTCAGCCCCTGCAGGATCGCCGGCCGGGCCAGCGGCAGCTCGACCAGCCACAGCGTCTGCCGGCCGCTCAGGCCGAGCGCGCGCGCCGCCGCCACGAATTCCCGGTCGATCTCGCGCAGGCCGAGCTCGGTCAGGCGCGCGAAGGGCGGCAGCGCGTAGATCAGCGTCGCGATCAGCGCCGGGGCCCGCCCCAGCCCCAGAACCATCGCGACCGGGATCAGATAGACGAAGCTCGGGATCGTCTGCATCAGGTCGTAGACCGGCGCCAGCACGCGCGAGAGCCCGGGCCAGCGCGCCGCCGCGATGCCGAGCGGCAGCCCGAGCGCCGCGACCAGCAGCACCGCGACAGTGATCAGCGCCAGCGACTGCATCGCCGCCTGCCAGACGCCGAGCAGCGCGATGGCGGCCGGCAGCGCCGCCATGCCGAGCCCGAAGCGCAGGCGCGGCCGCGCCAGCAGCGCGCCCGCCCCCGCCAGCCCGATCGCCACCGGCACGGGCAGCTGCAGCAGCCCCGCCTCGATCCAGCGCACCGGCGCCGTCAGCAGCGCCGAGAGCCCATCCAGCCTGTCGCCATGGCCGGTGACGACCGCATCGACGGCGCGGTTGACCCAGGACTGGAGCGTCCTGCCGAGATCAGGCGGCCAGCTGTCGCTCACAGGCTCGCCGCGACCTTCCGGGCCACTTCGGGCGGCAGCCAGCGCTTCCACAGCTCGGGCTGCGCCTTGAGGAAGACCAGCGCCTGCTGCTCGGGCGTGATGCCCGCCTCGCGCGCCTGCGCCAGCATCTTCGATGTCGTCTCCGCGCTCATGCCATAGGCCTTGAAGAAGGCGGCGAGCTCAGGCGCCTTGCCGGGAAACGCGGCGTTGGCGCCGATCATCACCCGGCTGACCGGATAGGCCGTGGCGCGGGCGGGCGCGTCGCTCGCCTTCAGCTCGGCCCAGATCGCGGCGTCGAAGGGGGGCTCCTCCAGCTTCACGAGATCATAGGCCCCGAGCAGCCAGCTCGGCCCCCAGTAATAGAACAGCACCGGGCGCTTGCGCTTCAGCGCGGTCTCGATCGCCGCCACCAGCGCCTCGGGCGAGCCGCCGCGCGTGTTGGTGAAATCGTCGCCGAGCCCATAGGCCGCGAGCTTCTTGGTGTTGATGCCCTCGCAGACCCAGCCGGCGACGCAGTTGTAGAAGCGCCCCTTGGCGGGCTCCTCGGGATCGGCGAACAGCGCCTTGTAGCGCTTGAGATCGGCGACCGATTTCAGCTCCGGGGCCTTGGCGTCCGGCCCGGCGACGAGATAGCGCGGCACGAACCAGCCCTCGCTCGCATCGGGGAAGGTGGTGCCGAGCGGCACCACCCTGCCCGCCTCCGCCGCCTTGACCCAGGCCTCGACCGGGTTGGCCGCCCAGATCTCCATGACGATGTCGACATCGCCCCGCGCCAGCCCGTTGACCAGCGGCGCGATCGCGCCCGGCACCCGCTCGACCTTGCAGCCGAAGCCGCGCTCGGCGATGGCGCTGACGACGGCGGTATGGAAGGCGGCGGAATCGTAGTCGAGCCCGGCCATCTTCAGCGGCCGGTCGAGCTCGCAGGCCGCCAGCGGCCCGGCCATGATGACGCCGAGCGCGAGAGCGCCGGCCTGCAGAACGGTTCTGATCGACATCGCGCGTCTCCCTGTTCGCCCCGAGGCCTTCAACGCGGCACGGCTCGCTCTTGATCCCTCGCCCCGCCGGGTCGGCGATAAGGCGCCCGGCGCGGACAAACCGCGAGGGGCCGGGCGATGGATTGCTGCCATCTCCTGTCAGCACCTTGCGGCGGTCCGGGGCACTCTCCGCCGCCCCTGCGTGCTAGACAATCCCGCCGGCCGGCAAGCGGGCTGGCATGGCCCGGCATTTGCCGTATCTATCAGGCCTCACCCGCATCGGACGCCCCATGGCCCGCAAGACCGACACCGCCAAGACCGGCACCGCCAAGACTGCCGCTTCCAAGACCGGCGCCTCCAAGACCGGCACTGCCAAGACCGTCCCCGCCGGGAAGACGGCCGCCGGGCAGGCCGCGACGCTGGAGGAGATGTTCGACCGCAGGGTCGCGGATGCCACGGCCGCCCGGGACGCGCGCGTCATTGCGGTGCGCGGCGCCCGCGAGCACAATCTCAAGAACGTCGATCTCACGATCCCGCGCGACAAGCTCGTGGTGTTCACCGGCCTGTCGGGCTCGGGCAAGTCCTCGCTCGCCTTCGACACGATCTATGCCGAGGGCCAGCGCCGCTATGTCGAGAGCCTCTCGGCCTATGCCCGCCAGTTCCTCGAGATGATGTCGAAGCCCGATGTCGACCAGATCGACGGGCTCTCCCCCGCCATCTCCATCGAGCAGAAGACGACCTCCAAGAACCCGCGCTCGACGGTCGGCACCGTCACCGAGATCCACGACTATATGCGCCTGCTCTGGGCGCGCGCCGGCGTGCCCTATTCGCCCGTCACCGGCCTGCCGATCGAGAGCCAGACCGTCCAGCAGATGGTCGACCGTCTCGCCGAGCTGCCGGAGAAGACCCGCGGCTACCTGCTCGCGCCCGTGGTGCGCGGCCGCAAGGGCGAGTTCCGCAAGGAGATGGCCGAGTGGCTGAAGCGCGGCTTCCAGCGCGTCAAGGTCAATGGCGAGTTCTACGAAATTCCGGACGCGCCCGCGCTCGACAAGAAGTTCAAGCACGACATCGACGTCGTCGTCGATCGCCTTGTGATCAGGCCCGATCTCGGCGCCCGCCTCGCCGACTCGCTGGAGCAGGCGCTCGACCTGACGGACGGCATCGCGGTTTTCGAGTATGCGGACGAGAAGGAGGAGAACGGCGAGGCGCGGCGCATCGTCTTCTCGTCCAAATTCGCCTGCCCGGTCTCCGGCTTCACCATTCCCGAGATCGAGCCCAGACTCTTTTCGTTCAACAATCCCTTCGGCGCCTGCCCGGTCTGCGACGGCCTCGGCCACGAGATGCGGATCGACCCCAACCTGATCGTCCCCGACGACTCCCTCACCTTGAAGAAGGGCGCCATCGCCCCCTGGGCCAAGTCGACCTCGCCCTATTACGGCCAGACGCTGGAGGCGCTGGCGAAGCATTTCGGCTTCTCGATGACGAAGCCCTGGTCCGAATTGCCCGAGAGCGCCCACAAGGCGATCCTCTACGGCACCGGCTCGGAAGCCGTCCGCATGGCCTATCATGACGGCCTGCGCAGCTACGAGGTGCGGAAGCCCTTCGAGGGCGTGATCACCAACATGGAGCGACGCTGGAAGGAGACGGAGTCGGACTGGGCCCGCGAGGAGCTCGGCCGCTTCATGTCCGAGACGCCCTGCGCCGCCTGTAACGGCTATCGCCTCAAGCCCGAGGCGCTGGCGGTCAAGATCGCCGGGCAGCATATCGGCGAGATCTCGCAGCTTTCGGTCAGGGACGCGCTCGCCTGGGTCACCGCCCTGCCCGAGCGGCTGTCGCGGAAGCAGAACGAGATCGCCCCGCGCATCCTCAAGGAAATCCGCGACCGCCTGACCTTCCTGCTCGATGTCGGGCTGGACTATCTCACGCTGGCGCGCGGCTCGCGCACGCTGTCCGGCGGCGAGAGCCAGCGCATCCGGCTTGCGTCACAGATCGGCTCCGGCCTGACCGGCGTGCTCTATGTGCTCGACGAGCCCTCGATCGGCCTGCACCAGCGCGACAACGAGCGCCTGCTCGGCACGCTGCGCCGCCTGCGCGACCTCGGCAACACGGTGATCGTGGTCGAGCATGACGAGGACGCGATCCTGCAGGCGGATTACGTCGTCGATGTCGGCCCCGGCGCCGGCATCCATGGCGGCCGCATCGTCTCGGAGGGCACGCCGCAGCACATCCTCGACGATCCGAACTCGCTCACCGGCCGCTATCTCACCGGCGAATTGAGCGTTCCCGTCCCGGCCCAGCGTCGCAAGGCCACCAGGGGCCGCGCGCTGAGGATCGTCGGCGCGCGCGGCAACAACCTCAAGGACGTCACGGTCGACATTCCGCTCGGCCTGTTCACCTGCATCACCGGCGTTTCCGGCGGCGGCAAGTCGACGCTGATCATCGACACGCTCTACAAGGCCGTGGCGCGCAAGCTCAACGGCGCCATCGAGCACCCGGCCCCGCATGACCGCATCGAGGGGCTGGAGCATCTCGACAAGGTCATCGACATCGACCAGTCGCCGATCGGCCGCACGCCGCGCTCCAACCCGGCGACCTATACCGGCGCCTTCACGCCGATCCGCGAATGGTTCGCCGGCCTGCCGGAGGCGAAGGCGCGCGGCTACCAGGCAGGTAGGTTCAGCTTCAACGTCAAAGGAGGCCGCTGCGAGGCCTGCCAGGGCGACGGCGTCATCAAGATCGAGATGCACTTCCTGCCGGACGTCTACGTCACCTGCGACGTCTGCAAGGGCAAGCGCTACGACCGCGAGACGCTGGAGGTGAAATACCGCGACAAGTCGATCGCCGATGTGCTCGACATGTCGGTCGAGGAAGCCAAGGCGCTGTTCAAGGCCGTGCCCTCGATCCGCGACAAGATGGAGACGCTGGCGCGCGTCGGGCTCGACTATGTCAAGGTCGGCCAGCAGGCGACGACGCTGTCGGGCGGCGAGGCGCAGCGCGTCAAGCTCTCCAAGGAGCTCTCCAAGCGCGCCACCGGCCGCACGCTCTACATCCTGGACGAGCCGACCACCGGCCTGCATTTCCACGACGTCGCCAAGCTCATGGAGGTGCTGCACGAACTGGTCGAGCAGGGCAATTCGGTGGTGGTGATCGAGCACAATCTCGAGGTGGTGAAGACCGCCGACTGGGTGATCGACATGGGCCCCGAGGGCGGCGACGGCGGCGGCGAGGTGGTGGCGCAAGGCACGCCGGAGGACATCGTCCGCGTGGGCAAGGGCCACACCGCGCGGTTTTTGAAGGAGGTGCTGGACCGGCGGCCTATCAAGAAGGGGAAGGCGGTGCAGCGGCAGGCGGCGGAGTAGTGCTAATAGAGAAGGTATCGAAGATTGCGTTCATGCTGGTGATAACGCTGAACGGCAGCTCGCCGCACTAGAAATATGGCCAATCAGCGAAGTCTCTGCCTGCGTCGAGAGTAAGTATCTCAGCTTTAATTCCGCTTCCTTCAAGAATTTTTGAGAAACGGGCGAACTTCTCTCGTAATTTTTTGCTATCAGGCTCCATCACTGCGATCATCGCAATATCTGGCCTGAGCCTAAGCATCGTTTGAGCGAGTCCTTCGGGATCAAGGAATTGACGCTCCGATTGCTTTACCTCACACAGGCGCACTATACCATTTTCGATGATAGTAAGGTCAATATCTGTATTGGGCCTATTAGCAAGCGCCGCCTCGTCGTCAAAGAAGATATTCAGTGGACCATCAAACCAAAACGATGTTGAGTTTTTCTGCTGAAATTGGTTCAAAACCCAAAACAGCGGGCCTATTCCGTGTCTTTGGAGGGCTTCTCTGAGAAAGCCGTTGAGGCGGAACTGCCATGCCCTGTCCACCGGAGCAGGCTCCTCATTGCGGCATACTTCGCAGCTAATCTGAGCCTTTAAATCGGCTATAGATGTCCACGAACGATGTAGGCATTGGCGACAAGTATGTTCAACTCCTTGATGCAATACACCTAGATAACACAGATCCTGAACGAATGATTTTAAGTATTCTGTATAATTTTTTCGCTCGTCCGCTTCAGCTTTCTCGTTGCTTTTTTCGTTGTCTGGCGAAGGGTTGCGGCTGATAAAGGATTCCGTCAGCTCGTCAAATTCCAACTTGAGCTTGTCCCATCGCAGGGACCGCACGGTAGCTCGCACGGCATCTGCCTCTTGCAACACAATGTTGGCCAGCGTCGCCAATCTATCGCCTTCGGACGGATCGAATGCCCTGATGCCAATCCGCCTCCTTAGCTGCGCTTCGACCCGTCGTTGCCGCTCCTCAGTTCGTTGATCTGTAGCTCCAATTTCCTTTAGTTGCTTCTGCCAGAATGTGTGCAGTAAGAATGCGCCCGCTGTCTTAAGGTCTCCGAAAAGCTGATAGACTCCCCAGAAGTATCGGCCAGCAGGGGAGCGCTCAGCTCGTGCGCAAATCCTCTCTGGGGGTGTACCGTCTTCTCCAAATCTATCAAACGAAGGCCATGCGCGACCCACCCGGAGGGCATGCAAGATTGCAGAGTGGTCGGACGGGAGATGGATCGCAGGCGCCGGACATCCGAGTGCTGCGAATATGGTCAGGTGACCATTGACGGATGTACGCGGATAGATAATGGG
Organism: Chelatococcus sp.; assembly: GCA_003248805.1. Taxonomy (GTDB): domain Bacteria; phylum Pseudomonadota; class Alphaproteobacteria; order Rhizobiales; family Beijerinckiaceae; genus Allobosea. The sequence continues at coordinate 157 of QFQY01000042.1, read as the reverse complement.
GCTGCGATGATCCGAAAGACCGTATGCTCCTAAGAACGCGCCGGTAACTCGCAAGCGCCTCGGTAGTCTCCATTTGTGCCTTAGAGCCCGTCCCGAAAGGGTTGAGCGACTGGGGCACTCGTGATTCCAAGGGGTTGTTCAGGCCATCTTGGAGCGA
>QFQY01000041.1 GCA_003248805.1 Chelatococcus sp. | reverse complement strand
ATCGGAGTGTGGCTCAGCCTGGTAGAGCACCTCGTTCGGGACGAGGGGGTCGCAGGTTCAAATCCTGCCACTCCGACCATTGGTTTCAAGGGGTTGGCCGATCCCGATTTCGGCGCCCCGCCTAATATTCCGCACAATCCGCCCGCTCGACGCCGGCCGTGAGCGCTCGCTCTTGGCGGGGATCGCCGTATCGCCCTTCCCGCAGGGCCGCATGGAAAAACCCCGCCACCCATTCGGGCAGCGGGGCGAAGTGCTTGGGGGTCATCGAAACGATCCGGCCGGCGGCCTTCTCCCTCATCGGTCGCGCGACCACGAGAGGAGGTTCAATCCTCCGCGACGATGGCGCGTTTCCCCTCGCCGCCGCGTTGCTCTACCATCGCGGACACGGCATCGACGGTACGGATCATGAAGCACGCACTTCTCATCATCGGCATCTTCGGCTTCGCGACCCTGCTCGCGGGCTGCGACAAATGCGGCAATTTCGGCCCCTTCTTCGGCCAGAAGGCCTGCGGCGACACCCGGCCGGCCGGCTGAGCTCCGCCAGCACACCACAAAGCAAAAAGGCCGGGCGCGAGCCCGGCCTTTTCCGATTCGGTTGCGTGGCGGCTTCAGCCGCGGCGCGCCAGCATCTGCCAGGACAGCCCCGCGAAGCAGGCGGCCAGCGCGATCTTGAGCGCCTCGCCCAGGAGGAAGGGCTGCACGCCCACGGCGAAGGCCTTGGCGAATCCGACGCCCGTCACGCCAGCCGCGACCTGGGCGCCGAGCGCCAGCCACAGGCAACCGAGCGCGAGCAGGACCGCATCGGCGACGATCAGCCCGCCGACGAGCCGCAGGGTCGAGGCCCCGCGCTGCGCGGCCCAGCCGGCGATCGCGGCAGCCACGACGAAGCCCAGGAGGAAGCCGCCCGTCGGTCCGAGCAGATAGAGCGGACCGGCCGCGGCCGGCGGCGTGTTGGTGAAGACCGGCAGGCCGGCGACGCCGTAGCCGATATAGAGCAGGACCGTCGCCGCGCCGAGGCGCGAGCCATAGGTCGCGCCGAGCGCCAGCACCGCGAAGGTCTGCAGCGTCATCGGCACCGGCCAGAACGGCACCTTGACCTTGGCAGCGGCGATCAGGAGCAGGCTGCCCGCGACGGCGAGCACGACATTGCGCAGGACGAGCGCGCGCGAGCTCGAAAGGGCCGGAAACGTCGCGTCCGCGAGGCTCGATGTCTTGATGGGGAGCATGTCGGCCATGAGCTGTCGTCCTGTCATCCGAAAGACCGCCCTGAGCGATCCTGTTTTCGTCTATAGGCAATGGCTGAAAGCCTCACAAGCCGCCCGGCCGTGCGGCCTCGGACGTATGGGAGAGCGCAGGAACGATGAGCGACGAGATCGAATTCGACCGCGGCGGGACCAGCCCGGCCGGCGAGGTCGCGCGTCTCTCGCCGCTGGTGCGGCGCCTGATCGCGGGCAATGCCGGGCCGATGACCTTCACCGGCACCTGCAGCTACATCGTCGGCCGGGGCACGGTCGCGATCATCGATCCCGGCCCGGACGATCCGGCCCATCTGGCGCGGCTTCTGGATGCCGTCGAGGGCGAGACGGTGAGCCACATCGTCGTGACCCACACCCACCGCGACCACTCGCCCGCGGCGCGGGCCCTGAAGGCCGCCACCGGCGCCCCCATCGTCGGCTGCGGCCCGCATCGCCGCTCGCGCGAGCTCGTGCTGGGCGAGATCGACCCACTCGACGGCGCCTATGACCGCGACCACGCGCCCGACCTCCTGATGAGCGAGAACGACGCGGTTTCCGGGCCGGGCTGGACCCTCGTCGCCATCGAGACGCCGGGCCACACCGCCAACCACCTCGCCTTCGCCCTGCCCGAGGAGGCGACGCTGTTCTCGGGCGATCACGTCATGGCCTGGTCGACCAGCATCGTGGCCCCGCCGGACGGCTCGCTCGCGGCCTATATGGCGTCGATCGAGAAGCTGCGCGGCATGGAGCACGCCCTCTATCGCCCCGGCCATGGCGGGCCGGTGCAGGAGCCGCAGCGCTTCCTGCGCGGTCTCGTGCAGCATCGCCTGCAGCGCGAGGCCGCCGTTCTCGGCCGGCTCTCCGCCGGCGACGAGCGCATCGGCGAGATGGTGCCGGCGATCTACCGCAATCTCGCTCCGGCCCTGAGCGGCGCGGCGGCGCTGTCGGTTCTGGCCCAGCTGGAGGACCTCGTCCTGCGGGGCGCCGTCGTCAGCGACCAGACCCCGCCTGCGCTCGGCAGCCGCTACCGCCTCGCCTGATCGTCTCGCTCAGCGTGTCTCCACCAGCAACTCGACCTCCTCTGCGAAGGCCGCGATGCGCGCCGCATTGGCCCCGAGATCATGCGTGCCGAGGCGCGAGGCCGAGCGGATGTCTATGCGGCTGCCGTCGGCGCGAGGCCTGATCCGGATCGTGACGTCTTCCGAAAAGCGCAGGATCCGGCCCTGCGCCACGGCCTCGACACGGCCCACACCGCTGCGCCCGCCCGGCCGCACGCTCTCGACGACCTGCCAGCCGAGCGCCGACGCCGCCCGTCGCGCGATCTCGAAGGCCTGCTCGGCCGGGAGCTCCAGCACGATCGGCACCGCCTTGGGATAGGCTCTGCGCTGCTCGCGGCGTCGCTCGGCGGGAACATCGGGCGGAATGCGGCCCCTGCGCGCCGTCAGCGCCGCCCCGGAGCGGCTGAAGGACGGCGGGTCCTCCGTATCGGTCGAGACGTCGGCCAGCGCCGGCCGCGTCGCGAAGCGGAAACCGACATATCCCGCCGGGACCAGCATGACGAGGCACAGGACGAAGGCGCCCGCGGCCTTTCCGACACCGCGATGCCCCGAATGCCAGATCCGCGCGAAGGACAGGAGCGAGAGCCCGAGGGCCAGCAGCACGATGACATAGGCCGCGCCGATCGGAGCCAGCCCCTCGATGCTCGGCTCGCCGAGCCGCACGGCGACCATCGCCGTGAGAAGCACCGCGAGCGCGAACCACGCCAGACGCCGGCTCCAAACGGCGGCGCGCGAGACCGGCTCCTCGAAGACGAGACGACGATGCATGGCTGCGATTGGTGACGCCCTCGCGTGGCGAAGGCAACCCGCCCGGACGAAGATCGCGGCGCGGTCTCGCCTGAAGGCCGCGGATGGTTTAGCTATGCCGCCTGACGAAAGGGGATGCCGCTTGTCCGTCCAGCAGCCCGCCATCCTGCCCGAACCCATCGAGGCCGACCGGGTCTGGTTTCGCTTCATGCGGCTGCATCAGCGCATGCTGGGGCAGATGACGGCGCGGCTCCGGCAGCTCGGCCTCTCGATCCCCCAGTTCGACCTGCTCTCGACGCTCACCGAGGGCGAGGGCATCAGCCAGAGCGAGCTCGCCCAGCGGCTCTATGTCACCAAGGGCAACGTCTCGGGGCTGGTCGACCGCCTGGTCGAGGCCGGCCTCGTCGAGCGCCGCGCCATCGCCGGCGACAAGCGCTCCTACGCGATGCATCTCACGGCCGAGGGGCGCAGGCTGGCCGAGGCCGGCATCGCCGCGCAGCGCGACTATGTCGCCGCGACCCTGGGCCTGATGCCCTCCGAGGATCTCGCCGAACTCGACCGGCTGGTCCGGGACTGGCGCGCCAGCGTGCGCGCGCTCGACGCCGGCTGAAGCCTCTCCCGGCGGGCGATGTCACGACCTGCGGCAAATGCCCCGCTCTGCGCCAGAGTCTGCCGCCCAAGGCGCGAAAATCCATCGGCCTTTGCGGCGATCGCAGTCTATGCTGCACGGATTGCCGTCCAGAATGCTTCCGGGAGTCACCAGGATGCTGTCAAACCTCGCCGTCAGAGATATCGAGACCCTCGTTCACCCCTACACGAACCTCGCGACGCATCGCGAGGTCGGTCCCATGGTGCTGGAAAGCGCCAAGGGCGTCTTCGTCTACGATTCCAACGGCAAGGAATACATCGAGGCCATGGCCGGCCTCTGGTGCACCTCGCTCGGCTACTCCAACGAGGAGCTGGTCGAGACCGCCTATCAGCAGATGAAGAAACTGCCCTTCACGCACATCTTCGGCGGCAAGAGCCATGACCCGGCGATCGAGCTCGCCGAGAAGCTCAAGGAAATCGCCCCGGTTCCGGTCTCCAAGATCTTCTACGGCGCCTCCGGGTCCGACGCCAACGACACCCAGGTCAAGCTGATCTGGTACGTCAACAACGCGCTCGGCCGGCCGCACAAGAAGAAGATCATCGCGCGCCTGAAGGGCTATCACGGCGTCACCGTCGCCTCGGCCTCGCTGACCGGCCTGCCGAACAACCACATCGATTTCGACCTGCCGCTGCCGGGAATTCTCCACACCTCCTGCCCGCATCATTATCGCTTCGCCGAGCCGGGCGAGACCGAGCAGGACTTCTCGTCGCGCATGGCGGCGGAGCTCGAGGAGATGATCCTGCGCGAGGGGCCGGACACGGTCGCCGCCTTCATCGCCGAGCCCGTCATGGGCGCCGGCGGCGCGATCACCCCGCCGGAAGGCTATTTCGAGAAGATCAACGCGGTCCTCGCGAAATACGACGTCTTCTTCATCGCCGACGAGGTCATCACCGGCTTCGGCCGCACCGGCAACATGTTCGGCACCACGACCTACGGGCTGGCCGCCGACTCGATCTCGCTCGCCAAGCAGATCACCTCGGCCTATTTCCCGCTCAGCGCCGTGATGCTCAACGACCAGACCTATGACGCGCTGGTCTCGCAGAGCCGCAAGATCGGTACCTTCGGCCACGGCAACACCTATGCCGGCCATCCGGTCGGCTGCGCGGTGGCGATCAAGACGCTGGAGATCTACCAGCGCGACAAGATCGTCGAGCATGTCCGCAAGGTCTCGCCGACCTTCCTGAAGCGCCTGGCCAAGCTCGGCGATCACCCCCTCGTCGGCGAGGCGCGCGGCGTCGGCCTGATCGGCGGCGCCGAGCTGGTGAAGGACAAGCAGACCAAGGCTCCCTTCGAGGCCAAGAAGGGCGTCGGCGCCAAGTCGGTCGCGTTCGCGCAGGACGAAGGCCTGATCACCCGCGCCATGGGCGACCGCGTCGCCTTCTGCCCGCCGTTGATCATCACCGAGGCGCAGATCGAGGAGATGTTCGATCGCTACGAGCGCGCCCTCGACAAGACGCTGAACTGGGCGAAGGCGGAAGGCCTGCTGGCGGCCTGAGGCCGGCGCAATCGGGCTGCAGCGTGGCGGACATGACGACGTCCGCCACGAACAAATCACGATGATGCCGCTACGTCGTCGCGATCGGACATCAGCTTGGCGATCGTCGGCGCCCCAGGAAGCGCCGGCGGTCCCTCAAATGAAGTCCGGAGCCATGACCTCGCCCGACAAGTCCCGCACGAAGCCCAAGGCGGGCTTCCACGACACAGCGGCCCGCGAAGCCTATGCCTCGTGGTTCAAGCCGATCGCCATTCCGGCCGTCGCGGCGGGAACAAGGCCGAGGGCTCCGGAGTTACGGACAGGCGATGCGGAGCGCCGGACGGAACTCCCCGGCGTTCTGCGCCACGGCTTCGACGACTGATCGTCACGAGCCTGATTTTCGAGACCCTACACTGGCCGGCGCGGAGCAATCCCGCCGGCCTTTTTCCTGCGCGCCGCGCCGAAGGGCTCTCAGACGACGATGACCTTGGCGCCGGCCGGGACGCGGTTGTACAGGTCGATCACGTCGATGTTGCGCATGCGGATGCAGCCGGACGAGGCCGAGCGCCCGATGGTCTCCGGCTCGTTGGTGCCGTGGATGCGGTAGAGGGTGTCCTTGCCGTTCTGGTAGAGATAGAGCGCGCGCGCGCCGAGCGGGTTTTCCGGCCCGCCCGACATGCCGCCCGCCACGGGCTTCAGATGCGGCCAGCGGGCGACCATCTCGGCCGGCGGCGTCCAGCGCGGCCACTCCGCCTTGCGCTGCACCACGGCTTCGCCGGTCCAGCCGAAGGCCTCGTCGCCGGTCGCGACGCCATAGCGGATCGCCTTCTTGTTCGGCAGGACGAGATAGAGGAACTTCTCCTTGGTATCGATATAAACCGTACCGGGAGGCTGGCCTGTCGGGTCGCTGATCTCGTAGGGGAGATAGGGCAGATAGGTGTCGAACTTCGGGACGAGCGCGATATATTCGGCATCTCGGGCCGACAGCTCGGGGGCGTTCACGCTCTTGTACTGGCAGGCGCCCAGAAACGCCGACGCAGCGACCGCGATCATCACCGACTGTTTCATGACGTCCACCAGCTTGGCCCGAGGCCGCAATTTATGCTGAATCAAAGGTTAATTTATCGTGTTCGGTCGGCGCCCGGTGCATCCCGAATGCCCGAAGCTCTAGGCGCGAAACCGACTTGCGGCAACGAAGTTCCCGCAGCTGCGAACGCTCGGTCAGCCTGCGTTGCATCCGCGCCACGTTCGGAGCCCGGATCACGGACGGAGGCCGCGTGAGCACCCTCCTCGTGACCCACGAATCGGGCCTGCTCCACGTCACCCCTCCCGGCCACCCCGAACGCATCGAGCGCCTGCGCGCGGTCGAGCGGGCGCTGGAGGACGAGCGCTTCGCCGCGCTGGCGCGCGTTTCCGCGCCGCGCGGAACACTGGAGCAGGTCACGCTCTGCCATGGCGAGGCCTTCGCCCGGAACCTGATCGCATCCTCGCCCGCCGACGGCCTCCTCGCCGTCGACACCGACACGATGATGTCGCCCGGCACCGTCGAGGCGGCGCTCCATGCCGTCGGCGGCGCAGCCTATGCCGTGGACGAGGTGATGACCGGAAGGGCCGCCAATGCCTTCTGCGCCATGCGGCCGCCCGGCCATCACGCCGAGAGCGTGAAGGCGATGGGCTTCTGCTTCTTCAACAGCGCCGCCATCGCCGCCCGCCATGCCCGCCGAGTTCATGGTGCCGGCCGCGTCGCGGTCATCGACTGGGACGTGCATCACGGCAACGGCACGCAGGAGATCTTCTGGGACGATCCGAGCGTGCTCTATGCCTCGGTGCACGAGATGCCGCTCTATCCCGGCACCGGCGCGGCGTCGGAGCGCGGAGCCCACGGCACCATCGTGAACGCACCGCTGCGGGCCGGCGACGGGTCCGACGAGTTCCGCGAGGCCTTCGAGACGGCGATCCTGCCCCGTCTCGACGATTTCGGGCCCGACCTGCTGGTGATTTCCGCCGGCTTCGACGCCCATTGGCGCGACCCGCTCGCCGACATCAACCTGCGCGAGACGGATTTCGCCTGGGCGACGCGCAAGCTGATGGACGTGGCCGAGCGCCGCTGCGGAGGCCGGATCGTCTCGGTGCTGGAAGGCGGCTACGATCTCGAGGGCCTGTCGAGATCGGCGGCAGCGCATGTCGCGGCGCTGATGGGCAGCTGAAGCGCCCTCCCGCCGCGGCGCCGCAGACGGGAGACAACGCCCCTCGGCCCCGCACCGCAAGCCCTCGACACGCGCACTCCATGCGAAACGCCGGCATGCAACGTAACGTCATCCATGTTGATGACGCATGTGAAGCCAGCAACCCGTAAAACGTCACCGAAGAAACCATTCCGGTGCGGCGACACGGGCATGATCAATATAGACGATGCGACAGTCATCCTGTCGCTATCGGGAACCTATGCGCTCATCGCCATGATTCCCGGACCCAATCTACTCATGGTTGCAAAAGTCAGCCTTGAGAACTCCCGGAAGAACGCTCTCCTGGCGGCACTTGGAGTATCTCTCGGCGCCGCACTGGTCGCCTATGCCGCCTTTTCCGGGATGGCACCCTATGCCAGCGACGCGCATTGGCAACCGCTCCTCGCCTGCGGCTTTGCGATGCTGCTGATCTGGCTCGGCCTGCGCGCCATGCTGCGGGCGAACCGTCCCTTGAGAAACAGCGGCTCCGCCATGCCGATCTCGGGCGCCAGCTGCCTGCGCATCGGCCTCCTGACGGCGGCCACCAATCCCGTCACCCTCGCATTTTTCCTGGGCATGGGAGCGAGCGACAGATGCGGCCCGGTCCATTGCCAACCGGGGTCCGCCTTCGTGGCTGCCTTTCTGGTCGCCATTCTCTGGTTCGGCGGCGTCGCGCTGTCGTTCTCACATCCGCGCGCGACGCTACTCTATCGACGCGCCATGCCGACGGTCGACATGGCGCTGGGCTGCCTGCTTCTGGGTTACGGCTGGCACCTGCTGCTCGCCATGCTCTGATCCGCTCCCCCGCTCACTCGAGCGGCTGCGTCTCGGAGATCTCGATGCCGAAACCGCTGAGGCCGACATAGGACCGCGACGAGGAGGCGAGGTTGACGATGGAGCTGACTCCGAGATCGCGCAGGATCTGCGCGCCGAGCCCGACCTCGCGCCATTGCTGCGTCCGCTGCGCGTCCGACCCGTCCTCGACGCTCTTCAGCGGCACGCCGGCCGTTCCGTCGCGCAGATAGATCAGCACGCCCCGCCCGTCCTGCTGGAACCGCCGGAGCGCGCACTGGATGGCCCCGCCACCGCCGAGCACATCGGCGACCACATCGGCCCGGTGCAGCCGCGCCGGCACCTTCTCGCCATCCCCGACCCTGCCCATGACGAAGGCGAAGTGCTGCGTGTCCTCGAAGGGCGTGATGTAGACGTGCCCGGTCATCGGCCCGAACGCGGTCGAGACGGGGAAGGAATGAACGCGCTCGACGAGCTTCTCGCGGCCCTGGCGATAGGCGATGAGATCGGCCACCGTGATCTGCACGAGCCCGTGCTTCTGGGCGAAGGCCGAGATCTGCGGCCCCTTCATCACCGTGCCGTCGTCATTGGCGAGTTCGCAGATCACGCCGACCGGCGGCAGCCCGGCGAGCTTGCACAGATCGACAGCCGCCTCGGTATGGCCCGAGCGCATCAGCACGCCGCCATCCTTGGCGATCAGCGGGAAGACATGGCCCGGCCGGACGAAATCGGTCGCGCCCATATTGCCGTTGGCGAGCGCGCGCACCGTGTTGCAGCGCTGCTCGGCCGAAATGCCGGTGGTCAGACCGTGCTTCACGTCCACCGTCACGGTGAAGGCGGTGCCCAGCGGCGCATCGTTGGACGAGACCATGGGGTCGAGCCGCAGGCGGCGCGCCTCCCCGCTCGTCAGCGGGGCGCAGACGATGCCGCAGGTGTTGCGGATGATGAAGGCCATCTTCTCCGGCGTGCAGAGGGAGGCCGCGACGATCAGGTCGCCCTCGTTCTCGCGATCGTCGTCATCGGTGACGACGACGATCTCGCCCTTGGCGAAGGCCTCGATGGCCCGGGTAACATTGCTGGTCATGAGCGGCTCCCGCGGCACCAGGCCGAGAAAATCATTGGGCGTGACGGCTCCGCCCGTGGCGGCGGCGATGCGCTCGGCGCTCTCGCGCGAAATCCAGGCGGTCTCGTCGTTGCAGAGCGCGGTGACGCTGGCCGGCGAGAGGCCGGCCTGCCGCGCGAACGCGCTGCGGGCGATTCCGTTCTGCTGGAGCCAGAGGTCGAGCTTCATGCCGGCAAGCTAATGCGCCAGCTCTTCGATTTCAATGAACGCGTGGAAAAATTTCAGTGATACTGAAATTGCTCCCGCGAGCATCCCCGCCGGCGGGCGACCCAGCCCTCAGCCGGCTGGCGAGAAAGGCCAGCGCGGCGCGACGACGCCGACCTGCGCCCGGTGCCGCAGATACTGGTCGGCCAGCACGCAGGCCACCATCGCCTCGCCCACCGGCACGGCCCGGATACCGACGCAAGGATCGTGGCGGCCCTTGGTGAACATCTCGGCCTCGCCGCCCGTGCGGTTGACCGTCGCGCGCGGGGTCAGGATCGAGGAGGTCGGCTTCACCGCGAAACGCGCCACGATGGGCTGCCCGGTCGCGATGCCGCCCAGAATGCCGCCGGCATGGTTGGAGAGGAACAGCGGCGCGCCGTCATTGCCCGCGCGCATCTCGTCGGCGTTCTCTTCGCCGGTGAGTTCGGCCGCGCCGAAGCCGTCGCCGATCTCGACGCCCTTGACCGCGTTGATGCTCATCAGCGCCGCGGCGATCTCGGCATCGAGCTTGCCGTAGATCGGCGCGCCCAGCCCCGCCGGCACGCCCTCGGCCACGATCTCGAGCACCGCTCCGATGGAGGAGCCGGATTTGCGCACGCCGTCGAGATAGCTCTCGAACAAGGTCGCGGCCTTCGCGTCCGGGCAGAAGAAGGGGTTGCGGGCGACCTCGTCCCAATCCCAGCTGGCGCGGTCGATCCTGTGCGGCCCCATCTGCACGAGCGCGCCACGCACCACCATGCCCGGCACCACCTTGCGCGCGATCGCGCCGGCCGCGACCCGCATCGCGGTCTCGCGCGCCGAGGAGCGCCCTCCCCCGCGATAGTCGCGGATGCCGTACTTCACGTCGTAGGTGAAATCGGCATGGCCCGGCCGGTACTTGTCCTTGATCTCGGAATAGTCCTTCGAGCGCTGGTCGACATTGTCGATCAGCAGCCCGATCGAGGTCCCCGTGGTGACCTGCGCGCCGTCGCTCTCGCGGGCGAAGACACCCGATACGATGCGCACCTGGTCCGGCTCCTGGCGCTGCGTGGTGAAGCGCGACTGGCCCGGCCGCCGGCGGTCGAGCTCGGCCTGGATATCGGCCTCGCTCAACGGAAGCAGCGGCGGGCAGCCGTCGACGACGCAGCCGATCGCGGGCCCGTGGCTCTCGCCGAAGGTGGTGACGCGGAAGAGATGACCGAAGCTGTTGTGGGACATGGGAGCCTGACGCGATGATGCGTCAGGCTCTTAGCGGCATTTCGGCGGCAGCGGAACTGCCCGTCAGTGCGCCGCCTTCGCCGGCACCGCCGGGGCGCCCTCCCAGCGTGTGTGCGCGGGCAGGTTCTCGCCCTTCATGATCACGGTGAGCAGCCCGACCTGGGCGTAGTCGCCGACATGGGTGTCGTAGAGCACGGTCGCCCCCGCCCCGACGCAGACGCCGTTGCCGAGCCGCACACGGCCGACCTTCATGACCCGGTCTTCATAGAGATGGGTCTGCAGCGCGGAATGGGCGTTGATCGTGCAGAAATCACCCATCTTCACGCAGTCGAACTCGGTGATGTCGGTCGAGTCGAGCCAGCAGCCCTTGCCGAACTTCGCGCCGAACAGCCGCAGGAACCAGGGCAGGAACGGGGTGCCGCGCAGATAGTCGAACAGCACCTTGCCGCCCAGGCCCCAATACATCACGGCCACGGCCTCGGTGCGCATCGCCCACCACGACCACATCGGCTTCATGACCGGCTTGTAGACGCCCATCATCAGCCATTTCACCGCCGCGCAGATGAAGGCCTGCGCGACCGCGATCAGCACCGCGACGCCCATGAAGGACAGGACCAGCCCGAGCCAGTCGCCCTCGTTGATCTTCTGCTGCAGCACGAGATCGACCGCGAGCGTGCCGAAGGTGATGAACAGCATCGCCGGGAAGGAGGTATGCAGCGCCTCGAACACGCCGCGGCCGACCTGCCGGCCCAGCGTGGGCGTATAGGTCCAGTCGGCGCCGAGATCGACCTTCTGGCGCGTCGGCAGCTTGATCGGCGGCGAGCCGAACCAGGTGTCGCCGGGCTGCATCAGCGCGTTGGCGGGCGGCTTCGACTTGATGCCGATCAGCACGCGGTCCGGAATCGTCGCGCCGGGCGGGACGACCGCGTCGTTGCCGACGAAGACCTGGGCGCCGGTGCTCGTCATGTCGAGCCGCATATAGCCGCGCCGCATCTCCTCGTCGCCGAACACGACCTCGTCGGCGATGAAGTTGCCCGCGCCGATATCGGTCAGGTCGTAGCGACCGGAGAGGTTGGTCGAAATCTCGGCGCCCCGGCCGATCCCGGCGCCCATCAGCCGGTACCAGACGCGCATGTAGATGGTCGCGAACAGCGAGGAGAGGGTCTCCAGCGTCACCTCGGTCGCCAGCGCCACCGTCCATTTGCGGGCATAGAAGCTCGAATGGATCGAGTGCGAGCCGGACGTCACGCGCGGCAGGATGATCCAGCGCAGCGTCGCCATCAGCATCACCGTGAACGCGATCAGGCCCATGGCCGTCGGCCAGGTCAGCACCGGCAGGTACCAGAGATAGCTGATGTCCGACCAGGTCGAGATCCAGTCGTCGATCTGGTCGAACAGCCAGAAGGCCGGAAAGATCGGCAGCAGGCTGACGGGCGGCAGCACGATCAGCATCGCGACATAGAAGGCCGTCAGCGCGGCGCGGCGGCCCGGGCTCGCTTCGGCCGGCGGCGGCAGCGATGCGAGGTCGACCATGCCGACCTTGCGCGCCGGCGAGCCGTCCCAGATCTCCGCTTCGCCCACCCGCGTGCCGGGAGGCACCGCGGTCAGGTCGCCGATCTCGGCATGGTCGCCGACGACGCAGCCATGCCCGAACACCACCGAGGCACCGGCCGAAACGTCCTTGCCGATGGTGATGGGGCCGAGCACGAACCTGTCGCCGATCGCCTCGCCATTGGCGAAGGTCGTCTTGGTGCCGAAGCTCGCTCCGTCGCCGATCTCGACGAGATCGATGGCGCCGGCCTCGTAGTCGGAGATGATGACGTCGCGCCCCACCTTGGCGCCGAGCATGCGCCAGTAGAGCCGCATCACCGGCGTGCCCTGCAGCCATTTGATGTGCACGAGGCCGGCGACCCGGGCCGCGAACCACCAGCGGAAGTAATACACGCCCCAGAGCGGGTAGGTGCCGGGCTTCGTCCGGCCCAGCACGATCCATTTGAGCGCGATCGCGATCAGCCCGGTGACGATCGTGATCGCGACATAGACGCCGAGCAGCGCCGCGATCTGCCCCGGAAGCGGGAGATCCTCGCCCGACAGCAGCATGTAGCTGACGAAGATGCCGAGCCACTGCGCGGTCGACAACCCGATGATGATCGGCAGCGCAGCCGCCTGCGCGAGGCCGCAGAGGAAGCGGCGCATGAACGGCGGCGGCGCGAAGGACAGGTCCTCGGCGACTGCGGCACCGCGCGCGTTCAGGAGATCGGCCATGCCGCGCAGCGTGCGCGCGCCATAGACGTCCTGCAGCGTGATGCCGGCATAGGCCGGGGTCTCGCGCACGATCGAGATGAAGCGGGCGGCCAGAAGCGAATGGCCGCCGAGATCGACGAAGAAATCCGCCTCGAGAGGCAGGGTCGAGGCGCCGAGCACGCGCTTGGCGGCGTCCAGCAGCGCCGCCTCGGTGGCGTTGCGCGGCGGCTCCTGCTCGCCTTCCGCCGCCGGCGCCGTCAGCGGCGCCGCCTTCAGCATCTTGCGGTCGACCTTGCCGGACACCATGCGCGGCAGCGAGCCCACCGCCTCGAAATGCGCCGGCACCATGTAGGGCGGCAGCTTGTCGCGCAGCGCCGCCCGGAGCGCGGCCCCGTCCACCGCGACGCCGGGCTCGGCCACGACGAAGGCGACGAGGCGCTCGATGCCGTCGTCGTTGCGCATGACCACGGCGGCCTGGTTGACGCCGGGCTCGTCGGCCAGCTTCGCCTCGATCTCGCCGAGCTCGACGCGGAAGCCGCGGATCTTGACCTGGTCGTCGATGCGGCCGTGGAACGCGATGTCGCCCGCCTCGTCGAGGCTGACGGCGTCGCCCGAGCGGTAGAGCACCGGATCGTCCGCGCCGCCGAAGGGATTGGCGATGAACTTCTCCGCGGTCAGCTCGGGGCGGCCGTGATAGCCCCTGGCGATGCCGGGACCGCCGATCAGCAATTCGCCCTGCTCGCCCGGACCGAGCAGGCGCAACTGCTCGTCGACGACATAGGCCGTGTAGTTCGCGATCGGCCGGCCGATGGTCACGGCCTCGCCCGGCAGCACCTCTGCGGCCGTGGCGACGACGGTCGCTTCCGTCGGCCCGTAGGTGTTGAGGATGCGCCGCCCCGCCTTCGACCATTTCTGCACGGTGGCGGGCGGCAGGGCCTCGCCGCCGAGCAGGATCAGCCGCAGCGAGGGCACGTCCTTCGGCAGGATGCCGAGCAGCGTCGGAACGGTGTCGATGACCGTCACGCCCGCCTGCGTCAGCAGATCCGGCAGCTTCTCCGCATCGCCCATCATCTCCGGCGAGGCGACGAAGAGCGTGGCGCCGACCAGATAGGGCGTCCAGATCTCCTCCATCGAGAGATCGAACGCGACCGAGGCGCCCTGGAAGACCACGTCCTGCGGGCCGATGTCGTAGAACGCGTTGCCCGCGCGCAGGAAGTGGCAGATGTTGCGATGGCTGATGACGATCGCCTTGGGCGTGCCCGTCGAGCCCGAGGTGTAGATCAGATAGGCCGGATGATCCGGCGTCAGACCGGCGACCCGGCCGGGCGTGGAAACTCCGTCGTCGGCGAGGGCGAGTTCGTCCGGCGTCCAGACCGTGCGTTCGGTCAGGGCGGCGCGCATGCGCCAGGCCTCGCAAGTCACGAGCCCCTTGGCGGCCGCATCGGCGAGACAGACCGCGATGCGCTCGACCGGCGCCTCGGCGTCGAACGGCACCCAAGCTGCGCCGGCCCGCGTGATCGCGATCTGCGCGACGAGGAGGTCGATGCCGCGCGGCATCCACAGGCCGACCATGTCGCCCGGCCCGACGCCCGCCAGCGACAGCCCGCGCGCCTGCCGGCCGGCGAGCGCCCAGAGCTCCGCGTAAGTCAGGCTGCGCTCGCCATCGGTGAGCGCGACATGGGGACCTCGCTCCGCGACCGTGGCCGCGAGAATCTCGCCGAGGACTTCGTCGCGCAGCAGATCCGGGCGCTTCTCGCCGGCGAGCATGGCGACCGCCTTGACGGACGAGCCGTCCGCTCCCGCCGACACGGTTGTAATATTGTTCATGGCCCCGTCGTACGCCGGGTCGGCCACCTGAGCGGGCCGGGAGCCTCTGGCACCCTGCCGTCATGCGCGCCGTCCGCGCACCTCCCTGTCGAACCCCGGAGCGTCGCCTGTTGAGCGAAATAGCCCGGACATGCACCCCGGCCGAGCAAGCCGCCGTGGAGCGTCCTGCTATCACATTCCGGATAGGGAAGCACGGCTGAACCAGCCATGAACGCGACCGGCTCCGATGTCGGCCGCGCGCTCGGCATCGGCCCCGCAAATCGGCTGCGGCCTCCGGCAAAGCCGATGCTGAAACGAGCGGTCAGACCCACTCCGCCTTGGAGCCGGAGACGACGAGCAGCTTGCCTTGCCAGATGTCGAGCAGGGCGGCCTTCTGCGGCGAGACCGCACCGGTCAGCGCGAGCACCGCGCGCGCCACCCCGCCATGGCTGACGATGACGGTCTCGGCGCTCAGCCCCGCGAGAACCGGCCGCACGCGCTCAGCCAGCATCCGGTAGCTCTCGCCCTCGGGCGGCACGAAGCCCCATTTGTCCCGCTTGCGCAGCCGTGCCTGCTCGCCCTCGGCCTTCTCGACCTCGCGCCAGGTCATCCCCTCCCAGGCGCCGAAGGTCAGCTCGCGCAGCCTCTCGTCCACCTTGTATCCGCCTGCGGCGAGCCCGAGCTCGCGGCGCAGGATGTCCATCGTCTCGCGGGCTCGCTGCATCGGCGAGCCGACATAGTCCAGCGTGGCGAAGCCCGGCGCCAATGCGCGCAGCCTGCCGGCGGCTTCCGCAGCCTGCCTTCGCCCGAGATCGTTGAGCGGAATATCCTGTCCGCCCTGGAGGCGGCCTTCGCGATTCCAGTCGGTTTCGCCATGGCGGACGAGGATGAGGCGGTGCGGCAGGACAAGCGGAACCATGCCCGGCTTCTGCACGTTGCCGGGCGCTTCGTCAAAGCGCTCCGGACAGATAAGCCATGCATCGGGCTCGCCATGCACGGCGCGCGGCCGCCGCACGTCTTTGGTGGCCGCCCGGCGGATGTCTGTGTATAGCGCGCATGTCCCCGCCGCGAAGCGATGGTGCCATGCCCGCCGTTCTGACCCTGCCCGATGGTCGCAGCCTCGCGCTCGCACCCGCACCGCTGATCATGGGAGTGGTCAACGTCACGCCCGATTCCTTTTCGGACGGCGGCCGATTCGACACCACGGAAAAGGCGCTCGCCCAGGGCCGCAAGCTCGCCGAGGACGGCGCGGCGATCCTCGACATCGGCGGCGAATCCACCCGGCCCGGCCATGGCGCCGTCGACGCCGCGACGGAGATGGCCCGCGTGCTGCCGGTCATCCGCGGGCTCGCCGGCCCGCAGGCGGCACCGATCTCGATCGACACCTGGAAGGCCGAGGTCGCCGAGGCGGCGCTCGCGGCCGGCGCGGCCATCGTCAACGACGTCTGGGGCGCACAGCGCGATCCCGCCATCGCGGAGGTCGCGGCGCGCGCCGGCGCCCCGATCGTGCTGATGCACAACCGCGAGACCGTCGATCCGGAGATCGACATCCTCGACGATGTGTTGCGCTTCCTCGAACGCTCCATCGCCATCGCGACGAAGGCGGGCCTGCCGCGCAGCCAGATCGTCGTGGATCCGGGCATCGGCCGCTTCGGCAAGACGACGCAGCAGTCGCTGCGGCTGATCCGCGAGCTGGACCGGCTCGGCGACCTCGGCTGCCCGGTCCTGCTCGGCGCCTCGCGCAAATCCGTCATCGGCGACGTCACGGGACAGAGCGTCCCGGCTGAACGCATTCCGGGCAGCATCGCCGCCCATCTCTACGGCATCATGAAAGGCGCTGCGATCCTCCGCGTTCACGACGTGCGCGAGCACGCGCAGGCGCTCAAGGTCTGGCTCGCCATCGCCGGGCAGGAAGGACAGCGATCATGAGCGAGAGCGGCAGCATCCTGATCGAGAAGCTCGACATCTACGCTTATCACGGCTTCTTCTCCGAGGAGGAACGGCTGGGCCAGCGCTTCGTCCTCGACCTCGCGCTCTCGACCGACATCCGGGCCTCGGCGATCAGCGATTCGCTCGCAGACACGGTCGATTACGGCAAGGTCGTCGCCGTCGCGACCGAGGCCTTCACCGCGCGCCGCTACAACCTGCTGGAAGCAGCCGCCCGCGCCGTCGCGATCGCGGTGCTGGATGGCTTTCCGAAGGTCAGCCGCATCGAGATCACCCTGCGCAAGCCGGCCCCGCCCATCCCCGCGACACTCTCCGCCGTCGGCATCCGGCTGGACTTCCGCCGTGAGGACTGAGGCGGCACTGGGATTGGGCGGCAATCTCGGCGATCCCGTCGCGGCCTTCGCCACCGCCTTGCGTGAGCTGCGCGAGCATCCCGAGGTCAGGCTCGGCCGGACCTCCAGCGTCTACCGCACCGCCCCCTGGGGTCTGGCGGACCAGCCCGACTTCGCCAACATGGCGGCGCTGATCGAAACCACGCTCGACCCCGTGGCGCTGCTCGAACTCTGCGCCCGGCTGGAAAAGGAAAGCGGCCGCGAGCGCGCCGGCGAGCGCTGGGGGCCCCGCACGCTCGACATCGACATCCTGACCTTCGGCCACGCCGACATCGACCGGCCCACCCTGCGCCTGCCGCATCCCCGCATGGCGAGCCGGGCCTTCGTGCTGGTGCCGCTCACCGAAATCTCGCCCGACCATCCGATCGGGGCAGAGACGGCGTCGACGCTGCTGGCCGGACTCACGACCGACGATGTCCGGCTGGACGAAGCCGGCACGGCGCGGCTGCGCACATTGCTGGCGGATGGGTCCTGACAGCGCCGCCGACCGGGCCGAAGCGGCTCAGTCGCCCTTGTCGAGGGTGATGTCGGGCGCAGTCGGCACCTTCATGCCGACGACATGATAGCCGGCGTCGACATGCAGGATCTCGCCGGTGATGCCGCGCGACATGTCCGAGACGAGGAACACCGCCGTCTCGCCGACCTCCTCGATCGTCACCGTCCGGCGCAGCGGGGAGTTGTATTCGTTCCAGCGCAGGATGTAGCGGAAATCGCCGATGCCCGAGGCGGCGAGCGTCTTGATCGGCCCGGCCGAGATGGCATTGACGCGAATCTTCGAGGGCCCGAGATCGGCGGCGAGATACTGCACGCTCGATTCCAGCGCCGCCTTCGCCACGCCCATGACGTTGTAGTGCGGCATCCATTTCTCGGCGCCGTAATAGGTCAGCGTGAGGACCGAGCCGCCATCCGTCATCAGCTTCTCGGCGCGCTGGGTGACGGCCGTCAGCGAATAGCAGGAGATCAGCAGCGACTTCGAGAAATTGGCCTCGGTCGTGTCGACATAGCGCCCGGTCAGCTCGTCCTTGTCCGAGAAGGCGATGCAGTGGACCAGGAAGTCGAGCTTGCCCCAGAGCTTCTCGACCTCGGCGAAGACGGCGTCGATCGTGGCACCGTCGGTGACGTCGCAATGGCCGACCACATGGCCGCCCAGCTCCCTGGCCAGGGGCTCGACGCGCTTCTTCAGCGCATCGCCCTGATAGGTGAACGCGAGCTCGGCGCCCGCCTCGGCCGCCGCCTTGGCGATGCCCCAGGCGATGGACCGGTTGTTCGCGACGCCCATGACGAGGCCGCGCTTGCCCCGGAGTAGATTAGCGGTCGGCGCGGCGACGGAGGTATCAGGCATGGGGAACCCGCAAACTGAACGAAGAGGTTGGGTCTCTTAGAACAGACGCGGGAAAGTGAAAACCGCTTTCGACGCAGCCGGCAAAACCCGGCGACGCATCGCCCCGCGAAGGCGCTCAGGCGCGCGCCTTCATCAGCGCGGTCAGCTCCGGATCGCTCGCGGGCATTTCGATATCGATCGCGACGAGCAGATCGCCGGTCGCGCCGCCCTCGCCCTTGAGCCCTTTTCCGCGCAGGCGGAACTGCTTCGTCGTCCCGGTCAGCGGAGGGATCGTCATCTCGACCGCGCCGGTCAGGGTGGGAACATGAAGCGCCCCGCCGAGCACCGCCTTCGCCAGCGGCACCGCCACGCGGGTTCGCAGATTCGTGCCGTCGACGACGAAACGCGAATCCGGCTTCACCTTGATCGTCATCAGCACGTCGCCCGCCTCGCCCGAGAACGGGTCCGGCTGGCCGAGGCCGCGCAGGCGCATCACCTTGCCGTCCGTGACGCCCTCGGGGATCGTCACCTCGACCTCGCGGCCTCCGGGCAGCCGCACGCGGCGCGTGGCACCGGTCGCGGCCTGCGCGAGCGTGACCTCGAGCGTGAAGCTCTGGTCGGCCGGCTTGGCTGCCTCGGCCTTGGACCGGCCGCGCCGCACGGCATCGCCGAAGAGCGAGCCGAAAATGTCGGAGGGGTCGAAGCCGGCCTCCGGCCCGCCACGACCATAGGAGGGGCCGCCCTGGCCGAAATTGAACTCGAAGCCCCCGGCCCGGCCGCCGCGCCCGGCCCCCATGCCTTCGAAGCCCTGAAACTTCGGTTTGCCCTCGGCGTCGATCTCTCCGCGGTCGAACTGCTTGCGCTTGGTCTCGTCGCCCAGGATCTCATAGGCGCTGTTGAGCTCCGCAAAGCGGTCCTGCGCCTTCGGGTCGTCCTGATTGCGGTCGGGATGCAGCTCCTTGGCGCGCTTGCGGAACGCCTTCTTGATCTCCGATTCGCTCGCCCCGCGGGCGACGCCGAGAACCTGATATGGATCGCGCATCCATGAACCCCGATGAAAAACCTGTCGACACGCCCGGCCCGCGCGGCGGGCTGCCGACGCCGGCTCTATTTGGGGAGAATGTGGCCTGAATGCAACAGCGCCGGCGCGACTATCTCGGCCGCCGGCGCCGCTTCAGGCCGGCCCCTTCCAGGGGTCCATCTGCAGGACGGCCCATTCCCCACCCGAGGGGCGGCAGGCCGTGCCCTGCAGCTTGAGCGGCCGCGTCTGGGTCTGGACCGTGGCGACGAAAGCGCGACAGATCTCGTCCGACCGGAGAAAGGGGCCGCCGACCGGCACGAAGGACCCCTTGATGCCGCTTTGCGCATTGTCCCAGTTGACGGCGGCGCCGTTGCCCTGCGGGTCCAACGCCAGCGCCATGGCGCCGTCGGCCCGGCGCAGGTCCTCGGGCCCGAGTTCCGAGGCCAGCGAGGCGAGCGCCCCACCCTTGGCGGCGGGCCGCGCCGGCAAGGTCGAGGAGGTCGTCACCGCCTGCTCCTCGTTCTTGTCCCACAGGCCGAGGATCGGAAACGACACCGAGCAGCCGCCCGCGGCCAGCCCGAGGCAGGCCGCCAGCGCCAGAGCGGGCGCGCGCATGGCAGGTCGGCTCCGGCGAGGGCTTGGGAGCCCACGACCGACCGGCCTATAAGAGAGAATTGTCCGACTCCGGATCACCGATGCGTTCGCCCAACGCGTCACGAGTTACTGCCGAGGATTAGAACGTGGAACGGTTAACGCCCGGTGACTTCACCCAGGCCGATGAGCCCTTCGCCCTCTTCGCGAGCTGGTTCGAGGAGGCGAAGAAATCCGAGCCGAACGATCCCAACGCCATGGCCCTCTCGACGGTCGATGCGGAGGGCATGCCCAACAGCCGCATGGTGCTGCTGAACGGCCGCGACGGCGACGACTTCGTCTTCTACACCAACACCGAGAGCCAGAAGGGCCAGGAACTGCTGGGCCAGCCCCGGGCCGCCGCGCTCTTCCACTGGAAGAGCCTGCGTCGCCAGATCCGCATCCGCGGCGACGTCTCGCTCGTCGGCGACGAGATGGCCGACGCCTATTTCCGCTCGCGCCCGCGCGACAGCCGCATCGGCGCCTGGGCCTCCCAGCAATCGCGCCCGCTGGAAAGCCGGTTCGCTCTGGAGAAGGCCGTCGCGTTCAACGCGGCGAAGTTCGGCCTCGGCGAGATTCCCCGCCCGCCCCACTGGACGGGTTTCCGGATCACGCCGGTCTATATGGAGTTCTGGAAGGACGGTGCCTTCCGCCTGCACGATCGTGTCGTCTTCCGTCGCGCCTCGGCCTCCGAGCCCTGGACGCGGACGCGGCTCTATCCGTGAGGAGCGCCTGATGCCCATGCCGACATTCGATTTCCCGAAAACCGAGCCCGGCAAGCGGCCGGTGATGCTGCTGACCGGGGCCAGCCGCGGCATCGGCCACGCCACCGTCATGCAGTTCGCCATGGCCGGCTGGCGCATCCTGTCCTGCTCGCGCCAGGCCTTCTCGGACAAGTGCCCGTGGCCCTCGGGCGCCGACGATCACATCCAGATCGATCTCGGCGATCCGGAAGACACGATGCGCGGCATCGCCGAGATCAAGAAGCGCCTCGCGGTCGAGGGCGGCCGGCTCGATGCGCTGGTCAACAATGCCGGCATTTCGCCCAAGGGGCCGGACGGCGGCAGGCTCGGCGCCGCCACCACCTCGTTCAACGACTGGCACAAGGTTTTCCAGGTGAACTTCTTCGCGCCGATCATGCTGGCGCGCGGCCTGCTCGACGAACTCGCCGCCGCCAAGGGAGCGATCGTCAACGTCACCTCGATCGCCGGCTCCCGCGTCCATCCCTTCGCCGGGGCGGCCTATGCGACGTCGAAGGCGGCGCTCGCCAGCCTGACCCGCGAGATGGCGGCCGATTTCGGCCCGCTCGGCATCCGCGTCAACGCCATCTCGCCGGGCGAGATCGACACCGCGATCCTTTCGCCCGGGACCGAGAAGATCGTCGCCACCCTGCCGCTGGGCCGCCTCGGAACGCCCGACGAGGTCGCCAAGACGATCTTTTTCCTCTGCTCCGACGCCGCGAGCTACGTCACGGGCTCGGAACTCCACATCAACGGCGGTCAGCACGTATGAGCGCGGGCCGGTCACGATGAGCGGCGACAGCGGTCGGGTCATTCGCTTCCCGGCTGCCGGCAAGGCGCCGGCTCGTCCCGTCCTGGCCGCGTCCGTCGCGGTCTTCCGGGCCGGCAGGGTCCTGCTCGCCACCCGGACCAAGCCGCCGGCGGAGAATGTCTGGTCGCTTCCCGGCGGAAAGGTCGAGGCCGGCGAGACGCTCGCCGAGGCCGCCTTGCGCGAGCTCGAGGAGGAGGTCGGCGTCACGGCGCGGATCCTCGGGTTCAACCGCCATGTCGAGATCTTCGGGCGCGACGCCGCGGGCGCCGTGACGCATCACTTCGTGGTCGCCTCCTTCGTCGGGGAGTGGCTCTCGGGCGAGGCGCTTCCGGGGCCGGAGGCGGGCGCGGTGATGTGGGCGGACCCGTTGCGGCTCGGCGGCCTCGCCACCACGCGCGAGCTCGCAGACGTGCTTCGCCGGGCCCGCGAAATCGCCCTGGAAGCCGGAACCATCCCATGAGGCCCGTCGCCCGCGTCCTCATGGCGGCGCTGGCAGCGGGGTCCTTCGCCGTGCTCGGGACGGGCGCAGGCATGGCCCAGGACAGGCGCGCGCCCGCTTCGGCCCAGCCGCAGCAACCCGCCCCCGAACCCGAGCCGGCACCGACGTCCTACGAGCCTCAGCTCCTGCGGCTCGCGGAGATCATGGGCTCGCTGGCCTATCTCCGCGCCCTCTGCGGCGGGGGCGAGGCTGACGAGTGGCGCTCGCGGATGGCGGCGTTGATCGAGGCAGAAGGGCGCTCCGGCCCGCAGCGCGAGCGGCTCACCGCCGCCTATAACCGCGGCTTCCGCGCCTATTCGGTGACGCACCGCCTGTGCACCCCCGTTTCGCAGGAGGCCTCCGCGCGCCTCGCGGAAGAGGGAGGGCGGCTCTCGCGAGCCCTCGCGGGCCGCTATGGCGGATAGGCGACACCGCCGCCCAATCTCGAAATCTGCGACGAATGTGGTGGGCCGCGTTAACCTTTTGTAAATTGGCCGGTGGCGTCCCGCTCTGGCACGCCCTATGAATCATGCGACAGGACGTGTCGCGATCCGCTCCGGAAATGGCACGTTTCGCAGCAGGCAAGCAGCAGAGTTTCCGTCTTCATGCCCACGATCCCAGACGACACGCCGCTTGATCCCAACCTCGGCGATGAGCGCGAGGACGAACGCCGCGTCGCCTATAGCTACGTGGAGGATGCGTTCATCGAAGCGCAGCAGGACGGGCTCGACTCGGATGCCCTCGCCCACGCCGCTCTTTTCGCAGCCTTCCGTACGCTCGTCGACACCTATGGCGAAGAGGCGACCGCCGTTTTCGCCGAGGCCCTGCCCGAGAAGCTGCGCGGCGGCGCCTTCACCAGCGGCACGCGGCATTAGAGCATCGGCCCGAAAACTGGATCGCGGTCTTCGGGAAAAGCCGGCGCAAAATCAATGAGCTAGAGTATCGGTCCGAATACGATGTTCGGTCCGACACTCTAGCGTTCAGACCCCGCGGACCGGCGTCCGGCGGCGCAATCCCGTCGACGAGGCTTTTCCGGGCATCGGATACGAAGAAAAAGGCGGCGGAGCCGGGCTCCGCCGCCTTTTCCCTGATCGAGCTCCGCTTCCCTCAGGCGACCAGCAGCTCGCCGCCGACCGGCGGAACCGTGAAGCTGACGTCGGCCACGCCGACGGCCGAGCCGACGCGGCTGTAGACGAAGTATTCGACGCCGTCGCTGATCACGGCCCCATCGAATTCGAGCTTCGTCAGCCCCTTGCCGTTGACCTCGACATCCGTGCCATAGGCGAGGTTCAGCGTCTTGTCCGAGCCGAAGTCGATCACGCCGTCATTGTTGGAGTCGCTGATCTTCGTCGTCGTCACTAGCAGGTCGCCCGTGCCGAAACCGTCGATCTTGTCGTTGCCGAGATCGAGGCGAAGCGCCGTGTCGAAGAAGAACACGTCCTTCACCGCATCCGCCGCGTCGCCGGTCAGCGAGCTGTCGCCGAGCAGGCTTTCCTTGGCGCCGACGGGACGAACCGTACCCTCGGCATAGACATGGACGCCCACGCATGATTGGCCGAGATAGCGCAGGCCGACACCGGCATCGACGCCCGTGAAGGCGACCGTATCGTCGCCGCCCCCCGGCAGAGAGCTGTCCATGTTGAGGACGCCGTTGCTGCCGAAGCTGACGAAGCCGTCATTGTTGCCGTCGAACAGCTTCGCATTCGTGACGAAGATGTCGGACGAGCCGAAATTGGCGATCGTGTCCTGCCCCGTATCGTCGGTGGCCGATACGTAGAAGGTGTTAGGACCGTCGATGCCGGCGAGCACCTGGTCGGCGGCAGCCGAGCCGTTGATGGTGTTGGGGCGAATGACGATCGGGCAATCCGGCGGCGGCGGCTCGACGATGACCCCGCCCTCGCCAGTCACGGTGACGGTCAGCGTCGCGGTGTCGATCGTCTCGACGCCGGTGGTCAGCGCGTCGGTGATCGCGGCCGACAGGTTGGAGGAATTCGACGAGAGCTGCACGACGACACCGCGCCCGAGCTGCTCGACGAGGTCCTGATAGAGCGCCAGCACGTTCGAGGTCACGGAGAAGACCGGCGTGATGTCGGCCGCTTCCAGCGCGGCCTTCAGCAGCGCGATGGTCGGGTAGTCCTCGTCGTCGATGACGGCGTCGCCATTGTTGGGGTCGCCCCCCGCATAGTCGCCGGCATCGTGATAGGTCGCGTCGGTGGTCAGCACGACGATGCGCTGGGCCCCGTCGCGAAACCCGACCTCGCCGGTGTTGGCGCGCAGGGCGAGCTGGAGCAGGCCCTCGAGCTGCGATTCCGGCTCGTCGTTGCCCCAGCGCAGCACGAGCGAGTCGAGTTCGGCCTGGACCGCCGCCTTGTCGCCCGTGACGGCGAGTTCCGTCTCGTAGACATAATCGCCGGAGCCGCCGAACGGCGAGAACGGCTTGTCGACGAAGCTCGCGACGCCGAACTGGACGTCGCGGACCTCGTTGAGGCTGTCATGGAGGCCGCTGAACTGGCTGCGCACGTTCGGCAGGTCGTCGCCGAAGGAGCCCGACAGGTCCTGCAGCAGGACGACGTCGACGACGTCCGCCGCGCCCGTGAACTTGACGGCGTAGGTTATCGAGGTCGTGCGCGTCTCGCCGGCGGCGAGGTCGTCGAACGCACCCGCCGCGTCGAAGTCGAAGCTGCCGTCCTGGTTGATCTTGAAGGTGCCGCCATCCGAGCCGGCAACGACCTCTCCGACATTCGTCGTGCTGCCGCCGACCGAATGGACCGGCAGTGCCGGGCCGCTCGGATTGGTGTCGTTTCCGCGGACATTGCCGTCGATATCGCCGGCGGCCTCGCTTTTCGGAAGGGAAATGAAGTCGTCATTCGCATTCGGCGGCGTTTCTGCCATGACACACTCCTGTCGGACGTTCAGTTCGGGAACTCAGGCCAGACACCTAACGCTTGGGGAAAGCGATCGAAAAACGGAGACAACGCAAGTTCAGCATGGTTAATTGGGGGTATAATACAAAATCACATCCCGAATTACCCACGAATAGCGCAGTCGGAAAATCCGGACAGGGCTACAAATCAGCCTTTCTTTGCCGGATCGTTACGACAGATATTCCCGTCAGCGTGAAATTTGGTGCGCGACCTCTACGTCATGCGGCATAGGCGGCGCGGCAACGTCCTTCATTCCAATGATGCCGCCGACGCATTTCAGCCGTCGTCGACCAGACGGGCCCGTGGCCGCGCGCGGGCCATCCCGCGCCGCTGTCGGGCAGGCGGGGTTCCGATCCGGGGCCATGGGGGCCGGCGGCCTCGGCGGGCCGAAACGGCGGCGGCGGCCGCGCCCGAATCGCGGCGGGGCGGAGGCAGCGCCGCCGCGCGACCTCCGCCCCGGGATATTGAAAGGCTAGGGCACCGGCCCGGATACGATATTCGGTCCGATGATCTAGCGCGGCAGCGCCTCGAGGAAGCGCGCCGGCTCGCCCTGTGCGGGCGTCACGAGCTCGCTCTCCCACATCACCTTCAGGCCCCGCACATAGGTGCCGACCGGCCAGCCCGTGACGGTGACGCCGTCATAGGGCGTCCAGCCGCATTTCGAGGCGATCCAGTCGTTCGTGATGGTCTGCCGGCGCTTGAGATCCACGATCGTCAGATCCGCGTCCCAGCCGACCGCGATCCGCCCCTTGCCCTCCAGCCCGAAGATGCGCTGCGGGCCGTGGCTCGTCAGGTCGACGAGGCGCTCCAGCGAGAGCCGCCCGGCATTGACGTGGTCGAGCATGATCGGAACGAGCGTCTGCACGCCCGGCATGCCGGAATGGCTGGCGGGATAGGCGTGGTGCTTCTCCTCATGCGTATGCGGCGCGTGATCAGAGCCCAGCACGTCGACGATGCCCTGTTCGAGCCCCCACCAGATGCGCTGGCGGTGGCTGTCGTCGCGGATCGGCGGGTTCATCTGGGCATAGGTGCCCAGCCGCTCGTAGCAATCCGGCGCGACCAGCGTCAGATGGTTCGGCAGCACCTCGACGGTCGCGACGTCCTTGTGATGCTTGAGGAACTCCATTTCTTCGCCGGTCGAGATGTGCAGGATATGCACGCGCGCCCCGGCCTCGCGGGCGATCCGCACCAGCCGCTTCGTGCAGGTCAGCGCCACCTCCGGCGAACGCCAGACCGGATGGCTCGACGGGTCGCCTTCGACACGCAGGCCCATGCGGGCCCGCAGCATGCCCTCGTCCTCGGAGTGGAAGGCGGCGCGCCGGCGCGTGCGCTTCAGGATCTCGGAGACGCCGGCATCGTCCTCGACCAAGAGATCGCCGGTCGAGGAGCCCATGAACACCTTGATGCCGGCGGCCCCTGGAAGGCGCTCGAGCTCGGGCACGTCCGCGACGTTCTCATGCGTCCCGCCGACCCAGAAGGCGAAGTCGCAATGCATGCGGTGGCGGCCGCGCCGGATCTTGTCGGCCAGCGCCTCCGGGCCGGTCGTCTGCGGGATGGTGTTGGGCATCTCGAAGACGGTGGTCACGCCGCCGAGCGCCGCAGCGCGCGAGCCCGTCTCCAGATCCTCCTTGTGGTCGAGGCCCGGCTCTCGGAAATGCACCTGGCTGTCGATGACGCCGGGCAGGATGTGGAGCCCGGTGCAGTCCACCACCTCTCCGGCGGAGGCGCGACCGAGATCGCCCAGCGCCATGATCTTCCCGCCGGTGATTCCGATGTCGCGGGCGACGCGGCCATCCTGGTTCACCACGGTGCCGCCCTTGAGGATGACGTCGTAGGTCTGGGACATGGCGGAACTCCGGTGGTTGAGCGGACGGCTGTCTCGGCCTACCTATCGGCTCGAACGAGACTTGGGAACCTCAGCCCTCATCCTGAGGAGCAAGGCGAGAGCCTTGCGTCTCGAAGGATGCTCCCGGTGCCCGCTGGAGCATCCTTCGAGACGCCGCTGACGCGGCTCCTCAGGATGAGGGCTGGACGTGTCGATCCGCCATCGGAGACCCGCACCATGCCCGCCACCCACCTCATCGACCGCGGCATCGTCCGCATCGCGGGCGAGGATGCGCGCGACTTCCTGCAGAACGTCGTTACCAACGACATGGACGCCGTCACGCCGGAGAAGGCCGGCTATGGCGCGCTCCTGACACCGCAGGGCAAGATCATCTGCGATTTCCTGATCGTCGCCGTCCCGGACGCTGAGGGTGGCGGCTTCCTGCTCGACGCCCCCCTGCTCCAGACCGCCGATCTGATGAAACGCCTCAAGCTCTACAAGCTGCGCGCCAAGATCGCCCTCGACGACCTCTCCGAGACCAGCGCGGTGCTCGCATCGGCCGACGGCGCGCCACTGCCTTCGGACGCCGGCCTGGTCTACGGCGATCCGCGCCTGCCGGCTCTCGGCCAGCGCGCCATCGTGGACCGCGAGGGCCTGGGCGAGATCGCCGGAGCCGAGGCGACGGCCTGGCACGCCCGCCGCATCGCCCTCGGCGTGCCCGATGGCGGCCGCGACTTCGCCTATGGCGACACCTTTCCGCACGAGGCGCTGCTCGACCAGCTCGGCGGCGTCTCCTTCCGGAAGGGCTGCTATGTCGGCCAGGAGGTCGTCTCGCGCATGCAGCATCGCGGCACGGCCCGCACCCGCATCGCCTCCATCGCCTTCGACAGCGGCATCGCGACCGAGACGGGCGTGGAGGCGACGGCCGCCGGCAAATCCATCGGCCGTATCGGCTCCGTGGCGGATGGGCGCGGGCTCGCCCTGCTCAGGCTGGACCGGGTGGCCGACGCGATCGCGGCCGGCGAAGAGCTGACGGCCGGAGGCCTCGCCTTCCAACTGGCCCAAAAGCCGGATTTCGTCCGCTTCCCCTATCCCGGCGAGCCCGGCTTCGGAGCCGCCGCATGAGCGAGGCGATGATCTTGAGCGAGGCAAAAGCCGTGAGCGAAGAGCGCATCGCGATCGAGGGACCGGACGGAAAATTCCGCTGCCGCTGGCCGGGCACCGACCCGCTCTATCTCGCCTATCACGACACCGAATGGGGCGTGCCCGAATACGATTCGCGCGCGCTCTGGGAGAAGCTGATCCTCGACGGCTTCCAGGCCGGCCTGTCCTGGATCACCATCCTGAGGAAGCGCGACGCCTTCCGAGCGGGCTTCGCCGGCTTCGAGCCGGAGGCGGTCGCCCGCTTCGGCGAGGCGGATGTCCAGCGCCTGCTGGCGGACGCCGGCATCATCCGGCATCGCGGCAAGATCGAAGGCACGATAAAGAATGCCCGCGCCTATCTCGCCATCAGCGAGCGCGAGCCCTTCGCGGATTTCCTCTGGAAGCATCTCGACGGCCGCGTTCTGCGGAACGGCTTCCGGACGCAGGGCGAGGTCCCGGCCGAGACGAAGGTCTCGCAGGCGATGTCGAAGGAGCTGAAGAAGGCAGGCTTCACCTTCTGCGGCCCGACCATCGTCTACGCCTTCATGCAGGCCTGCGGCCTGGTCAACGACCACCTCACCGGCTGCTTCCGCTACGACGAATGCGCCGCGCTGGCGCGGGACATACGTGTGGCATGACAATGCCCCTCCCCCCCTTAGCCCTCATCCTGAGGAGCGCTCCGCAGGAGCGCGTCTCGAAGGATGCTCCAGATGTCTCGAGAGTGTCCTGGAGCATCCTTCGAGACGCCGCTGCGCGGCTCCTCAGGATGAGGGCTCGTGGGGGACGGCGCGTGACGTCGGGTTTCTGACCATGGCCCGCGCCCCCGAACCGCCGCGCGCCTGGCAGCGCATGCTGTCGGGCCGCAGGCTCGACCTGCTCGACCCCTCGCCGCTCGATGTCGAGATCGAGGACATCGCCCATGGGCTTGCCCGCGTCGCGCGCTGGAACGGGCAGACGAGCGGCGCCCATTCCTTCTCCGTGGCGCAGCACTCTCTGCTGGTGGAGGCGATCGCGACCCACCTCAACCCCGCCTGGACGGACGAGTGGCGCCTGATGGCGCTGCTGCACGACGCGCCCGAATACGTCATCGGCGACATGATCTCGCCCTTCAAGGTGGTGATGGGCGACGCCTACAAGAGCGTCGAGAACAGGCTTCTCGCGGCGATCCATCTGCGCTTCGGCCTGCCCGCGACCCCGCCCCCTGCGCAGAAGCGCGCCACCAAGGAGGCCGACACCGTCGCCGCCTTTCTCGAGGCGACGCGGCTGGCGGGCTTCGCTCGCGAGGAGGCCCTGAAATTCTTCGGCCGGCCGAGGCCGCTGCCCGCGGAGGTGCTGGCCTGGCTCGATCCGCTCGACACCGAGACGGCGCAGGCGCGCTTCCTCGCACGGTTCGCGGCATTGGCGCGCCTGTGAATGCGAAAAGGGGCCCGCGCGGGGCCCCTTTCGTCTCCGGCCAACCTGCCCGCCGTCACATCGACAGGCGGACCTGGCTGATTTCCTTGGCGATGGCCTGGAAGACCGGGGAGAGCTGCGAGGCGTTGCTGACCTCGTAATACATGCTCTCCTGGCTGGCGCATTGCTTCAGCAAGTCACGGTCGCCATCGATCACGCGGATCGTGTAGACCTTGATGCCAGCCGCCTTCGCGTTGGTGCAGGCGAGCCTGGTCCGAACGTCGATGGAGCTGCCGTTGGTGCCCCATCGGTTCTGTGTGTTGTCGCCGTCGGTCAGCAGGATCATGTACTTGCTCAGCCGCTCAGTGCCCGCGGGCTTGGCCTCGTTCATCGGCAGGGCGGTGCTCAGCGTCGCCATGCCCCAGACGGCACCGATGGTGACGTTCGTATTGCCGACGGGCGTCATGGAATCGATCTTGTTATTCAAGGCGGTCCAGTCGGCGGTCAGCGGCAGGACCGTGGCGAGCGATGTCTGCGCGCACCAATAGGCCGGGTATTTCTTCGGGGTGGTGTCGAGCGACGCCTCGCCATCGCTGACGTCATAGCTCTGGTCGCGATCGGTGATGCAGCCCTGGCCGTTCTGGGTCCAGATCGACTTGCTCATGGTCTCCGGGACGTATTTGGAGCCGTTCCAGACCTGTCGCGTCAGGTCGAACCGCAGCCAGGGCGCGTCCTTGTAGGTGTTGGCCACGAGCTTGACCTGCGTGTTGAACGGCACGATCGAGATCTTGATCTGGTCGGTCTCGGTCGTGGCGTCCTTCATGATCTTGATCAGATCCTTCGAGGCCGTCTTCAGCGCGGTCATCTTGCCCGACGACGACATCGAACCTGTATTGTCGAGCACGAGGGCGAGTTCGATCTTGTTGGTGCCCCAGACGGACTGGCTGCTGCTCGCGATCGCGACCGAATCGGGTCCGAGCAGTTGCGTCATCGTCGTCTTCACCTTCGCATCGGCGACGATGTTGATGGTCCGCGCGGTCCGGTCGATCGCGACATTCGCCCCGCTGAAGCTCCCCTCCTCCACGCCATGGAGATTGGCCTTGATCCAGTCGTCGATGCGCGTGCGCAACTGCGCGTCGGTGAGCTTCGTCGCGTCGCGCGCCGCCATCAGGGCAGCGGAATCGACCGCGGCGATCAGCATCTGCCGGGCCGTCGTGGCGCGCGAATAGTCGATCGCCGCCCCGACCATGCCGAGCAGCGGCACGAGCAGGATCGCGAAGATGACGACGATGTTGCCGCTCCGGTCATCCCGGAACGACAGGAGGAGGCGGCTCAACGAGGAAAACCGGTTCCCTATCATGGCGCTTATGGACCCCCACAGGGTGACGAAACCGACGTCGAGCAATGCTTCGCGGACCTTACGAATGCGTGAAATCGATTCTCGGATTTCGGAGGGATCACGCGATTTTTCGCTAAAATCGTTCGAAAACGACCTGCACCGACCGCGAGCCGGCCCGATGAAGGCCGCCGTGGGCACAGCGCGCGGCAGCGTCGCCGGGGCGGTTATTCTTTCAAAAATAGAACAAGTGATCTCACGTTATGCCGGATTTATCAAAAATAAGACCGGCGGCATGATGCGCCATCGGATTGCGGCACGAGATCGGCCGTCGCACAGGAGAAGAACCATGACGCAGTCGCCGAACATATCGCTCAGCCTGCCCGCCGGGGTGGTCGTCAAGGGCGCGATCGGCCCGCGCTTCGAGAAGGTCCTGACGGCCGAGGCGCTCGCTTTCGTCGCCGAGCTGCACCGCCGCTTCAACGAAACCCGCAAGCGGCTGCTGGCGCTGCGCGCCGAGCGACAGAAGCGCTTCGATGCCGGGGAGACGCCGGACTTCCTGCCCGAGACCCGCCATATCCGCGAAGGCGACTGGACGGTCGCGCCGATTCCCGCCGATCTGCTCGACCGCCGCGTCGAGATCACCGGCCCCGTCGACCGCAAGATGATCGTCAACGCGCTGAACTCCGGCGCGAAAGTCTTCATGGCCGATTTCGAGGACGCCTCCTCGCCGGTCTGGGCCAACATGGTCGAGGGCCAGCTCAACCTGAAGGATCGCTGGGCGAACGCGATCGACTTCACCGACGCTACGACCGGCAAGGCCTACAAGCTCGGCCCCAAGCCCGCCGTGCTGATCATCCGCCCGCGCGGATGGCATCTGCCGGAGCGCCATATCGAGATCGACGGCGAGATCGCTTCCGGCTCGCTGGTCGATTTCGGCCTTTACGTCTTCCACAACGCGAAGGCCGCGCTGGCGGCGGGCTCGGGCCCGTATTTCTATATCCCGAAGCTGGAGAGCCATCTCGAGGCCAGGCTCTGGAACGACGTCTTCGTCGCCGCGCAGACGGCGCTCGGCCTGAAGACCGGGACCATCAAGGCGACGGTGCTGATCGAGACCCTGCCCGCGGCCTTCGAGATGGACGAGATTCTCTACGAGCTGCGCGAGCACATCGCCGGCCTCAACTGCGGCCGCTGGGACTACATCTTCTCCTTCATCAAGAAGCTCGCCCGCAACAAGGCCTATGTCCTGCCCGATCGCTCGCAGGTCGTGATGACGAAGGCCTTCCTGCGTGCCTATTCGCTGCTGCTGATCAAGACCTGCCACAAGCGCGGGGCCTTCGCGATGGGCGGCATGGCGGCGCAGATCCCGGTCAAGAACAACCCCGAGGCGAACGCCGCCGCCTTCGCCAAGGTCAAGGCCGACAAGGAGCGCGAGGCCGGCGACGGCCATGACGGCACCTGGGTCGCCCATCCCGACCTCGTCCCGGTCGCGATGGAGGTGTTCGACCGGCTGATGCCGCAGGCGAACCAGCTCGACAAGAAGCGCGAGGACGTCTCGGTCGGCGCGAAGGACCTCCTCGAAGTCCATCAGGGCACCCGCACGGAAGAAGGCTTCCGCGAGAACATCCGCGTCGGCGTGCAGTATCTCGAAGCCTGGCTGCGCGGCCGTGGCGCCGTCCCGATCTACAACATGATGGAGGACGCCGCGACGGCCGAGATCAGCCGCGCGCAGATCTGGCAGTTCGTGCAGTACGGCGTGGAGCTCGAAGGCGGCGTGAAGGCCGACGCCGCTCTCTTCAAGCGTTGCCTGCCCGAGGAGATGGAGCGGGTGAAGGGCGAGCTCGGCGCGGCGGCCTACGACAAGGGCCGCTTCCCGGAAGCGATCGAACTCTTCTCGAAGCTGTCGCTGGCTCCGAATTTCGAGGACTTCCTGACGGTGCCGGCCTACGGCAAGCTGGACTGACGCGAGAGGCCGAGCGAGACCGCGGAGGCGCCGCCGCGAGGTGGCGCCTTCGTCGTTCGGCGCGGCTGTCCCGCCCGACGCTACAGGAACAGCTCGTTCACGCCCGTCTGCACGGAGCCGACGCGGCTGTAGACGAAATAGTCGACCCCGCCATGGCTGACGGCGCCGTCGAACTCGAGGCTCGCCACCGCCTTGCCGTTGATGACGACGCTGCTGCCCGCGGCGAAATCCAGGACGCCGTCCGCGCCGAAGCCGATGATGCCGTCATTGTTGCCGTCGGCGATCCTGGTCGTCGTCACCAGCAGGTCCTTCGCGCCGAAATCGCTGATCGCATCGGCACCGAGCGCGAGCTTCAGTGCGGTATCGAAGAAGAACACCTGGCCCTTGGCATCGCCCGCATCGCCCTTGAGCAGGTCGGCGCCGAGCCTTCCCTCCATGGCGCCGGCGGGCCGCACCGTCGCATCGGCATAGACGAATACGCCCGGACAGCTCTGGCCGAGAGCGCGCAGACCATCCGCCGGATCGAGCCCGGTGAAGGCGACGGTGTCGCCGGCAGCCGTCCCGTCGATGCGCAGGCCGCCCGGGCCGAAGGTGATGATGCCGTCATGGTTGCTGTCGCGCAGCGCCGCGTCGGTGACGAAGACGTCCGCCTTGCCGAAATTCGCGATGGTGTCGTGGCCGGACGAGACGCTGGCGCGGATCAGGAAGCTGTTGGCTCCCGCCTCGCCGATCAGCGCATCCGCCGAGGCGGCCGAGCCGTCCTGCGTGCCGGGACGCGTGACCACGGGGCAGTCGATCGGCGCGAAGCCGGCCGCGAACAGCTGCGTCTTGACGTCCGTCCCACCGGCGCCGCCGCCATCCGTCCAGGACACCACGAACCGGCCGTCCGCGAGCACGGCGACATGCGCATCCGACTGGGAGCCCGCCGTCGCATTGTTGACCAGCGTCTCGGCCGCATCGCCGGCGCCCGCGGCGTCGAAGCTCCGCGCCTTGATCGACGTGCCGCTGGCATCGCCGCCTTGCCCGCTCGCATCGGTCCAGACCACGACGAAGCCGCCATCCGCCAAGGCAGCGATATCGGGGCGCCCCTGCAAGCCGGCGGTCGCGAGATTGACCCGGAAGGGCCCACCTTCCGCGCCTCCGGCTCCGTCGAAGATGCGCGCCCAGATATCGGCGCCGTCGGCATCGGAGTCCCATGCGACCACGAAGCGGCCGTCTGCGAGAACCGTGACCACGGGATGTCCCCCCGCCGTCGTCGGGGTCGAGACGTCGATCTGGAACGGCGCGGCCACCGGAGAGCCATCCGCGTTGCGCAACTGCGCGAACAGCGCGGGCGAGGAGCTGTTCTCCTCCGCGTCGTAGATGTTGCCCTGGAAGACATGGACGAAGCGGCCGCCGGGGAGCGCCGCGACGCTCTGCAGCATCAGGTCCCTGACGGACTCGAAGCCGCCCTCGGGCATGAAGGAATCGCTGAGCGCGTAGAGCTGGGAGAAGCTACCGGCGGCGAGGTCGACCGCGATGCCGACACCGTCCCCCTCGGTCCCGTGCACGACGACGAGGCCGTCGTCGCTCAGGATCAGCGGCTGGGGATGGCTGGCGAGATAATCGCCCGAGCCACCGCCGATCCGAAGGTCTCCGGTGGCCGCCGCGCCGGTCGAGCCGAAGCCGCGCGCGGTGATGTAGGTGCCGCCGACCGTGGCGTCGCTGCCATCCTCGAAGGCGACCGCGAAGCCGCCGTCCGCGAGCCCGATCACCGAGGAATTGTCCTGCTCGTCCACCGTGTTGGCGTTGACCGCGATCTCGCCGCCGGACGCCGTGCCCCCGGCCGAATAGAGCCGGGCCTTGATGTCAGCGTAATTGTAGGTCTCCGCGTCCTGCGCGCTGGAATCCGTCCAGGTCACGACGAAGCCGCCATCGTTCAGGGCCGCGACATCGGATTGGCCCTGCCCGAATTCCAGGACCGTATTCACGCGCTGCTCTGCGCCGATCTTGCTGATCGCCATGATGCAGGCCTCCCTCGATTATGGTGAATTGATTAGCCGGGAGCCTAGAGCATGTCGCCCGACATGGAAATGACGTTGGGTTACACCCGATCGCCATGGCGACGGGCGCCGGCGAATCGCCTATCCGTGCCTGATGGAAACTCCGTTCCTCACGCATCTCGCAGAGACGGTCACGCGCTACCGCGACGCGGTCGCGGGCCCACGCGAACACCTCTCCCTGCTGCGCTGGCAGATCGCCGAGCGGCACGCGCTCGACGAGCGCTCCACCATGCCCGGTCACGTCACCACGAGCGCCTTCGTCCTCTCGCCGGACCACAGCCGGGTGCTGCTGATCGACCATGTCGTGATCGGCCGCTGGCTCCAGCCCGGCGGCCATTGGGAAGAAGCGGCGACCTTCCATGAATCCGCCGCACGCGAGGCTCTGGAGGAGACCGCAGTCGGTGGCTTGACGCTGCACCCCTGGCACGCGGACGGCGACCTGCCCTTCGCGATCGACAGCCATGATGTGCCGGGGAAACCCTCGCGCGGCGAGAGCCCTCATATCCACCACGACCTGCAATATCTCTTCGTGGCCGATCCGGCGCTGCCGCTCGTCGCCCAGATCGAAGAGGTCCATGCCGCGGCCTGGAAGCCGATCTCCGCTCTCGGCGAGATCGCGCCGAACGCGCTCGACAGGCTGCGGAGCCTTCCCACGCCGGGCTGATCGTGGCAGCGCAGCAACATGCAATGTTATTGCATTTTTAGGGAACAAGCCCTCTCCCTCGGACGCTCGGACTGAGGCATGGTCGTATGGCGCACGCCTTTCCGCCGCCCCAATCGGACCCGCCCGGATGTCTCTCTAGTCCCTCTCCCTCGCTCTTGCCGCGTCCTTCGCGGCCTCTGCCGCCATCGCCGCCGACCTGCCGTCCCGCAAGAGCGCTCCGGCCCCGGCGCCCGCCCCGCTGGCCTGCACCGAGAGCGAGGGCATCCCCACCGACGCCTTCGGCTTCACCACGGGGTCCGACGTCGCCGATCTCGGCTCCTTCGGGCCGAGCCTGACCTATCAGGGCGGCTACGGCACGCGCATCGGCCGCTCCAACGCTCACGGACTTCAGCTACAGGGCTCGTACGGCCTGCTGCCCTGCCTCGAAGTCGGCCCCTACCTGCTCGGCGGCTTCACCGACGCACGGGCCGGCGGCATCGGCGCCGATGCGCGCAGCGTCGGAGCAGGCGTCGAAATGAAATACAAGCTGCTCGGCCGCGACATGCACGGCTTCGGCCTGACCGTGGTGCTCGACCCCAGCGTGAACCGCGCCGACCCGGAAGGCGCCGGCCGCTTCACGACCTACAACACCGGCATCCGCCTGTTCGCCGACAAGACTCTGATCGCCAACACGCTCTACGCGGCGCTCAACGTCTCGCAGGACCTGACCTGGACGGGTCCGAGCCCCTATCTGCGCTCGTCGACGCTGACGCTGGGCGGCTCGCTCGCCTGGCAGGTGCAGGAAGGGCTCTATCTCAGCGGCGAGGTCCGCCACCAGCGCGCCTACGACACCCTCGGTTTCAGCAAGGAGGCCGGCTACGCCACCTTCGCCGGGCCCGGCATCTACTGGCAGGCGACGAAGCAGCTTGCCCTGTCCACGGCCTACAACATCCAGGTCGCGGGCAAGGCGAAGGGCCAGCCGGGCGACCTCGACCTGACCAATTTCAGCCATCACCTCGTGAAGGTGAAAGCGTCCTACAGCTTCTGAGGCCCCAGCCCTTCAATCTGCTAGGTCGTGAACTCATAAACGGTAGATGGCCGGAATGGGTGGTGATAGGACCTCGTGAGAATACGCCATCCCGCCACTCTCTACGCTATTGAAGAGGGTGATTGGATGGCGAATGAAACCTAGCAGGACGGCCTCAGCCGAGGGGGGGATAGTCCGTGTAGCCCCGTTCGTCGCCCACGTAGTAGCTGGACGGGTCGGACGACGCCAAGGCGGCGTTTTGACGGAAGCGTTCGGGCAGATCTGGATTGCTGATGAAGAGCGTTCCGAAGGTCACCGCGTCGGCCAAATGGGTGGCTATCGCTCGCTCGCCACTTTCCCGGTCATATCCAACGTTCACGACAAACAGGCCGGAGAACCGCTTTCTCGCCTCGGGCGCCAGCAGCTTGAGACCCTCGGGCAGCTGAGCCGGTTCCATGAAGTGAAGGATACCCACCTTCCTCGCCTCAAGCGCCTCGACGGCGAACATGTAGGTGCCCTCCAAGTCGCTATCGCCCATGTCGTTGTAGGGGATCCGGGGGGAGAGCCTGACCGAGACGCGGGACGGCCCAAAGACCCGGATCGCCGCGTCCGTCGCTTCGAGGAGGAAGCGGGCTCGGTTCTCGACAGGCCCGCCATAGGCGTCGGTTCTCTTGTTGGAACCGTCTTCGAGGAATTGGGCCGGCAAATAGCCATTGGCGCCATGCACCTCTACGCCATCAAACCCGGCGGCCTTGGCGGCGCGTGCGGCGGCTTCGTAATCCAGTATCGTACTCTCGATCTCCTCCAGGGTCATGGCCCTGGGAATGACGGTGGGCTTTGGCCCGTCGGGCGTAAAGGCTTGGCTGTTGAAGGGCGTCGCGGAAGGCGCAACAGGCAAGGCTCCGCCATGAAAGTCCGGGTGAGACGCGCGGCCCGTGTGCCAGAGTTGGGCGAATATGAGGCCGCCGGCGTCGTGCACGGACCGGGTGACCTTTCGCCATCCTTCGATCTGTTCGGCGGTATGGATTCCAGGCGTATTCGTCCAGCCGATCCCTTGCACGCTGATCTGCGTGCCTTCCGAGATGATCAGGCCCGCCGTTGCGCGTTGCGCGTAGTAGAGGGCGGTCAGCTCGTTCGCGATGCGGTCTGGCGTCCTGGCCCTTGTCATCGGGGCCATGAAGACGCGGTTCTTGAACTCAAACGTGTCGGTCTTCAGCGGTGTCAGCAGTCTCAGGTCGGTCATTTGACGCTCCAGTGTAACTGGGCGCCTAGGTATACATTATTGACCTAGGATCAATTAGGTACCTCTGGGTGCCGTAGTTGGGCTGAGGAAACCTGCTATCTGCGAAGGCCGATCAGAGCTTTTTCCCCGCTAGAAGGATACCGCTGAAGTCGTCGACCGATTGTCGAGCGTCAAAGACTTCGCGCGCCGCATTGACGTCCGGGAACCTGTCGACCGTCCACTGGTGGAGTTCTGCGAGCAGCTTTTGCAAGGTGCGACCCAGCGCGGTGATCTCATACTCGACCGCGACCGGCGACAGAGACACGACGCGGCGCGTGAGGAGCCCGTTGCGCTCAAGCCTACGGAGGCATTGCGTCAGGGCCTTCTGGCTGACGCCCTCCAGCCGCCTGCGGATAACGTTGAACCGATGAGGCCCCTCGGACAGAACCGCGAGGACCATCGCGGACCATTTATCGGCGATCTGATCGAAGAGGGCCCGGCTAGGGCAATCCGACGAGAAACAGAGCGTATCAAGTTCCATTGCGACGCCCATCGAACGCCTCCTCCGCAACCAGCACCAGCGTTAGCCTTGGTATAGTCCGTATACTTAGTTTTCCAGCTCGACTTGGCGCGGAGAATCCAGATGTCCGCAACGGGGCGGGAGGAGACTTAAGGCTTTCATATCCGCCCATGCCCAGATTCATGGAGGCATGAACCGATATGACCTGACCGACTTCGAATGGCGCGCGATCCAAGCGCTCCTACCCAACAAGTCGCGAGGTGTGCCTCGCGTCGATGACCGCCGCGTTCTGAACGGCATCTTTTGGGTACTGCGTCGGGTGCGCCGCGGCGCGACTTGCCGGAGCGCTATGGTCCTCGCACCACCTGCTACAACCGCTTTGTGCGATGGCGAAAGGCGGGCGCGTGGGGCCAGCTGATGGACGCCAT
Organism: Chelatococcus sp.; assembly: GCA_003248805.1. Lineage (GTDB taxonomy): Bacteria > Pseudomonadota > Alphaproteobacteria > Rhizobiales > Beijerinckiaceae > Allobosea. The sequence goes on along the minus strand of QFQY01000041.1, from coordinate 5,055 downwards.
CAGCGCAGCACACGATGGCAATATCCAGATGATAGACAGCACCTCCGTTCGCGCCCACCAACAGGCTACTCGGCAAAATGGGGGGTGCAGATCACTGTCTCGGTCGATCACGCGGCGGCCTCACGACCAAGATCCACGTTGTCGTCGACGCGCAAGAGGTCCCGATCCGGCCCGGCCTGACCGCCTGGCAGACGCACGACGGCCAGATCGCCGCTGCGCTGCTCAACCGTCTCAACCCGCGCACCATCGTGCTGGCCGACAAGGCCTATGATGCGGACCGCATCCGCGAGCTGATCCAGGATCAGGGCGCCACGCCCAACATTCCGCCCAAGAGCAACCGATGCTGGAAGCCATGCTTCAGCAAGCGGCTCTATCGCGAGCACAACCTCATTGAGCGGCTCTTCTCCAAGCTGAAGCGCTTCCGCCGCATCGCCACCCTCTACGACAAGCTCGCTGCGAACTTGCTCGCCATGGTCCAGCTCGCCTCTATGCGGCTGTGGTTCCGGGCTTATGAGTCTACGACCTAGAAAAGGCGGCCGCGTCTCCGCGGCCGCCTTTTCGTTTTGTACGGGGCCGCCATCACGTTGACATACTCCGTCCCAGTATAATAACCAGCGGACACAACGATACTCCACCCCAGTATGAGGGCGGATGCCACACAGCCCCGACGAGAAGCGCCGTGCCGTCACGCGCCTGCGCCGCATCCGCGGCCAGACCGACGCGCTGATCCTGGCCGTCGAGCGCGGGGAGGATTGCGGCGCCCTGCTCCAGCAGCTCGCGGCCTTGCGCGGCGCCGCGACCGGGCTGATGGCCGAGGTGCTCGAGATGCATCTGCGCGAGACGATGCAGGCGTCAGCCAGCTCCGAAGCGCAGCCGATCGCCGACGACGACACCCGGATTACCGAGGTCATGCGCGTCATCCGCCCGTATTTGAAATGAACGCTCCGAAAGAAGGAAACGCCCGATGAAGACCCGCGCCGCCGTCGCCTGGGAAGCCGGCAAGCCGCTCACCATCGAGACCATCGAGATCGGCGGCCCCAAGGCCGGCGAGGTGCTCGTCGAGGTCATGGCCACCGGCATCTGCCACACCGACGCCTACACGCTCTCAGGCCTGGATTCGGAAGGCAAGTTCCCGGCGATCCTTGGCCATGAGGGCGCGGGCATCGTGCGCGAGGTCGGGGCCGGCGTCACCACATTGAAGCCCGGCGACCATGTCATCCCGCTCTACACGCCGGAATGCCGCAACTGTAAGTCCTGCCTGTCGCGCCGGACCAATCTCTGCACCTCGATCCGCGCGACCCAGGGCCAGGGCGTCATGCCGGACGGCACCTCGCGCTTCTCCTGCGACGGCGGCGAAGTGTTCCACTACATGGGCTGCTCGACCTTCGCGAACTTCACCGTTCTGCCCGAGATCGCGCTCGCCAAGGTCCGCGAGGACGCCCCCTTCGACAAGATCTGCTATATCGGCTGCGGCGTGACGACCGGCATCGGCGCGGTGATCTACACGGCGAAGGTCTGGCCGGGCGCGAATGTCGTCGTCTTCGGCCTCGGCGGCATCGGCCTCAACGTCATCCAGGGCGCCCGCATGGTCGGCGCCGACAAGATCATCGGCGTCGACATCAACCCGGCCAAGCAGGAGATGGCGCGCAAGTTCGGCATGACCGACTTCGTCAACCCGAAGGAGGTCGGCAACGACAAGGTCGTGCAGGCGATCGTCGACCTGACCGGCGGCGGCGCCGACTTCTCCTTCGACGCGACCGGCAACACCAACGTCATGCGCCAGGCGCTGGAATGCTGCCATCGCGGCTGGGGCGAGTCGATCATCATCGGCGTCGCCGAGGCCGGCAAGGAGATCGCGACCCGCCCGTTCCAGCTCGTCACGGGCCGCGTCTGGAAGGGCACGGCCTTCGGCGGCGCGCGCGGCCGCACCGACGTGCCGAAGATCGTCGACTGGTACATGGAGGGCAAGATCAACATCGACGACCTGATCACCCACAAGCTGTCGCTCGACGAGATCAACCACGGCTTCGACCTGATGCACGAGGGCAAGTCGATCCGCAGCGTGGTGGTGTACTGAGGCGCCGTTCCGCCGCCTCATTCGGTGGGCAGGGAAACACGACCGCTGTCATTCCGGGGCAGCGCTTGGCGCTGAACCCGGAACCTACGACCGGGTAGGAGGCTTCAAGCGAGCCGGCTCGAGAGGGCCGTACCAAGTCGTGGGTTCCGGGTTCGGCCTTCGGCCGCCCCGGAAAGACAAGCGCCCGCATCAAGAAGGACACCCCATGGAACTCATCTCCTCCTCCAAGGCCTTCGGCGGCTCGCAGCGGGTCTATCGCCACGACAGCGCCGCCTGCGCCTGCCCGATGACCTTCGCCGTCTTCCTGCCGCAGCAGATCGAGGACGGGCCGGTTCCGGTGCTCTGGTATCTCTCGGGGCTGACCTGCAGCCACCAGAACGTCATGGACAAGGGCGAGTACCGCGCCGCCGCCGCCGCCAACGGCATCGCGATCATCTGCCCGGACACCTCGCCACGCGGCGCGGACGTGCCCGACGAGCCGGACAACTGGCAGTTCGGCTCCGGCGCGGGCTTCTATCTCGATGCCACGCAGGAGCCCTACGCCAGGAACTACCGGATGGAGAGCTACATCCGCGACGAGCTGCCCGAGCTCGTCGGGCGCCATTTCCCCGTCGACATGAACCGGCAGGGCATCTTCGGCCATTCCATGGGTGGCCATGGCGCGATCACGCTCGCGCTCAAGAACCCCGATCGCTACGCTTCCGTCTCGGCCTTCGCGCCGATCACCCAGCCCTCGACGGCGGGCTGGTCGCGCCCGGCCTTCGAGAAATACCTCGGCATCGACGAGGCGGGCTGGCGCGCCTACGATTCCACCCTGCTCATCGCCGACGGGCACCGCGTCAAGGACCTGCTGGTCGACCAGGGCACCGCCGATGGCTTCCTCGACGAAGGCCTGCGCCCGCAGCTCCTCGAGGTCGCCTGCGCCGCCGCCGGCATTCCGCTCGAGCTGCAGATGCGCGACGGCTACGACCACTCCTACAATTTCGTCTCGACCTTCATGGCGCAGCACATCGCCTGGCATGCCGAGCGCCTGAAGGCCTGAGGGGAACGGACCCTTCCCGATCCGCGTTGAGCCCTTGCACAGCCAGCGGGTCGGGAGAGGTCTCATGTCCAGAGCCAGGCTTCAGAAGGACCGCTCGCTGTTCACGCGGCTCTCGCAAGCCGTCTCGCACTGGGCCGGCAAGCCGCAGACCTTCTTCGCGGCGCTGGCCGTCATCGTCGTCTGGGCCGTGTCGGGACCGTTCTTCGGCTTCAACGACACCTGGCAGCTCGTCATCAACACCTCGACGACCATCGTCACCTTCCTGATGGTCTTCATCATCCAGAACAGCCAGAACCGCGACACCGCCGCGATGCAGATCAAGCTCGACGAGCTGATCCTGAAGCTGGAGGGCGCACGCGAGGAACTGCTCGATCTCGAGGAACTCGACGAGGAGAAGATCGAGGCCATCCGCAAGGAATTCGAGGATCGCGCCCGCGATGCCCGCGACAGCGGCGCCGTCATGGCACGGAAGCCTTAGAGCATCGGCCCGAGAAGTGGAGCGCGGTTTTCGGGAAAAGCCGATGCAAGATCAAAGAGCGAGAGGATCGGACTGAATACGATATTCAGTCCGATCCTCTAGCGACTGTCTGGACGCGCCTGCATCACTCGGCCCGAGGATGCATTCCGTCATGGCGCGGTTCGCCCCGAATGACGGTGCCCGCAACGCCTGAAACGGAAAAGGGCGGCCTTGCGACCGCCCTCACCGATAGTGTCCAACCCTGCAGGAGCAGGCCTCAGGCCTGCGGCTGCGGCTCCAGCCCGGCGTCGGGCTCGTCGCGCTTGCGGCCCTTGCCGGCGCTCGGAACGGCCGAGCCGCGCGGCGCATGCGGCGTGTCGTCGAGGTCGCGCGAGGGGCGCTTGCCGGCGATGAGGTCGCGGATTTCCTCACCCGTCAGCGTCTCGAATTCGAGCAGCGCCTCGGCGACCGCGACGAACTCGTCATGGTGATCGGTGATGATCTTCTTGGCGTCCTGATAGCCGGTGTCGACGAGCTTCTTCACCTCCGCGTCGATCTTCTGCGCGGTCGATTCCGAAATGCTCTGGCTGCGGCCCATCGACATGCCCAGGAAGACCTCCTCCTGATTGTCGCCATAGGCCACCATGCCGAGCTCGTCGGAATAGCCCATCTGCGTGACCATGGCCTTGGCCATCTTGGTCGCCTGCTGGATGTCGCCCGTGGCGCCGGAGGTGATGTTCTCCTTGCCGAAGGTGAGCTCCTCCGCCACGCGCCCGCCCATGGCGACGGCGAGCTGAGAGGTGAACTCCTTGTACTTCATCGAGTAGCGATCGCCCTCGGGCAGGAACTTGACCATGCCGAGCGCGCGGCCGCGCGGGATGATCGTCGCCTTGTGGACCGGGATGCCCGCCGGGACGTAGAGGCCGACGATGGCGTGACCGGCCTCGTGATAGGCGGTCAGCTTCTTTTCCTCCTCGGACATCGCCATGGATTTGCGCTCGGCGCCCATCATGACCTTGTCCTTGGCATCCTCGAATTCGAGATGCGTGACCATCCGCTTGCCGCGACGGGCCGCGAGCAGCGCCGCCTCGTTGACGAGGTTCATCAGGTCGGCGCCGGAGAAGCCGGGCGTGCCGCGGGCGAGAATCTTCAGGTCGACGTCCGGCGCCATCGGCACCTTGCGGACATGGACGCGCAGGATCTTTTCGCGGCCGGCCACATCCGGGTTCGGCACGACGATCTGGCGGTCGAAGCGGCCCGGGCGCAGCAGCGCGGGGTCGAGCACGTCGGGACGGTTGGTCGCGGCGATGATGATCACGCCCTCGTTCGCCTCGAAGCCGTCCATCTCGACCAGGAGCTGGTTCAGCGTCTGCTCGCGCTCGTCGTTGCCGCCGCCGAGACCGGCGCCGCGATGGCGGCCGACCGCGTCGATCTCGTCGATGAAGATGATGCAGGGCGCGTTCTTCTTGGCCTGCTCGA
>QFQY01000112.1 GCA_003248805.1 Chelatococcus sp. | reverse complement strand
CGGCGAGCGGTGTTCCGTAGCCGGCGACCGCGGCGCCGATCACGGCCGAGCTGATGCGCTGAGCCCAGGAGAAGCCGGGAGAGACGAGCCCGCGCGTCAGGCCGCCGATGATGCCGGCGATGGCGTGAGGCAGCTTCACGCCGATGAGAGCGTGGAGCCAGTCCGGAGGCAGAGGCGACATGTCGGCCATCAGCGCTTGTCGACCTCACGGCGGGAGGCCCAGGCGGCATAGGCGACCGTGATCGCGCCCGCGACGCCTGTCATCAGCCAGTCGGTGACCGGCCCGGCGTGTTCGGCCGGTAGCTGGACCCTTGCGAGCCCCCAGGTGACGGCGCCGAACACCGCGACGCGGATAGCCGGCAGGAGAGGAGTGATCAGATTCATGACGGGTCTCCTGATCGGATGGTGCGCGGGGGATCAGCCGCCCTGACGGGCGGCCTCGATCGCGGCATAGGCGTTGGCGAGGGAGACGAGCGCCTCGGCGACGCTCTTCGGCGGGGCAGCGCAGAAGGTGGCGACGGCGATCCGGCCGGCGCTTGCCGCCTCCTGGAGCTTCTCCGGCGCGAGGAAATCGACGGCGAGCGCGGCCGCCTTCACCTCGGCGCAGTAGCGCGCCAGCTTGCCCGAGACCTTCTCGATCTGCGGATCAATCTTCGTTTCGCCGATGACGTTGCCAACACCGGCGGCGATCTGCCCCCAGCCCGTGGCGGAGGTGGTGCCGGCGGTCTGACAGCCGCCGGCGGTGAGTGCGAGCGCCAGCAGCGCCGCGCCGAGAATGCGCGTCGGGAACATGATGATCTCCATGATGATGATGAGGCGGCGGGCCCGGCCGTCGGCGGGTCAGTCGGTTTCGGGAGGGATGATCGGCATCACGCGCCCGCTGGAAACTGGCGGGCCAGATCGCCGTTCGTGGCCGCCTTGCCAGGAGATGAAGCTGCGCTGCGGTCCGACATGGTCGCATCGGTCGCAGCGGAAGCGCGGGCCTCGCGCTGCCGGGGCATCCGACACGGCGAGCGACCCACAGATCGGGCAGGCAGCTGCCCGCCCGCCGACGCGCTTCATTTCGGCGCCGGCGTTAAGTCGGCATAGAATGTGTCGCCGACCTCGAACTTGCCGATCAGGGCCGGGTTGGCGATGACGATGTCAAACTTCGCCGACGGCGAGAACTTGGCGAAGGTGTTGTTCTCGTCTGTGCCATCGGCCGGGTAGCCATCGCTCTTGGACACTCCATGGAAGGTCACCGTCTCCTGCGCCTCGCCGAAGGGAATGATGGAGCCGACGCGAAGCTTGGCGCGCATGGTGGTGGACATGGTGTTCTCCTGTTGGTGATAGCCGGAAACCGCCGGCACGGATCAGATCAGCCGACCGATCTCGTCGCGGCGGACGTCGAAGCTGGGGCAGGCCTTGTTGGCGTACTGGTTGTGCCCGCTCACCTTCGTGATCGTCGGATATCGGGCGATAAGGGCCCGGCCGATCGCGAGCAGGCCGGCGCGCTGCGCCGGGGTGCGGGTGTCCTTCGCGGTCTTCCCGTCCGTGGCAACGCCGCCGACATAGACGACGCCGAGGGTCCCGCTATTGTGGCCCTCGCAATGCGCGCCGACCTGCGCCTCGGGCCGCCCTGGGCGCGGCACGCCGTCAAGCCCGACGATCCAGTGGTAGCCGATGTCCTTCCAGCCCTTCCCGACATGCCAATCTCGGATCGTTTCGACCGAGACGTCGCGACCCTCCGGCGTCGCGGTGCAGTGGAAAATGATCTCGGCGATCCGGCGGGTGGCGCGCGGCTGCGCGATCCTGATGACCGGTTCGGCCACAGGAGACGGCCGCGGCTCGGTTCTCTCCGCCACGGCGGCCTGCAGCGCCTTCACGGTATGTGGCCCGGCGATGCCGTCGGCTGCGAGGCCACGACCTCGCTGGAACGTCTGCAGCGCGGCCCGCGTCTGCGGGCCCATGACGCCGTCCACGGCGAGCGAATAGCCGAGCGCGATCAGCGCCCGCTGCACAGCGGTCGTGTCCATGATGGATCTCCGGGATGAAGGATCGCGATAATGCCGAGGGCGGCGGGCCCTGCCGCCGCGCAGCACCTTGTTTCGGGGCTGCGTGCGCTTAGGATCGAGCGCTCAAGCGAAGGGGGGAATCATGAAGATCGATACGGCGAAACTAAACCAGCTCCGGACCGCGATCACGAAGTCGATGGTTGCCGTGCAGCGAGATTTCCGCAGCATCGGTCTCACCGCCGAGATCGAGAGCAACCTCAACAACTACATGATGAAGTACATCATGTACGTGCTCGACCTGGACGCCGACAAAAACATGCGCGGCGAGCAGATCGAGAATGTCATGCAGGTCCTGCATCACATGAAGACGGAATATCAGAACAACAGGATCAGCGGCTGGAACAGCACCAAGCCCGCCATTCCGGTCGATCCGGCGAAAGCGGCGCCGGCCGCGGTCAACGTAGCGAATCTGAACACCCAGACCACGGACTTCTACTTCACGTCGATCACGCCGGTTTAGCCGGCCCGCCAGGCGTCAAAGCGCCGCTTCGCAGGCCGAGCGGAACGAGTTCCTGACCGCGATCAGGTTGGCCTGCTGCGTCGTGTCGAGGTTCTTGCCAGCCCACCAGATCGCCGCGGTGGCGTCGTTGAAGTCGGTCGGCGTCGCGCCGTTGTTGGCGAGCATCCGGAGCGGGCCGGAACCGTTCGGGGCGACGGAGGCGTTGCTGCTGGTGACGGTCGCGCCGCCGTGCCGGCGGAAGCGCTGGACGGTGGGCTCGCGGCTGACGAAGAAGTCGCCCGTCCGCACGCTGTTGTTGACGGCGGCGATGTTCTGCGCATTGCAGCGAAAGCCGCTCTGCGTCGCGTTCTGGTAGATCACCAGCGTCGTGAAGCTGGTGCCCGAGCCCATCGTCAGGAGCTGCTTCGCACTCGTCGCCGGATGGCTCGTCACCTCGGCATGGATGAAGGCGTCGTTCTGCCCCCAATTCGCGCCGAGCGCGTTGGGCACGGCCGAAGCCGCCTCCAAGTAGCCGGATGTACCGTCGCCCGTGTAGAGCGACTTCGGCGTCTTGGTGACCCCGCCGTGCACCGTGAAGTGGTGCGCGTTCTGCCGGAGATTGCGCCCGGCCAGCTCCGTGGTCGGGGCCAGCACCAGCGGGATCACCGTGGCGATATCCCACAGGCCGTTCTCCTTGTAGCCCTTGATGCGGGCGTTCACCGCCGCCCGGTAGGACGGCGTCACGCCGCTGAGATCGAGCGCGGCGGTCGCGGCAGCATCGAAGAACGCGGCGGTCTCAGCCTCCTCCGACCCGAGAACAAGGATGTTGACGCTCAGATCGGACCAGGCCTCGCGCGTCGTGCCGCGGATCAGCAGCGTGTGGCTCGCGGCGACCGAGTAGTTCAGCGGCGAGATCAGCTTGAGCTGGGTGCCGTCGAGCCGGAACTTTCCGCCCGGATTGTTGACCAGGAGGAAGCGGTCGGCGCCGGACAGGGTCGCGATCACAGTGCCGGTCGCGGCCGTCGACTCCGGCACGCCGCCCCCTTCGAACCCGCTGGCATAGGCGATCGCCGTGCTCGGCGTAGCGGCCGGCGTCCAGGTCAGCGTGTTCGAGGCGCCGTTCTTGAAGACGGATCGCTGCGGGTTGAGCACGTCCATCGTGGCGTTCGTGAAGGTGACCGCCGTGTTGCTGACGGTCGACCCCGTCTCCCAGTTGAAGAGGTCGGCGTCGGACGCGTCGATGATTGTGAAATCCTCGAACAGCATGGTCGCGTTGCTGCGGAAGATGCCGAAATGGCAGCGCCCGCCGTTCTCCCCGCGAAAGCTCGACTGGCGCTGCGGCTCCTTCGACCATGTGCGCCGAAGGGTCGCCGAGTTCCAAAGGCGGAACTGCCGCTTGGTGAAGCCGGCGTAGCAGTCCTCGTAGACGAGGCCGGTCGCCTTGTCGTCGAACCCGCCATCGCCGCACCAGGTCGCCTCGCACCACTGCCGAAGCAGTGAACCGACATAGGTTCCGGAACTCTCGAAGCCGTCGCCCTGGGCGTATTCGTCGGGCGGATAGATCGTATAGGCGCGCTTGGCGACGCAGTTGGTGTAGAGGGTGTTGCTCGGCCCGATCTGCCAGGTCGTATCGCCGATCTCGACGATATAGGTGTTCGTCTCCTGCAGAACGTTCAGCGACGGGAACAGGTCGTTGAAGAACCCGCGGGCGTCCGTGAAGCACAGATTGAAGACGGCGCCGCGCGTGTGATAGCGCACGCGGTGATGGCCGCGCTCGCAGCCATAGACGATGGAGCGGTCGAAGGTCAGGCCGATCGCGCTCGCGTCGTTGAAATCCGACGATATCCGGTTCGTCTGCCCGAAGAGGCGATAGACGTTGGTGCCGTGGACGTCGAAAAAGCGGATGCCCTTGAGCGGCATGCGCTGCAGGATCGCGGCGTCGGCGGAGCCGGCATCCTTGCAGGTGATGTTCCGGTAGTCGATGTAGGACGAGCCGACCGGAACCCGGCACTGGCGCGCGGTGAACGTCCCGGTGCCGGTGTCGGTGAAGACGAAGGGAACGTCGGCCTCGTAGTCGATCACCGACTTGTAGACGCGCAGCGTGTTCGAGCCGAGCTTCTTGACGACGGCGCCGACACCGTTGAATCCGGTCGGGCGCGTGCCGCTCGTCGAGAACAGCAGCAGATCGCCGTCTTCCGTGTCGCCGTAGAGGTCGGCGCTCACGGTGATGAGGTTCGAGCCGACATTCACGGTTGCGGTCGAGACGTCGCCGCAGGTCGTCGCATTCAGTGTCGGCGCGCCGTCCGTCGTCAGCGTAATGGCGGTCCCGGCGATCGCGTCGGCCCTGGTCGCCGCGACGCGGAACCCGCCCGAGACCGGAATCGCATAGTAGACCGTGTTCGCGACCAGCGGCGCCGGCATCGCCGAGCCCGACCCGGAATTGGCGATGAAGAGCGGCGTGCCGGCCGGCAGGTTCTGCAGCAGGCCGTCAGCCGAGGCGACCAGGTTCGAAGCCGCGCTGGCGGTCACGACGCCATAGGGCGAGCCGATCGACATGATCGGGATGCCGCGGTCGCCGGTTCCGCCCCGCACCATGATGGCGCCGATGTCGAGCGGCTGGGATCGTGTCGACGAGAGGACGACGTTCTTCTCGCGGCCGGTCGCGAAGGACATGCCGACGATGTTGACCGGCGAGCCGGACGTGCCGCCCCGGAAGATCAGCAGCGACTCCGTCATCGGATAGGCGACGTCGGCGTTGAGGATGACGGAGCCGCCCGGCCCCGCGGCGAGGATCGCAGCGTTCAGGTTGGCCGTGGTGAGGGCCATGGCGTTGGCGGTCGACGAGCCGTCGCCGGTCCCCGTCGCCGCGAAGGACATGTACCGCTTGGTGCCGGCATCCGGCAGCAGCACCGCCTCGGTTGTCGCCGAGCCGCCGGGGACGGTGTAGCTGTTCGTGCCGGCGGCGTTGATCGCCGTCATCCGGCAGGTGACGACCGCGCCGACATCGGCGCTGGTCTGGAAATACCACTGGTCGGTCGCGCCCGGGATCGCGACGCCATCGCGCAGCCACTGGTAGGCGTCGAGCGGACCGGGAAAGCCCGCCGTGCGGCCGCGGATGCAGAACAGCGCCATGCCGGCCTCGCGCCGGCCCATGACGATCGGAACGTTGCTGAAGCTGGGGGCGATCGCCGTCCGCGTCGAGAAGCCCGGCACGAACAGCTTCGTGCGCGAGGCCGACCATTCCTGCGAGCCAACGGTCGTGCGGCCCTCGAGCGTCAGCTTGAAGTAGAGGCGCTCGTTGAAGTCGCGGGTCTTGCGCCCTTCGTTGCCGACGAGCGTGAACACCCCGCCGGCGGCCGCGTCGGGGAAAACCGGGAGATCGCCGTAAACCGGGTCCGCTC
>QFQY01000111.1 GCA_003248805.1 Chelatococcus sp. | reverse complement strand
GCGTGCTGCGCGGCGCCGACGTGCCGGTGAACAAGAACACGCTGCTCAGCCTGATCAATTTCGGCAAGGACGACGAGCCGTCGCTGGCGGTGAACAAGGTCAGCTACAAGGGCGAGCCGGTCGTCGCCATCCTCGCCGACAGCGAGGCCCAGGCGCTCGCGGCCCGCAAGCTGGTGCGCATCGACTACGACCCGCTGCCGGCCGTCTTCGACGTCGAGGAGACGCTGAGGCAGGGGGCGCCGGTCGTCAACGAGACCTATCCCGGCAACTACTTCGAGTACCACGACCGCTTCGACCATCAGAAGCTGCGCTTCGGCGACGTCGAGCGGGGCTTCGCCGGCGCCGACATGGTCATCGAGCACCGCTATCAGATGTCGCCGATCGAGCATGCGCCGACGGAGACGAACGGCTCCATCGCCGCGCCCGAGCAGAACGGGCGCTATGTCGTTCATTCCTGCGCCCAGGGCCTGTTCTTCGCGCTGGGCACCACCGCCAAGATCGTCGATGTCGAGTCGAACCAGTTGCATTTCATCGGCGGCACCGTCGGCGGCGGCTTCGGCGGCAAGGTCGACTCGTTGACCGAGCCGCTCGCCGTGCTCGGGGCCATGCTGACCGGCCGGCCGGTGCGCTTCGTCCTCGATCGCGAGGAGGAGATGCTCTACGGCTCGCCGCGCGGGGCCGAGCGCATCTACATCAAGGACGGGCTGATGCGGGACGGGCGCATCGTCGCCCGCTCGATCCGCAGCTATTTCGACGCCGGCGCCTATACCCGGCTGTCGAGCTATGCCGCGATCAAGTGCACCGCGCATCTGCCGGGGCCGTACTGGATCCCAAACGTCGCCTCCGACGTCTATGTCGCCTACACCAATCGCTGCCCGTCGACCGCCATGCGCGGCTTCGGCGTCACCGCCGTCGATTTCGCGCTCGAGGTCCAGATGGACCGCCTCGCCGAAGCCGCGAGCATGGATCCGATGGAACTGCGCATCCTCAACGCCTATCGCGATGGGGACATGAAGGCGCATCGGCGCATCGCCAAGAACACGGCGCTGATCGAATGCGTGCAGGTCGCGGCCGAGAAGGCGAACTGGCCTCTCTCGGAGCAGGCGAAGCGCGCCTCCTCTCTGGCCGGCGGGGCCGGCGAGCGCTCGCAGATCCCGGCGACCCCGCTCGACGCCCGCGGCCAGATCGGCCGGCCCGACACGCGCGGCGGCCCGGTCACGCAGGTGCTGCCGGCCGGCACGACACGGATCGCGCCGAGCAAGCAGCCGGTGATGGAAGGCGCGCGCGATGGCCATGCCGCGCCGACGCAAGTCCCGCGCTACGAACAGCCACGCTACGAGCCGCCGCGACCGATGGCTCCGCCGCCACCTCCCGTCTCTCCGCCTGCGCCGCAGACCTATCAGCCGGCAGGCGCGCTCCCTGCCCAGCCGCCGCCGGCGACCCCGGCGCAGCCGCAGCACGGCGCGGTGCGGTTCTCGTCGGTTTTTGGCACGAGGAGGCGCTGAGATGGCCCGTCATGAAGGTCGCGGCATGGCCTCGGTCAACTATCCGATCGGCATGAATCTCGGCGGCGACCCGAGCCAGGCGCTGATCCATTCCAACCCGGACGGCAAGTTCACCGTCGCACTCTCGGCCATCGATCTCGGCCAGGGCATGAAGCAGGTCTCGCGGCAGATCGCGGCCGAGACGCTCGGCGTGCCGGTCGAGGACGTCTATGTCGACACCGCCGACAGCGACACCGGCCCGCACGACATGGGCTCCTTCGCCTCGCGCGGCACGCATCGCATGGGCAACGCCATCATCGTCGCCGCCCGCGAGGCGCGCGGGGTGCTGCTCGAGGCCGCGGCGGAGGAGCTCGAGGTCAACGCCGCCGATCTCGTCACGGACGGGCGCGGCAACATCCATGTCCGTGGCGCGCCCTCCCGCAGCATCACGGTGAAGGCGACGGCGCAGGCGGCGCAGTTCAGGCAGGGCAAGACCATCGCCGGCCGGGGCATCTTCCTGATCCCGCTCTCGGCCGTCGACGCCGAGACCGGCGAGATGAATCCGAACACCGCCTTCGCCCATGCCTGCCTCGTCGCGGACGTGATGGTCGACGACGAGACCGGCGAGGTCGAGGTGCTCAGGATGACGAGCGCCTATGAGCTCGGCCGCGTCATCAATCCGCGCATGGTCGAGCAGCAACTGGTGGGGGGCGCCTGGATGGGCATCAGCCACGCGCTCTACGAGACGCCGGAGCCCTACTATCCAAATCCCGAGCACGGCCCGCGCGACTTCAACGAATACCTGATGCCGGGGCCGGGCGATATCGCGCCCTATCACGTGACCGTGCTGGAGCGGCCGGCGCCGGACGGGCCGTTCGGCGGCAAGGGACCGGGCGAGATGTGCGCCAATCCGGTGCTGCCGGCGATCGCCAATGCGGTCTACAACGCCGTCGGCGTCAGGGTCGACGAACTGCCGATCACCCCGGAGAAGATCCTGCGGGGGCTCAAGGCCAATGGCGGCGCCAGGCCCGGCCCGCGCCGCGGCGGCCCCGTGAACTGGCGGTGAGCGGATGGCGCTGAGGACGACCGTCGCCGGCATCTCAAGCCCCGAGGACCTCGCCGAGGCCCTCCAGGCGGCGATGTACCTCGCCGACGACGGCATCGCGACCGCCGGCTATCTCGCGCTCGCGCTCGGCAAGCCGCTGCTGCTGGAGGGCGCGCCGGGCGTCGGCAAGACCGAGGCGGCCAAGGCGCTCGCCGGCATCCTCGGGCGCCAGCTCATCCGCCTGCAATGCTTCGAGGGCATCGACGCCGCCGCCGCGCTCTACGAATGGAACTATCCGCGGCAGATGCTCGCCATCCGGCAGGCGAAGGAAGGCGAGCAGCTCGACATCTACCGCGACGACTTCCTGATCGAGCGGCCGATGCTGGCGGCGCTGCGACGGCCGGACTCGACCGTGCTGCTGATCGACGAGATCGACCGCTCCGACCATGAATTCGAGGCCTTCCTGCTCGAATTCCTCTCCGATTTCTCGATCTCGATCCCGGAGCGCGGCACGCTGCGCGCGCCCGAGCGGCCCGTGGTGATCCTGACCTCGAACCGGACGCGCGAGCTGCACGAGGCGCTGCGCCGCCGCTGCGTCTACCACTACATCGCCTATCCCGCGCCGGAGCGGGAGGCCCGGATCATCATGCTGCGTTCGTCGGCCGTCGCCGAGAGCACGGCGCGTGCCGTCGTCGACGCGGTCGGCCTGCTGCGGCAGGAGCCGCTCGCCAAGCCGCCGGGCGTGGCCGAGGCGGTCGACTGGGCCGAGGCCGCGACCGCGCTGGCGCGGACCGGCGCGCCCTGGCCCGAGGCCTTCCGCCGCTCGCTCGGCGCCGCGATCAAGGACGAGGAGGACCTCGCCCATCTGCGGCCGCGCCTGCCGCTCTTCATCCCGGGGCTGGTGGCATGAGGCGCCCGGTCCAAACCTCGGCCCTCATCCTGAGGAGCCGCGTCAGCGGCGTCTCGAAGGATGATCAAGATTTCTCCGGAGCCTGCTGGACCATCCTTCGAGACGCGCCTGCGGCGCTCCTCAGGATGACGGCTGAGTATCCATCGGAGGGTTGGCCATGATCGCCCCCCTGCCCCCCGCCGCCCGGCTCTTCGTCGCCTTCCCGGCGCTGCTGCGCGAGCACGGCATCACGGTCGCGCCCGAGCAGACGGTCTCCTTCCTGAGCGCCATCGAACTGCTCGGCCCGCGCAGCATCGCGCATGTCCACAAGGCCGCGCTCGCGACGCTCGCCCCCCATCCCGAGCAGCGCGAGCGCTTCGACGCCCTGTTCGAGCTGCATTTCCTCGGTGGAGCGCTCGCCGAGCCCGGCGATGACGACTTCGCGCCGGACGAGGACATCTCGGTGCAGGAGGATTCCGGCTCGCGCGAGGTGCTGATCGGCGAGGAGGCCAACGAGACCGGCCAGGTCGCGACCGGCGCGGAGGCCCTCTCCCTGCGCCAACTCAGGACGCTGGACGAGAGCGAGGCCCTGCGTCGCTTCGGCCGGGCACTGCCCGCCGCCCTGCCCCGTCGCCGCGGCTATCGGCACCGCAACGCCCGCCGCGGCCCCGTCGTCGATCTCGCCCGCAGCCTCAAGGACGCGATACGCCATGATGGCGAGGTGATGAGCCTGAAGCGGCTGCGACGCCTGACACGGCCGCGCCCGATCCTGCTGCTGATCGACGTTTCCGGCTCGATGAAGCAACGCAGCGACGCCAATCTCGCTCTGGCGCATGCGATCGTCCACGCGACGCGGCAGGTCGAGGTCTTCACCTTCGGCACGCGCCTCACCCGCGTGACGCGGGCGCTGCGGCGCAGGCGGCGCGAGCAGGCGCTGGCGGAAGCTTCGGGCCTCGTCGCCGACTGGGACGGCGGCACGCGGATCGGCGACGCCCTGCAGGCCTTCCTCGCCGTGCCCCGCTTCGCGTCCTATGCCCGGGGCGCCGTCGTGATCGTGCTCTCGGACGGGCTCGAGCGCGGCGATCCATCGGCCCTGGTCGGTGCCGTCGCCCGGCTCGCGCAGCGGGCCCATCGCATCGACTGGCTGACGCCCTTGGCGGCCGATCCCGGCTATCGGCCCGAAACCGAAGCGCTCCGGCTGATCGCGCCGCGCCTCGCCAGCCTCTCGGACGGCGGCAGCACGGCGCGGATCTGCCGGCACATCCTTTCGCTCGGAGGCTCGCGGGTGGCATGACCGGCATCGTCGATTCCCATTTCCACATCTGGCGGCAGGCCGACCTGCCCTGGCTGCTCGGCCCCATGCAGCCCCGCATCTTCGGGCCCTATGAGCCGATCCGGCGCGATTATCCGGTCACGGAATATCTCGCCGACTGCCGCCCATCCGGCGTGACCGAGGCGGTCTATGTCCAGGCCAACTGGGCGACCGAGCGCTTTCTCGACGAGGTGACTTACGTCTCGCAGGCCTCGGAGGAATCGGGGTTCCCGATCGCCATCGTCGCCTATGCCGACATGCTGGCCGCGGATGTCCGCCCGCAGCTCGACCGGCTCGCCCGCAACGGCCGGGTGCGCGGCGTGCGCATGCAGCTCCACTGGCACGAGAACGCGCTCTATCGCTTCGCCAGCGGGCCCGACCTCGCGCGCGATCCGCGGCTCGTCGCCAATGTCGCGCGGCTGGCGGACCATGGCTTCAGCTTCGAACTCCAGGTCTTCGCCGGCCAGATGGCGGGTGCGGCCGAGCTCGCCGCCGCCTGCCCGGAGGTGACCTTCGTCCTCCAGCATGCCGGCATGCTGGAGGACCTCTCTCCCAAGGGCATCGCAACCTGGCGCGAAGGCATGGCGCTGCTCGCCGGCCGGCCCAACATCGTCAGCAAGCTCTCCGGGCTCGGCACCTTCCTGCGCCGGAACGACCCGGCGCATCTCGCCTTCGTGGTCGGCGAGACGCTCGGCCTTTTCGGGGCCGAACGCTGCCTGTTCGGCTCCAACTTCCCCATCGAAAAGCTCTGGACGTCCTATGCCGAGCTGATCGCCGCGCATCGCGCCGTCGTGCCCGAAGCGGCGCGGGCCGCCGTGTTCAACGAGACCGCGAGGCGGGTCTACCGCCTCGGCCAGTGATCAGGAGAGGAGGACGTTCATGGCCCTCGAAATCAAGATCCTCGACTATGGCGATATCGAGCTGGAATCGAGCTTCCTCGTGCTCGGCCGCGATTGCGGCCGGACCCGCCGCGTGCCGACCTACGGCTTTCTGATCCTGGGCGGGCCCTGGCCGGTGGTGGTCGATACCGGCTACCGCCACAACCAGATCATGGAGAGCCTCGGCATGCGGGGCCTCCAGTTCCACGAGAACATGATCGAGAACCAGCTCGCCCGGCACGGCGTGCGGATGGGCGATGTCCGCTATGTCATGCACACCCATCTCCACATCGACCATGCCGGGAAGGACGAGCTCTTCCCGATGAACACGACCGTGCTCATCAACCGGCGCGAGCTCGAATACTCCGTCTCCGGCCTGATGCACCCGCAATATCCGGCGCCCGACATCAAGCACCTCATCGACCGGCTGCACACGCGCGATGCGCTGCGCCTGGAAGACCTCGAATTGTCGGGGATGATCGAGCTCTTCCCCGGCTGCTATCTCGAAGCCGCCGGCTCCCATACCGAGGGCTCGATGAACGTCCA
>QFQY01000040.1 GCA_003248805.1 Chelatococcus sp. | reverse complement strand
CTAGGATCCGTGGACACTTATCTGAGCCATAGGACGGTTGCGGCGATTGTGACGATGGCGAGATAGTGTCTTGCCGTCTTCTCGAAGCGCGTCGCAACGCGTCGGAACTGCTTGAGCCTCGAGAAGCAGCACTCGACGAGATGGCGTTGGGCATAGAGGTGTTTGTCGAGCGGATATTTGAGCGCCCGCGAGGGATTGCTCGGGATGACGGCGATGGCGCGCTTCTCGGCGATTTTCTGGCGCAGCGGATCGGCGTCATAAGCAGCGTCAGCCATGACGACCTGTGCGGGCAATCCTTCGATCAGCGCGTCAGCTTGCGGGCAGTCGCCCTTCTGGCCGGCCGTGAGCACAAAGCGAACCGGACAGCCGAGACCTCTGACGGCCATGTGGATCTTGGTGCTCAGGCCGCCGCGGGAACGGCCAATGGCCTGATCTTCAGGCCCCCCTTTTTAGCGCCCGACGCGTGCTGGTGAGCGCGGATGATCGTGGAATCGACGATCAGGTACTCGAAGTCGGGATCGTCCGACATCGCCGCGAAGATGCGCCACCAGACGCCCTTATGGCTCCAGCGGCTGAAGCGCCGGAAGACGCTGTTCCAGTCGCCGAATACATCCGGCAGATCGCGCCAGGGTGAGCCGGTCCGCACGATCCACAACACCGCTTCCACGAACATCCGATTGTCGCGCCCGCTCCCACTGCTCATCCCGGAGTATCAGGCGGTCCAGAACGCCCATGGCTGCCTCCCAAAAGACAGCCTTGAATCACGCCTAACCCAACTTGGGAATCCTCAAGAGTCCACGGCTCCTAGGCGTCGCTCGGCGGCTCGCCTCGAGACCTCAGCCTGAACGACCGGCCGCCGTCACGGGCCAGCCGACATCGGCCATGTTCGCTTTTGGCAGGGCACTTCGCACCGCCCCGAAGCCGTCTTCGCGCCCGGCAGGCCTGTAGCAAAACAGATCGACACCCGTCCGAAATAAAACAGCAAATCCGCAAGTAGACACAGCTTCTTGCGCCGAAATAGTACTTAACAAAACAATAACGCTCCGTTCCTTACCGGCGTTAACGTTCCGTTTGCGAACGAATCG
The DNA here is from genome assembly GCA_003248805.1 of Chelatococcus sp. GTDB lineage: Bacteria > Pseudomonadota > Alphaproteobacteria > Rhizobiales > Beijerinckiaceae > Allobosea. Next base: position 45,854 of record QFQY01000040.1, on the reverse strand, counting down.
TCGATCTTCTATATATTTCAATGACGTAAGCGGAATCCGGGGGTTTTCCCGCAGCTTGGTCCCGGCATTGCCCAGTGGTGGTCGCGTCATTTCCGGCGCGATTTCATCTGGGGGTTATTCATGTCCATTCAATTGAACGTCAACGTCGCGACCGTGGCAGGCTCGGCCCAGACCACCGTCGGGACGGCGCCCACCACGACGCTGGACGATTTCGTCCGCGGCAGCAGCGGGGCCGACGTGATCGACGCCGGAGCCGGCAACGACCGCGTCTGGGCCGGCGCCGGCGACGACGTCGTCCTTGGCGGCGCGGGCAACGACATCCTCTACGGCGAGAAGGGTAGCGACTATCTGTTCGGCGGCGAGGGCAACGACATCCTCTATGGCGGCGACGACAACGACCATCTGTTCGGCGGCAGCGGCAACGATTATCTCTATGGGGATGCCGGCAACGACGCGATCGATGCCGGCGACGGCAACGACCTGACCTGGGGCGGCAGCGGCGACGACACGATCGATGCCGGCGCGGGCAGCGACTGGCTCAATGGCGGTTCAGGCAACGATCGCCTGACGGGCGGCGCGGGCGCGGACTACTTCCAGTACTGGCTCAACAACGCGGTCAAGACCGTCAACTTCGGCGCGGAATTCGGCAAGGACACGATCACCGACTTCACCAGCGGCGTCGACAAGCTCGATCTGCGGACCATCTTCGAGCGCATGTCCGACACGGACGTCTCGAAGGTGCTCGCCGCCGCCGATGCGCTGGTCGGCGACAACGGCGCCTATGCCTACAACCTGCAGCTGCCCGGCTTCTCGATGAAGGCCAGCGCCGGGAACGCCCTCACGGGCCAGTTCGCAACCATCAGCGGCGACACCTTGTCGTTCGAGCTCACCGCGCAGATCGTCAACGGTGTCAGCTCGGCAGCGATCAAGATCACCAATCTCAGCAATCCCGCCGATACGGGGATGAGCATCAGCTTCGAGAACGTCGCCGACCTGAAGGCCAGCGACTTCCTGCGCGAGACGGTCAAGGTGGTGCATGGCGACGCCTGCGACAACGTGATGTCCGGCTATGATTTCGGCGACAAGGGCGTCAAGCTCTACGGCTTCGCCGGAAACGACACCATGACCGGCACGAAGGCCGGCGACTATCTCTATGGCGGCGAAGGCAACGACGTCGTCGACGGGGGTAAGGGCAACGACTACCTCTATGGCGAGAACGGCAACGACACCCTCAAGGGTGGCGAGGGCAACGACCAGATCTGGGGCGGCGCGGGCAACGACACCCTCCAGGGCGACGCCGGCAACGACATCCTCTACGCGGGCACCGGCAACGACATCCTGACGGGCGGTGACGGCAAGGACACCTTCATCGTCGGCGGCAGCGTCAGCGTCGACTGGCAGAAGGGAACGGCCGCGTTCAATGTCGAGACCGGAACGAAGACGATCACCGACTTCGCCGCCGGCCAGGACATCATCCGGTTTGCCGACTTCATTCCCGACTGGAACCTGCAGAGCGCCCAGCTGCGGCAGGAATTCGTTTCGACCTGGTTCTCCGACCACGCCGCGATGAACGGTTCCAACCTCGTCATCTCCGGCGACAACAACGGCGCGGCCACCGGCGGGGAATGGGCGATCTCGATCGCCAACGGCCAGGCCATCTATGACGACGTGACGCAGCACCCGTCGCACTACGCGACCTATTTCGCCTTCGTCTGAGACGCGAGGGTCGCACATGGGGAGCGGGTGCCCGAACGGCGCCCGCAGCCTCGTGGCGGCTTCGTACGGCCCGGCCGGCGCCTTCACGGCGCCGGCCGGGGCACCCCGCCCCATGCGTCGCGCGACGCCCTTCGAGACCTGTCATGAACCGCACGCCATCCGCCTCTTCCGGCGCGCCCGTCACGGCCGCGCTGGCCTCGTGCCGCGGCGCCTTCGCCGCCGTCGGAGTCTTTTCGGGCCTGATCAACCTGCTCATGCTGTCGGGTTCGTTCTACATGTTGCAGATCTACGATCGGGTGCTGAGTTCGCGCAGCGTCCCGACCCTGGTCGGGATCTCGCTGCTGCTCCTCGCCTGCTACGCCCTGCAGGGGTTTCTGGACGCTGTTCGCGTCCGAATGCTGGCGCGGATCGGAGCCCGCTTCAACGCTCTCATCTCGGCACGGGCCTTCGCGGCGCTGCAGCGCTCCTCTCTCCTGGGCGCGCGCGGGGACCAGGCGATGCAGCCGGTCCGCGATCTCGACCAGATCCGGGCGTTCCTGGCCTCGATGGGCCCGACCGCCCTCTTCGACATGCCCTGGATGCCGCTCTTCTTCGCGGGCTGCTTTCTGCTCAACCCCTGGCTCGGCTGGCTCGCCATGGGCGGCGGCGCCGTCATTCTGGCCCTGACCTGGCTCACGGAGCGGCGCAGCCGCACGGCTGCCCGGGCCCAGTTCGCCAGCGCCGCGGCGCGGCAGGCCGTCCTCGATGCCTGCCGCCGCAATGCGGAGGCCGTCACCGCGATGGGAATGATGCGCGCCCTCAGGCTCAAATGGCGGGACGCCGACCAGCGCCACGTCCATGACTGGCTCGCCGGCTCGGACGCCACGAGCGGGATCGGCGCGATCGCCAAGGTCTTCCGCATGCTGCTGCAATCCATGGTGTTGGGACTGGGCGCCTATCTCTCGATCCGCGGCGAGATCTCGGGCGGGTCGATGATCGCGGCTTCGATCATGACCTCGCGTGCGCTGGCTCCGATCGAGATCGCCATGGCGCACTGGAAGCAGTTCGTCGCGGCGCGGCAGGGCCTGCAGCGCCTGGCTCAGGTTCTGGACGCCGACGACCAGCGTGACGCCGCCCGGACCGCGCTGCCGGCGCCCTGCCACGAGCTCGTCGTCGACAATCTCGTCGTCGCGGCGCCGGGGCGGCCGCATCCCATTCTGCTCGGGGCCTCCCTGAGGATGTCGGCGGGTCAGGGTCTGGCCGTGATCGGCCCGAGCGCGTCGGGCAAGTCCACCCTCGCGCGAGCCCTCGTCGGAGTCTGGCCGCCGCTGAAGGGGGATATCCGGCTCGATGGCGCCTCGATCGACCAGTGGGAGCGGGACGAGCTCGGACGGCATGTCGGCTACCTGCCCCAGGATGTCGAGCTCCTCGACGGCACGGTCGCCGAGAACATCGCCCGCTTCGCGCCCGACGCGCCCCACGCCGCGATCGTCGCCGCGGCCAAGGCGGCCGGCGCCCATGCCCTGATCGTCGGGCTGGAGCGCGGCTACGACACGCCCATAGGCGAGGCGGGAGCCTCCCTCTCGGGCGGACAGCGCCAGCGGATCGGCCTGGCGAGGGCGCTCTACGGCGATCCCTTTCTGGTGGTGCTCGACGAGCCCAACGCCAATCTCGACCATGACGGCGACGCGGCCCTGACCGAAGCCGTGCGCGGCGTTCGGGCCCGGGGTGGCATCGCCGTGATCGTCACCCATCGCCAGACCGCGATGGCCGGCGTCGACCATGTCGCCATGATGGCCGAGGGGCGGGTCCTCGCCATCGGGCCGAAAGCGGACGTGCTTCAGAAGATGATGCGCCAGGGCGGCGCGCCCGCCACGCAGAGACAGGCGGTGGCCTGATGAACGGGATCGAGACCATGACCGAGGATCGAACGGCCTTTCTGGGCTCGCTGAGGACGCTCACCCTCGCCGGGGTTGCGGGCGTGGCGCTTTTCGCGGGGACCGTCGGCGTATGGGCGGTGGCGACCACCGTCTCGGGCGCCGTCGTCGCCTCCGGGCAGATCGTCGTCGATGGCGACGTGAAGAAGGTCCAGCATGCGACCGGCGGCGTCGTCGGCGAGCTCGCGGTGAGCGAGGGAGATCGTGTCGAGAAGGGACAGGTCGTCGTCAGGCTCGACGATACCGCGACGCGGGCCAATCTGCAGGTCCTGGCCAAGCAGCTCGACGAGCTCGCTGCCCGGCGCGCCAGGCTGCACGCCGAGCGCGACCGCAGGCCGGAGCCGGCCGTCGCCCCCGAACTCGAAGCGCGACTGGGCGAGCCCGAGATCGCCGAACTCGTCCTGTCCGAACGCACCTTGTTCGAGGCGCGGCGCGCGGCCCGCGACGGTCAGAAGGCCCAGCTCGGCAAGCGCATCGCGCAGCTTCGGGAGGAAATCGCCGGCTTCGAGGCGCAGGAGGTCGCGCGCGCCCGGCAGGAGGAGCTGATCGCACAGGAGCTGGAGGGCGTGCAGGCCCTCTATGCCAAGAACCTGATCGCTCTCAGCCGCAAGACGACGCTGGAGCGCGCCGCAGCGACCCTGGATGGCCAGAAGGGACAGTTCGCGGCCGCCATCGCCCAATCGCAGGGCAAGATCGCCGAAACGGAGCTCCAGGTCATCCAGATCGACGACGGCCTGCGCGAGGAGGTGATGAAAGAGCTGCGCGAAGTCCAGGGCAAGATGGCCGAGCTCGCCGAGAGGCGGATCGCGGCCGAAGACCAGCTGCGCCGCGTCGACATCCGGTCGCCCAGCGCCGGCTTCGTCCATCAGCTCGCCATCCACACCGTGGGCGGGGTCCTGGCGCCCGCAGAACCGGCGATGCTGATCGTCCCCGCCGAGGAGACCCTCCAGGTCGAGGCGAGAGTGTCTCCTCCGGACATCGACCAGATCGCCCTGGACCGGCCTGTCCACATCAAGATGCACGCCTTCAACCAGCGCAGCACGCCCGAACTCGCCGGCACGGTCTCGCGCATTTCGGCCGACACCGTGCGCGACCAGCAGAGCGGGGCCTCCTTCTACACCGTCAGGGTCTCCGTGCCGCCGGAGGAGCTGGCGAGGCTCGCGCCCAGCCGGATCGCGGTGGGCATGCAGGCCGACGTCTTCATCGCGACGGAGGAGCGCACACCGCTCGCATTCCTGGTCAAGCCGCTGAAGGACCAGCTGGCCAAGGCGTTCCGCGAGCGATGAGCACGAACCGGACCGCCGCCCTCAGGCCCGCCGTCGCCCCGGCCCGAAGGCCGTCCGGCGTCGGCAGGCGGGCATCACCCTCTCCCGTAAGGCATCCCGCGACGCGAGATCCATCATCGAGCGCAGCGCCCTTCGATGGATTTACGGATCGGCGCCACTATCGCGGCTTGTCCGGAATGACGGCCGCTTCCACAAAAGGGAGTACGCTCTAGACGAAATGCTTGGACAGCTTCAGTCCCTGCCCCTGATAGTTCGACCCCAGATCCTGGCCGTAAAGACGTTCCGGACGCTCTGTCATGGGTTCGTAGACGAGCGTCGCGATCCGCTGCCCATGATCGAGCAGAAACGGGACGTCGTGGGAACGGACTTCGAGCACGACGCGAGACCCGGCTCCGCCGGCTTCCGCCAGTCCAAAACCACAGTCGAGATAGCCCGCATAGTGCGAGCGAAGTTCCCCGACGGCAGGATCATACGCCACCATCTCGGCCGCCTCGTCCGCTCCGACGACGACCGCCTCCGCCGACACCAGGATGTAGAACTCGTCGGGATCGAGAACCAACTCCCGGCGCCCGGCGATGGCGGTGATCGGTTCCCAATAGTCGGATCTCGGAAGGGCGCCGACTTTCGCGAGATCGACCAACCCGGAATGACGTCGTGCCCTGTAGCCGATGATGCCGTCCGGCTTTCCGTCGGGATCGAGGTCGATGGTGACGGGCACGATGCGCGTCGCGGCGACCGGGGACGTCGCCGCTTCGCGGAAGCGCATTTGCGCGAGCCGCGCGCCGGCCTGAGCGATCACTGCGAACGAGCGGGGCACGACCTCGGCATAGAGAGGGCCGTGATAGCCATCCGGGACATCGTCAAACGTCACGCCGTAATCGGTGATGATGCGGACGAAGATGTCGAGCCGCCCCGAAGAGCTTTTCGGGTTCGCGCGCGCATCCACGCCCTTCGGAAGAGCCAAGCTCTCCATCAGGGGTACAATGTGGACGCAGTTTCGCTCCAGGACCGTCGGCTTGGTCAGGTCCACCTCATGGGTGGCGAGTTTGGCCAGGCGTTCCGCCACCGTGTAGCCGGGGCCGGGAAGAAAGCTCGCCGGAAGGCGGTATGCGCGTGAGCCCAGCCTGAGATCCAGGCTGGCCGGCTGAACCTGATCCGCGTCGGGTGCCTTTTCCAAACGGATTGAGCCTGCCGCGATAGCAGCTGAGATTCGTTGTGAGGGCCAAATCGCGAAAGGCATCCAGGTCTCCATGCAGGCGAATTGCCCGGCAGTGTCGGTCGTTTCAATTTCTCGGTCCAGCGGCCAGGGTCGGTCCGCCGAGATGTTGTCCACGCCAGTTTGGCGGGTGCCGCGCCACCGGACGAGCCGGCGGATTGACGTGCGCCGAAGAGGACTCCTAACTCGACGGCCACACCGTGCCACCCCGCGCAGAGGAGCGTGCGGACGATGTATCGAGCCGACAGCCATGGCGTCCGGGTGAGCGTCTCGCCTCGCTTCATGGAGGGAGAATCGTCGCCGGAACAGGGCCGGTATTTCTGGGCCTACTCGATCGAGATCCTGAACCTTTCGGCCAGGACGCTCCAGCTCCTGACGCGGCACTGGATCATTACCGACGGCCGCGGCACGGTCCATGAGGTCCGCGGCGACGGCGTGGTCGGCGAGCAGCCGGTGCTGCGTCCCGGCGAGAGCTACAGCTACACCTCCGGCTGCCCGCTGACGACGCCGGACGGTTCGATGCGCGGGTCCTATGCGATGCGGGCGGAGAGCGGGGAGATCGTCGATGTCGACGTGCCGCTCTTTCCGCTCGATTCGCCCCATCGCCACCGCACGCTGCATTGAGGCGCCACCTCAGGCGCCGGCGGAAAGCCCCTCCTCGACCTCGGCCGGGCCGAAGGCGTAGCGCCGCGAGCAGAACTCGCAGGTGACGACGAGCGTGCCGTCATCGGCCAGCATTTCGCGGCGATCCTCGGCGGTGAAGCCGCGCAGCATGCCGAGAACGCGCTCGCGCGAGCAAGTGCAATCCTCGCGCACCGTCACCGCGTCGAAAACGCGGGCGCCGCGCTCGTGGAAGAGCCGATAGAGCAGGCGCTCGCTCTCCAGCATGGGGTCGAGCAGCTCGTGATCCTCGACGGTCTCGACGAGCACACGCGCCTCGGCCCAGGCATCGTCGCTGATGCCGTCGGGATCGGTGCTCGCCAGGATCTCGTGCCCCTCGGGCGCATCGCCCGGATGGATGTCGGCCGCACGCAGGCGATCGACCGAATGCGGCATGAACTGCACGAGCATGCCGCCCGCGCGCCAGCGACGCCCCTCGCCGGTGACGACGCTGCCCACGCCGAGCCGGACCCGGCTCGGAATCTGCTCCGACTGGCGGAAATACTGATGCGCCGCCTCCTCGAGGCTCTGCCGCTGCAACGCCACGAGGCCCTGGTAGCGCGTCTCGAACGAGCCCTGGTCGACCGTCATGGCGAGATGGCCCTCGCCGAGCAGGTCCCCGGTCGAGAGCGCGCCGGCTTGGATCGCGGCGGCGAGCTGCGCCTCGTCGAAGCGCGCCACGGCGCGGTAGCTATCCGGCGCGTTGAAATCGACGACGATCATCGAGATCGGCCCGTCGCTCTTGGTCTGGAGCTGGAAGCGGCCCTCGAATTTCAGCGCGGTGCCGAGCAGCACGGTCAGCGCAGCCGCCTCGCCGAGGACGCGCGCCACCGGCTCCGGATAGTCGTGACGCTCCAGGATGGTGTCGAGCGAACTCCCGAGCCGTACGACGCGCCCGCGCACGTCGAGATCGGGCACCGTGAAGGGAACGACGCGATCATCCAGCGCGGCCGCGCCGGCGGCGTCTCCGGCGGCGACCATCAGGCGCCGACCCCGCCGAAGCACCAGGCGAGAATGCCCTTCTGCGCATGGAGACGGTTCTCGGCCTCGTCGAAGACGGCCGATTGCGGCCCGTCCATGACCTGGTCGGTGACCTCCTCGCCGCGGCTCGCCGGCAGGCAGTGCATGAAGATGGCGTCCTTCCCGGCGCGGCCGAGCAGCCGCTCGTCGACCTGATAGGGACGCAGCAGATTATGACGGGTGCCTTCCTCGTCGCCCATCGAGACCCAGCAATCGGTGATGACGCAGTCAGCGCCCTCGACGGCGGCTTCGGGCCGCGTGCCGACGGAGAGCCTGGCCCCATGCTTCTTCGCCCAGTCGAGCAGGCCCTTGGGCGGCGCCAGCTCCTCCGGCGTGGCGATGGCGAGCTCGAAATCGAGCCGGCCCGCCGCATGGATCCAGGAGGTGAGCACATTGTTGGTGTCGCCGGTCCAGGCGATGCGCTTGCCCTTGATCGAGCCCTTGCGCTCCTCGAAGGTCATCACGTCAGCCATGACCTGACAGGGGTGCTGGCGCTTGGTGAGCCCGTTGATCACCGGCACGGTGGCATATTTCGCCATCTCGACCACGGCATCGTGGTCGAGCATGCGGATCATGATCGCATCGACATAGCGGGAGAGCACCTTCGCCGTGTCGGCGATGGTCTCGCGCTCGCCGAGCTCGATCTCGCGGCCCGTCACCATCATCGGCGAACCGCCGAGCTCGCGGATGCCGACATCGAAGGACACGCGGGTCCGCAGGGATGGCTGCTCGAAGATCATGGCCACGACCTTGCCCTCGAGCAGACGGTCGCCGGCCGCCGCCGGAGTGCGGCGGCGCGCCTTGATCTCCTCGCCGGCGCGCAGGATCGCCCGCAGCTCGGCACCGGAGAAATCGGAGAGGTCGAGGAAATGGCGCGTCACGGGCGCTTCCTTCGCAAATACGGGATGGAGGGGCGGTGCCTTATTCGGCAGCCGAGCGCTTCAGCGAGGCCTCGACCGCGAGAGCCGCGCGATCGAGCCGCGCGAGCGCCTCGGCGACCTCGGCCTCGCCGATGATCAGAGGCGGCAGCAGGCGCACGACGTTGTCGCCAGCGCCGACGACGAGCAGCCCCGCCTCGCGCGCATCGACGACGAATTCGGTGTTCGGCGTGCGCAGCTTGAGGCCGAGCATCAGGCCCTCGCCGCGGATGTCCTCGATGACGTCCGGGTGACGGTCCTTGAGTTCGGCCAGACCCTGCTTGAGACGCAGCGCCGTGTTGGCGACATGGTCGAGGAAGCCCGGCGCCAGCACGACGTCGAGCACGGCATTGCCCACGGCCATGGCGAGCGGATTACCGCCGAAGGTGGTGCCGTGCGTGCCGGCGGTCATGCCCGAAGCGGCTTCCTCCGTCGCGAGGCAAGCGCCCATCGGGAAGCCGCCGCCGATGCCCTTGGCGATCGACATGATGTCCGGCGTGACGCCGTAGAGCTCGTGGGCGAAGAACTTGCCGGTGCGGCCGACGCCCGTCTGGATCTCGTCGAAGATCAGCAGGAGACCGTTCTCGTCGCAGATCTGGCGCAGCAGCTTGAGGAAGCGCGGCGGCACGGAACGCAACCCGCCCTCGCCCTGGATCGGCTCGATCATCAGGGCGGCCGTCTCCGGGCCGATCGCGGCCCGCAGCGCCTTCTCGTCGTCGAAGGGCACCTGGTCGAAGCCCTCGACCTTCGGGCCGAAGCCCTCGATGTATTTCTGCTGGCCGCCGGCGGCGATGGTCGCGAGCGTGCGGCCGTGGAAGGCGCCCTCGAAGGTGACGATCCGGAAGCGTTCGGGATGGCCCTTCGCGGCGTGATACTTGCGCGCCATCTTGATGGCGCACTCGTTCGCCTCGGCGCCGGAATTGGCGAAGAAGACGCGTTGCGCGAAGGTCGCCTCGCAGAGCCGGCGCGCCAGGCGCTCGCCTTCCGGCATCGTGTAGAGATTGGAGGTGTGCCAGATCTTGGCGGCCTGCGCGGTCAGCGCCGCGACCAGATGCGGATGCGCATGGCCGAGCGCGTTGACCGCGATGCCGGCGCCGAAATCGAGATAGCGGGTGCCGTCGGCGGCAATGGCCCAGGCGCCCTCGCCACGCTCGAAGGCGACGGGGGCCCGGACATAGGTCGGCAACAGAACGGACTGGGACGGCGAAACGGAAGCGGCGGTCATGACACGGAACCTCGTGACTCGAAGACTGCGGAAATAGGGCTGTTCAAACACCGAGCGGATCGATGGCGGCGACACTCGCGCCAACCGGCATCATGCGACCCGCTTGCGACATCATCGTCGCAGCCGCCCCAAGCTCCCTCGCAGCACCGTCACCCGCATGGCGGAAACTCCGCTCCATCAAAAACATAAGGCCGCCCGGTCGGGGCGGCTTCGCTTGAGGCAATTATGTATAAATCGGCGCCGCCCTGTCAATTGCGGGGCTCCCGGCAAGCGTTGCCAAAAGGATTCACCCGGCCGCCGTCTGCACGATGGGCTGGGGAAAAGCCTCTTTCCGATTCACGGACTCTTGTCGGCGAGTCAGGGCATCTTGTAGTCTCAGGGCCGTCAGATACGACATCTCGTGCGGCGTCCCCAGTTCGTCAGTTGCGATCGTCACGGTTTCCGGCTTGGCCGGAATGCCGAGGGCGTCGGATTCCGCCGAGATCCGCCACAGGCCGGCCAAGAGGCCGGCCCGAGCAGACAGGTGACGCCGATGAACGAAGCCGGAGCATGGACCGACGAACGCGTCGAGCTTCTCAAGAAGCTCTGGGCGGACGGGTTGAGCGCGAGCCAGATCGCGGGCGAACTCGGCAACGTGACCCGCAACGCCGTGATCGGGAAGGTGCACCGGCTCGGCCTGTCGGGCCGGGCCAAGGCCCCGACGGCGTCCGCGCCGGCGCGCAGCGCCAATGCAAGCGCGCCGCGCCCCAAGCCGCCGACACGCTCGCCGAGCCATCCGATGACCGGAGCCGCGGGCATGACGCGCGGCGCCAACGCGCTTGCCCCGCAATTCGCGCCGGAAGCCGAGCCCGAGGAACAGCATGTCCCGGCCCCGGCCGAGGAGGTGGTGATCCCGTTCTCCGAGCGCGTCACCATCATGGACCTGCGCGAATACATGTGCCGCTGGCCGATGGGCGATCCGACGACGGCGGAGTTCCGCTTCTGCGGCGCCCGCTCCGTGACCGGCATGCCCTATTGCAGCCATCACGCGCGCATCGCCTACCAGCCGGCCGCCGACCGCCGGCGGGACAGGAGCAAGGTCCGGGCCTGATCAGGTCGACAGGATCGCGATCAAGAGAACCGGCCCCCGTGGCCGGTTTTTTGTTCTGTGCCAGCGGAGCGCGTCAGGCTCGGGCCGGCCTCGCGCAGCTCGGGACGCGAACACCTCCGGCCCGCATGTGCGGACCCGAAAGTGACGGCGAAGCCCGTCACAGCCGCCTGCGATTCTCCAGCGCCCGGCTCCAGCGCGAGAGCGCGAAGCAGATCAGCCAGTAGATCGTGCCGGAGAAGGCATAGGCCTCCATGCTCATGCCGACCCATGCGGGGTCGGCGAGCGATGCCTGGGCGATGCCGAGCAGATCGAGGATCGAGACCACGAGCACGAGCGTCGTGTTCTTCACCAGCGCGATGAACTCGTTCGTCATCGCCGGCAGCGAGATGCGCAGCGCCTGCGGCAGCACGATCAGGCCCGTCGCCTTCCAATAGGTCAGGCCCAGTGCGGTCGCCGCCTCGCGCTGGCCGCTCGGCAGGGCCTGCAGGCCGCCGCGCACGGCCTCGGCCATATAGGCGGCGATGACGAGGCCGAGCCCGATGACGGCGCGGGCCAGCCGGTCGATCCCGACGCCGCCGGGCAGGATCAGCGGCAGCAGAAGCGACGCCAGGAAGATCACCGCGATGATCGGCACGCCGCGCCAGAACTCGATGAAGAGGACGCTGACGAGCCGCACGATCTTGAGCTCGGACTGGCGCCCCAAGGCGAGCAGAATGCCGAGCGGAATCGCGATCAGGCTGGAATAGAGGGAAATGAACAGGGTGAGCGTCAGCCCGCCCCATTCCCGCGTCTCGACGAAGCGCAGGCCGAACCCTCCGGACAGCAGCCAGATGCCCAGCGGCGGCAGGACGAGGAGCGCCGCGAGGCCCAGCCTCAGGCGAAAGCGCTGCGGCGCCAGCAGGATCACCGCGACCGAGATCGCGAACAGGATGCCGGCGAGATCGACACGCCAGCGCTGGTCGACGGGATAGAAGCCGTACATGAACTGGCCGAAGCGGGCGCGCACGAAGACCCAGCAGGCGCCGGTCCCCGTGCAGTCGGCGCGCGTCGTGCCGCTCCAGCTGGCGTCGATCAGCGCCCAGCGGACGAGGGGAATGGCGAGCCAGGCGATGCAGCCGGCGAGGACGAGGGTCAGCAGGCCGGTCAGCGGCGTGCCGAACAGGCGCTCGCGCCAGAGGGACAGAGAAGCGGCGCGGCTCATCGCGTCACCAGCGCGATCCTGGCGTTGTACCAGTTCATGAAGGCGGAAACGGCGAGCCCGATCACGAGATAGACCGCCAGCGTCATGGCGATGATCTCGATGGCCTGGCCGGTGTTGTTGAGCGCCGAGCCCATGAACAGGCTGACGACGTCCGGATAGGCGATGGCCGCGCCGAAGGAGGAGTTCTTCAGCACATTGAGATACTGGTTCGTCAAGGGCGGGATCATCACCCTCAGCGCCTGGGGGATCACGACGAGGCGCAGGATGCGGCCACGATGCAGGCCGAGCGCCGAGGCTGCCTCCCATTGCCCGTTCGGGACCGACTGGATGCCCCCGCGCACGATCTCGGCGATGAAGCCGGCGGTATAGGTCACCAGCGCGGCCAGCAGGGCGACAAATTCCGGGATGACGACGAAGCCGCCGCGATAGTTGAAGCCGCGTAGCACCGGCACGTCCCAGTGCGTGACGAGGCTCGCCCAGGTCAGGGCGAGCAGCGGCAGCACGAGCAGAAGCAGCACCCCGACGCCCAGGACGGGGGCGTGCCTGCCCGTCCGCTCGCGGCGCCTGCGCGCCCAGCGCGCGAACAGCCACTGCCCGGCCATGCCGATCAGGATCAGCACGAGGGCGATGCGGAAGGGGCCCGTCGCATCCGGCAGCGGGATGGTGAGGCCGCGATTGTTGAGGAAGGCGACCCCGAACAGGCCGATCGAGGCGCGCGGCGCCGGCAGCGCGGCGATGACGCCGAAATACCAGAACAGCACGAAGAACAGCAGCGGGATGTTGCGGACGAACTCGATATAGGCGCCGGCCAGCGTCGACAGCAGCCAGTGCGAGGACAGCCGGGCGATGCCGACGACGAAGCCGATCAGGGTCGCCAGCGCGATGGCGATGACGGTCACCAGCATCGTGTTGGCGACGCCGGCCCAGAACAGGTCGAGGATCGTCCCGGCCTGGGTGTAGCCGGTGAGGATGAAGGGCACCTCGATGCCGGAGTTGCGCCAGAGGAAATCGAAGCCGGACGCGATGCCGGCCTTCATCATGTTCTCCGAGGCGTTGCGCACGAAGAAGAGGATGAGGGCGGCCAGGCCGAGCAGAAGCGCGATCTGGTAGAACCAGTCGCGCACGCGCTTGTCGTTGATGAGGGAGACGATGTTGGTCATGCTCGAATGCCTCAAGCGCGCCGGATCACGGTCGAGCCTCGAATCGCCGGCAGCGCCCTGGCTCGCAACGTCATTGCGAGGAGGCAAAGCCGACGAAGCAATCCCGAGGGACGTCGAGATTTACGAGACTGGATTGCTTCGCTCGCGCTCGCAATAACGCCAACCGAGCGCCAGATCGTCATGGTCGGGTCAGGCCCGACCATGACGAAGCGCGACCGCTCTCACTGGAAGGGCGGCGTGAAGAGCAGGCCGCCCTTGGTCCAGAGCTGGTTCTGCCCGCGTTCCATCTTCAGGGAGGAGCCCATGCCGACGGTGCGCTCGAAGCTCTCGCCGTAATTCCCGACCTGCTTGATGGCGTTGTACATCCAGTCGTTGGACAGGCCCATCATCGCGCCGAATCCGCCCTCGGCGCCAAGCAGGCGGCGGACCTCGGAGTTCTTGGAGTTGGCCTTCATATCGTCGACATTGGCGGAGGTGACGCCCAGCGCCTCGGCCGCGATGGTGCCGTTGAGCACCCAGCGGACGATGAGCTGCCAGCGCTCGTCGCCCCAGCGCGTGACCGGCCCCTGAGGATCGTTCGAGATCGGCTGGGTCAGGATGATGTGCTCGTCGGGCACCTTCAGCTTGACGCGCTGGCCGGCGAGCGCGCCGACACCCGCGGTGTAGGCGTCGCAGCGGCCGGCGTCATAGGCGGCGATGGCGTCGTCGTTCTTCTGGAAATTGGTGATGGTGACCTTGAGGTTGCGCTCGCGGAACCAGTCGGCGGCGTTCTTCTCCTCGGTCGAGCCGGCCGCGACGCAGACGGAGGCGCCGTCGAGATCGGCCGCGGTCTTGGCGTTGGTCGCCTTGCGGACGATGAAGGTCTGGCCCTCGTAGAAGTTGATGCCCTGGAAATTCAGGCCGAGCGTCGCGTTGCGCGAGAAGGTGATGGTCGAATTGCGCGACAGGACATCGACCTGGCCCGACTGCAGGATCGGCCAGCGCTGCTGCACCGACGTCGGCGTATACTTGACCTTGGTCGCGTCGCCGAAGATGGCGGCCGCGAGCGCCCGGCAGTAATCGACGTCCAGCCCCGTCCATTCACCCTTGTCGTTGGCGAAGGAGAAGCCCGGCAAGCCGAGATGGACGCCGCATTCGAGATGCCCGCGCGCCTTCACGGCATCGAGCGTGGGGCTCGGGGCGAGCTGCTGGGCGTTCGCCAGCGTCAGGCCCGCGGCGAAAAACACCGCCGCTCCCGCTACCTTCATCATCATCGTTTCCTTCCCGGCCCCAGGCCCCGCGTCTCGTCGGAAGCGGGGACTATGCAACAGCCGGGCGGGGAACGGTAGCGGGGGAGACCGGCCTTCGACAGCCTGTCTCCCGCCCCTTCCCGAGATCAGGGCACGTAGCGGCGCGAGAGCTCGTTGCGGTCGTCGTAGCTCGCCTCGAAGATCGGCGCGGCGAGCGTCGCGCGCACCCGCAGGATGCCGGTGCCGACGTTCTTGAAACCGTGGCGCCAGCCGGCCGGCACGAGCACGGACTGGTTCGGCAGCACGATGGTGCTCTGGTCGCCCAGGAAGATCTCGGCCTTGCCCTCGATGACCTCGAGCACCTCCTCGACCGCATGGAGATGCATCGGCGCGCCGAGGCCGGGGTCGCAATACTGTTCGAAGATGCAGAGCGAATGGCTTTGCACCAGCGACGAGACGCGCATTTCCGTCATGACGCCGTCGCGCCATTTTTCGAGCTTCGTCGGGTTGTGATCCAGAATGTCCATCTCGGTCCTTCTCCGCGTTGACCAGCTTGGGTGAGCAGCTTGCGAGAATGGTTATGACAGACCCGGGCCGTCACTCGTCAATGAGATATATCAAGCGCGGACCGGGCACCGACCGCATTTTCAGGCCGAGGCGCCTGGAGCGTGGAGCCCGCGGCCATTGCGGCGGATGGTGTAGAGCGTCGCCCCGATGACGATGACGGCGCCGATCCAGGTCGTGAGCCGAGGGATCTCCGCGAAGAAGATATAGCCGGTAAAGCTGGCGAGGATCAGCCGGCTGAAGTCGATCGGCGCCAACGCCGCCGCCTCCCCCACCTGATAGGCCCGCGTGATCAGCCATTGCCCGGCCGTGCCGAAGACGCTCAGCGTCACCAGCCAGAACCATTGCTCGGCGTTCGGCGGGACCCACCACAGCCATGTCGGCAGGGCGAGCGAGACGATCATGACGATGGCCTGATAGATCAGGATCGTATCGGTGCGCTCCGTCGCCGCAAGCAACCGCACGCTGATGGTGATGGCGGCGTTGAGCAGCGCGCCGGCCACCGCCATCAAGGCATAGAGGTCGAGACCGTCCGTCGTCGGACGCAGCATGACGAGCACGCCGACGAAACCGATGATCGTCGCCGTCCAGCGCCGTCCGTCGACGATCTCCTTGAGGAAGATCACGGCGGCGATGGTGACGAACAACACCTGGCTGAAGCCGATCGCGGTGGCCTGGGCCAGCGGAATCTTGACCACGGCGGTGAAGCCGCACAGCATCGCGACCATCGTCACGACGCTGCGAAAGACCTGAAGCCCGGGGCGCGCGGTCCGCATGACCGTGCCGATGCTGGCCGGGGTCAGGGCGAGGATGAGCGCGCTCATGATGATCTGCCGGATCAGCAGGATCTGCACGAGGGGAATCGCCTCCCCGACGTGCTTGATGCCGCCGACCATGACCGCATAGACCAGCAGCGCCGAGATCATGTAGACCGAGCCGCGCATATTGGGGCTCGCCTGCGACCACCAGGCGGCCAGCCGTAGGTGACCGGAGGCGGCCGGCTCCGGCGGGGAGCAGCGCGCGGTCCCGTCTCCGGCGTCGGGCGGCGCGGGCTCGTCCGGCACGGGGGCGCCGGCGACTTCGCCATCGTCGCATTCCGGGGAACGCGCACGCCCCGTGTGCCTGTCCTCGTCCATCGCCTCTACCATGGGCCGCTGCTTGCGAATCCGGCCCCAGCGTTCTTCCCCAAGGTCGCGTTCATCGTGCAACGACGTGGCTCGCGCCAGACTGCAACGGACATGGCGGGGTTGCCGCGGGCGCCGGCGCTCCGTCGCAGCGGCAGGGCGGCCATACGCCGCGAGCACCTTTGCAGGCGCATCCCACGCCTCTAGAGCTTCGAAACCGAGCAATCGCGAACCGTCGGGTCAGGGGAATGATGTCACTTCGCTGTCGGGGGCGGGCGGTGGGCGGCCTCCGTCCGGTCGCGCGATGAAGCAGCTCGCGGGCGATATCCGCGACGGCGTCCGTGCGCTCGCGCCGTCGCGCTTTCCCTATCGGCGCTTCGCGCTCGCCCTGATTTTGGGCGGGGCCGGCGGTTGGCTGTTCGCGCAGGCGCGCCTGCCCTTGCCATGGATGCTCGGCCCGATGGTGTTCTGCACCGTCGCCGCCGTGATCAACCTGCCCGTCGCGGCGCCGCCGGTGATCCGGCCGCCGATGACGGTGGTGATCGGCGTCATGCTGGGGTCCGGCTTCCGGCCCGAGGTGCTGGCCCAGCTGCCGGGCTGGCTACCCGGGCTGATCGGGCTCGTGCTGTTCATGAGCGCGAGCGGGGCCGCCTGCGTCACCTATTTCAGGCGGGTCGCCGGCTTCGACCCGGTGACGGCCTTCTTCGCCGGCATGCCGGGCGGTCTCGTCGAGATGGTCACGCTCGGCGAGGAGAAGGGCGGCGACGCCCGGATCATCGCGCTCATTCACTCGGCGCGCGTGCTGCTCGTGGTGATGACGCTGCCTTTCCTCGTGCAATGGCTCGGCGGCGTCACGATCGGCGGCAACCGGCCGAGCGGCCCCTCGTTGGCGCAGGCGAGCCTGCTCGGCGAATTCTGGCTGATCGGCTGCGGGATCGCCGGCGTGCTGCTCGGCCACTGGCTGCGCCTGCCGGGCAAGGTCCTGCTCGGCCCGATGCTGGTCAGCGCGGCCGTCCACATCGCGGGACTGAGCGATTCGGTTCCGCCCGGCGAAGTCGTCATCGCGGCGCAGCTCGTTCTCGGCGTCACGATCGGCTGCCGTTTCGTCGGCACGGCGCGCAGCGTCATCCTGCGCGTGCTGCTGCTCTCGCTGGGCTCCACCCTGATCCTGCTGACGCTGACATTCGGCTTCGCCTGGCTGGTCGCGCAGGTCTCGGCGCATGGGCAGATCCCGCTGATCCTCGCCTATTCGCCGGGGGGGCTCGCGGAGATGAGCCTGATCGCTCTCGCCCTGCACACCGAAGTCGCCTTCGTGGCCGGGCACCACATCATCCGCATCATGCTGGTGATGATCAGCGCCGGGCCGATCTTCGGCCTCGTTCGCGGCCGGCGGCGCGACCCGGAAACCGCCCCTGCCGAATAAGGCCCCGGCCGCGCGGCGCAGGCCCGCTCGGCCCGGCGCCTGTCGTCAGCGGGGCGACTTGGCGGGGTGAAGCCGCTGGCGCAGCACCCTGAGCATGAAGGCCGGATTGCCCAGGACATAGCGACGCCACAGGCGCCGTGGCTCCAGCCAGAGCCGGTAGATCCATTCCAGGCGAAGGCTGCGGACCCAATCGGGCGCGCGCTGCACCTCGCCGGCGAAGAAGTCGAACAGGGCGCCGACGCCGGCCGCGACCGAGCAATGCCGCGCATCCAGCCTGTCGGCGATCCAGCGCTCCTGGAGCGGGTTGCCGAAGGCGACCAGAAGCAGGTCGGGCGAAGTCGCCGCGAGCCTGTCGAGCAACGGCCCCTCGTCCTGCGGCGCGAAATAGCCGTGGCTGAGCACGCTGAACTCGTGCGCCGGATAGCGCCGCCGAAGCTGCATCGCGGCCCGGTCGGCGACACCGGGGCGCCCGCCGACCAACACGACCCGCAGCCGCCTGGGCGCAGCCGCGAACAGCGCCGGGAAGAAATCGGTGCCGTTCAGATTGGCCGGAAACGGGGCGCCGTGGAGCAACCAGCTCCCGACATCGACGCCGATCCCGTCCGCGAGCACGAGGAACCCGCCCATGCGCTGACGCAGGCCTTCGTCGCTCGCGGCGACGTTGACGAGATTGGCGTTGCAGAAGGCGAGCTTCAGATGGCGGTGCTCGGCCATCGCGTCGAAGACCTCGGCCTGGGCCTCGGCGCGCGTCAGCACCGCGACGTCGATTCCGCCGATGTCGCGCGTGGAGACGCCGGAGCGGGCCCGGGTCTTCGACTTGCGGGCAATGGCGAGAGACAAGATGGCGGACACGATCTCGAACGCTTTCCTCACAGACGAGCCGGACAAGCGGCACGTCTCGGGCATGATGTCATGGCGCAACGGGGGACCGGGTCAAGGCGAAGCGAGGATAAGGGTGAACGGGTCGTTCCCCGAATCCGCGACAGCGCGTTAATCGATATCGGACTGCAAAACCAACGACTTGTGCCGAGTCGACACGAACCCGCCGACCGCAGGTCGCGTGGGGGGGCGGAGGCTGTCCGGCAACGGCACGGATCACGGCCGGGCGTTCCATTCCGGCACGCATCCGGAGCCTCGAAAACCCTCCCCGAGGCCGGTGCCGTGGTTAACGATATGCATCTGGCGCATCGTCCATATGTTAACGACGCTGTCGGTATCGCCGCGCCGCACCCGATGGCGGCGGCATGGACGGCTCCCTCCCGGGCTCGCAATGTTCTAGTCTCGCAGGGCAGGGAGCCAAGGAGCCACAATGAATCGAATCGATCTGAACGGGCGCGTCGCCATCGTCACCGGCGGCGCGCAGGGAATCGGCCGCGCGATCGCGGAGCGTTTCGCCGAGAGCGGGGCCGAGGTCGCGATCTGGGATATCGACGGCAATCTCGCCGCGACGGCAGCGCGGGAAATCGGTCGCGGGGCGGTCTCGGACGCGGTCGACGTGACCGACGCGAAGGCGGTGAAAGCGGCGACGGACGCGCTGGAAGCCCGGCTGGGACGCATCGACATCCTCGTCACCAGCGCCGGCATCGCCGGGCCGAACCTGAAGACCTGGGACTATCCGGCCGAGGAATGGGCGCGCGTGATGCGCCTCAACGTGGATGGCACCCTACATTGCTGCCAGGCGGTGATGCCCGGCATGATCCGGCGCAATTACGGCCGGCTCGTCCTCGTGGCCTCGATCGCCGGCAAGGAGGGCAATCCCAACGCCTCGGCCTATTCCGCCTCGAAGGCGGCGGTGATCGCGCTGACCAAGTCGCTCGGCAAGGAAGTCGCGGAGCATGACATCGCGGTGAACTGCATCACGCCGGCAGCCGCGCGCACCCGCATCTTCGACCAGATGAGCGAGGAGCATATCGGCTACATGCTCGCGAAGATTCCGCGCGGGCGCTTCCTGAAGCCCGAGGAGGTCGCCTCCATGGTCGCCTTCCTCGCCTCGGCGGAGAACAGCTTCACCACCGGCGGCGTGTTCGACCTGTCGGGCGGCCGCGCGACCTACTGAGCCCTCTGGAAAGAGGTCGCACCGATGACGGCCCGCGAGGCGGCACCGAACGCAAGAATCGGTTCCACCTCGCGCAGGCCATGATCTAGACTGCGCGCATGCAGACTCTCCCTTCCGCCGCCGTCCTCGGCGCCCGCGCCTTCGCCGCTCTCCAGGGCCTGAACCGCTTCACAGACGAACCGGGCAAGCTGACGCGGCTCTATCTCTCGCCCGCGCACAGGCAGGCGGCGGAATGGGTGAAGGGCGCGATGGAGGTCGCGGGCCTCACAACGGTCATCGACGCCGCCGGCTCGGTGCAGGGCCGGCGCGAAGGCTCGCGCCCCGGCAGCCCCACCGTGATGATCGGCTCCCATATCGACACCGTGCGCGACGGCGGCCGCTTCGACGGCAATCTCGGTGTGGTGGCCGGCATCCTGGCCGCGCAGGCCCTGCGCGACGCGGGGATCACCCTGCCCTTCCCGCTGGAGGTCGTGGCGTTCGGCGACGAGGAGAATGTCCGCTTCCCGACGCATCTGTCGACGTCGAGCGCGCTCGCGGGCGACTACGAGGCCGAATGGCTCGATGCGACGGATTCCGACGGGTTGCGGCTGCGCGATGCGCTCGTGGCTTTCGGCGGCAATCCAGACGGCATCGCCGGCCTCGCCCGCGCGCCCGGCTCGCTGAAGGCCTATCTCGAAGTCCATATCGAGCAGGGCCCGGTTCTGGAGTCGGAGGACGAGGCGGTCGGGATCGTCACCACCATCAACGCCCAGAGCCGCGCCCGCATCCGCGTCACCGGCGAGGCCGGCCATGCCGGGACCGTTCCGATGGCCCTGCGCAAGGACGCGCTCACGGCCGCGGCCGAGATGGCGCTCGCGCTCGAGACCATCGCCTCCTCCCATGAGCAGGCGGTCGGCACCGTCGGCGTCTTCCGGCCCGATCCGGGCGCGACCAACGTGGTGCCGGGCGCCGTCGACTTCACTATCGACTATCGCAGCCCGAAGAACGAGACCCTCGCCGCCATGGAAGCGGCGATCAACGACCGCTTCCCGGCGATCGCCGCCCGCCGCGGTGTCGAGGTGACGATCACGCGCTATGCGAAGGCGCAGGCCGTGCCGATGGATCCTGCCCTGCAGGACGCCCTGGCGGCCGGCATCGCGCGCACCGGCGCCAATCTGAAGGCGCGGCGGCTGCCGTCGGGCGCCGGGCACGACGCCATGGCGATGGCGGCGATCTGCCCGGCCGCCATGCTGTTCGTCCGCAACGAGAAGGGGATCAGCCATTCGCCTCTCGAAGCGATGACGGAAGCGGATGCCGGCATCGCCATCCGGGTCCTTCTGGAGACGATCCTGGAACTTGCGCAGCGGGAAGGCTGAGGGGGCGCGACACCACATTCCATTCCCTCGGTGCGTCCGCGAGCCTAGAGTATCGGACTGAATATCGTATTCAGTCCGATACTCTAGCTCTTTGATCTTGCATCGGCTTTTCCCGAAAACCGCGCTCCACTTTTCGGGCCGATGCTCTAGATGAACGGCGCCACAGGAGGGCGCGATGGATTTCGAGGCATTCTTCCGGACCGAGCTCGGCAGCCTCCGCACGGAGGGCCGCTACCGCGTCTTCGCCGATCTGGAGCGGCAGGCAGGTCGCTTTCCGCGCGCCGTCTGGCATGGACCGGCCGGACCGCGAGAGGTCACGGTCTGGTGCTCGAACGACTATCTCGGCATGGGCCAGCATCCCAAGGTGCTGGACGCGATGCGCGCGGCGCTGGACGCGAGCGGTGCCGGCGCGGGCGGCACGCGCAACATCGCCGGCACCAACCATGCCCATGTGCTGCTCGAGCGCGAGCTCGCGGATCTCCACGGCAAGGAATCGGCGCTGCTGTTCAACTCCGGCTACATGTCGAACTGGGCCTCGCTGTCGACGCTGGCCGCGCGCATTCCCGGCTGCGTCGTGCTGACGGACGCGCTCAACCACGCCTCGATGATCGAGGGCATCCGCCATTCGCGCGCCGAGAAGCGGATCTTCGCCCATAACGATCCGGACGATCTGCGCCGCAAGCTCGCCGCCCTGCCGGCGGAGCGGCCGAAGCTGATCGCCTTCGAATCGGTCTACTCGATGGATGGCGACATCGCGCCAATCGCGGAATTCTGCGACATCGCGGATGAATTCGGCGCGATGACCTATATCGACGAGGTCCATGCGGTGGGTCTCTACGGACCGCGCGGCGGCGGCGTGAGCGAGCGCGACGGCCTGAGCCGGCGGCTGACCCTGATCGAGGGCACGCTGGCCAAGGCCTACGGGGTGATGGGCGGCTATGTCGCCGGCTCGGCGGCGCTGTGCGACTTCATCCGCAGCTTCGCCTCGGGATTCATCTTCTCCAGCGCCCTGCCGCCGGCCGTCGCGGCCGGCGCGCTGGCGGCGATCCGGCATCTCAAGGAGAGCTCCGCCGAACGCGAGGGCCAGCGCGACCGTGTCGCCGCGCTGAGGACCGCGCTCGACGAGGCCGGCATCCCGCATCTGGCCAATCCCAGCCATATCGTTCCGGTGATGGTGGGGGATGCCGCCGCCTGCAAGCGGATCAGCGACGAACTGCTCGAACGCTTTGCGATCTATGTCCAGCCGATCAACTATCCGACCGTGCCGCGCGGCACCGAGCGGCTGCGGATCACGCCGTCGCCGCAGCATTCCGACGGCGATATCGCCCATCTCGTCGCCAGCCTGAGCGAGATCTGGAGCCGCGCCGGGCTGAAGCGCGCCGCCTGAGGCGGCGAGGTTTCACGTGAATCGCCGCCGCGCTTGCGGGCGCGCTTCGGCGCACGCCCCTTGATACCGCGGCCCCGCCCCAACATGTTGGCGTCTCCCGCCGACGAGAAAGCCCGAGCCCGAATCGCGATGTCAGACACAAGCAACGCCCCCACCATGCATGCCACGACCATCCTGATGGTCCGCAAGGCCGGGCGGGTGGTGATCGGTGGAGACGGGCAGGTCTCGCTCGGCCAGACCATCATGAAGGGCAATGCCAAAAAAGTGCGGCGCCTCGCCAAGGGGCAGGTGATCGCCGGCTTCGCGGGCGCCACCGCCGATGCCTTCACCCTGTTCGAGCGGCTGGAGAAGAAGCTCGAACAGTATCCGACGCAGCTCCTGCGCGCCTGCGTCGAGCTCGCCAAGGACTGGCGCACCGACCGCTATCTGCGCCGGCTGGAAGCGATGCTGCTGGTCGCGGACAAGGAGGTCTCGCTGCTGATCTCCGGCACGGGCGACGTGCTGGAGCCGGAGGCCGACGAGCACGGCTCGGTGATGGCGATCGGCTCGGGCGGCAACTATGCGCTGTCGGCGGCGCGCGCGCTGATCGACATCGAGAGCGATCCCGAGGCCATCGTGCGCAAGGCGATGAGGATCGCCGGCGACATCTGCGTCTACACCAACCACAGCCTCGTCATCGAGACGCTGGAGGCGGCGTGATCCAGCAGCAGGACCTCGATGCCGCGGTTGCCGAGGGCATCATAGACGGCGCCCAGGCTGTGCGGATCGCGCATCTGGCGAGACTTCGCCTGGCCGCCGCTCCCTTGCAGCCGGATGTCGGCGAGCCGGCCCGAATCGACCCCGACGACGAGCGCTTCCGGCTGATCGGCGGGTTCAACGACGTCTTCGTCGGCATCGGCGTCGGCCTGTTGGCCGGAGCGCTGATCGGCCTGTCGCGCGTAATCGGCTTCGGCAACGCCTTCGCGCTGACGGCGGCGCTCGCGGCCTGGGGGCTGAGCGAGATCTTCGCCCGGCGCCTGAGGCTTGCATTTCCCTCGATCCTGCTCGCGATCATGTTCGCAGGCTCGGCGGCAATCCTCGCCAGCATGATCGGCGGGCCGCAGGGCTTCGCCATGAGGGGCTTTCGACCCACGAGCGGTTTCTCCATCTTCGCCTTCGCGGGATTCGGTGCCGCAGCAGCCCTGCATTACTGGCGCTTCCGCGTTCCGATCGGCCTCGCCCTGGCTGCCGGCGGCGCGGTCGGGGCCATCGTCGCGGCGCTGTTCATGCTCGCACCCGAATTCATGCGCAGCTTCGTGAATGCCGGTTTCGTCGTGGCCGGACTGGTCATCTTCGCGATCGCGCTGAAGCTCGACATGGACGATCCAAACCGGCGCACACGGCATGCGGATGCGGCATTCTGGCTGCATCTGCTCGCGGCCGGGCTGATCGTCCATCCGACGTTCCAGGGCATTGCCTTCGCGGGGCGGCTCGGCGCTGCCGAGGCGATCCTGATCCTCGCCCTCTTCGCCGTGCTCGGCATCGTCGCGTTGGTGATAGACCGCCGCGCGCTGCTGGTCTCGGGCCTCAGCTATGCCGGAATCGCGCTCGGCTATCTCATCTCGCGTGGCGTGTCGGACAATCTCGGCCTGCCGCTCGCCCTGCTCGGCCTTGCCGTGCTGGTCCTCGCGCTCTCGGCCGGCTGGCGGCGCCTGCGCGGCGCGATCCTGCCGCGCCTGCCGCTCGGCAGCCTCCGCGACAGGCTGCCGCCCGTGGACCTGCCGCTCTCATCATGACGTTTCACCCGGACAGTTCTGAATCATGACCTCCTTTTCCCCCCGCGAGATCGTCTCCGAGCTCGACCGCTTCATCGTCGGCCAGCACGACGCCAAGCGCGCCGTCGCCATCGCGCTGCGCAATCGCTGGCGCCGCCAGCAGCTCGACGGGCCGCTGCGCGAGGAGGTCTCGCCGAAGAACATCCTGATGATCGGGCCGACCGGCTGCGGCAAGACCGAGATCGCGCGGCGCCTCGCCAAGCTCGCCAACGCGCCCTTCCTCAAGGTCGAGGCGACGAAATTCACCGAGGTCGGCTATGTCGGCCGCGACGTCGAATCGATCATTCGAGACCTCGTCGAGGTCGCGATCGGGCTGGTGCGCGAGAGCCGCCGCAAGGACGTACAGGCCAAGGCGCATCTGGCGGCGGAGGAGCGCGTGCTCGACGCCCTGGTCGGCGCGGCGTCGAGCCAGGCGACGCGCGATTCCTTCCGCCGGAAGCTGCGCGCCAACGAGCTCGACGACAAGGAGATCGAGATCGAGGTGGCCGCCGGCAGTAGCGCCGCCGCCCCCATGTTCGAGCTGCCCGGCATGCCAGGCGCGTCGATCGGCGCGATCAACCTCTCCGATATGTTCGGCAAGGCCTTCGGCCAGAAGGGCAAGCCGCGGCGCATGCTCGTGAAGGACGCCTACGGCCCGCTGCTGGCCGAGGAAAGCGACAAGCTGATCGACCAGGAGGCGATCGTTCAGGCCGCGATCAGCGAGGTCGAGAATAACGGTATCGTCTTCCTCGACGAGATCGACAAGATCTGCGCCCGCGAGGGCCGGGGCGGCGCCGACGTCTCGCGCGAGGGCGTGCAGCGCGACCTGCTGCCGCTGATCGAGGGCACGACGGTGGCGACCAAGCACGGCGCGGTGAAGAGCGACCACATCCTGTTCATCGCGTCCGGGGCGTTCCACGTCTCGAAGCCCTCCGACCTGCTGCCGGAGCTGCAGGGACGGCTGCCGATCCGCGTCGAGCTCAATCCGCTCGACATCGAGGACTTCAAGCGCATCCTGACCGAGACCGAGGCCAGCCTGATCAAGCAGTCGGTCGCCCTGATGCAGACCGAGGAGGTCGCGATCGACTTCACGCCGGACGCGATCGACGCGATCGCCCGCGTCGCGGTCGAGGTCAACGCCTCGGTCGAAAACATCGGCGCGCGCCGCCTCCAGACCGTGATCGAGCGCATTCTCGACGACATCTCGTTCACCGCGCCCGACCGCTCCGGCGAGACGGTGACGATCGACGCGTCTTATGTCGAGGCCCGCATCGGCGACCTCGCGCGCAATGCCGATCTGAGCCGGTTCATCCTGTAGCCGCCGCCCCCCTGGTCAGGCGGGCGGCCTCGGCGGGGCTTGCGCATTGCCTCCCGACGACGATAGTGCCGATCCGCTCATCGTCCAGGACGCCCCGTTGAAAGACGCAGGACCTCGAGGCTCCCGCCTCGCACGCGATTCCGCGATCGTGGGGGCGGCCACCATGGCCTCGCGGCTGCTCGGTTTCGCGCGCGACGTGCTGATCGCCCGGCTGCTCGGCGGCGGGCCCGTCGCCGATGCCTTCCTCGCCGCCCTGCGCCTGCCCAATCTGGTGCGCAGGGTGCTGGGCGAAGGCGGCTTGAACGCCCCCTTCGTGCCGATCTATCTCGACATCAAGACCCAGGACGGCGCGGACGCCGCGCGGCGCTTCGCAGGCGAGGCGACGGGACAGCTCGGCCTGCTCCTCATCCTCGTCGTCGCGCTGGGCGAGATCTTCGCGCCCTGGCTCGTGCTCGGCCTCGCCGGAGGCTTCGCCGCAGAGCCCGGGACGCTCGCATTCGCCGCCGGCTACACGCGGCTGATGCTGCCCTTCCTGCTGTTCACCACGCTCGCGGCGATGCTGGCGGCCATGCTCAACGCCGAGAAGCGTTTCACGGTCGCGGCGCTCGCGCCGGCGCTGATGAACGCGATCCTCCTCGCCATGCTGCTGGTGCAGACGGCGGTCGATACCAGGCCGGCCGCCGCGGCGCATGCGCTCGCGCTCGCCGTCAGCCTGACGGGGCTCGCCCATCTCGCCATGATCCTGCTCGCGCTCCGGAAGGCCGGCCTGCCGCGTCCCGTGCTGCGCTGGTCGCCGGGAATGACCCGGCTGGTGCGCACCGGCGGCGCTACGCTCCTCGCCGCCTCTGCCAGCCAGCTCGTCCTGCTCGTCTCGACGCAGGTGGCGTCCGGGGAGCCGGGGGCGGTCGCCGCCCTCTATTATGCCGATCGCGTCTTCCAGCTTCCGCTCGGCTTCGTCGGCGTGGCGATGGGCACCGTGGTGCTCTCCGACATGGCGCAGGCGGCCCGCAGCGAGGGGCAGGACACGCTCCTGGGCAGGACGCTGGCGCTGGGGCTCGTGCTGGCCATTCCGGCGGCGGCAGCGCTGTTCGTCCTCTCCGACAGCATCGTCTCCGTGCTGTTCGAGCATGGGCGCTTCGGCTCGGAGGACCGGGACAGGACCGCTGCGGCGCTCGAGGCCTTCGCGCCGGGGTTGCCCTTCGCCGTCGCCGCCAAGGTGTTCGGGCAGGCCTATTTCGCGCGCCAGCGACCGCGCCTGCCGCTGGTCTCCGGCTGCCTCGCCGTCGCGGTCGCGGCGACATTCGGCTTCGGCCTCGCACAGGCCAGGGACACGGCCGGCACAGCGGCTCTCGCGGCGACCTTCGCCTTTACCGTGCAGGCCATGCTGCTCGGGGCCGCATTGCGGGTCGCCGGGCTGTGGCGGCCGAACGCCGCCGAAATGCGCCCTGTCGTCGCCGCGCTCGCCGCCAGCCTGATCATGTTCGCCTTCCTGTTCGAGCTCGAGCAGGTCCTGGCGCCGGCGATGGAGCCCGACGACCCGCTGGTCCTGCGTCTCTCGGCGCTGGCCAGCCTGTGTCTCGGCGGGCTCTGCGTCTATGGCGCGGCGGGCTGGTGGTTCGGCGCCTTCGGGCCAGTCGACCCGGCTCGCCTCTTGCGCAAGCGCCGGGGTTGAGCCAGAAGCGCCCCTTCTCTCCTCCTTCGCGACGACGGAGTGCCCGATGACGGGATTTCAGCAGCGCGTCTTTTCCGGCATGCAGCCGACATCGACGCTTCATCTCGGCAACTATCTGGGCGCGCTCACCAACTGGGTGGCGATGCAGTCGACCTACGAGTGCATCTACTGCGTCGTCGACATGCACGCGATCACGCAGGGCCTCGACGTCTGGGGCGGCCCCGCCGAACTGCGCCGGGCGACGCGCGAGGTGGCGGCAGCCTATATCGCCGCCGGCGTCGACCCGCAGAAGAGCGTCATCTTCAACCAGAGCCAGGTCTCGGGCCATGCCGAGCTCGCCTGGGTGTTCAACACGGTCGCCCGCCTCGGCTGGCTCAACCGCATGACCCAGTTCAAGGAGAAGGCCGGCAAGGACCGCGAGAACGCCTCCGTCGGGCTCTACGACTATCCCGTGCTGATGGCCGCCGACATCCTGCTCTACAAGGCCACGCATGTTCCGGTCGGCGAGGACCAGAAGCAGCATCTCGAACTCGCCCGCGACATCGCGCAGAAGTTCAACAACGACTTCGGCGCGGAGATCGCGGCGCGTGGGCTCGGAACCGGCGATGCCGGGTTCTTCCCGCTGCCGGAACCGATGATCCAGGGCCCGGCGCCGCGCGTCATGAGCCTGCGCGACGGCACCAAGAAGATGTCGAAGTCGGACCCGTCCGACTATTCGCGGATCAACCTGACCGACGATGCCGAGACCATCGCCCAGAAGGTGCGCAAGGCGAAGACCGATCCCGAGCCGCTGCCGTCCGAGGAGAAGGGGCTGGAAGGCAGGCCGGAAGCGGAGAACCTCGTCGGCATCTATGCCGGGCTTTCGGGAACGACGAAGGCTTCGGTCCTCGCGCAGTTCGGCGGCGGCCAGTTCTCCAGCTTCAAGGGCGCGCTGGTCGACCTCGCGGTCGAGCGGCTCGCACCCATCGCCGGCGAAATGCGCCGCCTGCTCGCCGACCCGGCGCATATCGACGGAATCCTCGGCGAGGGCGCCCGAAGGGCGGAGGCGATCGCGGCTCCGATCATGCGCGACGTCAAGGATATCGTCGGTTTCATCCGGAGCTGAGGCGGCCGGCTCCACGGCCGGTGGGCTTGCGTCGAGACGACGGCGCGGGCCACCATGTCTCTCCCGAAGCGGCGGCGGACGAACTCATGGTGAAACGACGGCGGTCCTACGAGGCGGGCCATCGGCCGAAATTCCTCGCGGTCGTGGACGACTCCGAGGAATGCGCGAAGGCGGTGCGCTTCGCGGCGCGCCGTTGCGCGCGCGTCGGCGCGGCGATGGTGCTGCTGAGCGTGGCCAAGCCGCCCGAGCACGAGACCTGGCTCGGTGTCGGCGAGGTGATGAAGGCCGAGGCCGAGGCCGAGGCCGAGAAGCTGCTCGACACGGCGGCGGCCGCCGTCCGGGCGCTCGCCGGGCTGGAGCCCGAGCGAATCGTGCGCATCGGCGAGAAGGCCGATGAAGTGGTCAAGCTGATCGAGGCCGACGAGGATATCTCGCTGCTCGTCCTCGCCGCGGGCGCGGGACGCGACGGACCCGGGCCGCTGGTCAGCGCGCTCGCGGGAAAGTCCGCGGCGAGCTTCCCGATCCCCGTCGCCATCGTGCCCGGCCATCTGCAGGACGAAGAGATCGACGCGCTGGCGTGAGAACTGGCGCGATCGCTGCCTTCGGCCTATATCGAGGGCAGGAACGGCGACCTTGACCCGCCGGTACCGGAGGCGACCCCATGTTCATCCAGACCGAAGCCACGCCCAATCCCGCGACCCTGAAATTCCTGCCCGGCCGCACCGTCATGGCGGAAGGGACGCTGGAGCTGCGCGCCGGAGACGATTCCGGACGCTCGCCGCTGGCGCAGCGGCTGTTCGGCGTCAACGGCGTCTCGGGCGTCTTCCTCGGCTCCGATTTCATCACCGTCACCAAGGCGGGCGGCGAGTGGCCGCATCTGAAGCCCGCGATTCTCGGCGCGATCATGGAGCATTTCATGTCCGGCGCCCCGGTGCTGGCGGAAGGCACGGCGCCCGAGCTCGCGGACGAGGGCGAGTTCTTCGCGCCCGAGGATGCGAGCACCGTCGACACGATCAAGGATCTGCTCGAGACCCGCATCCGCCCCGCCGTCGCGAATGACGGCGGCGACATCACCTTCCGCGGCTACAAGGACGGCACGGTCTATCTCGTCATGAAGGGCGCCTGCTCCGGCTGCCCATCCTCGACGGCCACCCTGAAGCACGGAATCCAGAACCTGCTGCGCCATTTCCTCCCGGAGGTGCGCGAGGTCGAGGCCGTCTGAGCGGTTTCCGCTCCCGCGCCTTGCCAAGCCCAACAGAGTCCGCCGATGCGCATCCTCGCTATCGATACCGCGCTCGGCGCCTGCTCGGCCTGCGTGCTGGACGCCGGCGCGACCGCTCCCATCGCGCAGGAGCAGCTCGCCATGGAACGCGGGCACGCCGAGGCGCTGATGCCGCTGGTGGAGCGCGTGATGGACGCCGCCGAGGGCGGTTTCGCCGCGCTCGACCGGGTCGCGGTCACGGTCGGGCCGGGCAGCTACACCGGCCTGCGGGTCGGCGTGAGTGCGGCGCGCGCCGTCGCGCTGGCGGCCGGCATCCCCGCCGTCGGCGTGACCACGGTCGCCGCCTGCGCCGCCCCCCTGATCGGACGCGAGCCGGGCCGCGTGATCGCGGCCGCGCTCGACGCGCGCCACGGCCAGGTCTGGTTCCAGGCGCTGAGCGCCGACGGAAAGCAGCTCGTCTCGCTCCGGCAGGTCAGCTATCGCGACGCCGCGCGCGCGATCGGCGCCGGACCGGTCAGCCTGGTCGGTTCGGGCGCCCGCGCGGTCGCCAACGAGGCCTGGGCGATCGGGCTCGACGCCATCGTCGTCGACGATGCCCGCGCGCCCGACGTGTTCTGGGTGGCGCGGCTGGGACTGATCGCCGATCCGGAGAACGCGCCGCCGCGCCCGCTCTACCTCAAGGCGCCGGAAACGACGCCGCAGGACCGGGCCCGGCTTCCGCGCCGGTGACGTTGCGACAACCGGACTTGCCAGACAGCGTGACTGTGTCATCAAGCGCCATGGATTGGCTTCGCCGACTTCTCCGCCCGGAAGCCGCGCCGCTGCGCACGAGCCGGCTCGATGCGCAGCAGGCGCGTCATGTCGCGGCCCTGCATCACGAGGGCGGCTTCGCGCGCGGCTGGGAACCGGGCGAGTGCGCCGCCCTGCTCGCCGATCCCGCCGTGTGGACCGACGGAGTCTTTCCCGGCGACAGCCGCCACCCCGCCGGCTTCGCGATGTCGCGGCGGGCGCAGGACGAGGCGGAGGTCCTGAGCATCGTCGTGGCCGCTGCCCATCGCGACGAGGGTCTCGGGCGGCGATTGCTCGGCGTGCACCTGTCCCGTCTGGCGGAGACGGGCGTCGCGACGGTCTTCCTGGAGGTCGAGGAAGGCAACCTGCCGGCCGAGCGCCTCTACCGGCATTTCGGCTTCCGCGAGGTCGGCCGGCGCAAGGGCTACTATCCCAAGCCCGACGGCAGCCGGGCGACTGCCGTGACGATGCGGCTCGACCTGGCATGAGCGGCTTCAGCGCCGGCAGCCTGGTCCGGCTCGCGGCCCTGACTCTGGGGACGGCGATGCTCGCGCCGCTGCAGATGGCGACGCTGCGGATCGCGCCGCGCCACGGCAAGGCGATCCCGCGGCTGTTCCACCGGCTGGCGTGCCGCACGCTCGGCGTCCGCAGGACGGTGCGAGGTCGTCCACCTCCGGGGCCGGGCGGGCTCGTCCTCGCCAATCACGTCTCCTGGCTCGACATTCCGGTCATCGGCGCCGAACTGCCCGGCAGCTTTGTCGCCAAGAGCGAGGTGGCCGGATGGCCCCTGGTCGGCTGGCTGGCCAGCCTGCAGCACACCGTCTACATCGACCGGCAACGGCGCGGTGCGACCGCGGGTGTCGCTTCCGAGATGGCCGAACGGATCGCGGCCGGCGAGACCGTGGTGCTCTTCGCGGAAGGAACGACGGGGGACGGCACGCGCATCCTGCCGCTGCGCTCGTCCCTCCTGGCGGCGGCGAAGCGCGCTCGCGGCGCGGACGACGGGGACTCCGTCACGGTCTATCCGCTGACGATCACCTATACGGGCTTTCACGGACTTGCGGGCGGCCGCCACGAACGCAGCCTGCTGGCCTGGTACGGCGACACCGAGCTCGCGCCCCATCTCAAGGCGTTGCTGGCCGCGGGGCCGATCGACGTCGAGCTCGCCTGGGGCGATCCCATCGTCATGGACGAAACGACGTCGCGCAAGGAAGCCGCCCGGCGCGCCGAGGCGACGATCCGCGCGGCGCGCCGGAGCGCCATCACAGCCCGGCCCGCCGGCTGAGGCGAGCTGGCCCACACGTTGCTTCCCGTCATTTCGAGCAGCGGACATTTCCTCGGGGCGCGATCCGGGGTATGGAGGCCATCCTGGAAATCCAACCCGGCACGATGAAGAAAGTCCACATCAAGTCCTTCGGCTGCCAGATGAACGTCTATGACGGGCAGCGCATGGCCGACATCCTGAGCCAGCAGGGCTACGAGGAGACGGCGACGGCCGAAGGCGCCGACCTGATCCTGCTGAATACCTGCCATATCCGCGACCGCGCCGTGCAGAAGGTCTATACGGAGCTCGGCAAGCTGCGCGACATCAAGAACGCGCAGAAGGCCGGGGGCCAGGAGACGCGGATCGTGGTCGCCGGCTGCGTGGCGCAGGCCGAGGGTGCCGAGATCCAGAAGCGCCAGCCGGCTGTGGACCTCGTCGTCGGTCCGCAGGCCTATCACCGCCTGCCGGAGCTTCTGGAACAGGCGAAGCGGGCGCGCGTCGTCGAGACCGAGCTGCCGGCGGAGGACAAGTTCGGGCATCTTCCCGCGCCGAAGCCGCAGGCCATCCGGGCGCGCGGCATCTCCGCCTTCGTCACGGTCCAGGAGGGTTGCGACAAGTTCTGCGCCTTCTGCGTCGTGCCCTATACGCGCGGCGCGGAATTCTCCCGGCCCGTGGCGCAGGTGCTCGCCGAGATCGAGCGGCTCGCGGCAGCCGGCGTGCAGGACGTCACGCTGATCGGCCAGAACGTCAACGCCTATCACGGCGAGGGGCCGGACGGCGCGGTCTGGGGTCTGGCGCGGCTGATGTACCGGGTCGCCGAGATTCCGGGCATCGCCCGCATCCGCTACACGACGAGCCATCCGCGCGACATGGACGAGGCGCTGATCGGCGCGCATCGCGACCTGCCGCAGCTCATGCCCTTCCTGCACCTGCCCGTGCAGGCGGGCTCGGACCCGATTCTCGCGGCGATGAACCGCAAGCACACCGCCGACGAGTATCGCCGCCTGATCGACCGGATCCGGCAGGCGCGCCCGGACATCGCATTGTCCTCAGACTTCATCGTCGGCTTTCCGGGAGAGAGCGAGGCGGACTTCGCCGAGACGCTGAGGCTCGTCGACGATATCGGCTTCGCCTCGAGCTATTCCTTCAAGTATTCGCCGCGTCCGGGCACGCCCGCCGCCGATATCGCCGAACAGGTCGCGCCCGAGGCGATGGACGAGCGGCTCCATCGCCTGCAGGAGCGCATCGAGCATCACCGGCAGGCCTTCAACCACGCCATGGTCGGGCGGACGGTCGAGGTGCTGATGGAGCGCGCCGGCCGCCATCCGGGACAGCTTGCGGGGAAGTCCCCCTATCTGCAGGCTGTGCAGATCGAGACACAGGCGAATCGGATCGGCGACATGGTGCAGGTCGTCATCGAGCGTGCAGGCTCCAACTCGCTGTTCGGCCGCGCGGCCTCTCAGGGAGACCTCGCCGCTTGAGCGCGCGCCCCTCCGAGCGCCTGCGGGCGGCGAACCGACCGGCCTGTCATCAAGACGCCATGCCAAAGTCCGGTCATGGCACATCGAAACGATTCCGCCGCGCGCCGCCGACCGGGCAGTGCGGGCGCCAAGGAGGCGACGCTTTTGGCACAAGCTGATTCGACGACTCCGCGACCGGAGCGCAACGCCCGCCGCGACCTCGCCTCGTCCCGCGTCGACGGGCTTTCGGGAACGGAGATCCTGCTCTCCTTCGACGACAACCGTCTCGCGAGCCTGGTCTTCGGCCATTACGACCAGAACCTCGCCCATCTCGAGCGGCGGCTGGGCGTCGTGATCAGCCCCAACGGCAACCATGTCACCATCAAGGGCGCGGTGGAGACCGCGGAGCAGGCGGGCCGCGTGCTGAAGACCCTCTACACCCGCGCCAAGGCGGGCGCGCCCGTCACTCTGGGCGAGGTCGATGGCGCGATCGAGGAAAGCAACGTGCAGCGCTCGCTTTTTCCTTCCGCCGAAGCCGGCAAGACCTCGTTCGACGCGGTCGTCACGCGCAAGCGCGGGCCGGTGCGGGCGCGCAACGCGGCGCAGGACGCCTATCTGCGTCAGCTCAAGCGCCATGAGCTCGTCCTCGCCGAAGGGCCTGCCGGCACCGGCAAGACCTGGCTCGCGGTCGGCCACGCCGTCTCGCTGCTGGAGCAGGGCACGGTCGAACGCATGGTTCTGTCGCGCCCGGCGGTCGAGGCCGGCGAACGGCTCGGCTTCCTGCCCGGCGACATGCGCGAGAAGGTCGACCCCTATCTCAGGCCGATCTACGACGCGCTCAACGATTTCATGGAGGCGCGCCATGTCGAGCGCGCGCTGCAGACCGGCATGATCGAGATCGCGCCGCTCGCCTTCATGCGCGGGCGCACGCTGACGAACGCGGTCGTACTCCTGGACGAGGCGCAGAACACCACCTCGATGCAGATGAAGATGTTCCTGACGCGCCTGGGCGAGGGCTCGCGCATGATCATCACCGGCGACCCTTCGCAAATCGACCTGCCGCCCGGCCAGCGCTCGGGGCTGATCGAGGCCGTGCGCCTGCTGAAGGATGTCGAGGGCATCGGCTATGCGCGCTTCGAGGAGGGCGACGTCATCCGCCACGACCTCGTGCGCCGCATCGTCATGGCCTATGAGGGCGCCGC
Organism: Chelatococcus sp.; assembly: GCA_003248805.1. Classification (GTDB taxonomy): domain Bacteria; phylum Pseudomonadota; class Alphaproteobacteria; order Rhizobiales; family Beijerinckiaceae; genus Allobosea. The sequence goes on along the minus strand of QFQY01000040.1, from coordinate 11,484 downwards.
CCGGCGCGAACGCGCGGAGTTCGAGGAGCGCCAGCGCGCCGCGACGTCCTCCCCCGCCTCGGAGGACGACAGCGAAGGGCTGCGCCGCACGCTGTCGCGGGAGCGGCCGCGATGACGGACCGACCTCGATCGCGGCGCTCGACGCCGCGATCCCAGGCTGCTCCCGCTCCCATCGAGCTCGCGCTGAGAATCCAGGCCCGCCGCTGGCGCGAAGCCGGGGATACGGCGCGCCTGCGGGCGCTCGCGCTGGACGCCTGCGCCGCCGCGATCGCGGTCGCGCCGGTCAAGCCCGCGCCCGGCGCCGAACTCAGCCTGCTGATGACCGACGACCGGCGCATCCGCATCGTCAACCGCGACTGGCGGGGCTTCGACAAGGCGACCAACGTCCTGTCCTTCCCGGCGGCGCCGCCCGACCGGATCGCGGAAAGCCCGCTCCTCGGCGACATCGTGCTGGCCTACGAGACCGTGGAGCGTGAGGCGCTGGCCGAGGGCAAGAGCGTCCAGGACCATCTCAGCCACCTCGTGGTCCACGGCCTGCTGCATCTCCTCGGAGAGGATCACGAGACCGATGCCGAGGCACGGCGGATGGAGGCCCTCGAGGTCTCCGCGCTCGCCCGGCTCGGCATCGCCGATCCCTATGCCGACGGCGAACTCCTGACCGACCCCGTTTCCAACTCTCCGGCGCAACCCGTACGACCATGAGCGACGACAGTCGACAATCTCCATCCGAAACGGCAGGTCGAGGCCTCGGGCACTGGCTCGGCCAGTTCCTCGACAGGCTCGGCCTGCGCAGCAGCGGCAGCATCCGCGAGGAAATCGTCGAGGCCCTGGCGGAGGGAGGCGACGACTCCGCCGATATCAGCCCGCAGGAGCGGGCCATGCTCACCAACGTCCTGAAGCTGCGCGAGACGCGCGTCGGCGACGTCATGGTGCCGCGCGTCGACATCGCCGCCGTGCCGGCGGACGCGACGCTGGACGAGCTGATGACGCAGTTCCGGACGGCGGGTCATTCGCGGCTGGCCGTCTTCGACGACTCGCTCGACGACCCGCGCGGCATGGTCCATATCCGCGACTTCCTCGAATACATCGTCGGCAAGGCGAACAAGGCAACGCCGGAAGGGGCCGAGACGCACGATCTCGCCGCGGTCGACCTGTCGATGACGCTGGCGGCGGCGAAGATCCTGCGCCCCGTCCTCTACGTGCCGTCCTCGATGCCCGCCGTCGACCTGCTGGTGAAGATGCAGGCGACGCGCACCCATATCGCGCTGGTCATCGACGAATATGGCGGGACGGACGGGCTCGTCTCGATCGAGGATCTGATCGAGATCATCGTGGGCGACATCGAGGACGAACACGACCTCGAGGAGGCGCCGACCATCGCGCCGTCCGGAGAGGACAGCTTCGTCGCCGACGCCCGGGCCACGCTTGACGAGTTGAAGACCGCGACCGGCATCGATCTCTCCGAGACCGAGATCGCGGAGGACGTCGACACGCTCGGCGGGCTCATCGTCACGCTCGCGGGCCATGTGCCGACCAAGGGCGAGATCGTCGAAGGTCCCGGCGGGCTCGCCTTCGAGATTCTCGATGCGAACCCCCGCCGCATCAAGCGGCTTACGATCCGGCGCGGCGGCGAGGCCGAGCCGCAAGCGATCGCCCTGCCGGAAGCCGGCTGATGCGCCTTGCAGGACTGGCCGACCGCGTCATCCTGGCCTGGGGCTGGCGCAAGCGACTGATCGCGCTCGTCGCGGGCGCCTCCGGCGCGCTCGCCCTGGCACCGCTCGATCTGTGGCCGCTCATCGTCGTTCCGATGACGACAGCCGTCTGGCTGATCGACGGCGCCACGGAGAGAACCCCGGCCAGGCGCTTCCGCGCCGCCTTCGCTGCCGGCTGGTGGTGGGGCTTCGGCTATTTCGTCGCCGGCCTGTGGTGGCTCGGAGCCGCCTTCCTGGTCGAGGCGGACAAATTCGCCTGGGCCATGCCGCTCGGCGTCGTCGCCCTGCCGGCCTTCCTGGCCTTCTTTCCGGCGCTGGCCTTCGGTCTCGCCAGGCTCGCCTGGCCGGGCGGGGCGGGCCGGATCCTGATGCTGGCCGTCGCGCTCTCGGCCAGCGAATGGCTGCGCGGCCATGTGCTGACCGGCTTCCCCTGGAACGTCTACGGCATGATGCTCGCCGGGCAGGGCCTGATCGCCCAGTTCGCGGCGCTGAGCGGGCTCTATGGCCTGACGATCGTCGCGGTGGCCATCGGCGCCGCTCCGGCGACGCTCGGCACGGGAACGGGCGCGCTGGCGCGCTGGAGTGCCCCGCTGCTGGCGGTCGCGGTGCTGGCGGTCATGGCCGGCTACGGGTTCTCGCGGGTCCCCGCCGGCCCCGCTCCCCTCGTGGCCGGGGTGAAGCTGCGGCTGATGCAGCCGAATCTGCCGCAGGACGCGAAATTCAACGCCCGCGCGGGCGAGACCATCCTTGCGCATTACCTCGCGCTCAGCGACCGCGCCACCAGCCCGACCACGACCGGCGTGCAGGACGCCACGCATGTGATCTGGCCGGAATCGGCCTTTCCCTTCCTGCTGGGACGCACGCCGGCGGCCCTGGCGCGAATCGCGGCACTGCTACCGCCCGGCGTGACGCTCGTGACCGGCGCCGCCCGCGGCGGAGAAGTCCTGCCAGGCGAGAGCCGGCCACCGATCTACAACTCGATCCAGGTGGTCGACGACGAGGGCAACATCGTCTCGAGCTACGACAAGATTCACCTCGTGCCGTTCGGCGAGTATCTTCCGCCGATCCTCGAAACCCTCATCCGCCGCGTCGGACTCTCGGAGTTCGTCGCCATTCCGGGCGGCTTCAGCGCCGGCTCGCGCCGCAATCCTCTCGCCATCCGCGGCCTGCCGCCCGCCGCCCCGCTGATCTGCTACGAGGCGATTTTTCCCGGTGAGGTGGCAGCGGCTGGTCCCCGCGCCGGCTTCATGCTCAACCTGACCAATGACGGCTGGTTCGGCCAGACCTCGGGCCCCTATCAGCACCTCGCCCAGGCGCGACTGCGCAGCGTCGAGGAGGGCCTGCCGTTGGTGCGGGTGGCGAATACCGGCGTCTCGGCCGTGATCGACGCCTATGGCCGCGTCACGGCCAGCCTGCCGCTCGGCGTCGAAGGCGTGCTGGATGCCGGTCTGCCGCAAGCCGGCCCCGGCACGCTCTATGCGAGGGCAGGCGACATCGTCTTCGCCATCCTGCTGTTCGCCTTCCTGCTGCTCTCCCGGTGTCGCCTGCGATAGGATAAATCCCGTTTCATCTCGTATCCCGCCCGTATGGTGGTTCGAGATGGAACCATGTTAAAAGCCGGCCGTTTCCTGCCGATCGCTCTTCGCGTGCACCTAACCGATCCAGAGGCCATTCAACGATGCAGAAGAAGGTCCCCAATCCGATCGACCGCCATGTCGGCAGTCGCGTGCGGATGCGTCGGATGCTGGCGAGCATCAGCCAGGAAAAGCTCGGGGAAGCCCTCGGCCTGACGTTCCAGCAGGTTCAGAAATACGAGAAGGGCTCGAACCGCATCAGCGCGAGCCGCCTTCAGCAGATCGCCAAGATGCTCGACGTGCCGGTCTCGTTCTTCTTCGAGGGAGCGCCGACCGGCGATCTGCCGACCGCCGGCTTCTCCGACGCGGCATCGACGGCCTATGTCTCGGACTTCCTTTCGACGAGCGAGGGCGTGCAGCTCACGAAGGCTTTCGTCCGCATCAAGAACCCGCGGGTGAGGCGGCGCATCGTCGACCTCGTCGAGGCGCTCGCCGAGGAAGAGAGCCAAACCTCCTGAATCAAAGAGGTTTGCGTTCGCAATAACGAACATCCTTCCCGATAAACGGATTGTTGTGCTTGACGGCGAACGCGTCCGCTGCAAAGAGGATGCGTCTTTTCGCCGATCGGCCGTTCCGGCGCCGGTCTTGTCTTCCCGCCCCGAGGGTCTGCGACCGTGTCACGCCAGAATTACCTTTTCACCAGTGAATCCGTCTCCGAGGGTCACCCCGACAAGGTCTGCGACCGCATCTCCGACGAAATCGTGGATCTCTTCTTCAAGGAAGCGCTGAAGGCCGGCTACGATCCCGCCAAGGTCCGCGTCGCCGCCGAGACCCTCGCCACCACGAACCGCGTCGTCATCGCCGGCGAGGTCCGCACCCATCTCGACGAGAAGCAGATCAAGTCGAAGGTGAAGTCGGTCGCCCGCAAGGCGATCCGCAACATCGGCTACGAGCAGGACGGCTTCCACTGGAAGAAGTGCAAGATCGACGTGCTGCTGCATCCGCAGTCCGCCGACATCGCGCAGGGTGTCGACGAAGCCGGCAACAAGGATGTCGGCGCCGGCGACCAGGGCATCATGTTCGGCTATGCCAGCCGCGAGACGCCCGAGCTCCTGCCCGCCCCGATCTACTACGCCCACAAGATCCTCGAGACGCTGACGCTCGCCCGCAAGAAGGGCGAGGGCGACGCCGCCAAGCTCGGTCCCGACGCCAAGAGCCAGGTGACCGTCAAGTACGAGAACGGCAAGCCCGTCGGCGTGACCCAGATCGTGCTCTCGACCCAGCATCTCGACGAGTCGCTGAGCTCGGCCGACGTCCGCAAGATCGTCGAGCCTTATATCCGTGCGGCCCTGCCGGAAGGCTGGATCGGCAAGGACACGGTCTGGCACATCAACCCGACGGGCAAGTTCGTGATCGGCGGCCCCGACGGCGACGCCGGGCTGACCGGCCGCAAGATCATCGTCGACACCTATGGCGGAGCGGCCCCGCATGGCGGCGGCGCCTTCTCGGGCAAGGACCCGACCAAGGTCGACCGTTCGGCCGCCTATGCGGCGCGCTATCTCGCCAAGAACGTCGTCGCGGCCAAGCTCGCCGACCGCGCCACGATCCAGCTCTCCTACGCCATCGGCGTCGCCAAGCCGCTGTCGATCTATGTCGACCTGCACGGCACCGGCAAGGTCGACGAGGCCAAGCTGGAAGAGGTCCTCGGCAAGATCGTCGACCTCTCGCCCAACGGGATCCGCACGCATCTCGGCCTGAACAAGCCGATCTACGCCAAGACCTCGGCCTATGGCCATTTCGGCCGCAAGGCGGGACGTGACGGCAGCTTCTCCTGGGAGAAGACCGATCTCGTCGACGCTCTGAAGAAGGCCGTCGCCTGACCCTCGGGACGACCGATGGATCGAAAGGCCGGGGTGTCGCCCCGGCCTTTTTTCGTTGCGTTGACGAGAAGCTGCTCTATCAGCCCTGCCATGACCGACGAACATACTGACGAGCGCGCCTTCTTCGGCCGGCGCAAGGGAAAGCAGCTGCGCGAGGGGCAGAGCGGCGTCATCGAGACGCTGCTGCCGAAGCTGCGCCTGCCCGAAGGCCCCATCCTCGATCCTGCGGCGCTGTTTCCTCACCCGGTGACGGCGGTCCGGCTCGAAATCGGCTTCGGCGGGGGCGAGCATCTGCTGATGCGCATGCGCGAGAGTCCGCAGATCGGGTTCATCGGCGTCGAGCCCTTCGTCAACGGCATGGCGAAGTTCCTTTCGGTCGTCGAGCGCGAGGGGCTGACGAATATCCGCGTCTGGGACAGTGACGCGGCCCTGATGCTGCCGCGCCTGCCTGAAGGCTCGCTCGATGCGGTCGACCTGCTGTATCCGGATCCGTGGCCCAAGCGACGCCAGCGCAAGCGGCGCTTCGTGTCGGAGCGCACGCTGGGGCTGCTCGCACGGGCCCTGCGGCCCGGGGGCCGCTTCCGCTTCGCCAGCGACATCGACGACTATGTCGGCTGGACGCTGGCGCGGCTGCTGCGCTCGCCCGATTTCGACTGGGCGGACGAGCGCGCGGACGACTGGCGGCAGCCCTATCCGGGCTGGATCCGCACCCGCTACGAGGCGAAGGCGGTCGCGGCCGGACGGGTGCCGAGCTATCTCACGGCCGTGCGTCGCGCATCCTGAGGAAGCCGAGCACGCGCTGGGCGGTGCTGGACGCGAGGTTGCGGAAGCTTTCCTTCGCACGGGCGACCGCCGCATCCGACTTGCCCATGTCGGTGCGCAGACCCACGAGCGCCGCCGTGGTCTCCCAGGACCAGCCGAGGCCGCGCGCCACGAGCAGGATCGCCTCACGGTCGGGGCCGAGAATGATGTGTTCCGCGGACGGCAGGCCCAACCCCGCGAGAAGGGCTACCGCGCAGATCGCATGCTCGGTCTGCCCCGCGGCCGCCAGCTCAGCGACTTTCGCCTCGTCGAGCTCGCCGCGATCCTCGAGCCGGCGGATTTCGGCCAGCGCCGCGCCGATCGCGCCGAGGTCCTCGGTGATCCGGACCTCTTCGGCAGCGGCCATCGCGCCGCGCTCGACCGCGCCCTCGACCGCCCCCGCAAGAGCGGGCTCGAGCCCGGCCGAAAGCCGCCGGCGGGCCGAGCTCTTGGCGGCCGCGATCAGCTGGTCGGACAGTTCCGGCGGGATGTCCTCGCGGGTGCCGAGCGCCGCCTGAAGGGCCTCGTCCTGCACGGCGCGCATCACGAGCACGCCCATCCCCTGCCGGGAAAAGCGTGCGGTCTGGTTGGCGGCCACCGCATGCGTGACGACCCGGCCTCCGCGCAGAACCAGGAAATCCGTCACGGGCTCGCCAAGATCGGGGCGTTCCGTGATGGCGAGCATGTGGTCGCGTCCCTTGGCCGCGGAGATCGCGAGGAGATCCTGGTCCGTGAGGCGCGGCGACTTGATCAGAACCGGCCGCGCGACGGCGATCTCGTCGAGCGCGAGCTGGCGGACGACGCCGCCGGGCGCATTCGGTACGGGAGCCAGCCGTTCGGCCAGCTCGATCCGGGCCCGCAATTCGATCGCCCGCGCCAGGCGCCCGATGACGACGTCGAAGACCGAGACCTGATCCTCGTCCATATGCGTGGCCGTGGCCAGAAACAGGTCGGCCAGCCGGGAGAGGATATGCGCGCGCTCGTCGCTCGAGCCGCGCAGCATCGCCGCCTCCAGGTCCTTCAGAAGCGCGCCGACCGACGTCATTTTCTATCCCCGCATGCGCCCAAGCCGCCATCATGACACCGAAGGATGACCATCGGGTTAGCGCGAACGCCGACCGGAACGGCCGACAGTCGGCGCTTGCATGCGCGGCCGGGCCGGACTAAAGAGCAGGCAACAGCTCTGGTATCGGTTCACGCCGACGATCAAGAGCGGGCCGGCAGGCCCGCTCTTTTTTATTGGCCGCGACCCGCCGGAGGCAGACGGGATCGTCCGTGCCATGAACGAGCCGACAGCAAAAACCGATCAGGATCTCCGCATCGTCGTCGAGAGCGGCGTCGCCGCACGCGTCGCCGCCGTCGTCGAGCCGCCCATCGTGGACCTCGGCTACCGGCTGGTGCGCGTGCGCATCACCGGCCAGAACGGCTGCACCGTCCAGATCATGGCCGAGCGTCCGGACGGCACGATGAATGTCGAGGATTGCGAGGCCGTCAGCCAGGCGGTCTCGCCGGCGCTCGACGTCGACGATCCGGTCCAGACGGCGTATTATCTCGAGGTGTCGTCGCCGGGGATCGACAGGCCGCTGGTGCGGGCGGGCGATTTCGAGCGCTGGGCCGGCCATCTCGCCAAGATCGACACGGTCGAGCCGGTGGCGGGCCGAAAGCGCTTTCGCGGCATCCTGCGCGGCGTGAACGGCGGAGACGCCCTGCTCGCCCGCGACGACGCCAAGAGCGAGGAGGAACGCGACGTCGCGATCCCGATGCGCCTGATCGGCGAGGCCCGCCTCGTCCTGACCGACGCGCTGGTGACGGAATCGCTGCGCCGCGGCAAATCCGGGCTGCCGCCCGAGATGCCGGCACCGGACGAGATCCCCGCGCCGAAGAAGGGCGCCGGAAAATCACTGGGGCCACGCCCCCGCAAGACCCGCGGACCCGCTCCGCAAGACGACATCGAAGAGGAGTGAGCGTCATGGTCGTAAGCGCCAACAGGCTCGAACTGCTGCAGATCGCCGACGCCGTCGCACGCGAGAAATCGATCGACCGGCAGATCGTCATCGACGCGATGCAGGACGCCATCGCCAAGGCGGCGCGCTCGCGCTACGGCGCCGAGACCGACGTGCATGCCGAAATCAACGCCAAGACGGGCGAGCTGCGCCTGGCGCGCCACCTTCAGGTCGTCGACACGGTCGAGAACCAGGCGACCGAGATCACCGTCGACGAGGCCAAGCGTCATAATCCGGCGGCCCAGGCGGGCGACGTGATCGCCGATCCGCTGCCGCCTTTCGACTTCGGCCGCATCGCCGCCCAGTCGGCCAAGCAGGTCATCGTGCAGAAGGTCCGTGAGGCCGAGCGCGACCGGCAGTACGACGAGTACAAGGACCGCATCGGCGAGATCGTCAACGGCCAGGTGAAGCGCGTCGAATACGGCAACGTCTTCGTCGATCTCGGCCGCGGCGAGGGCATCATCCGCCGCGACGAGATGATCCCGCGCGAGACCTTCAAGGTCGGCGACCGGGCGCGCGCCTATGTCTACGACGTGCGCCGCGAGCCGCGCGGGCCGCAGATCTTCCTGTCGCGCACCCATCCGCAGTTCATGGCCAAGCTGTTCGGCCAGGAAGTGCCCGAGATCTACGACGGCATCGTCGAGGTGAAGGCGGTCGCCCGCGATCCGGGCTCGCGCGCCAAGATCGCGGTGATCTCGCGCGATTCCTCGATCGACCCGGTCGGCGCCTGCGTCGGCATGAGGGGTTCGCGCGTGCAGGCCGTCGTCGGCGAACTGCAGGGCGAGAAGATCGACATCATCCCGTGGTCGCAGGACGTCGCGACCTTCGTCGTCAACGCCCTGCAGCCGGCGGAAGTCGCGAAGGTGGTGCTCGACGAGGAGGCCGACAAGATCGAGGTCGTGGTCCCCGACGAGCAGCTTTCGCTCGCCATCGGCCGCCGCGGCCAGAACGTGCGCCTCGCCTCGCAGCTCACCGGCTGGGACATCGACATCCTCACCGAGGCGGAGGAGTCGGAGCGCCGCCAGAAGGAGTTCGTGCAGCGCACCGATCTCTTCATGAACGCGCTCAATGTCGACGAGACCGTCGGCCAGCTCCTCGCCTCGGAAGGCTTCCGGAACGTCGAGGAGGTCGCCTATGTCGATCTCTCCGAACTCGCCTCGATCGAGGGCTTCGACGAGGACACCGCCGGCGAAATCCAGTCGCGCGCGCAGGAGCATCTCGCTGCCGTCGAGGCCGAGCTGGACGAAAAGCGCCGGGCGCTCGGCGTCGAGGACGGCTTGCGCGACGTCGCCGGCGTCACCACATCGATGATGGTGGCGCTCGGCGAGAACGACGTGAAGACGGTCGAGGATCTGGCCGGCTGCGCCACGGACGACCTCGTCGGCTGGACGGAACGGAAGGACGGCGAGACCACGCGCCACGCCGGCTATCTCGACGGCTTCGATCTCTCCCGGCACGAGGCCGAGGCCATCGTGATGGCGGCTCGCGTGCTCGCAGGCTGGATCGCGGCGCCGGCCGAGGACGTCGAGGGCGAAGGCGAAGTGGAAGGCGAGGCTGCCGAGGCCTGAGCCGGACGCGGTCGATGAAGCCGGCGAGAACGGGTCCGAAGGAGCGCGGCGTTCCCGAGCGGAGCTGCGTCGTGACGCGTGCAGCGAAGGAACCGGACGATCTGATCCGGTTCGTCGCGGGGCCGGACGGCGTCATCGTGCCGGATCTGCGGCGCAAGCTGCCTGGGCGCGGCGCCTGGACGAGCCTCGGCGCGACGATCGTCGCGGAGGCCGTCAAGCGCAAGGCTTTCGAGCGTGCGCTCAAGACGAAGGTCACCGTCCCGGCCGACCTTCCGGCCGTCGTCGATGCGCTGATGCTGCGCGACACGCTGCAGGCGCTCGCGATGGCCAACAAGGCGGGGCTGGTCACGGCGGGGTTCGCCAAGGTCGAGTCCCAGATCGACGCGGGGCGTTGCGCAGCGGTGATCGAGGCCGGCGACGGCGCCGAGGACGGCCGGCGCAAGATCGGACAGGCGCTCCGGCGGCTCGAAATCGCCCGCGCCGAGGCCGGGCCGAAGTCTCGCAAGGTGCCTGTCGTGACGATTTTCACGGCAGCTGATTTGGAATTGGCGTTGGGGCGGGCACATGTGATACATGCGGCGCTTGCTCCGGGCCCGGCGGCAGAGGGCTTCCTCTCCCGCTGGCGCCGGCTCGTCCGTTATCGGACGGACGACGCCGGCGCGACGGGGTCCGACCATGCCGCCACGACGGGCGCGATGGCCGCATCCGACGATACAGACGAGCAGACGAGCGAACCGGCAGGACCAAGAGCGGAATGAGCGATACCAAGACCCCGGGCGACAAGACCTTGACCGTCAATCCGCCCAAGACCCTGAGCCTGAAGCGACCTGTCGAACAGAGCACTGTCCGGCAGAGCTTCTCGCACGGGCGCTCGAAGCAGGTCGTCGTGGAGGTCAAGCGCCGCGTCGCGGGCCCCGAGGTCAAGGAGCCTGCCCCCGTCGCGCGGGCTCCGCAGCCTCCGGCGCCGCCTGCCGCCCCGCGCGCTCCCGCCCCCCAGCCGGCTCCGCCGCGCCCCGCCAGCGGCGGCATGCTGCTGCGCACCCTCTCCGACGAGGAGAAGGACGCCCGCCAGCGCGCACTCGCCGATGCCCGCAACACCGAGGCCGAAGCCCGCCGCCAGGCCGAGGACGAGGCCCGCCGCAGGGCTGCGGCCGCCGAGCGCGAGCGCCAGGAGCGCGAAGCCGCTCTCGCGCGCCAGCGCCAGGAGGAAGAGCGCCGCCGCCAGGAAGACGACCAGAAGCGACGCGCCGAGGCCGCCGTCCGCCAGCGCAGCGGCGAGGAGCAGCAGGCTCCGCGTCCGGCTCCGCCCGCTCGCGAGCCGGCCCCGCAGCAGCCCTCCTCCGGCTTTGCGCCGTCGCAGCCGCGTGACTATTCCCAGCCGCGCGAGTTCTCGCCGCGGCCGCCGGCCCGTGACATCGGCGCCCGCCCGCCCCGCCTGGATTCGCGGCCGCCCCGCGTCGACAGCCCGCGCCCGCCGCGCATCGACAGCAGCGCCCCGGCCGAGCCGGCGGTCGCGCGGCCGACCCGGCAGGCTCCGTCGTCCGCCACGCCCCGCAGCCGTCCCGACGACGGCGGCGACGTGCGGGCCGCTTTCCGCCGTGCGGGAGCCGGCGGCGCGCCGCGTGGCGCGCCCGCTCCGGCCCCGAAGACGCCGAAGGTCGGCGAGAAGCCGCGCGGCCGCCTGACGCTCTCGACCGCCACCGGCGGTGACGACGAGCGGACACGCTCGGTCGCGTCCTTCCGCCGCCGCGTCCAGCGCATGACGGGGCACCGCGCCTCCGACGTCGCCAAGGAACGCGTGATGCGCGAGGTGATCATCCCCGAGACGATCACCATCCAGGAACTCGCGAACCGCATGACCGAGCGGGGCGTCGACGTCATCCGCCTGCTGATGAAGCAGGGCGCGATGCACAAGATCACCGACGTGATCGACGCCGACACCGCCC
>QFQY01000039.1 GCA_003248805.1 Chelatococcus sp. | reverse complement strand
CGCCGATGGGCGATCCCAACGCCTCGATCCCGACGCCGCAGCCGGTGCATTACCGGCCGATGTTCGGCGCCTTCGGCAAGGCCGTGACCTCGACCTCGCTGGTCTTCGTCTCGCAGGCCGCGATGGCGAACGGTCTGAAGAACCGGCTCGGCACCGAGAAGGAAATGGTCGCTGTGGAGAACACGCGCGGCGGCATCTCCAAGAAGAGCATGATCCACAACGACGCCACGCCGGACATCCGGATCGACCCGGAGACCTACGCCGTGGTGGCGGATGGCGAATTGCTCGTCTGCGAGCCCGCGAAGGAACTGCCGCTGGCGCAGCGCTACTTCCTGTTCTGACGGCAGCCGTCATTCTCGGGCGGAGCGAAGCGCAGACCCGAGAATCTCCGGCAAGAGATGCTCGGGTCGAGCCCGAGCATGACGAGCCTCTCGATTCTAGGCACGAGCCGCCGCCTCGCTGTTGATGTCCGTCTCAGTCCGCTGCGCCGCATAGCGCTTCGCCATCACCGCGCAGACGATGAGCTGGAGCTGGTGGAACAGCATCACCGGCAGCACGACGAGGCCGATCTGCTGGCCGCCGAACAGGATCGCCGCGATCGGCACGCCGCTGGCGAGGCTCTTCTTCGAGCCGCAGAAGACGATGGTGATCTCGTCCTCGCGTGAGAAGCCGCAGGCGCGGGCGAGTTGGCGCGAGCCGACCAGCATGACGGCCAGCAGCACGGCGTTGATCGCGAACAGCGCGCCGAGCTGATCGAGGCTGATCTGCGTCCAGATGCCCTCGGTCACGCCTTCGCTGAACGCGGCATAGACCACGAGCAGGATCGAGCCTCGGTCGACGAGCCCGAGCACGGGCTTGTGGCGGGCGATGAAGCCGCCGAGCCAGGGCCGCAGCAACTGGCCGGCCAGGAACGGCACCAGCAATTGCAGCACGATGTCGCCGATGGCGCCCAGCGAGAAGGCCTGCCCCTGCGTGGTCAGCAGCAGCGCGGCGAGAAGCGGCGTCAGCACGATCCCGATCAGGTTGGAGGCCGAGGCCGCGCACAGTGCCGCCGGCACGTTTCCGCCGGCGATCGAGGTGAAGGCGATCGAGGACTGGACCGTCGAGGGCAGGACCGACAGGAAGATCATGCCGGTCCAGAGGTCCGGGGACAGGGCGGAGGGCACGAGGGCGCGTAGGAGCAGCATCACGGCGGGAAACGCGGCGAAGGTCGCCAGCAGCACGAAGCCGTGCAGTCGCCAGTGCTTCAGCCCCGCGATTGCGGCCTGCGGGGCCAGTCTCGACCCGTACAGGAAGAACAGCAGGGCGATGGCGAGCTTGGTCACGATGCCGAGCCCATGCGCGACCTCGCCCTGGGCCGGGAGGACGGAGGCGAGCGCGACCGTGGCGAGCAGCGCCATGATGAAGCGGTCGGGCAGGAAGCGGGTCAGCAGGGCTTGCATGGCGGATACCTCATGATGCGCCAGTTATCGTCCTGCGATGGTCATTATGGAAGGCGAGGGGTTGTGCTAACTGTCATTGCAATTTGCAATGACAGGTGCCGCATGCCGCAACCTTTCGATCCCGTGCTCCTGCTCAGCTTCGTCAGCGTCGTCGAGGAAGGCGGCTTCGGTCGCGCGGCCGTCAGGCTCGGGCTGAGCCAGCCGACCGTGAGCCTCCATGTCCGGAAGCTGGAGGCCGCGGCCGGGCGCCGGCTTCTCCACCGCGACACGCATTCGCTGGCGCCGACCGCGGACGGCAACGCCATGCTGGACTTCGCCCGGCGCATCCTCGCTCTCGATGCCAGCGCCCGCCGCTTCTTCGACGGGGCGAGGACGCGCGAGCGCCTGCGCTTCGGCGCTTCCGAGGATTTCGTGCTGTCCGGCCTGCCGAACCTGCTCCGCGACTTCGTGCGCGAGCAGCCGCAGGTCGATGTCGAACTGACCGTGGGCCTGAGCGAGAACCTCTACGAGGCGCTCGACCACGGCGCGCTGGACCTGATCTTCTGCAAGCGCCGCGAGGGGGACGGGCGCGGCCGATCCGTGCTGCACGACGACATCGCCTGGGTCGGCGCCGGCTCGCCGCCCGCCCCGGACGAGCCCGTCCCGCTGGTGCTCTACCCCCCACCCAGCGTCACGCGCGAGATCGCGATCCAGGCGCTCGACGGTGCCGGCCGCGCCTGGCGCATCGCCTCGACCTCGGGCAGCCTCAGCGGCCTTTGCGCGGCGGTGCATGCCGGTCTCGGTATCATGCCGCATTCGCGCCGGCTGATGCCGGCCGGACTGGTCGATGTGTCCGCTGCGGGCGGCCTGCCCGACCTCGGCGACGTCGAGTTCGTCCTCGTCGGCTCATCGCGAGTCCTGCGGGGCGCCGCGGTCGCGCTCGCGGATCTCCTCAGCGAAAGCGGGGACCGCCTGACACAGGCCCCGCGCGTGCCGGGCCGCGCGGTCCGGGCACACTGAGCGCGCGCCTCATGCCGCCGTGATTGACGCCGGGGCGCCTCTCCGGCATTTCGTCGGCAAAGAAACTTGTCGAGGAAGCACCCATGTCCGTCGTTCATCGCGCCGTCGCGCTCGGCCTTTTCGCCGGGGCGCTCATGTCCACGGCGCCTGTCGCTGCCCAGGAGCAGCTCACCGTCTATTGCTCCATCCTGGAGGAGCAGTGCCGCGAGGGCGCGGCGATGTTCGAGAAGGCGACCGGCACCAAGGTCGCGATGGTGCGCAAGAGCACCGGCGAGGTCTATGCGCAGGTGAAGGCGGAAGCTTCGAACCCGCGCGGCGACGTGTGGTGGGGCGGGCCGGGCGAGCCCCATCTGCAGGCGGCGGACGAGGGGCTGCTCGAGGCGTACAAGTCGCCGCGTCTGCCGGAACTCCTGGACTGGGCGCAGCGCCACGCCGAGCAGTCGAAGTACCGCACCTCCGGCATCTATCTCGGCGCGCTCGGCATCGGCTACAACACCGAGATCCTGAAGAAGCGCGGCATTCCGGCGCCGAAATGCTGGGCCGACCTGCTCGACCCGAAGTTCCGCGACGAGGTCCAGATCGCCGACCCGAGCTCCTCGGGCACGGCCTATGTCTTCCTCGCCACCACGGTGCAGCGCCTGGGCGAGGAGAAGGGCTTCGAGTACCTCAAGGCCCTGCACAAGAACATCAACCAGTACACCAAGTCCGGCATCGCCCCCGTGAAGGCGACCGCGCTCGGCGAGACGGCGGTCGGCATCGCCTTCATCCACGACATGCTGACGCAGAAGCTGCAGGGCGCGCCGATCGAGACCGTCGCCCCCTGCGAGGGCACGGGCTACGAGACCGGCTCGGTCTCGATCATCAAGGGCGGCAGAAACCCCGAGGCGGCCCGCCGCTTCGTCGACTTCACCCTGTCGCCCGAGGCGCAGAACATCAACGCGAAGCTCAAGATCAACTCGATTCCGTCGAACAAGGGCTCGGAACTGTCTCCCGACGCGCCGAAATTCGCCGAGATGAAGCTGCTCGACTACGATACCCCGCGCTGGGGCCAGCCGGCCGAACGCTCGCGCCTGCTGCGGAAGTTCGACGCCGAGGTCAAGTCCTCGCCGCGCTGAGCCGGCGGACGAGACCTCGATTGCAGGCTTGCATCGGCGGCGCGTCGGTGGTCGAACAGGCGAGGCGGCGATCCGGCGCTGCCTCGTCACGGGAATGAAAGTCATGCAGCGCGCCACCTCCGTCGTCCGCAAGCCAGCGGTGAAGCAGGACCGGATCGTCGAAACGCTGACACTGGATCACGAGGACCGCACCCGCCGCAGGCTCGCGCTGAAGGGCGATGGCGGGCTCGAGATCCTGCTCGATCTCGACAAGGCGACGACGCTGAACGACGGCGACGCCGTCAAGCTGGAGGACGGTGGCCTCGTCCTGATCAAGGCGGCGGCGCAGCGCCTGCTCGAGATCCGCGCCGACAATCCGCTGCGGCTGATGCGGGTCGCCTGGCATATCGGCAACCGCCACACGCCGGCCGAGATCACCGCCGACGCGATCTATATCGAGGACGACCATGTCCTCGCCGAGATGGTCCGGGGGCAGGGCTGCTCCATGACCGCCGTCGAGCGGCCCTTCCAGGCCGAGCGCGGCGCCTATGACCACGGCCATGCCGGGCATGATCATCATGGCCACGATCACGACCATGGCCACGCGCATGGTGCCGCCTGCGGATGCGGCCATGATCATGGGCACGACCACCACGGGCACGACCACGCTCATCACGACCACGCCCATCACGATCACGGCCATGCCCACGCCGAGGCTCATGCCCATGCGGAGAGCCATGCCCATGCGGGCCATTCCCATGCCGCGCACGAGCACGGCGAGCACAAGCATGCCCATGGCGCGTCCTGCAGCTGCGGGCACGATCACGACCATCACGGCCACCAGCACGAGCACGGTCACGGCCATGGCTCGGCGCAGGGCCACAAGGCTCACTCGCACGATCACTGAGCCGCGCGGCCATGTCCGCCCAGCCCGGCTCCGCCCATCTGCCCCTGATGGTGTGGCTGTCGCCGTCCTTTCCGGTCGGCGCCTTCGCCTATTCGCACGGTCTCGAATGGGCCTTCGAGACCGGCGATCTGCATGACGCGGAGACGCTGCGCGACTGGCTCGACGCGCTGGTCTCGCACGGCTCGCTCCGCAACGACCTGATCCTGTTCGCGACGGTGTTCCGCGCGGTCGCCGCGGGCGACCGGGTGGAGCTCGCCGAGGCCGCCGAGCTCGCACTCGCGCTGGCGAACTCGGCCGAGCGGCGGCTCGAGACCGTGACGCAGGGCAATGCCTTCGTCGCGGCGCTGCGGGCCGCCTGGCCCTGCGCCGCCCTGGATGATCTGCGCCGGGCCTGGGAAGGCGATGTCGCCTATCCCGTGGCCGTGGCGGTGGCTGCCGCCGGCCATGACCTGCCGCTTCGGACGTCGCTGGAGGCCTATGGCCTCGCCTTCGTCGCCAATCTCGTCTCGGCTGCCGTCCGGCTCGGCATCGTCGGGCAGACGGACGGGCAGCGCGTCACCGCGGGGCTGGTCCCCGCCTTGCATCGGGCGGCCGGCGAGGCGGAGGCCGCGACGCTCGACGATCTCGGCGGCTGCGCCTTCCGCTCCGATCTCGCCGCGCTCCGGCACGAAACCCAGTATTCGAGGCTCTTCCGCTCATGACACGCTCTCCCCACGGTCCCTTGCGCGTCGGCATCGGCGGCCCTGTCGGCTCCGGCAAGACGGCGCTGATGGAGGCGCTCTGCAAGCGCATGCGCGGGAGCTACGACCTCTGCGCCATCACCAACGACATCTACACCAAGGAGGATGCGCGCCTCCTGACGGTCGCCGGCGCCTTGCCGGAGGAGCGCATCATGGGCGTCGAGACCGGCGGCTGCCCGCATACCGCGATCCGCGAGGACTGCTCGATCAATCTCGCGGCGGTCGAGGAGATGCGCGGCCGCTTTCCGTCGCTCGATCTCATTCTCATCGAATCCGGCGGGGACAATCTCGCCGCCACCTTCTCGCCCGAGCTCGCCGATCTGACGATCTACGTCATCGACGTCGCGGCCGGAGAGAAGATCCCGCGCAAGGGCGGGCCGGGCATCACGCGGTCCGACCTGCTCGTCATCAACAAGACCGATCTCGCGCCGCATGTCGGCGCGGATCTTGCTGTGATGGATCGCGATTCCAGGACCATGCGCGGCAAGCGCCCCTTCGTCTTCACCAATACGCGGGCGGGGGACGGTGTCGACGCGGTGGTGGATTTCATCGAGACGGCGGGCGGGCTGCGGGCCGCGCCCGCGGCATGAGGCGAGGGGTGACGACGATGATCAGGACGACGAAGACGGTGGCCCGGCTCGCGGGCGCGCTCGGGCTGGCCGTGGCCGCCGGTCCGGCGCTGGCGCATACCGGGGCCGGCGCGGTGCACGGCTTCGGCGCGGGCTTCACGCATCCGCTCCTCGGGCTCGACCATGTGCTCGCCATGGTGGCGGTCGGCCTCTGGGCCGGCGTCGCCGGGGGCCGGGCGCGCTGGGCCTATCCGCTGGCCTTCGTCTCGGTGATGGTGCTGGCCGGCGCGGCCGGCATGGCGGGGCTCGCCCTTCCCGGTGTCGAGACCGGCATCGCGGTGTCGCTGGTGGTGCTCGGGGCGGCGGTCGCCGCCAATCTCGTGCCGCCGGTGGCGGCAGGCGCGCTCGCCTGCGGCGCCTTCGCGATCTTCCACGGCTATGCGCATGGCGCCGAACTGCCGGAGGATGCCGGTGCCGTGGCCTATGCGGCTGGCTTCGTGATCGCGACGGCCGCGCTGCATGGCGCGGGCCTCGCGCTTGCTACCGCCTTCGCCAGCCGCGCCCCGCTGCTCACCCGTCTGGCCGGCGGCGGCATCGCGCTCGCGGGCCTCGCCCTGCTGGCGGGCTGAGCAGGGTCGACAGGCCCGGAGGGAGCAGGCGCCCGCCCAAGGCTCTCCGGGACGAGGCCTCTCCGGGACGAGGCCTCTCCGGGACGACGCAACGAAAACCCCGGCGCGGCCTCTGCCGCGCCGGGGTTTTTCTCGTGTCGCGTTCGGGTTGGGACGGGCCGGTGTTCGGCCCGGCCCGACCGCCGTCAGCGCTTGGTGCCGGCGCGGGCCGCCTCGGCCTTGCGGTTCGCGTCGTCTTCCATCAGCTCGAACCACATCGCGTTGAGCACGGCGAAGGCGGCTGCGAGCGGCAGGCCGAGAAGCCAGGAAAAATACCACATCGTCTTGTCCTTTCCCGCCTCAATAGGCGTGGGTGGTCTCGTTGCGGATGGCGTCCTCGTCGACCTTGCCCCAGAGCACCTTGTAGACCCAGGAGGTATAGGCGAGGACGATCGGCAGGAAGATCACCGTCACGACCAGCATGATGAACAGCGTCTGGTGGCTGGACGAGGAATCCCAGACGGTGAGGCTCATCTTCGGGTCGATCGAGGACGGCAGGATGAAGGGGAACATCGAGACGCCGACCGTCGAGATGATGCCGAAGATCGAGAGCTTGCTGAACAGCAGCGCGCCGATCTCGCGCCGGGCCATGAAGCCGACGAGCGCGGCGAGCGCCCCGAGGAAGCCCAGCGCCGGTGCGATCAGCAGCCAGGGATGGGCGGCATAGTTGGCGAGCCATGCGCCGGCCTGATGCGTGGCCGTCTTGGCGAGCGGGTTCGAAGGGCCGGTCGTCAGGATCTTGCTGGTGATGGCGTAACCGTCGATACCGAGCTTCAGCCACAGCCCGCCCAGCGCGAACAGCGCGATCGTCAGCACCGCGGCGAGCGTGCCGAAAGTGCGCGCGCGGCCCGCCACAGGCCCTTCGGTCTTCAGCACCAGCCAGGCGGCGCCGTGCATCACCAGCATGGCCACCGACAGGAGCCCGCAGAGCAGCGCGAACGGGTTCAGCAGGCCGAAGAAGGTGCCGTCGTAGAAGATGCGCAGCTCGCCGTCGAGGCGGAAGGGGACGCCCTGCAGGACGTTGCCGACCGCGACGCCGAAGATCAGCGAGGGCACGAAGCCGCCGACGAACAGCGCCCAGTCCCAGCCGTTGCGCCAGGCCTCGCTCTCGCGCTTGGAGCGGTACTTGAAGCCCACCGGCCGCAGGATCAGCGCCGCGAGGATCGCGAACATGGCGAGGTAGAAGCCGGAGAACGAGACCGCGTAGAGCTGCGGCCAGGCGGCGAAGATCGCGCCGCCGCCGAGGATCAGCCAGACCTGGTTGCCTTCCCAGACCGGCCCGACGCTGTTGATCGCCACGCGCCGCTCGATGTCGGTCCTGGCGACGAAGGGCAGCAGAGCCCCGACGCCGAGGTCGAAGCCGTCCGTGACCGCGAAGCCGATCAGGATGACGCCGAGCAGCACCCACCAGATCAGGCGCAGCGTTTCATAGTCGATGAGTTGATGCAGGATCATGATGGCGTCACTCCGCCGCGACGAGGTTTGCGGGAATGAGGGCGGCCTCGGGCTCGTTGTCGGGCTCCGGTCCCTTCTGGATCGCACGGATCATCAGCTTCATCTCGATGACGATCAGCACGGTGTAGATCGCCACGAAGCCGAGGATGGTGAGGAGCACGGTTCCGGCGCCGAGGCTGGAGACCGCCGCCGCCGTCGGCAGCACGCCCTCGATGATCCAGGGCTGGCGGCCGAATTCGGCGACGAACCAGCCGCATTCGATCGCGATCCAGGGCAGGGGGATCGACCACAGCGCGACCTTCAGCAGCGTCGGGTAGCGGTCGAGCGTCCGCCGGGCCGAGAGCCAGAAGAAGATGCCGGTCAGGACGATGAACCAGACACCGAGGCCGACCATGATGCGGAAGGTCCAGAACAGCGGCGCGACCATCGGCACCGTGTCCCAGGCGGCCTTGTCGATCAGCTCCTGCGACGCGGTGCGCGGATCGTCGACATAGCGCTTCAGCAGCAGCGCGTAGCCGAGCTGGGCGCCGTTGTCCTCGAAGGCCTTGCGCGCGTCGGCCGGGACCTTGTCGTCGCTGCCGGCCGCGCGGATCTTCTGCAGGGCGTCGAAGGCGACGACGCCTTCCTTGATGCGGATCTTGGCGCGCTCGACCAGGTCCTTGATGCCGGGCAGTTCCTCGGTCAGCGAGCGGGTGCCGATCAGGCCCATCACGAACGGGATATGCACGGCGAAGTGCGTCTCGCGCGCCTGCTGGTTCGGGAAACCGATCACGGTGAAGGCGGCCGGCGCGGGCTGCGTCTCCCACATGCCCTCGATCGCGGCCAGCTTCATCTTCTGGTGTTCCGAGGAGAGGTAGCCGCTTTCGTCGCCGAGCACGACGACCGAGAGCGAGGCCGCCAGCCCGAAGGAGGCCGCCACCGTCATGGAGCGCTTGGCGAGCGCGATGTGCCGGCCCTTGAGGATGTACCAGGCCGAGACGCCGAGCACGAACACCGAGGCCGCGACATAGCCGGCCGAGACGGTGTGGACGAACTTGGCCTGCGCGACCGGGTTGAAGAGCACGGCGGCGAAGTCGTTGACCTCCATCCGCATCGTCTGCGGGTTGAAGACCGAGCCGGCCGGGTTCTGCATCCAGCCGTTGGCGATCAGGATCCACAGCGCCGAGAGGTTGGAGCCGATCGCCACCGCCCAGGTCGCGGCCAGGTGGCCGACCTTGGAGAGCTTGTCCCAGCCGAAGAAGAACAGCCCGACGAAGGTCGCCTCCAGGAAGAAGGCCATCAGGCCCTCGATCGCCAGGGGCGCGCCGAAGATGTCGCCGACATAGTGGCTGTAATAGCTCCAGTTCATGCCGAACTGGAATTCCATCACGATGCCGGTGGCCACGCCGAGCACGAAGTTGATGCCGAAGAGCGTGCCCCAGAACTTGGTCATCTGCCGCCAGATGGCGCGGCCGGTCATGACGTAGACCGTCTCCATGATGCCGAGCAGGATCGAGAGACCGAGCGTCAGCGGCACGAAGAGGAAGTGGTAGAGGGCGGTGATCGCGAATTGAAGTCGCGATAGCGCGACGATGTCGAGTTCCATGGCTTCCTGTCGGGTTCTCCGACCTCCTGTGTCACGCCCGTGCGGGTCCGGGCCCCCCGTGAAGTCCCGCAGGTTCAATCCGGGCGCAGATCGCTCAGCGCCCGTTCGAAATCCGGTTCGCCCCGCAGCAGATCGGCGCGGAGCCTGCCGCCGCCCATGACGAGCAGGCGGTCGGCGGTTTCCGCCTCGCGCCGGACATGGGTCGCGGTGATGGTGGTGCGGCCCTGAGCCCAGGCGCCGAGCCGCGCCAGCACATCCCGCGCGGTCGCGCCGTCGAGGCCTTCGGTCGGCTCGTCGAGCAGCGGCACGGCGGGGTCGCGCAGAAAGAGCCGCGCCAGAGCGAGGCGCCGGGCCTGCCCGCCGGAGAGGCCGAGCCCGCCTTCGCCGAGCAGCGTGTCGAGGCCCTGCGGCAGGTCGGCGACGACCCGGCCGAGGCCGGCGGCGTCCAGGGCCGCGAGCAGCCTTTCGTCGTCCGCTTCGGGCGCCGCGAGGCGCAGATTGTCCCGGAGCGTGTCGCTGAACAGCTCCGTGCGCTGCGTGAGCAGCGTCGCCGGCCGGCATTCGACCAGCCCCGCGCCCGGTGCGATCTCGCCGGCGAGGAGGGCGAGCAGCGTCGACTTGCCGGCGCCGCTCGGGCCGAGCACGGCGACGCGCTCGCCGGGGCGGATGGTGAAGGAGATGCCGGCGAGCGCATCGCGCGAGGCGCCGTCATGCCGCAGGCCGGCCGCCTCGCAGTGCACGGCTGCCCCGCCGGCCGGAGCCGATGGTGCCCATGGTGCCGGCCGTGCGGCGAGCCGCGGCGCGAGCCGCCTGAGCGCCAGCAGAGTCCGGCCGAGTTCGAGCGCTCCGCGCCTGAGCCCCGCGAAGGGCTCGATCGCGGCGAAGACCACGAGGACGCCGAGCGCCGCGACCGGGGCGCCGATCGTGCCGGCCTCCGCCAGCAGCGCGACGGCGGCGAGCGTCCCGGCGAGGAGGATGGCGGACACGGCGCCGAGGCCGGCCGTGACGCCGGCGTCGATCCGGTTGAGCCGGTCCTCGACCACGGCGAGCCGCAGATCCGCGGCCGCGATGGCGTCGCGCTGGCGCGACAGGCCACCGGTCATGGCGAGGTCGGTCTGCCCGGCGACGAGGTCGATGGTGCGTGACCGCAGCGCCTCGATGGCGTGGGCGCGGCGGCGGGCCGGCAGCAGGGCGCGCCGCCCTCCGAGAAGCGGCACGCCGAGCCCGCCCGCGATCAGCACGCCCGTCGCCGCGAGGCCGAGCCAGGGCGCGATCAGCCCGAGCACGAGGCCGGCGGCGAGGGCCGCGCCCACGGCCGTCGCGGCCGGGACGAGAACGCGCAGATAGAGCGAGTCGAGCGCGTCGATATCGGCGGTGAGGCGGAAGAGCAGCCGTGCCGGCCGCAGCAGCAGCGCGCGCGCGGCACCGGGCTGCGCCCAGCCCCGGAACAGCCTCTCGCGCAGCGCCGCCAGCACCGCGAGCGTCGCGTCATGGGTCTTGAGCCGCTCGCCATAGCGGGCGGCAGTCCGCGCCAGCGTCAGGAAGCGGATGCCGGCCGAGGGCGCGAAGACGTCGAAGGCGAGGGCGGTCGCGGCGCTCAGCCCCGCGATGGCGGTCGCGGTGATGAACCAGCCCGAGAGCCCGAGCAGCGCGATGCCGGCGAGCACGGTCGCCACGGCCAGCGCGGCGCCGACGAGCAGCGGGCCGCGCTGTTCCGCGAGGAAGAGCGCGAGCACGGCGAAGAGATCCTTCCGCAGCCGCCTCATGTCCGATCCTCCGGGCTCGGAGCGCCGAGCCGGACGACACGATCCATCTGCGCCGCCAGGGCCGGATCATGCGTGGCGACGATCAGGGTACGTCCCTCCGCCAGGGACAGCAGCCCCTCGGTGATCTCGGCGGCAGTGCGGGTGTCGAGATGGGCGGTCGGCTCGTCGGCGAGGATCAGGCCGACATCCGGATCGGCGCAGGCGCGCGCCAGGGCGAGCCTGAGCGCCTCGCCGCCCGAAAGGCCGCTGCCGCCTTCGCCGATCGGCGCATTGCCGCGATGGGCGGCGACGTCGTCGAGCCGCGCGAGGTCGAGCGCCGTCGCGATGCGAGCGAGGCCGAGGCCGGGCCGGTTGAGGGCGACATTGCCGACGAGGCGTCCGGCGAACAGATGCGGCCGCTGGCCGATCCAGCCCATGCGGCGCCGGCGCGACGCGGCGCTGCCCGCGTCGAGCACCTGGCCGTCGATCAGGATGCGGCCGGCCTCGACCGGCGCCAGCCCGGCGATCAGGGCGAGCAGGGTCGACTTTCCGCTGCCGCTCGGCCCCAGCAGGGCGATGTGCTCACCGCGGGCGACCGAGAGGTGGAAGCCGTCCAGCACCGGTGCCGAACCGGAATCGTAGCGGAAGCGCAGATTCTGCAGCGTGACCGAGGGCGCCGCACGGGAGGACGGCGCGGCGTTGCCGCTGGCGTCGTTGGGCCCGAGCAGGGCGAGGCCGCCTTCGGCCAGCGCGTCCAGCCCCTTGAGGGCCGCTTCGCCGGCGGCGCGATCATGCCACACCGCCGAGAGGTCCCTGAGCGGCTCGAAGAAGGCCGGCGCCAGCAGCAGGACGAAGAGGCCCTCGGCCAGCGTGAGCTTGTCGCCCCAGGCGCCGAAATTGAGCTCGCCGAGAAGGTGGAAGCCGATATAGACCGCGACCAGCGCGACGCCGAGCGCGGCGAAGAGCTCGAGCACGGCCGAGGAGAGGAAGGCGATCCGCAGCACCGCCATGGTACGCCGGCGCAGGGATTCGGCATCGGCGCGCAGCCGGCGGGCGGTGAGCTCCACGGCGCCCAGCGAGCGGATGGTCGCCAGACCCCGGAGCCGGTCGAGCAGATGGCCGTTCATGCTTCCTAGCTCGACCAGCTGCTCCTCGCTCGCGGCCTTCGCCCGCCAGCCGATCAGCGCCATGAAGAGCGGGATCAGCGGCGCGGCCAGCAGCAGTGTCAGCGCCGCCACCCAGGAGACCGGGAGCACGCAAGAGGCGATGACGATCGGCACGACGCTGGCCCGCAGCCGCGCCGCGCGATAGCGCGCGAGATAGGGAAGGATCGCTTCCGCCTGTTCCGCGACGGCGCTCGCGGCAGCCCCCGAGGCCGCCCGGTCGCGGTCGAGCGGAGAGCGGGCGGCGAGTGCGGCCACGGCCTTCGCCCGCTTCGCGGACAGGACGGCGCGCGCCTCGCGGAAGGCGATGCGGCTGGCGAGCGCGTCGAGCGCAGCGCGCAGAAGGCCGAGCGCGAGCACGGCGAATGCGGGCCCGAGCGCCTCCCGTGCCGGCGCGCCCTGCGCGATGCCACCGATCGCGAAGGCGATCAGCGCCGCCTGCGGCAGCCAGATCAGCGATGCGACGGTCTGGAGAATGCCGGCGCCGCGCCCGATGCCGTCCCGGGCCGGCCGCGACGGGCCGCGCCTCTCCCGGGCGTTCTCGCGGCCGGCCTGCGGATGGGCGGAGGCGCCGGCCCCGGCCTCGCGGCGCGCGTCGGCCAGGGAGACACGGTAATGGGCGGTCTGGTCGAGGCTCATGCCTTGCCCTCCGACCGCCGCGCGCTGCCGAAGGAGACGAGCCGGTCCTTGGCGTCGAGCAGCTTGGTGACCTTCGAGCCGAGCCTCAGCAGCGTCGCGAGCCTGTCCGCGTCGAGCTGCTTCACGTCGTCGTACCAGCTCGTCAGCTGCTCGATGAGGTTGTGCATCTCGGCCATGCGCTTTTGGGCATGGGCCTCGGCGTGGTTGGTCGCCTCCTGCATCAGGAGCTCGCGCAGCACGGTCAGCGTGGGGTCGATCTCGCGCTTCTTCCGCTCCTCCGCGAGGGTGCGCAGGATCGTCCAGACGTCCTCCGGGGTGGTGAAGAAGTCCCGGCGGTCGTCCGGCAGGTGCTTCAGCACCACGAGATTCCAGGCCTGGAGCTCGCGCAGGCCCATGGAGACGTTGGAGCGCGACAGCCCGAGGCCGGCGACGATGTCGTCCGCGCAGAGCGGCTGCGGCGAGGTGTAGAGCAGCGCGTAGATCTGCCCGACCGTGCGGTTGATGCCCCAGCGGCTGCCCATTTCGCCGAAATGGAGAACGAAGGCCTGGATCAGGGCGGGGAGCTGCATCGGCATGAGTGGTCGTTCCGAACTTTCAGAAATTACTGAAATATCTGTAACGACACTATCAGTCATTTGGGAGGTTGCAAGTCGGAACATGGGCGGCGCGGCTCTTTCCAGCGCGGCGTCGCCGCTGTCCTCCGACTCCCGCGCACCAAGGAAGCCCTGCCTTCGCGCGTCGGCGACGGGCACGGATCGGTTCGGGCACATGCAAACGAATGCTGCAGTTGCGTCCTGCCCGCATTGATCTGGAACAATGTCGAGGAGCGCGGCGCCGATTCGTCTCGCGGCGCGCGCTGGTTGCCGTCCGGCCGCATATCCCCGATATGAGGGGCTAGGTGCCCGAATATCCGCCGGTCGTTCCGGCAGGCTTCACAAGAACGCTATGGACGCGCGAACCCACAGATTCTCCGTCGCCCCCATGATGGACTGGACCGACCGGCATTGCCGGGTGATCCACCGCCTCATGTCGCGCCGCGCACGGCTCTATACCGAGATGGTCACGGCGCAGGCCGTCATCCGGGGCGACCGCGCGCGCCTGATTGGCTTCGATGCCATGGAGCATCCGGTCGCGCTCCAGCTCGGCGGCAACGATCCGGCCCTGCTGGCGGAGGCGGCGCGGATCGGGGCCGATTTCGGCTATGACGAGATCAATCTGAACTGCGGCTGCCCGTCCGACCGGGTCCAGGGCGGGGCGTTCGGCGCCTGCCTCATGCGCGAGCCGGCGCTCGTCGGAGACTGCGTCGCGGCGATGAAGGCGGCGGTGCGCATTCCCGTGACCGTCAAGTGCCGCATCGGCGTCGACGACCAGGACCCGGAAGCCGCGCTCGATGCGCTGACGGCGGCCGTGCGCGCCGCCGGCGTCGATGCGCTCGTGGTCCATGCCCGCAAGGCCTGGCTGCAGGGCCTGTCGCCCAAGGAGAATCGCGAGGTTCCGCCGCTCGATTACGAGCGCGCCTACCGGCTGAAAGCCGCCCATCCCGACCTGCCGGTCAGCCTCAATGGCGGCATCCGCGCGCCCGCCGAATGGCTGCCGCATCTGGAGCGGCTGGACGGGGTCATGATCGGCCGCGAGGCCTATCAGAATCCGGAAATCCTGCTGCGCGTCGATCCGGATCTGTTCGGGGAGCCGCCGCCGGTGGCCGACGCCTTCGCGATGCTGGAGGCGCTGGAGCCGCATCTCGCCGCGCATCTCGAGCGGGGCGGCCGGCTGCACGCCTTCACCCGCCACCTCGTCGGCCTCTTCCCCGGCCGGCCGGGCGCGCGGCTCTTCCGGCGCCATCTCGCCGAGCATTGCGTGGCTGCCGTCGCCGGCCTCGCCGATCTGCGTGCCGCCACCGCGCATCTGTCCCGCGAGCGCCGGCCGTTTTCCGAGGAACGGGATTCCGCCGCCGCTTGACGCGAGGCCGGTTTGGATTATTGTTTAACCGAGTGGTTAAGTTAATCCGAGCCGCGGGGTGGCTCGGGCGGAGGAAGCGATGGCCTGGCGCGCCTGGTATCGGCGGTTCTGGGCGGAGCGCCTCGATGCGCTGGCGGCGCTGCTGCGCTCGCCGGGAGCGGGCAGGTAGCGGTCGCGCGGGGAGGGCGCCTCATGGAACGACGAGTTCCGGTCAATCCCAGCCTCACCATGAAGCGCAGGCTGAGCGCCGCGCCGGCGCAGGTCTGGCGGGCCTGGACGGACCCCGAATGGCTGCTGCGCTGGTTCGGGCCGGAAAACGTGACCTGCCAAGAGGCCGAACTCGATCTGCGCGTCGGCGGCGCCTACCGCATCGTCATGATCGAGGACAGTGGCGAGCGCCATCAGGTTTCGGGGATCTATCGGGAGGTGGCCGAGAACGAGCGGCTCGTTTTCTCCTGGGCCTGGGTGACGACGCCGGATCGGGTCTCGAAGGTCTCCGTCACGCTGAAGCCCGATGGCGACGGCACCATCCTGACCCTGCTGCACGAGCAGTTCTTCGACGAGGCGGCCCTGCGCGGCCATACCCATGGCTGGACCGGGTCGCTGGTCAAGCTCGAGGAGCTTTTCGCCTGACGGGCGGGAGGCCGCGAAACGGGAGGCCAGCGGACAGCCGGCCTCCCTTTTCCATGGTGCGCCTCAGGCGGGGCCTGCCCCCTGCGTGGCGAGGTAGAGCGCATAGATCGACTGGCTCGCCGCCATGAACAGCCGGTTCCGTTTCGGCCCGCCGAAGCAGATGTTGCCGCAGACCTCCGGCAGCCTGATCCGGCCGATGACCTTGCCGGCCGGATTGAAGACCGTGACGCCGTTATAGCCGACATTGCGGCCGGCATTGCTGGAAGCCCAGAGATTGCCCTCGACATCGCAGCGCAGCCCGTCCGGTCCGCAATTGATCCCGTCGATCATGCAGTCGGAGAACAGCTTCTGGTTGGACAGCTTGTTGTCCGTGCCGACGTCGAAGACGTGGATGTCGCCCTTGCCGCCGGGCCCGGTATCGCCCGGTCCCTTGCCGGTCGAGGCGATGTAGAGCTTCTTGTAGTCCGGCGAGAAACACAGCCCGTTCGGGTCCGGCACCTGCTGCTCCGTCGCGACGAGGTCGAGGCGCCCGCTCGGGTCGAGGCGGTAGGTGTTGGTCGGCAGCTCGCGCTTGAAGCTGCCGATTCCGGGCAACTGGCCGAGCTTCGGGTTGATCTTGCCGTTGGCGTTGCTCGGGCCGCCCGGGGCGTCGGGCGCCCCCTCGTAGAGCTGCCCGCCATAGGGCGGATCGGTGAACCAGTAGCTGCCGTCCGGATGGGCCGCGATGTCGTTGGGCGAGTTCAGCCGCTTGCCCTCGAAGCTCTCCGCCAGCACGGTCGCCGACCCGTCGAGCTCGTAGCGCACGACGCGGCGGTTGAGGTGCTCGCAGGACAGCTGCCGCCCCTGGAAGTCGAAGCTGTTGCCGTTGCTGTTGCCGGAGGGCGACCGGAAGACGCTGACATGGCCGTCGTCCTCGATCCAGCGCATCTGCCGGTTGCGCGGGATGTCGCTCCAGACCAGATAGCGGCCCTGTGCGTTCCAGGCCGGGCCTTCGACCCACAGCCCGCCGGTCCAGATCCGCTGGATCGCGGCATTGGGCTGGGCGAGGCCGTTGAAGGCGGGGTCGACCGCGATCACGTCCGGGTCCCAGAAATAGGTGGTCGGCGCGCCGTGCCGGCTGAAGTCCCGCGGCGGATCGGTGATGGTGCTCGGCGGCTGTGGCCGGGGGGCGGCGGTCTGCGCGAAGGCCGGGGCGGCGGCGAGCACGCCTGCGCCCGCGACCAGGGCTCTGCGCGAGAGCCCCTGCTGTCGGTCTGTCATTCTGTCCTCCCTTGATCTGTTTCTTGCCCAGATCTGTTTGTCGGTTAGGCAGCGCGATCCGATCGGCCGATATGTGCCCGGGTCCTGTCCTTCTCTCTGGCTTCCTGCTCTCGTCATCTGTCGCTGCGGCGCATGCCGGGCCGATCCGGGCGCGGCTCGATCATTGACCGGCCTCGCGACGGGAGAAAGACGTTTCTGCGCGGCCATGAGCATGCACCTGCTGCATGCGGCCGGCAGACCGCCCCGCCCGGGGGCGCCTTGCCCCCGCACGCGAAATCGCCCACACGCTGCCCATCATCCATCCGGACCGATCCCCATGCTCGCAGGCATCCCTCTCGGCGATCTCGCCTTCCTCGCCGTCTCGCTGCTTGCGGCGGGGGCGCTGACCGGCCTTCTGGCGGGCGTCTTCGGCGTCGGTGGCGGTGCGGTCATCGTGCCGATCCTCTACGAGGTCTTCCGCGTCATCGGCGTGCCGGAGGATGTTCGCATGCCGCTCTGCGTCGGCACTTCGCTCGCGGTCATCATTCCGACCTCGATCCGCTCCTTCAACGCGCACCGCGCCAAGGGCATGGTCGATCTCTCGATCCTGAAGATCTGGGCTGTGCCGGTCGTTCTCGGCGTCGTCGTCGGCAGCTACATCGCCCGCTTCGCGCCGGCAGATCTGTTCAAGATCATCTTCGTCATCGTCGCCGTCATCAGCGCCCTGCGCCTGCTCTTCGCCGCGGACCGCTGGAAGTTCGGCGAGGACATGCCGGGCAAGCCGCTGATGGTCGCCTATGGCGGCGTCATCGGCGTGCTGTCGGCGCTGATGGGCATCGGCGGCGGCCAGCTCTCCAGCCTGTTCATGACCTTCTACGGGCGGCCGATCCATCAGGCGGTGGCGACCTCCTCGGGGCTGGGCGTCATCATCTCGATCCCCGGCGCGCTCGGCTTCATCTATGCCGGCTGGCCGAAGATGGACGTGCTGCCGCCGCTCTCGCTCGGCTATGTCTCGCTGATCGGCGCGCTGCTCTTCATTCCGACCTCGGTCTGGACGGCGCCGATCGGCGCGCGCCTCGCCCATCGCCTGTCGAAGCGGCGGCTCGAGGTGGTGTTCGGCCTCTTCCTGCTCTGCGTGGCGGCCCGCTTCATCTGGTCCCTGGTCCATTGACGATGGCGGCCGTCGTGTCGGAGGCTGCATCCGGGCTCGTCGTTCGCGCGCTCGAGCCGCGCGATCACGAGGCGCTGGCCGCGCTGATGGCCGAGATGCAGGCGCATTACCGCGTGCCCTGTCCGGACCGGGCGGAAATCCTGGCCGGCCTGTCCGCCTTGCCGCCCGGCGTCGAGATACTCGTCGCGGAGCGCGCCGGCGCGGTTCTCGGCTTTGCCTCGGCCTGCCCGCTCTATCCGGGCCCGGGGCTGAAATCGGGCTTCTTCCTCAAGGAAATCTATGTCTCCGAGGCGGCGCGCGGGGCCGGCATCGGCGGCAGGCTGATGCGCGCGCTCGCCGGCCTCGCCGTGGAACGCGGCCATCGCCGGCTCGACTGGACGGCCGATGCCGACGACGAACGCCTGCTGCGCTTCTATGAGAGCCTCGGCGGAACGGCCCAGCCGAAGAAGCTGTTCTACCGGCTGACCGGGCCGGCGCTGGACGATCTGGCCGGTGGAGAGGACTGAGTGCTTCGGACCCCTCGGCAACGCGAAGCCCTCATCCTGAGGAGCCGCGCCAGCGGCGTCTCGAAGGATGCTCCGGATGGTTCCGGAGCCTCCTGAACCATCCTTCGAGACGCCATTCCTAATGGAATGGCTCCTCAGGATGAGGGCTCGCGAGGCTTTCGAAACCAGCCCTCAGCTCTTTTCGACGGCGCGCCGCTTCGGCAGCTCCGCCATGATCGCCTGCCGCTCCGCCTCGCTCAGCCGCGACCATTGCGCGATCTCGGCCAGCGTGCGCCCGCAGCCCTCGCAGAGCTTGCTGGCCGGGTCGATCACGCAGACCTTGATGCAGGGCGTCGAGACGCCGCTCATCGGTGCGCCAGTCCGAGCAGCAGGGCATAGCCCAGATAGATCGCGATTTCGTCGAGTTGCTGCGTCGCGCCGGCGACGTCGCCGGTCTGCCCGCCGATCAGCCGCAGGCAGAGGCGCCTGACCAGCACCGCGTTCAGCGCGGCGATGGCCAGGCCGGCGACAAGCCCCCAGCGCGGCAGGCCGAGACACAGAGCGATGCCGAGTGCGATCACGATGCCGATGGCATAGCCGATCAGAGCCGTTCCGATGGATGGGCGCCCGACGGCCGCAGAGGCTCCCTGCGCGCGGGCCGGAGGCAGCCTCGCGAGCAGGAGAACCCCCGAGAGACGGGAGAGACTCGCCGCGATCAGGAGAATGCCCGCCGCCGTCAGCGGGCCGGCATGGTCGACGAGCATGGCCAGGGCCGAGACGCGGAGCAGGAGCGACAGGCCGATCGCCATCGCGCCGTAACTGCCGAGGCGGCTGTCCTTCATGATCTCCAGCCGCCGTTCGGCCGTCTGCCCGCCGAACAGGCCGTCCGCGCTGTCCGCCAGCCCGTCTTCGTGAAGGGCGCCGGTCGTCAGGGCGAGCGTGGCGATGGCGAGGCTCGCCGCGAGCATTCCGTCCAGCCCGGCCAATCCGGCGCCCAGCAGCACCAGGGCCGCCGGCAGGGCGATGATCGGGGCGGCGAAGGGCAGGGCACGCGGCACGGTGCGGAAATCGGGCGCGCCGTGGCGGTCGCTCTCGCCGGGCAGGGCCGGCACCGGCAGGCGCGAATAGAAGCGGACGCAGATCGCCGTCGCGATCGCCCAGCCGGGCCAGACGGCTTCCTCGGCCGTCGCCGCATCGGTTTCGCTGCCCGCCT
This sequence comes from Chelatococcus sp., assembly GCA_003248805.1. Classification (GTDB taxonomy): domain Bacteria; phylum Pseudomonadota; class Alphaproteobacteria; order Rhizobiales; family Beijerinckiaceae; genus Allobosea. The sequence goes on along the minus strand of QFQY01000039.1, from coordinate 70,518 downwards.
CGGCCATGCCCGCTGTCGCCGTCCCGTCGATTGTCGTTGCGCCCCGCAGCCATAGCGCGCTTTCCGCCCGGACGTCATCGGCCGAACGATCGGAGCGTGTTCCGCAAAAGTGGTTTCCACTTTCGCAGAACATGCTCTAGCAGCAGCGCCGACGGCGCCGCCATGCCGACACGCTGGCGACGCGACCCCTTTTGACGAGATCAGTCATGTCCGCCTCCGGCTTGCCCTTCGACGATATCCGCGAACTCATCAAGGCGATGCCCGGTCCCGACATGGCGGCGGCCAACGCCGTGCGTGCGCGGGACGCCAACCTGACCAAGCCCGCCGGCAGCCTCGGCCGGCTGGAAGAGATCGCCGAATGGCTCGCCGCCTGGCAGGGCAAGGCCCCGCCGCGGGTCGACAGGCCGCTGGTCTGCGTCTTCGCCGGCAATCACGGCGTCGTCGCGCAGGGCGTCTCGGCCTATCCGCAGTCCGTGACGCGCCAGATGCTGGAGAACTTCGCGGCCGGCGGTGCGGCGGTGAACCAGATCTGCGCGGCCTACGATCTCGGCTTCAAGGTCTTCGACCTCGCGCTCGACCTGCCGACGGGTGATTTCACGCAAGGCGACGCGCTGGACGAGCGCGCCTGCGTCGCCACCATGGCCTTCGGCATGGAAGCGCTGGCCGGCGGCACCGACCTGCTCTGTCTCGGCGAGATGGGCATCGGCAACACCACCTCGGCGGCGGCGATCTACGCCGCGCTCTATGGCGGCGAGGCTGCGATGTGGTGCGGGCGCGGCACCGGGCTCGACGACGAGGGCCTGAAGCGCAAGGTCGCGGCGGTCGAGGCGGGGCTTGCGCTGCACCGGGCGCATCTCCGCGATCCGCTGGAAGTGCTGCGCCGCCTCGGCGGGCGCGAGGTCGCGGCGATCTGCGGCGCGATCATCGCCGCGCGCTCGCAGCGCATCCCGGTCGTGCTCGACGGCTACGTCGTCTGCGCGGCCGCGGCGATCCTGCATGCCGTCGCGCCCTCGGCGATCGACCATTGCATCGCCGGACATCTTTCGGCCGAGGGCGCCCATGCGCAGGTTCTGGCGCGTCTCGGCAAGCTGCCGCTTCTGGCGCTCGACATGCGGCTGGGCGAGGGCAGCGGCGCGGCGCTCGCCGCCGGCATCGTCAAGGCCGCGGCCGGCGTCCATTCGGGCATGGCGACCTTCGAGCAGGCGCAGGTGGCCCGAAAGGGCGGCAGCGCGGATCAGGCCTCGTAGCTCGTCTTCAGCCCGCGCCGCTCGGCGGCCGATTCCAGGGCGAGCTCGACCAGCCGGGTCAGCAGGGCCGGATAGGGCAGGCCGGAGGCCTCCATCATCTTGGGATACATGCTGATCGCGGTGAAGCCGGGCAGCGTGTTGATCTCGTTGAAGAAGAACTCGCCGCTCGCGCGATCGAGAAAGAAGTCGACGCGCGCCATGCCGCTGCATTCCAGCGCGCGGAAGGCGCGCAGGGCGAGGTCGCGCACGCGCTCCATCTGCTCCGCGTCGAGGCGCGCCGGCAGGTCGACGGTGGCGCCGTCCTGGTCGAGATACTTCGCCTCGTAGGAATAGAACTCGTGGCGGCCGCTCGGGTTGATCTCGCTGGCGACGCTGACGAAGGCCGGGTCGCCGTCGAGCACCGCCACCTCGACCTCGCGGGCGTCGATGCCCTGCTCGACCAGCACCTGCCGGTCGTAGAGGAAGGCGTCGCGGAGAGCCGGCTCGAGCGCGGCCCAGTCCTTGACCTTGTGCACGCCGACGCTGGAGCCCATCTGGCAGGGCTTCACGAAGACCGGAAGGCTCATGCGGGCCTGCGCGGCCGCCAGCGCCTCGGCCGGCGCCCGCTCCCAGTCGCGCCGGTTGATCGTCAGATAGGGAGCGATCGGCAGGCCGGCGAGACCGGCGAGGCGCTTCGAGACGTCCTTGTGCATGCCGATCGCCGAACCGAGCACGCCGGAACCGACATAGGCGGCACCGGCGAGTTCGAGCAGCCCCTGGAGCGCTCCGTCCTCGCACAGCGGGCCGTGCACCACCGGGAAGACGATGTCGGCCGTTTCGGGGGCCGCGCCGCCGAGCGGCCGCAGCGACACGCCACCCGCCGGGCCGTCGGCGAGGCGGATATCGGGCGCGTCCTCGAAGATCGGCAGGGCGTCGCCGTTGGCGGCGTCGAGGCGCTGCAGGTCCTGGCGCTGCCAGCGGCCCCGCTTGTCGATGCTGACCGGGATGAGCTCGAAGCGGCTGCGGTCCAGATTTCGGATCACCGAGGCGGCCGAATGCAGCGAGACCTCGTGCTCGCCGGATTTTCCGCCGTAAAGCACGGCCACCCGCGTCTTCTCCGTCATCGTCCGCTGTCCTGTTGAGTGCTGGGGGTCGAAGCGAGGCTCGCTGTCTCGGAAAGGCGGTTCAGGCGGCCCGTGTGCCGGGCTCCGGCAGCGCGGCCAGCGTGTCCATCACACGTTCCGGCGGCAGTGTCACGGTGACCTCGGTGCCGGCCCGCGGCTTGGACTTCAGGTGGAAGCCGCCGCCATGCAGGTCGATGAGACCCTTGACGATGGGCAGGCCGAGCCCCGAGCCCTGTTCGGCGGTCTTGATCGCCAGCGAGCCGCGACCGAAACTCTGCAGCACCGTCGGAATCTCGTCCTCGGGGATGCCGGGGCCGGTGTCGATCACCGAGACATACTGCCCGCCGCTGGCCGTCCAGCCGACCTTGAGCGTGATTTCGCCGCCCTGCGGCGTGAACTTGATCGCATTGGAGAGAATGTTGAGGACGACCTGCCGGATCGCCCGCTCGTCGGCCCAGACCTTCGGCAGATCGGGCTCGATCGACTCGCGGATCGTCTGGCCCTTGGCCTTGGCGCGCAGATTGAGCATGTGCCGGCAGTCCTCGGCGATGCCGGCGAGCGAAAGCGCTTCCTCGTTCAGCTCGTATTTGCCGGCCTCGATGCGCGACAGGTCGAGGATCTCGTTGATCAGGTCGAGCAGGTGCTGGCCGGAGCCGTGGATGTCGCCGGAATATTCCTTGTAGGCCGCGTTGGCGTGCTCGCCGAAGATTTCGTTCTTCATCACCTCGGAGAAGCCGAGGATCGCGTTGAGCGGGGTCCGCAGCTCGTGGCTCATCGTCGCCAGGAAGCGGGACTTGGCGAGGTTCGCCTCCTCGGCCTTGCGTCGGGCCTCGTCGGAATTGGCGGTTGCGGTCTCGAGCTCCGCGATCAGCGCGTCCTTCTCGGCACGGAACTCGATCGTCGCCAGGGAGCCCGCATAGAGCCGGTTGGCGAGGAAGAGGAAGAAGAGCTGCGCCGCCGCCGCCATCAGAGCCATGGTGGCGCTGTCGATGTCGTAGCGGCCCCAGAAGAACAGCATGATGCCCGCCGCGATCGGCATGATCCCGGCATAGACGGCCATCGGGATCGAGGCCGACAGCATCACCGTCACGGCGCTGACGATGAGCAGGCTCGTCGTCACGAAGACCTTGGCGCCGGGCGCGCTGACCCCCGCGAAGGGCACGAGGATCAGCGACCAGCACAAGCCGTGCAGGCCTTCGGCCATGGCGAAGAAGCGCCGCCAGCGCCGCAGCGCCAGACCTTCCGCCACATGCCGCAGATAGCGGCGCGACAGCAGCACGATCACGCCGAGGCTGAGCATGACGGTGCTCAGCCAGGGCAGGGCGGAATAGGGCGATATCCACAGGCAGGCGGCGACGGCGATGGCGAGCGCCAGGATCACCGTGCCGATCGAGCCGGTCAGCCGCTGCTGGGCGAAGACGCGCAGCAGCTCGTGGTCGAAGGCCCGTTCCAGCCCGGTCGAGGAGGTCAGCCTTTCGCGCACGGATTTGACCTCGCGCGACACGACCTTGCGCCGCGCCAGCACCGACGGGTCGGGCCCTCGCCCGCGCTGAACCTGTTCGACCGTCACTTCCGGCATGGTGAGGGACGTGCTTCCTCCATACGCCACACGGGATGCGAGGGCGGGCTCGCCATCATGGACACCAAATCGTTAAGCTCTTCCTGATGCCTCGCTTCGGATTCGGTCGTTCCCGCTACGGACCTTTCGGCTGGCGCCGTGTCGGGCGCGGCGTCGATCTCGTCGTCGCGCTCGGCTTGCTCGGCCTGCTCGCGATCGCCGGCGCGGTCCTGCAGTACCGGCTGGGGCCGGCGCGCCTGCTGACGGGGGCGGCCCACGCCATCGACGGGGATTCGCTACGGCTTCTGGGCGAGGAGCTGCGGCTGGAAGGCATCGACGCGCCCGAATACCGCCAGAGCTGCCGGGACGCCGCCGGTCGCCCGGTCGATTGCGGCCGCGCCGCCCGGCAGGCGCTGCAGGGCCTGCTCGCGGGCGGGCTCGTCACCTGCGAGATCGACAAGGCCGACCGTTACGGGCGCGGCCTCGCCCGCTGCCGCCAGGGCGACACCGATATCAATGCCGCGATGGTCCTGGCCGGGCAGGCCGTGGCCTATGGCGGCTATCGTGCGGAGGAGGAGCGCGCGCGCGCCGCCGGCCGCGGCCTCTGGGCGCTGTCCTTCGAGCGGCCCGAGACCTGGCGACGGAGCCATGCGCGCTGAGCGTGCCTCGCTGCCGCCCGAATGGGGCGGCAGTCTCCTGGGTGACAGCCCTCGACGTCGCTGAACCTATAGTACTCCTCGTGATGCTCGGCGCGGCCGCGACGGTTGACCGCCGGGCCCGTGCCGTGGTCGGTTGCTGGCCGCTCAGGGAGGCGTGTGTCGATGAAGCTCTACGATGGCGGGCGCGCGCCGAATCCGCGTCGCGTACGCATCTTCTTCGCCGAGAAGGGCGTCGCCCTGCCCGAGATCGTGCCCGTCGACATCGCGAGCGGGGAGCACCGCACCGAGGCCTTCGCCAGGATCAATCCCTTGCAGCGCCTGCCCGTTCTCGAGCTCGACGACGGCACCGAGCTGGCGGAAACCATCGCCATCTGCCGCTATCTCGAAAGCCTCCATCCCGAACCGCCGCTCTTCGGGCGCGATGCGAAGGAGCAGGCTCTCATCGAGATGTGGAACCGGCGCGCCGAGCTCGGCCTCTTCACGGCGGTGATGGCGGTGTTTCGCCACAGCCACCCCTCCATGGCGGAGCTGGAAGACCAGGTGCCCGAATGGGCCGAGGCCAATCGCGAGCAACTCGACGACCATCTCTGGATCCTTGAACTCCAGCTCGCCGGCAATCGCTTCCTCTGCGGCGACCGCTTCACCGTCGCCGACATCACGGCGGGCATCGCGATCGACTTCATGAAGCCTGCGCGGCTGTCCCTGCCGGAGGACTTCCCCCACATCCGCCGCTGGCATGGCGAGGTTTCGGGCCGGTCGAGCTGGAGCGCCTGATGCGGATCGCCCTTATCGTTCTCGCCGCTCTCGCGGGGGGGCTGGCCTGTGCCCAGGCGGCCGAGCGCCTCAACGGCCCGGCGATCCAGCGCGTCTTCGAAGGCAACACGGTCAGCGGGCGCTACACCAATGGCGGCTTCTTCACCGAGTATCACGACCCGGACGGCCGCGCGCTCGGGCACAATGGCTGGCAGCCGAACAAGGATGCCTGCTGGATCACGAAGGGCGATCAGGTCTGCTACTATTACGGGCCCCCGAGCGACCGCACGGTGCATTGCTTCAGCGTCGAGCAGACGGGCGATCTCTATGTCCTGCGCAACGCCGGGAACGGCCAGATCAACGCGCTGGCGACGATCGAGGCCGGCAATCCGCGCAAGCATACCGACAACGGCCAGCCCTGGTATTGCGACGGACTGATCTCCAAGGCGCCGGCGCCGCTCATGAGCCGGCGTCGGCTCGCGGCGCGCTGAGCGGCGCCTGGCTCACAGGGCCGCGCCGGGCATGACCGAGGGCGAACCGCTCGATCCGCTTCTGGCGGAGCTTCGCGCCTGCCGCATCTGCCGCGACGCGCCGCGCTATCCGCCGGCCTTGCCGCATGAGCCGCGTCCGGTCATCCAGGCGTCGGCCGGCGCGCGCCTGCTCATCGCCGGCCAGGCGCCGGGGACGCGGGTCCATGCCAGCGGCCGGCCTTTCACCGACCCCTCGGGCGTGCGGCTGCGCAGCTGGCTGGGTCTCGACGAGGCGCGGTTCTACGACGAGACGCGCGTCGCGATCGTGCCGATGGGCCATTGCTTCCCGGGTCTCGACGCCAAGGGCGGGGACAAGCCGCCGCGCCGGGAATGCGCTCCGCTCTGGCGGGCGCGCGTCCTTTCGGCGCTGCCGGCCGTCGAGCTGGTGCTTGCCGTGGGAGGCTATGCGCAGGCCTGGCATCTCGGCCCGGACGTCCGGCCGAGCCTGACGGAGACGGTGGCCGCCTGGCGGGACATCCTGGCGCGCGAGGCCTGGCCGCGCGTGCTGCCGCTGCCGCACCCCTCCTGGCGCAACAACGCCTGGCTCCGTCGACATTCCTGGTTCGAGGAGGAACTGCTGCCGGTGCTGCGCCGCGAGGTCGAGCGCCTCGCGGGCTGACGGCCGCGATGGGCCGGCTTCAGTAACGGAAGGGGCCGGCCGAGAGATCGCCGCGGTCGACCCGCCCGCGAACCTGAAGGACGCTGCGGACTTCCCCGAGACCCGTCTGGCCCCGGCTTTCGAGATGGACCATGCCGTCCGCCGCCGAGCCGTAGCCATTGCGGCTCGACGACTTGCCGAATTCGGCTCGCACGGCCCCGCCGGCCCGCACGCACAGCGACGATCCCTCGATGCGGACGAATCCGGCGCCATATTCGGGGCAGGGCCGCGCCGCCGCGGGCTTCTGTGCCAGCGGCTTCGCCGGACGTTCGAGCGGGTCCGACCGGCCGGGCAGCGACTGGCCGATCGATTGGGCCGAGGCCGCGGCCGGGATCAGCAGGAGTGCGGTGGCGAAAGCGGCGATGCGGCGCATGCGGCGGATCATTCCCATGGGACGCTCGCCACTTACGCGCCCAGCGGGGCGGGTTTGTGGCGAACGGCGCATCTTATCCCGTTCCGCGAAACGAAAGAAGCCCGGCTGTCGCCGGGCTTCGAAGCATCGTGCGGAAGGCCGTGCAGCCGCCCTCAGCGGGCGCGGGAGCGGACCTGGAAGACGTCGAAGGTCAGTTCCGCGACCTGCCACCAGAGATACTGGTCGTTGCGGTAGGCCTGCATGGCGTCGATCGCCTTCTTGAAGTCCGGATTCTTCGCCGAGATCTCGCTGTAGAGCTCGTTCGAGGCCTTGAGGCAGGCTTCGAGGATCTCCTGCGAGAACGGGCGGAGCTGCGTGCCGGCGCCGACGAGGCGCTTCAGCGCCGCCGGGTTCTGCTGGTCGTACTTCGCGGCCATGATCGTGTTGGCATAGGTCGTGGCCGCGATGAGCGCCGCCTGATAGGCCTTCGGCAGGCTGTTCCACTTGTCGAGGTTGACGAAGGCGTGAACGCAGGGGCCGCCTTCCCAGAAGCCCGGATAGTAGTAGTAGGGCGCGACCTTGGAGAAGCCGAGCTTCTCGTCGTCATAGGGGCCGACCCATTCGGCGCCGTCGATCGTGCCCTTTTCGAGCGCCGGATAGATGTCGCCGCCGCCGATCTGCTGCGGCACGACGCCGAGCTTCTGGAGCACCTGGCCGGCGATGCCGCCGATGCGCATCTTCAGGCCCTGGAGGTCGGCGACGGTCTTGATCTCCTTGCGGAACCAGCCGCCCATCTGGGCGCCGGTGTTGCCGCAGGGCAGGCCGTAGATGTTGAACTTCTTGTAGAACTCGTTGAAGAGCTCGTTGCCGCCGCCCTGGTAGAGCCAGGAGTTCTGGCCGCGCGCATTGAGGCCGAAGGGCACCGAGGCCGCGACCGCGAAGGTCGGGTCCTTGCCGACATAGTAGTAGGACACGGTGTGGCACATCTCGACGGTGCCGTTGGTCACGGCGTCGGCCGCCTGCAGCGCCGGCACGATTTCGCCCGCCGCGAAGACCTGGATCTGGAACTTGCCGTCGGTCAGCTCCGAGACCATCTTCGCCATGACCTCGGCGCCGCCATAGATCGTGTCGAGGGACTTCGGGAAGCTCGACGCGAGGCGCCACTTGATCTCGGGGGCGGACTGCGCGACGGCCGGCATGGCGACGGCGGTGGCTGCCGCGCCGGCGGCGGCGGTCTGGATGAATTGACGACGCTTCATGCAGGGCATCTCCTCGATAGCTCTCGGCTTTCCGAGCGTTTTGGGCAAAGGCGGCATAGCGCCTAGCTTGAACGGGATTCCTAACGGAAGGATCGGCGAATCGCGAGCGGTTTCCCCGTCTTCGACTGAGACTTTCGGCTAGGTTTTCCGGCGCTTCCGGCGTATTTCCCAGCCTCGGACCTATCGCGGCCGGGCCTGAGCCTTCAGCCGCCCCGACGGGCCGGGCGGATGCGGACACGGGAGACCGGTGCGATGGATCGGGACAAGCTCGAAGCGCTCAGGGCGCGCTATGCCGGCGCCAGCGGCGCGGACATCCACGATCCGCGCTTCGCCAGGGTCGCGGCGGGCCAGTTCCAGGGCGACAGGCGCAAATGGCCGTTCTCCGATGTCGCGACCTTCCTCGGTGCGCCCTATCGCCCGGATGCCCTGACGGCTCCGGGGCTCGGCGGCCTCGACGTCGCGATCATCGGCCTGCCCATGGATCTCGGCGTCACCAACCGCGCCGGCACGCGGCTCGGCCCTCGTGCCGTGCGCGCCGTCGAGCGCATCGGCCCGATGGACCACGTCATGGGCACCGCGCCGCTGACCATGTTGAAGGCGGCCGATATCGGCGACGTGCCCTTCCGCTCGCGCTACTCGCTGGAAAGCTGCCACGAGGACATCGAGGCGACCTTCCGCACCATCGTCGAGGCCGGCGTCTCGCCGCTCGCCGTTGGCGGCGATCACTCGATCACCTATTCCATCCTGAGGGCGGTCGGGGCGAAACGGCCGGTCGGCATGGTTCATATCGACGCCCATTGCGATACCTCGGGGCCTTATGAAGGCTCGAAGTTCCACCATGGCGGGCCGTTCCGCCAGGCGGTGCTCGACGGCGTGCTGGACCCGGAGCGCGTCATCCAGATCGGCATTCGCGGCGGCGCCGAATATCTCTGGGAGTTCTCCTACGAGAGCGGCATGACCGTGATCCATGCCGACGAGGTCGACGGGCTCGGCCTCGATGCCGTGATCGCGAAGGCGCGGGCGGTGATCGGCGATGGACCGACCTATGTCTCCTTCGACGTCGATTCGCTCGATCCCGCCTTCGCGCCCGGCACCGGCACGCCCGAGGTCGGCGGCCTGACGCCGCGCGAGGTGCTCGCCATCCTGCGTGGGCTGCGGGGCGCCGACGTCGTCGCCGCCGATGTGGTCGAGGTCGCGCCGCAATACGATGCCACCAGCAATACGGCGCATTGCGCCGCTCAGGTGCTCTTCACGGAGCTGTGCCTGATCGCAGAAGCGCGTGCCAGAGGACAGGGAAGACCATGACGTTGATGCGAACGATGACGCGGCTCGCCGGGATCGGCGGGCTGTGCCTGCTGAGTCTTGCGGCGAGGGCCGAGCTGCCGGCGAACGGGGCCGGTTACATGGACGCATCCTTCGCGGCCGTGGTGTCCCTCACGCAGGGCACAGGGGGCAAGGCCAGACTGCCGCGCCTGGCCGATCCGGTCGAAGGCAAGGTGCTGGACGATGTCTGGAACGTGAAGGCCATCCTCGGCAGCGGCCCCTATATTGGCTCCGATATTCCTGCGCTGATCGGCATTCTCCAGAAGCAGGCGCAACTGGTCACGCTCTACACCCAGTTCTCGCCGGGAGGCTCGGCCAAGCCCAATCCGGCGGCCAACGAGCGAGAATATCAGGACGAGCTCACGCGCACGCACGAGTTCGTCCTGAAGGCCGTCGCGGCCGCTCTCCAGGCGATGAACAGCTTCGGGGCCTCGCTGACGCAGGACGAGAAGACGGAGCAGCGTTTCCAGGGCCTTCGCCAGATGCGGGCCGGGCTGCTGGGCCTGGTGACGAGCGCCGCCGGTGCGCTGAACAATCCGGGGATGCGGCCGGACAACCAGCTCCGCCTCGCGAAGGGCTTTTCCGAGAACGCGGCGGCGCTGGCGGCCGGCTTCGCGCCGGCGGACCGCAAGACCCTGCTCACCGCCCTTCAGGCGGCGAGCCCCGCATTGAAGCCCGATGCCCAGAAGGCCGTCGGCGACTTCGTCAAGACCGTGTCCGCCGCGGCCTGTAACGGGCTGTGCCGGCTGGACTGAGCCCGGTCTCCGCCGGCCCGCGCTCCGTCCGCTGGCGCCGCCGCGCCAGCCAGACGACGTGCCGCCGGCCGCGCCCGCGCCCGGCTGCCACCGCATGTTCCTCGACCGCGAGACCCGTGCGCTGGAGGCGCTGCGTGAAGCGCCGGTCGGGTCCCTGCGACCACACGCCGAGGAGGCCGCCGGGCTTCAGCGCGGCCTGGGCGAGGGCGAGGCCGGAATCGCCATAGAGCCTGTCGTTCTCGGGGATCGTCAGCCCCTCGGGCCCGTTGTCGACATCGAGCAGGATGGCGTCGTAGCGCTCGCGCCCCCCGCCGATGACCTCCGCGACGTCCGCCACCGTCACCGTGACGCGCGGCTCGTCGAGGCTGCCGCCGAACAGCGCCGCCATGGGACCGCGCGCCCATGCGACGACGTTCGGAACCAGTTCGACGACCTCGATCGTCGCCGATGCCGGGAAAGCCCGGAGTGCCGCCCGGAGCGTGAAGCCCATGCCGAGCCCGCCGATCAGCACGCGCGGCGCCGAGGTGCCGGCGAGGCGCTCGGCGGCGAGCGTCGCCAGGGCCTCTTCCGAGCCGCTGAGGCGGCTGTTCATCAGCTCGTTGGTCCCGAGCATGATCGAGAATTCGTCGCCGCGCCGCTTCAGGCGCAACTCGCCGCCGCCCGGAAGCGGTGCGCTGTCGATCTGGATCCAGGGTATCACGGTCTTGTCCCGGCGCGGCTCTCGCTCGGGTCAATAGCGCGCTATCGCGGCGGCCGCGAGAGGCGTCGCAGCCGCCGCGCCGGACCGAGGCGCATGCACTGAATTCATGGCGCTGGATCTCGCGGCCTGTTGATCGCATGCGCGCGCATGGCTATGTCGGAATTTCGCGCTGCGGCATTGATGCTGCGCCGCCGCAAATCTGTCGGGTTGATCTTGATGACGCTCGCTGCCGCTCAGCGTGGCCTTCCGCAGGCCGCGTCGTCCGCCGGTTCTGCCCATGCCGGGCTCGCACTCTTCGCCCTCTCGATGGGCGGATTCGCGATCGGCACCACCGAATTCGCGACGATGAGCCTGCTGCCCTTTTTCTCGGCCGGGCTCGGCATCGACGAGCCCACGGCCGGCCACGTCATCAGTGCCTATGCGCTCGGCGTCGTCGTCGGCGCGCCCATCATCGCCGTGCTCGCCGCGCGCGTGGCCCGGCGCACCTTGCTGATCGCGCTGATGGCGCTCTTCGCCGTCGGAAATCTGCTGAGCGCGCTCGCTCCGAACTATCACTGGATGCTGGTCTTCCGCTTCCTGAGCGGCCTGCCGCATGGCGCCTATTTCGGCGTGGCGGCGCTGGTCGCCGCGACGCTGCTCGGGCCGCAACGCCGCGCGCAGGCGGTCGCGCGCGTCATGCTCGGCCTGACCGTCGCCACCATCCTCGGCGTGCCGATGGCCAACTGGCTCGGCCAGGCGCTCGGCTGGCGCTGGGGCTTCGGCGTGGTGGCGCTGCTCGCGCTCGCGACCGTGTTGCTCGTCGTTCTCTTCGCCCCGCGCGATCGTCTCGAGCCGGGCGCGAGTCCGCTGCGGGAGCTCGGCGCGCTCAGGCGCCGGCAGGTCTGGCTGACGCTGGGAATCGGCGCCATCGGCTTCGGCGGCCTGTTCGCCGTCTACACCTATGTCGCCTCGACGCTGATGGAGGTGACGCATGTCCCGGCCTCCTTCGTGCCGGTCGTGCTGGCGCTCTTCGGCATGGGCCTGACCCTCGGCACGCTGGTCTGCGGCTGGGCGGCGGACAGGGCGCTGATGCCGGCCGCCGCGCTCACGCTGCTCTGGAGCGCAGGCTCGCTCGCGCTCTTTCCCTTCGCTGCGGGCAATGTCTGGGCGGTCTCGGCCGTCGTCTTCATGATCGGCTGCGGGGGAGGCCTCGGCGTCATCCTGCAGACGCGCCTCATGGACGTGGCGCAGGATGCGCAGACGCTCGCGGCGGCGCTCAATCACTCGGCCTTCAACCTGGCCAATGCGCTCGGCCCCTGGCTCGGCGGCATGGCGATCGCCGCCGGCCATGGCTGGGTCTCGACCGGCTGGGTCGGCATGGGCCTGGCGCTCGGCGGCCTCGCGGTCTGGGTCGTCGCGGCCCTCGATGCCCGCGCGGCCCGGCGCGGCTGAAGACCCTGCGGAATAAATAAGCGCGCTGGGCTCACAAAAGCCGCGCTGCCCCCTCTTGCGGCTTTCGCGAAGCTGCGCCCAATCTGTGGGCACTGCCCCCGACGGCGCCATGCTGTTGCCGGCGGGGCGAAGCAGAGGGGAAACACCATGTCTGGTTTCGTTCGTTGGATCGCCGCCGCCATGCTCTCGGTCGCCGGCGCGACCGGCGCTCTCGCGCAGGCCAAGGAGTGGAAGGAGGTCCGGATCGGCACCGAGGGAGCCTATCCGCCGTTCAACAATCTCAACGCGAAGAAGGAACTCGAAGGCTTCGAGATCGACTACGCGAACATGCTCTGCGAGAAGATGAAGGTGAAATGCACCTGGGTGGTGCAGGATTGGGACGGCATCATCCCGGCACTGCTGTCCAACAAATACGACATCATCATCGCCGGCATGAACGCCACCGACGAACGCAAGAAGCGCGTCGACTTCACCAGCGTCTACACCAAGACGCCGATCTGGATCATCGGCCCGAAATCCACCACCTCCACCGATTTCTCGCCGGCCGCGCTGAAGGGCAAGGCGATCGGCGTGCAGGGGTCGACGACGCATTCGAACTACGCCGAGAAGGTCTACAAGGATTCCACGATCCGGCCCTATCCGACGCAGGAAGAGGCCAATCTCGATCTGCTCAACGGCCGCCTCGACTACATCATCGCCGACTCGCTCTCGCTCGAGGATTTCCTCAACGGCAAGGGCAAGGATTGCTGCAAGCAGCTCGGCGTGATCGAGCGCGATCCGGTCATCCACGGGCCGGGCGTGGCGGGCGCCGTCCGCAAGGAGGACACGGCGCTGCGCGACATGTTCAACAAGGCGATCGCCGAATCGATCGCGGACGGGTCGCACAAGAAGATCGCCGACAAGTGGTTCAAGATCCCGATCCTCTGATCGCGCGCCCCGACAGGACGGCGCGGAAGGTCGCGCCGTCCGCCGTCCATTTCCCTCGCGCGGTCGTTCCATGTTCGACAAGTTCGCTCTGCTCGGCTTCGGCGATGGCGGCTGGGGCCTCGCCCTGCTCCAAGGCGCCGCCATCACCATCTCCGTCGCCTTGGCCACGCTGCCCTTCGGGCTCGCGCTGGGACTGGTGGTCGCCCTGGCGAAGCGCTCGCGCCACGCGGTTCCCCGCGCCCTCGCCACGGTCTACGCCACCGTCTTTCGCGGCGTTCCGGAACTCCTGACGCTCTACATCATCTATTTCGGGCTGCCGCTCCTGTTTCAGGAGGCGCTCAAGGCGGTCATCGGGCCGAATTCGCTCTCCATGCCGCCCTTCGTCGCCGGGATGGTCGCGCTGGGGCTGGTGCTCGCCGCCTTCTCCAGCGAGGTCTGGCTCGGCGCGCTGAACGCGATCCCGAAGGGGCAGCGCGAGGCGGCCGCCGCTCTCGGCCTGAGCTCCGCCCAGGCCTTCCGGCTCGTGGTGCTGCCGCAATTGCTGCGCGTCGCCCTGCCGGGACTCGGCAACAACTGGATGGTCCTGCTGAAGGAGACCTCGCTCGTCTCGGTCATCACCCTGCCGGACATCATGTTCATCACCACCCGGGCCAATGTCGCGACCAAGGAGCCCTTCCTCTTCTTCGGCGCGGCGATGCTGCTCTATCTCTTCTTCTCGCTGATCTCGGCCTGGGGCATCGGCCGGATGGAGACCCGCGCGAACCGGGGCATCGCCGCCTTCGGAGGTGCGACGCGATGAGCTGGTGCGAGTACCCCGGATACTGGGTCGGCAGCGAGGTCTTCCAGAACTACGGCTGCCGCATGGCGTCCGGCCTCTGGATAACGCTCCAGCTCGTCGCGATCTCGGTCCTGCTCGGCTTCCTTCTCGCGCTGGGGCTGGCGATCGGACGCTTGTACGGGCCGCGCTGGCTGCGGGCCTTCGTATCCGGCTACACCACGCTCTTTCGCGGCACCCCGCTGCTCTGCCAGCTCTTCCTGGTCTATTACGGCCTCGGGCAGTTCAGGGTCTTCTGGCAGGATGCCGGCCTCTGGTGGTTCTTCCGCGAGCCCTTCTACTGCGCGCTGCTGACGTTCACGATCAACACCGCCGCCTACCAGGCCGAGATCCTGCGCGGAGCGATCCAGTCGATTCCGCGCGGGCAGTTCGAGGGCGCGCTGGCGCTCGGCCTGCATCGCTGGGCGACGCTGCGCCTCGTCATCGTTCCGCAGGCCATGATCCTGGCGCTCCGGCCGCTCGGCAACGAGCTGATCGTGATGATCAAGTCGAGCGCGGTCGCCTCGCTGGTGACGATCTACGATCTGATGGGCGCGACGCGCATGGCCTTCGCGCGCTCTTTCGACCTGTCGATCTATCTCTATGCCGCGCTGATCTATCTCGTCTTCGTCGAGATCATCCGTCGCATCTGGGATCGCCTTGAACTCCGGCTGACGCGGCATCTGGCGCTGCGCTGACGCCGGACGGCGTCACGGCGCGAGCGTCAGCACCATCGCGCCCGCACTCGTGACGACCAGCGTGTGCTCGTACTGCACGGTCGGCGCGCGGGGCTCGCCATAGAGCGTCCAGGGGTCGTCGCCCAGCTCGGACCATTCCGCGCCCATGGACAGGAAGGGCTCCACGGTGAAGACGAGGCCCTTCGTCATGATCCGGCGCTCGGAGCGATCCGGCCAGGTCGCGATCTCCTTGGGTTCCTCGTGGAGCGAGCGGCCGACGCCATGGCTGGCGAGGTTGCGGACCAGCGTGTAGCCGTTCTTGGCCGCGAAGCGTCCGACCGCCTCGCCGATGCCCGAAAGCGGCTTGCCGTCGCTGACCTGCCCGATTCCGGCCCACAGGGCCCGCTTGCCGTCGCGGCAGAGACGTTCGACCTTGCGGGAGACCGGCGGCACCGCGAAGGAGGCCCCGGTATCGGAAAAGAAGCCGCCTTTCTGGGCGGATACGTCGATATTCACGAGATCGCCGGCCGCGATGCGGCGTTCGCCGGGAATGCCGTGGGCGACCTCCTCGTTGACGCTGATGCAGGTCGCGCCGGGGAAGTCGTAGACGCTTTCGGGCGCGGAGCGGGCGCCGTGCTGCTCGAGCACGCGCCGGCCGATGGCGTCGAGCTCCGCCGTGGTCATGCCCGGCTCGAGGGCCTTGCCCATGATCGCGAGCGTCTCCGCCACGATGCGGCCGATCTCGCGCAGGGCCTGCAATTCGTCGTCGTTCGATATCGTCATGCTCGCCGGACTACGCCTTCGTGCCCGGGCAGACAACAGGCGCGCGTCGTCCGCCCGCCGGGCGCGGTGCTCGCGCACCTTCCCTGCCGGCGGTTCGCAGGCTAAAGCGCGGTGGGGAACGTCCTACAAGCGGAGCATGTCGATGGCCAAAGTCGCCTTCATCGGTCTCGGAGTCATGGGGTTTCCCATGGCCGGGCATCTCAAGGCCAAGGGCCACGAGGTCACGGTCTACAACCGCAACCCCACCAAGGCGCAGGACTGGGTCTCCCGCCATGCCGGCGTCTCGGCGCCGACGCCCGCCGACGCCGCGAGGGGGCAGGAGCTCGTCTTCGCCTGCGTCGGCAACGATGACGATCTGCGCTCGGTCACGCTGGGCGAGAACGGCGCCTTCGCCGGCATGGAGAAGGGCGCGGTCTTCGTCGATCACACGACGGCCTCCGCCGATGTCGCCCGCGAGCTCGACGCTGCGGCCAGGGCTGCGGGCTTCGGCTTCGTCGACGCGCCCGTCTCGGGCGGTCAGGCCGGTGCCGAGAACGGCGTGCTGACCGTGATGTGCGGGGGCGATGCCGGGGTCTATGCCCGCGCCGAGCCGGTCATCGCGGCCTATGCCCGCATGTGCCGGCTGATGGGGCCCGCCGGCTCGGGCCAGCTCACCAAGATGGTCAACCAGATCTGCATCGCCGGCCTCGTGCAGGCGCTGTCGGAAGGCGTCCATTTCGCCAAGCGTGCCGGGCTCGATGTCGAGACCATGCTGGAGGTCATCTCCAAGGGCGCGGCCGGCTCCTGGCAGATGGAGAACCGCGGCAAGACCATGAACCAGAACAAGTTCGATTTCGGCTTCGCCGTCGACTGGATGCGCAAGGATCTCGGCATCGTGCTCGACGAGGCGCGTCGCAACGGCGCCCAGCTTCCCGTCACGGCACTGGTCGACCAGTTCTATGCCGAGGTGCAGAAGATGGGCGGCCGGCGCTGGGACACCTCCAGCCTGATCGCGCGGCTCGAGGACTGACCGGCACGCGCCGTCAGGCGCGGGGCCTGGCGCATCGGGCGGCGGCGAGGCCGATCGTCGTCAGCGCCAGCATCGTCAGCGGCAGGGCGGGGGGCCACAGCGTCACCGCCCAGCCCACCGCGACGCTCGCCACGGCGCTGCAGCCGAGCTGCACGGCGCCCATGAGGCCCGAGGCCGAGCCCGCGAGGTCGGGCCGCGCCGCCAGCGCCTCGGCGGTCGAGCCCGGAATCGTCATGCCGTTGCCGAAGCCGTTGAGCATCAGCGGCAGGAACAGAGTCGCGGCCGACCACCAGGGCGAGAGCGCGAAGGCGGCCGCCGCGACGAGGCCCGTCAGCGAGATGGCGAGGCCGATGCGGATCATGCGCGGCGCGCCGAGCCGCCGCACCAGCCGCGACATCGCGAAGTTTCCGAGCATGTAGCCGCCCGCCGTCAGGATGAAGAAGTTGCCGTAGACGTCGGGGCCCCGACCCATCACCTCCACGACGATGAAGGGCGCGGCCGCGAGGAAGGCGAAGAAGGCGGCCGAGGTCGACGTCACCGCGACGACGTTCAGCACGAAGTCGCGGCTGCGGACGAGCTCCGGGAACGCCCCGAACAGGCCGAGGACCGAGCTGCGCCGCCCGGTCTCGGCCGCCGTCTCGGGCAGCCTGAGCAGAGCCATGACGAGCACGACCGCCCCGGCGGCCGTCAGGAACCAGAAGACCGCGCGCCAGCCGGCCGCCGTGACGATCTGTCCGCCCAGCCACGGGGCGAGCATCGGCGCGACGACCATGACCATGGTGACGCTCGCGATCAGGCTCGCCGACTCGTCCCGGCCGGCCGTGTCGCGGATGATGGCGCGCGACAGCGCGAAGGTCGCGCCCGAGCCGGCGCCCTGGAGCACGCGGGCCAGCAGCAGGATTTCGACGGAGGGCGCCGTCGCGCCCATCACCGAGCCCAGCCCGAACAGGGCCGTGCCGCCGATCACGCAGGGGCGCCGCCCGAACCTGTCCGAGAGCGGGCCGACGACGATCTGCGTCAGCGCCACGGCGATCAGGAACAGCGTCAGCGTCAGCTGGATCGTGGCGTAGCCCGTCTCGAACAGCCGCGACAGCGCGGGCGTCGCCGGCGCGATCAGGTTGAGCGCCAGCGGCTGGAGCATCGAGATCGCGACCAGGATGGCGAGCGTCGGCTTGCCCCCGAGCGTCATCGCGTCGGCTCCAGCGGCTGCTTCAGATTGGAATCGGCGCGCACGCGCTGCCGGTGGATGGTGTAGAGGCCGCTGGCCACGATCAGCGCCATCCCCACGAAGGAGATCGCGTCGGGCACGTCGCCCCAGATCAGGAAGCCCGCGATCAGCGCATAGACGATGACGGCGTAGCGATAGCCCGAGACCACGCCGACATCGGTGTTGCGATAGGCCCCGATGATGAAGATGCTGCCGATGGAGATGAGTAGGGCGGCGATCACGAGAAGGATCGCCTGCGGCTGGAGCATCGGCACCCACTCCTCGCGCAGGCCGCCATAGACCGTCGCGATCGCCCCGCTGATGATCGTGGTCGAGAGGGCGACGACCGGCGCGGGGATCTCGGCGCGGATGCTGCGGGTCAGCACGTCCCGGCAGGAGACGAGGAAGGCGCTGAGCAGCACCATGAGGGCAGGGGTGTCGAAGCCTGCGGCGCTGGGACGGAGCACCACGAGGACGCCGGCGAAGCCGACGAGCAGCGCCAGCGTCCGCCGCCAGCCGACCGGCTCGATCCGCAGCGCAACGGCGATCACGACGATCATCAGGGGCGTGGTCAGGGCGAGCGCGGTCGCGTTGGCGATCGGGATCATGCCGAGCGCCCAGACATAGGTGATGCCGGTGGCGGCATCGAGCGCTCCGCGGACCAGCAGGATCGGCCGGAAGGCCAGTCGCAGGCTGCGCCCGTGCCGCATCGCCATCACGATCACGATGCCGGTCATCACGGCGAAGATCGTCCGCAGCGCGATCGCCTGCCCGGGCGGGTAGGCCTCTCGCGCGAGCTTCATCAGCACGTCGTTGGAGACGAAGAACGACATGGCCAGCAGCATGAACAGGATGCCGCGACGATTCTCTGCTGCACTGGCCAAGGACTGCGTTCCGAAGGGTTCGAGGCCGGGAAAGGGGTCAGGCGTCGAACCTGGCGAGGGAGAAGGGCCGCAGGTCGAATTGCGACTGGCCGGTCGTGGCGAGATCGGCGAGAGTCTCGCCCAGCGCGCTGGCGAATTTGAAGCCGTGCCCCGAGCAGGCGGAGCAGAACAGGGCCTGCGGCACGCCTGGCACCGCGTCGATGACGAAGTCCTCGTCCGGCGAGACGGTGTAGACGCAGCCCTTGAGTGTCAGCGGTTCGCCCGCCGCGTCGGGCAGATAGCGTGACAGGCATTCCCGGATCAGGGCGACCTGATGCGGGCTCGGGGTCCGGTCGGGATCGCGCGGGTCGAGCGGTTCGCGGGCGAAATGCGGCCCGCCGAGCTTGAAGCCCGGGTGTTCGTAGAGCGGGAAGCCGTAGAAGCTCCCCTCGTCGACGCTGAGGATGAAGACGGGGAAGGCGCCTTCGCGAAACAGCTCGGGCCGGCGCGTCGTGAACCAGCCGATCGCCTGCTTGACGGTGCTGACCCGCGGGGCCAGCGCCGGCACCGCGTCCGCGATCCAGCCTCCGGAGGTGATGACCAGCCGGCCGGCGGAATAGGTGGTTCGCTCGGTGCGGACGGTCACGCCGCCCTGCGCCGTGGGCGCCCAGTCGAGCAGCGGCTCGTTGGTCCGGATCTCGGCGCCGCGCGACTGAGCGAGGCCGACATGCGCGTAGATCGCCTTCTCCGATGCGACGAAGCCGCCGTCGGGCTGCCAGAGGCCGAGATGGTCCTGCGGCAGCCGGAAGGCGGGAAAGCGCCGCGTGATCTCCTCGGAGCCCAGCACCTCGTGGGCCAGCCCGTGGTCGAGGCAGGATTGCAGGGAGGATTCGACCGGGCCGCCGCCCTCCGGCGCGAGATCGAGCGAGCCGGTGACATGCAGCAGCTTCAGCCCGGCGGCCTCGCCGGTCTCGCGCCAGAGCTGATGCGCACGCCTCACGATGGGTACGTAGTGTGAGCCTTCGAAATAGGCGAGGCGGATGATCCGCGACAGCCCGTGAGAGGAGCCCATGGCGTGGCCGAGGTCGAAGCGCTCGAGCCCGAGCACCTTGAGCCCGCGCTGCGCCAGATGCCAGCACGCGGCCGAGCCGGCCGCCCCGACACCGGCGACGATGACGTCGTAGCTGTGATCGCTCATCGGCTGGGGTCCATGCGCGGCTTGAAGGGGGAGGCGCAATCCATACAGCCGGCACCCACCATGGTCCATGGCTTCGCGGCGATCCCACTGCTCCCGCTTCTGATGAAGCCTTTGTTAACGGCCTGACCATAAGGAAGAAACCGCGGGACGGCGGGCTTGAACGCCGCGTTGAAGAGGCCCGAAAGGGCTCCTTCGCGCGGGCAATGCCTCGGGCTTCGCGAATCGATCATGTCCTGGATTTGGACGGCTGGGTCCGGAGCGGCATGGTCCAGGGGATTGACTGATGCATCGCGGCATTCGGCGATGGTGGAGCCGGTCGGATGGGCCGGAGACGAGCGCGCGAGCGGTCGGGCCCGAGCCGACGCCTTCGACGACACCGGCGAGCGATCCGCGCGACGGCGCGCTGGATGCGCTCGAGCAGGACGTCGCTGCGTCGGCCGGCAGGATCGGCGGCGAATTCGAGGCGATCGGCGGGGCATCGGCGACGGCGGGGGAGGCGCTGCGCGAGATCCGCGAGGCGGTCTTGGGCGTCCGCCACGAGAGCGGCCTCGCCGGTGAAAGCCTCGTCGCCCTGCAGGCGGCGAGCCAGCGCGTCTCGCAGGCGGCCGAACAGGTCGGCGCCGCGATGGGCGATGCGCATGCGAGGCTCGACGCCGCCGCAACCCGCACGGGAGAGGCCGGCGAGATGATCGGCGGTCTCGCCGGGGCCACCGGGGAGATCAGAGGCATCGTCGACGCCATCGCCGAGATTTCGCGCCAGACCAACCTTCTCGCGCTCAACGCCGCCATCGAGGCGGCCCGGGCCGGCGACGCCGGGCGGGGCTTCGGCATCGTCGCCCATGAGGTCAAGTCGCTGTCGGTCGAGGTCCGCGACGCCGCCGATCGCATTCGTGGCCTCGTCGACCGCCTGACCCAGGCCGCGCAGGGGTCGAGCGCCCTCGTCGGCGAGGCGCTGCGCATGGTCCGTGACATCGACCCGATCGTGCGGGAGGCGACGGAGGCGGCCAGGCGTCAGGAGCAGGTCGTCGCGTCGCTCGACCGCGACGCGCAGGAAGCCGCACGCCTCCTCGGCAGGATGGGGGAACACGCCGAGCGGCTCGACCGCAGCGCGCTCTCCGCCGCCGAGCAGGGCGGCAGGATCCGCAGGGCCGCCGACGCGGGCGCGCGGCTGATCGACGGCCTGATGCTGCGCTTCGCGCCGTCCCTCCGTGCGTCCCCCGCCGGCGACCGCCGGCGCTTCGACCGGTTTCCGGCCGAGCACAGCGCCCGGGCGCGGCTGGGTTCGCTGGAGTTCGCCGCCTGCACGCTCGATCTCGGCCGGGGCGGCGCGCTGCTGGCGCGGCCGGGCGACATCGTTCCGAAGCCGGGCATCGCCGGCACGATCGTCATCGACAATCTGCCGCCGCTGCCATGCCGCTTCGCTGGCGCGAGCGAGCGCGGCCTCCATCTGGCCTTCGAGCCGGAAGCGGTCTCCGGCTGCCAGCCCTTGGCCGATCTGATCGAAACGATCGAGCGCGGCTACCGCCCCCTGATCGAGCGTGCGCAGGACTTCGCCCGCGAGGTCTCGGCGACCATGGAAGACGCCTTGAAGGGCGGCCTGCTGAGCGAGGCGGACCTTTTCGACGCCGACTATGTCCTCGTCCCGGGCAGCGAACCGCCGCAATATGTCAGCCGGGCGCAGCCCGTGCTCGAGCGCGTGCTGCCGCCGCTCCTCTCGCGCACCATGTCGTGCGACCCGCGCCTCGTCTTCGCGCTGCCGACGGATCGTAACGGCTACGTGCCGGTCCATCACGAGCGCTTTTCGCGGCCCCAGCGTCAGGGCGATCCGGCCTGGAACGCGGCCCATTCGCGCGACCGCCGCATCCTCGATAGTCGTGTCGGCATCGTGGCGGCGCGCTCGGCGCGGCCCTTCATCGTCCAGTCCTATCCGTCGGAACTCGCAGGCGTCGTCGGCACGCTGCGGGAGATCGACGCGCCGATCCGCGTGAGCGGCCGGCATTGGGGCGGCGCCAGGATGGCCTACCGGCTCTGACGGCCGGATCGTCGAGGGCTACAGGCTACAGCCTGTCCCAGGTGACGGGGATCCCGAGCTTCTGCAAGGCCTGCCGCCACAGCGAGGCGGCCTGTTCCAGCCGCTGGGCATCGTAGACGCCCTGGACCTGATGGACGCTGACCTGCCATTCGCGGGCGCCGGAATCCTGCCAGATCTTGCCGACGAGCCGCTGCAGGCGTTCGGGATCGCGCGCGCCGGGCGCATTGCCGAACATGCTGAACTGGCCCGAATTCTGCAGCATGTCGGAGACGAGCACCAGGCTGCGTTCCCCCGACGCGACGCGGTTCTCGCGACGCGAGACCACGTCGCCGACGGCCTCCGCGATGGGCGACTGGTTGCCCTTGGCCGGCAGGGTCAGCTGCGCCAGCGCCTCGTCGAGCGGCCGGCCGAACTTCTCGACCCAGCGGACATAGTCGCGGCGCGGATTGCCGATCAGTTCGCTCGCCGTCCTGCCGGGGTTGCACAGCGAGATGAGGGGCGGAAAGCCGGGCTCGAAGGTGTCGTTGAAGACGTAGATCGAGAGCAGCCGCTCGGCCGGCAGGTCCTCGCCGATCTGCTTCACGAGCTTTTTCAGGCGTCCCGCCTGGACCTCGCTCCACGGGTCGCTCTTGTCGACGAGGATGAGGGTGTGCCCCGTCGGGCCGGTCTTTTGGCAGAGCGTTTCCTGGTCGCGCGGCGGGCCCTTCAGCAGCGAGGGCGCGGCGAAGAAGCCGACCAGCGCCACGCCGGCCAGCACGGAGGCGAGGATCGCCAGGTTCTCGGTCTTCATACGCTGTCTCGACGCACCATGGCGGCGAACTCGGATTCGGCCTGCTTGCGCATCGCCTCGTCCTGCTCGAAGGCCTCGCGCCCGGCCTGCGCCGCCCGCCGCTTGGTATCGTCGATCGCGGCGGAAAGGTCGAGACCGCGCACCAGCACGAGCCTGTCCTTGAGCTTCTCCTCGACCAGCGCCGGCATGTTGGCGAGCTGGCGCTCGAAATCGTCGATCAGGCGCAGCGTCCCCGCGAACTCCACCGGCTCGCGCGGTTGGTCGACCTCCGCGACGTTCAGCATCTGCGAGAAATAGGCCGGCGGCAGCTCGGTGCGCACCTTCAGATTGGCTTCGCGATACTGCATCATCGCCGCGTCCTTGGCGTCGCGGAGCTGGGCCGTGCGATTGAGATAGCGGTCGCGCGCCTGCTCGGCCGCGGCCCTGCAGGCGGGCAGGCGGGCCGCTTCCGCCCCGCAATCGTCCCGGAAGCCGTCGATGGCGGCGCGCATCGCCTCGAGCTGCGGCAGCAGGTCGGAATCGAGCTTGCGCCGCTCGGTCTCCAGCGCGTCCCAGCGCTGGCGCCAGCGCTTGTAGGCGGCGGCCTGGCCCGGATAGCTGCCGAAGGCCGAATAACCCTTCATCGCCGCGATCAGGGCCACGATGCAGCCGATGATGACGAGGGCGAGCGATTTCAGTTCGCCGATGCCGAGCGGGTTCGCCATCATCCGGGGCAGGACGTTGAGCGACTGCGCGTCCGGAGACGTGATCAGAAGTTCGCGGTAGTGCCCGACGGCGAGGTTGAACAGCACGATGAGCGCGATCATTCCGACATAGGCCGGCAGGGCCCAGAACAGATGCGAGGCTTTGACGTGCTGGCAGTAGCGCGCCGGTCCGAGCCCCATGATGAAGCCCAGCGAGACGTTCAGCGCCGAGATGATGATCGCGGTCGCGGTGCCCCCGACGAGGCCGAAATCGCTCGCCTCGGCGAAGAAGTTGCCGTTCAGCAGACTCTCGATCACCAGCGGCACGACGAGCGCGAAGAGCAGGAAC
Source organism: Chelatococcus sp. (assembly GCA_003248805.1). GTDB lineage: Bacteria > Pseudomonadota > Alphaproteobacteria > Rhizobiales > Beijerinckiaceae > Allobosea. Next base: position 46,858 of record QFQY01000039.1, on the reverse strand, counting down.
TGCCACTTGTCGAGCTTCGGGTCGGCCGTGCGCTTGTTGACGTAGTTGAAATAGGCGTATTCGCGCTTGGCCCTGAGCGCCTCGTAGACATGCTGCTCCAGCTCGGCGCCATGCGTGTTGACCAGCCCGCGCATCGCGCCTTCCAGCCCGTTGATCCGGCTTTCGAAGCGACCCTGCGTGAACGCCTGACGCCGGCTCGTGATGTCCGCCTGGATCGCGTTGAGGGCGGCCGCGGTCTCTTCGCGCAGCGAGGCGTGAAGGTCGCGGACGCGCGCGAGCAGCGTCAGCTCTGTCTGCGAGGGGACGGTGGCATGGCTGGATGGCTGGTTGTCGAGAGCATCCGCCGCGCCGTGGCGGCCCGCCTGCACCGCCTCGGCCAGATGGTGGGCGGAGGCGGCGGCGAGAGCGGGCGTCCGGCGCTCCTCGCGGGGCGCGGTGTCATTCGCCATGGGCGCTCCGCGCGAGGTAGTGCCGGGCTTCGGTTACGTCGAGATGGAAATCGCGGAAGCGCCGATGACCGGCGAGGCGGTAGGTCCGCCTGAACCAGAGGGTCAGCACGACGAGCCCGGTGCCGACCAAGAGCGCCATGCCGCTGCCGAGGTCCGGATGACTCTCTCGCCTCAGATAGGGCGCGAGAGCGACCAGAAGCGCCGCCGCGCTGGCCAGCATCAGGAGCGCATCCGCGCGATGCCGCCCGGTGTCGCCGGCAAGCTGGAGAAGCGCCCCGATGACGGACAGGATGGCGAGCGCCGACAGCTCGGCGATCGCGAGCGCGGCGACGATGCCAGCGAGGCCGGCGCCGATCCCGGTCGGCGAAGCCGGCGCCAGCAGCAGGAAGACGTTGCGCCCCGTCGCAGCAGCCCCCCAGAGCGCGAGACCCAGCATGATCCCGAGTGCGATCGCCAGCGGCGCGACCCTCGGCCAGAGCCTGATCGTCATCGTCGCGAGGCGTGCACAGGCGCTCGCCAGGACGGCGCCGCGCAGGCACGAGGCTGCATCGCGCAGGAAGCGGGCGATGGAGCCGAGGGGACGAAGCACTCTTCGGAACATGGAACGCTCGCGGACAGCCGCATGGCCAAAAGCCTGGGGCCAATCGCGGAGGCGGTCAAGCCGGGGAGGGCGCGGCAAGAGCCGGCGAACGGAGATGGCGCGTGCCGCGCGAAACCCGCCTCAGCCGCCGGTCACGCTCATATGCCGCCCCACCACCGGGCGTGAACGCCGGCGGTCGATGACGAAATCGTGGCCCTTGGGCTTGCGCGAGATCGCCTCGTCCATCGCGCGGTGCAACAGCGCGTCGTCGTCGGAGTCGCGGATCGCGGCGCGCAGATCCGCGGCGTCCTCCTGTCCGAGGCACATATAGAGCGTGCCGGTGCAGGTCAGCCGCACGCGGTTGCAGCTCTCGCAGAAATTATGCGTCATCGGCGTGATGAAGCCGACGAGGCCGCCCGTCTCCTTCACGCGAACATAGCGGGCCGGGCCGCCGGTGCGGTAAGCATCGTCCTCGAGGTTGTATGTGTCCATCAGCCGCGCGCGGACGACCGAGAGCGGCAGGAACTGGTCGATGCGGCCGGGCTCGATCTCGCCCAGCGGCATCACCTCGATCAGGGTCAGATCCATGCCGAGATCGTGGGCCCAGAGCATCAGGCTCTCGATCTCGTCCTCGTTGACGCCCTTCAGCGCCACCGCGTTGATCTTCACGCGCATGCCGGCGCGGCGCGCGGCGTCGATGCCGGCCAGGACCTTCGGCAGCTCGCCCCAGCGCGTGATCGCCCGGAACTTGTCGGGATCGAGCGTGTCCAGCGAGACGTTGATCCGGCGCACGCCGTAGCCGGCGAGCTCGTCCGCATAGCGCTCCAGCAGCGACCCGTTGGTCGTGAGCGTCAGTTCGTCGAGCAGGCCCGAGGTCAGATGGCGGGACAGCGAGCGGAACAGGCTCATCACGTCGCGCCGCACCAGCGGTTCCCCGCCGGTGAGCCTGAGTTTACGGGTTCCGCGCATGACGAACGCGGAGGCGACGCGGTCGATCTCCTCCAGCGTCAGCAGATCGCGCTTCGGCAGGAAGGTCATGTGCTCGGACATGCAATAGACGCAGCGGAAATCGCAGCGATCCGTCACCGAGATGCGCAGATAGGAAATGTCGCGGCCGAACGGGTCCGTCAGCGGCGCGCGCGTCAAGGGTTTGAGGGAGTCGAGGAGCACTCTGGCCGGTCCTTCAACGCTTCGCTCTGCCCGCCCTGTGGATGCGGGCGTGCGGCCTCGATACACTATGCGCTGGGACATTGGCATTGCGAGGGCCGAGGTCAAGCCGTCCCGATGGTCACGAATGCGGAATAGGAAAAAGAGTGATGTCAGCCTGGCCCACCGAAATCCGCCGCTCGAAGGATCGCCGCACGCTCGCCGTCGCCTTCGACGACGGCGCGAGCTTCGCCCTTCCGGCCGAGCTGCTGCGCGTCGAGAGCCCCTCGGCCGAGGTCCAGGGCCATCATCCCGACCAGAAGGTGCTGGTCGCCGGAAAGGCGAATGTCGAGATTCTGGAGGTCGAGCCCGTCGGGCATTACGCGGTGCGGCTCGTCTTCGACGACATGCATACATCCGGCCTGTTCAGCTGGGGCTATCTGCGCGAGCTCGGCGAACAGGCGGAGACGAAAATGGCGGCCTATCGGGAGGCGTTGGCCGCGAAGGGCCTGTCGCGCGAGCGAGCCTCGCGGTAATCCGCGCCCGATCGTCGCGGCCTGGATACGGAAAAGGCCGGCGTCTCCGCCGGCCTCGCCATGGTCGTGAAATGCGTTACGCTCAGCGGGCGACGACGACCCGGGTGCCGACCTTGGTGCGCTCGTAGAGGTCGATCACGTCCTCGTTCAGCATGCGGATGCAGCCGGAACATGGCGCGGGCGCCCATCGGGTTCTCCGGGCCGCCGGGCATGAAGCGCGGCAGGTCGGGGCGGCGCTTCAGCATCTGGGAGGGAGGGGTCCAGGTCGGCCACTCGGCCTTGCGGGTGATGGTCTGCGAGCCGGCCCAGTCGAAGCCCGGGCGGCCGACGCCGACGCCGTAGCGCATCGCCTTGCCGTCGGGCATCACGAAATAGAGCCGCCGTTCGGTGGTGTTGATCACGATCGTGCCGGGGCGGTGGTTCGTCTGGTAGCTCACGAGCTCGCGCGGCACGGCGGTCGCCTGCGCCTTGGAGGGATCGGCGTATTGGACGAGCGGCTGGCGGGTCAGCGGGTCGATCTCGGCATGCGCGGAGGCGGCAAGAGCGAGCGTGGCGAGCCCTGACAGGGCGGCCAGACGAAGAAGGCTGATCATGGTGACCTCGGACCGGCGGAAGAAGCGCTGACAGATTGCTGACGCGAAGACGTCAATATCTTCTCAATTTTCCTGTCAGAGGCGCCGTCAGCGCGCAATCGCCGACCCTTCACATCGGCGAGAGCAGGCAGCCTTTGGGCAGCTGCGTTGCGCGCCTGCAACAAGAACCGCGCCGCGCTCACCCTCGCCACGCGGAAGCGTGTGGCGGGGGGGCCGCCGGTGCCGTTGGATGGTGTCTTTTCGCCGCGTCCGAAGACACCGTTCATTAACGGGTTCTTACTCATAGTCAGCCTCGCGGAGGCATATCGGCCTCCTGTATCCAAGGCGCGCTATGGCTTTCGACGACGGTGAGGCAGACCGCTCGATGCGTTCGGAGTTGGTGGCGGCGCTCTACGGCACGCCGGGCACCATCCTCATCGGCGCGGTCACCGTTGCGGCCGTCATGGCGGCCGCCGCCTTTCTCGGCGGAAACGATCCTGCGCTCTATGCGATGTCCGCCGCGATGCTCTGTATCGGCGTCTTCCGGCAGATCTCGCACAGCCGCTACAAGCGCCTGACCGAACGCAGGGATCTGCTTGAGGCCGATGTCGTCCGCCTCGAGCGCTTCGCCATGGCCGGGGCCTGGTCGACGGCGGCCCTGCTCGCGATTTTCGGATCCTATACCGTCCTGGCCTATCGCGGCGAGCCGGTCGCCGTGCTCGGCATCGCGCAGACGATCGGCTACCTCGCCGGGATCTCCGGGCGCAACACCTCGCGCCCCGTCATCACCCGCGTGCAGGTCCTGGCGGCGGCGGCGCCCTTCGCGCTCGCTCTGTTCTCGACCGGAGAGCCCGCCTATCAGGTCATCGCGCTGTCGGTGGCGTTGACGACGGTGCTGACCTTCTCCAGCGCCCGGGTGATTCACAAGATCTTCGTCGCGCGACTGCGTTCGATGCGCGAACTCGAGCGTCTGGCGGTCGCCGATCCGGTGACCAATCTCTACAACCGCCGCGGCTTCATACGCGAGATCCGGGAGGCCGAGGCCCGCGGCCGCCGGCTCAGCCTGATCTCGATCGACGTCGACCGCTTCAAATCCGTCAACGACACCTTCGGACACGACATCGGCGACACGCTGCTGCACTCCGTGGCGGAGACGATCTCCGAGACGCTGATGCCGGGCGACATTGCCGCCCGGACGGGCGGTGACGAATTCATGCTGGCCACGGATCGGGACGCCGCGGATGCGACCGCGCTCGCCGCCCGTCTCGTCATGCTGCTCGGCCGCCAGCGCGTCTTCGGCGGCCGCCACGTCGTCGCCACGGCGAGCCTCGGGATTGCCCCCGCAGGCTGCGCCGCCACCATCGACGAGGCGATGAAATGTGTCGACATCGCCCTCTACAGGGCCAAGCTGGACGGGCGAAACCGCTTCGTCTTGTACACGCCCGAGGTCAGCGGCGAGCACGAGGACAACCTCGCACTCGAGTCGGACATGCGCGAGGGCATGCGCGCGGGCGAGTTCAGCCTCGTCTTCCAGCCGATCTACAATCCGCGCTCCGGAACCGCCACCCTCGTCGAGGCCCTGATGCGCTGGAACAGCCCGCGTCGCGGAGCGGTCAGCCCGAGCGTGTTCATCCCGATCGCGGAGCGCACGGGGCTGATCACGGTGCTCGGCTCCTGGGCGCTGGGCGAGGCCGTCAGGGCGGCGCTCGCCTTGCCGCGCAATGTCGGCGTCAGCGTCAACGTCTCGGCACGCCAGTTCGGTCGCGACCACGATTTCGTCGCGCTGGTCGAGGCCGTGCTGCGCGCGAGCGGGCTCGAGCCGAACAGGCTGACGCTGGAGATCACGGAAAGCTCGCTGATCGACGATGCGGACTATGTCGTCGAACGGCTCGTCGCCTTGCGCCGGCTCGGTGTGCGCATCGCGCTCGACGACTTCGGAACGGGCTATTCCTCGCTGAGCTACCTCGCCCATCTGCCGATCGACACCATCAAGATCGCCCAAGCCTTCAGCCAGGAGATCGGCAGCTCGCGCAAGGCGGAATACCTCATGAATGCAGTGACCCAGCTCGCGCACGATCTGAAGCTGCGTCTCATCGTCGAGGGCATCGAGACGGAGGAGCAGCTCGCCATCATCGGCAAGTATGCAATCCATGGCATCCAGGGCTATGTCTTCTCCAGACCGATGTCGTTCGAAGCGCTGCTGCCGGTGATCGGTCACCGGGTCGCGACGGGGCGGACCAAGTCGGGTCGAGGTGCTGCGGGGTCCCGGAAGTCGTCGGATCGCTACAGCAAGGTCGCCTGACCGCCTCGCCGTCGAAGTCGAGCGATCCGGAGTACCGCATGCAGCGGCCGAACTATCCGAGTGGGAAGGACCTTCTCACGGCCGATGCGGTCTCCCGTCACGACATCGAGGACGTGCTGGCGCGTGCGGAAAAGCACCTGCGCGAGGAAGAGGACGAGAAGGCCGGGCTGCCCATGCCCGAGCAGAGCTGGACACCGCGCCGGCGGCCGAAGGTCATCGCCACGCTGTTCGACCAGCGCAGCACGCGCACCCGCCTCGGCTTCCAGGCCGCCGCCGCCAGGCTCGGGCACCAGTCGCTCGACGCCTACGACACCGAGCGCAGCCGCATCGGCAACACGACGGGCGAGTCGGTCGAGGACCACATCCGCACGGTGGAACTGTACAGCGACCTGCTCGTCGTCCGCTCGCATATGGAGGACATGCCCTACAAGGTCGCTCGGCTGAGCTATCTGCCGGTGATCAACGCGGGCAATGGCGCGGACGAGCATCCCAGCCAGGCGATGGTCGACATCTTCGCCATCCGTCAGATGCGCGGCGAGATCGAGAAGCTCTCCATCGCCCTGTCGAGCGACACCCGGGCTCGCTTCGCGGTCTCTTTCGTCAAGATGCTGCGGCTGATGCCGCCGAAGCGCTTCACGCTCTGCTGCCTGCCGGATGTCCAGATCAACCCGGCGATGCGCGAGGCCATGAACGTGCTCGCCAGTCTCGGCTCCCGGATCTCGGTGGTGCACGACATCAGGCACACGCTCGACCATGACGTGCTCAACATCCAGATGCAGGACATGAGCAGGTTCGCGCATGCTTCGCTCGGCAACGAGGCCGTGGACAAGGAGCGCGAGACCGAGCCCTTCACCCTGACGGCTCAGAAGATCATCGAAGCCCGTTCCGACACGCTCATCATCAATCCTCTTCCGCGGTTCTCGGAGCTCGACACGTCATGCGACAGCCTCCCGAACGCAGGCTATTTCAGGCAGGTCGAGCTCTCGGTTCCGTTGCGAATGGCCATTCTGGAGCGGATGCTCCTCGGTATCCCCTGGACGGGACAGGTCGAGGCTTTCCGGCCTTCGCCGGCTGGATGATCGGCTATCTCTGCGCCTACGTGGTCATCGCGCTGGCGATCAGGGAGCTGTCCGGCCGCTTTTCGATCTTCGAGATCGGCGCGCTGCGCTCGGTCGGCAGCGTCGTGATCGCCGCCGGCCTGGCCTGGCATCAGGGCCTCGGTCGCGCCGAGTTCGCGCGCGCGAGCCTGCGCGGAGACGTCGCCCGCAGCGTGCTGCACATGCTGGGGGCGCTCGGGCTGATCTGGAGCATGGCCAACCTGCCACTGTCGCTGGTGTCGGTCGTCGAGTTCTCGGGACCGTTGTTCGCCGCCGCCATCGTGTTTCTCGCGACCGGAATGCTGCCCGGCCGCGTGGCGTGTCTCGGGCTGGCGCTGCTGACGAGCGGCCTCGCGCTCCTGCTGGTCCGGGTCGGCTTCGACGGCAATCCGGGGCTGTTCGTCGCGCTGGGCGCGGCCGCGGCGCTGACGGCGAGCAACATCATGCTCGCGAGGCTCGCGGCCCGGCGCAGCACGCTCACCATCATCCTGCTGATGCACGGCATCCAGCTGCCGATCTATCTCGCGCTCGCGGCGGTCGTGCCCGACGGCACCTTCGGCGGCCACAAGCATGACTTCGACACGATGTCGCCGGCGTCGCTCGCGCTGATGATCGGCGCGGCGCTCGCGCTCGCCGTCGGCGGCTTCGTCACGCAAGCGGCGCTGGCCAACGCCTCCCGTCATGCCTCCGCCCTCCAGCTCTGCGCCGCGGACGCCCTGCGCGTGCCTCTGGTCGCGCTCGCCGCGTTCCTGGTGCTGTCGGAGAAGCCGCTCTCGGGCACGGTTCTGCCGGGGCTCCTGGTGCTTGCCGGAGTGATCGTGACCAGCCTGCCGCAGAGGCCGCGCCGCGGTTCCTCCTGAAGCCGCGGGACACTGCCGCGAAGGCACCTGCCTGGGTCGCCGAAATGCCGAGGCCGGTTCAGGCCATGCGTCTTGCCGGGCGAATTCCCGCCGTCGGGGCTCCGCGCAACTGCTCGGGACCCGAAAAGAGTGGGGCGTGACCCGTGCGAGGCGGTCAGCGAACGGTCTGGAAAGATGGTGGGCGGCACAGGGATCGAACCTGTGACCCCTCCCGTGTGAAGGGAGTGCTCTACCGCTGAGCTAGCCGCCCGATGGCGCCTCTCCTAGTCGGCGCGCCGCACCGCGTCAAGGATGCGCCGCAGTCGAGGCGACGACGCGCTTCACCGCGCCGGGCAGCGCGTCGAAATGCGGGATCACGATGTCGGGGGCCAGGGTCTCGATCGGCACGTCCGTATAGCCGAAGGGCACGCAGATGCAGGGAATGCCGGCGGCCCGTGCCGTGGCGATGTCGGTGCGGGAATCGCCGATCATCACCGACCGGGCCGGGTCTCCGCCCGCGGCCTCGATCGTCAGGGTGAGATGGCGCGGATCGGGCTTGTGGAACGGAAAGCTGTCGCGGCCGGCGACCGCCGCGAACTGCCCGGCGATGCCGAAATGATCGAGGATGAGCCGCGTATGCAGGATCGGCTTGTTGGTGCAGACCGCCAGCTTGAAGCCCTCCGCCGCCAGGACGGCCATGGCCTCGGTCACGCCCTCGTAGAGATGGCTGCTGGAGGCGACGTCCTCGGCGTAGATCAGCAGGAAGTCCTGGAAGAGCCGCTCCAGCGTGTCGGCGTCGAGGATGCGGCCCGATACGGTGAAGCCACGCTCGATCAGGGCGCGCGCGCCCGCGCCGACGAGTTCGCGGGCGCGGTTGAGCGGCAGCGGGGCCAGCCCTTCCCGCGACAGGATGACGTTCAGCACGCGCATGATGTCGGGGGCGGTTTCGGCGAGGGTTCCGTCGAGGTCGAACACGACGATGGGGTGAAGGCTCATGCTGGACGTCCTCGGCGTTGGCGGTGCGGTGCGGGGGCGCGGAAAGCGGTCGTGCCGGTGGAATAGGGGCGGGCGGGCGCCCCTGGCAAGCGGCCGGGAGCCCCCGGCGGCGAGAAGGTGTATCGTCGCCCCGATTCGCGAGATGAGGAGCGGACCGGATGAGCGCGCGCACGGCTTCTGGGTTCGGAAGAGGGACGATCATGGTCAGGAGCGTTCTGTCGGCTGCGTGGCTCTGGCTCGCCCTTCAGGGTGCGGCCATGGCCGCCCCTTACGAGTTCGCGCCCGCGCCGCAGACGGACCTGAACCGGGTCTACCGCGTCGATCGGGCGACGGGCGAGGTCGGTGCCTGCCAGTTCCAGCTCAAGGAGGGCGGGATCGGGATCACCATCTGCTTCCCTGCGGGGGAGGGGGCGGGGCCGCAGGCGCCCAGCGACTACCTGCTGATGCCGTCCCGGCACGAGCGCGAGGGTGGCATTTTCCGGGTCAATGTCCGGACGGGCGAGATGAGCATCTGCTACGTCTTCGACGACAAGGTCGTGTGCACGCCGCAGACGAAATAATCCGCCGCCGGCCATGCGGCATTGCGCAGGCTATGCCGCCGCAATGCGGGAATGGCGGTCGAAGTCCATAGCATCCGCGTGCTAGACGGTGCCGAACTCGTTTGTGTTCCCGAGGTCCGTCATGCTCAAGCTCAACGATCCCACCCTTTTCAAGACGCAGTGCTATGTCGACGGTGCCTGGATCGGGGAGGGCGTCGACGCGGTCGACAACCCCGCGACCGGCGAGGTCCTGGCCAGGGTGCCGCGCTTCGGCGCGGACGAGACCACCGCCGCCGTCGAGGCCGCGTCGCGGGCCTTCAAGCCCTGGGCCAGGAAGAGCGCCAAGGAGCGCTCGGTCATCCTGCGCAAGTGGTTCGAGCTGATCATGGCGAACCAGGAGGACCTGGCGCAGATCATGACGGCCGAGCAGGGCAAGCCGATCACGGAAGCCCGCGGCGAGGTCGCCTACGCCGCCTCCTTCGTCGAGTTCTATGCGGAAGAGGCCAAGCGCATCTATGGCGAGACGATTCCCTCGCCCTTCCCGAATTCCCGCATCATCGTGCAGAAGCAGCCCGTCGGCGTCTGCGCCGCGATCACGCCGTGGAACTTCCCCGCCGCGATGATCACCCGCAAATGCTCGCCGGGCCTCGCTGCCGGCTGCACCTTCGTGGTCAAGCCCGCGCCGGACACCCCGCTGACGGCGCTCGCCCTGGTCGAGCTCGCCGAGCGCGCCGGCTTCCCGAAGGGCACGATCAACGTCGTGACGGGCGATGCCGTCGCGATCGGCAAGGTCATGACCACCCATCCGGCGGTGCGCTTCATCGGCTTCACCGGCTCGACGCCGGTCGGCAAGCTGCTGATGCAGCAGGCGGCCTCGACGGTGAAGAAGGTCGGCCTGGAGCTCGGCGGCAATGCCCCCTTCATCGTCTTCGACGATGCCGACGTCGATGCGGCCGTCCAGGGCGCCATCGCGGCCAAGTTCCGCAACATGGGCCAGACCTGCGTCTGCACGAACCGCCTCTTCGTGCAGGAGGGAATCCATGACGAGTTCGTCGCGAAATTCGCCGGCGAGGTCGCGAAGATGAAGGTCGGCAACGGCACCGAGGTCGGCGTCGTGCAGGGGCCGCTGATCAACGAGCGCGCGGTCGAGAAGGTCGAGCGCCATGTCGCGGACGCAGTCGCCAACGGTGCCAAGGTCGTGGTCGGCGGCAAGCGCCATGCGCTGGGCCGCACCTTCTACGAGCCGACCGTGATCGCCGGCGCGACCACGACCATGCTGATGACCCGCGAGGAAACCTTCGGCCCCGTCGCGCCGGTCTACACCTTCAAGACCGAGGAGGAGGTCGTGGCGCTCGCCAACGACACGCCCTTCGGCCTCGCCGCCTATTTCTACTCGAAGGATCTCGGCCGCGCCTTCCGCGTCGCCGAGGAGCTGGAATACGGCATGGTCGGCATCAACTCCGCCATGCTCGGCACCGAGGTGGCTCCCTTCGGCGGCGTGAAGGAGTCCGGCCTCGGCCGCGAGGGCTCGCTCCACGGCATCGAGGAGTTCGTCGAGATCAAATACATGCTCATGGGCGGGCTCGGCGCGTGACGCAGGACGATCTCAAGAAGCAGGCGGCCGCGCGCGCGCTCGAGCTCGTGCGGCCCGGCATGCGGGTCGGTCTCGGGACGGGCTCCACGGCGAAGCACTTCGTCGACCTGCTCGGCGCGCGCGTGGCGTCCGGTCTCGACGTGATCTGCGTCGCGACCTCGGAGGCGACGCAGGCGCAGGCCCTCGCGCTCGGCATCCGGATGTCGACGCTGGACGAGACGCCGGAGCTCGACCTGACGATCGACGGTGCCGACGAGCTCGATTCGCAATTGCGGCTCATCAAGGGGGGCGGCGCGGCGCTGCTGCGCGAGAAGATCGTCGCGGCGGCCTCCGCCCGCATGATCGTCATCGCCGACGACGGCAAGCTGGTCGATACGCTCGGCCGGTTCCCGCTGCCGATCGAGGTCGTGCCCTTCGGCCTCGAGGCGACGCGCCGCGCCGTCGCGGCGGCGGTGGCCGCCGCCGGCGCGGCGGGCCGGCTCGAGCTGCGCCGTCGCGCGGATGGCAGCACGCTGCTGACCGATGGCGGCCACTACATCCTCGACGCGCATCTCGGCCGCATCGACCGGCCGGAGGCGCTGGCGACGGCGCTGAATCTGGTGCCCGGCGTCGTCGAACACGGCCTGTTCATCGGCCTTTGCGCCGGGGCGGTCCTCGCGGGCGCCGGTGGCGTCCGGGTGCTTGGCACGATCGAATGATTCCATTCTCGCTGAAAGCGCGCTAAGGAACGCCCCCATGCGCCGCCCTAGGGCGGCGACAACGTGCGGCCGCCGAAAGGCTCGGCCGCCAGCCACACCATCGAAGGGGCTCGACGCATGATCCGACACCATCTCGCCCGCGCGGCTCTGGGCCTGACGCTGCTCTGTGCGGCTCCGGCCTTTGCGCAGGCGCCGGCGCTGCCCGCCTCGCATCTGGCGGCGGCCCGCGAGGTCGTGCAGCTCACCGGCGTGTCTCAGAACATCGACAACATCTATGTCGAGTTCACCGAGAACACGCGCCAGCTCGTCACCTCCACGCGCCCCGAGCTGACGAAGGACATGACCGAGATTCTGGCCGTGCTGAAGCCCGAGGCCGAGAAGCGCTCGGAAGAGATCATCAACACCGCCGTCGAGATCTTCGCCCGCAAGATGACCGAGGCGGACCTCAAGGAAGTGGTGGCCTTCTTCAAGTCGCCCGTCGGCCAGCGCTACAACGCGCTGCGCCCGGTGGCGATGCAGGAGCTCTTCACGGTGCTCCAGCCCTGGAGCGTGCAGACCAGCAACTTCCTGTTCGACCGCTTCTCCCAGGAAATGCGCAAGCGCGGCCACCAGCTCTGAGCAGCCGCGCCCGCAGCCTCAGTCGACCGGGCCGGGCTGCCCCAGATCGTCGCCCGGGCCGGACTTCGCAATGACGCCGCTGGCGCGGTTGAGCGCCACGGTCGCGAACCACAGCACGACGCCGATCCCGATCAGCGTTCCGGCGATCGCATATTGGCTCGGATCGCGCCCGGTCCAGGGACCCGCCAGGAAGGCGCAGGAGAGCGCCCCGAGCACGGGCAGCCATGTCGGCGTCCGGAAATGCGCATGCGCGACGCGGTCCTTGCGCAGCACCAGCACGGCGATGTTCACCACGCTGAAAACGCAGAGCAGCAGCAGCGCCGTGGTTCCGCCCAGCGCCGGCACCTCGCCGACGAAGGTTATCAGCCCGAAGGCGAGCAGGCTGGTGAAGCCGATCGCGACATAGGGCGTGCGCCGCGTCGCGTGGACCTTGCCGAGCACGGGCGGCAGGACGTGCTCGCGGCTCATGCCATAGACCAGCCGGCTGGCCATCAGCATGTTGATGAGCGCGCTGTTGGCGACCGCGAACATGGTGATGAAGCCGAAGATCCAGATCGGGAAGTTCGGCGCGCCGGCCTGCACCACCTTGAGCAGCGGCGTCTCGCCCTCGCCGAGCTGCTCCGGCGGCACCAGCGTGATCGCCGAGATCGAGACCAGCACATAGATCACGCCGGTGATGACGAGGCCGGCGAGCAGGACCTTCGGGAAATGGCGGGTCGGGTCCTTGCACTCTTCGGCCATGTTGACCGAATCCTCGAAGCCGACCATTGCGAAGAACGCCAGCGTCGTCGCCGCGATCACCGGCCAGAAGACACCGCCTTCCGCCGTCGTGCGGAACTCCATCACGCGGGAGACGTCGCCCTGCCCCTGGGCGATCGCCATCATGCCGATGGTGATGATGATCAGCAGGCCGGTGAGCTCGACGCAGGTCAGCACCACATTGGCTTTCACGCTCTCGCCGACGCCGCGGAGATTGATCGCCGCCACCAGCGCCATGAAGCCGAGCCCGATCAGCGTGATGCCGAAGCCGCCCGAAAGCCCCAGGCCGAAGGCGTTGGACATGTTGGCCGCGAAGGCCCTGGAGGCGGTGGCCGCCGAGGTGATCCCCGAGCACATCACCGCGAAGGCGACGATGAAGGTCACGAAATGGATGCCGAAGGCCTTGTGCGTATAGAGCGCCGCGCCCGCGGCGCGTGGGTATTTCGTGACCAGTTCGAGATAGCTGAAGGCCGTCACCAGCGCGACCGCGAAAGCGACCAGAAAGGGCAGCCAGACCGCGCCGCCGACCTGCTTGGCCACCTGGCCCGTCAGGGCGTAGATGCCGGTTCCGAGGATGTCGCCGACGATGAAGAGCAGCAGGAGCCACGGGCCCATGACCCGGTGGAGCGCCGGCTGATCCGCTGCGCCCCCGGCCGGTGAAAGTGTTGCGTCCGTCATCGCTGAAGTCCCCCGAAAACCCGCAGCCGAGCGGGCATCGCCGAGACAACACGTTTCCGCCACGATTGTTTCGTTCAGGCGGCGCCCCGCGCCGCCGCCTCCCGCATTTCGGGGATCGGCGAGACGAGTCCGCTCCCGTCGAGGAGGCCGCGGAGGTTCCGGATGATCAGCTCGGCGCTGCGCAGGTTGATCTCGGGGGCGCCCCCGGCCGTGTGGGGCGTCAGGACGACGTTCGGCAGCGCCCGCAGCGCCTCCGGCACGCCCGGCTCGTTCTCGAAGACGTCGAGGCCGGCGCCGGCGATCCGGCCCTCCGCCAGGGCCGAGACGAGCGCGTCCGTATCGACCACGCTCCCCCTCCCGACATTGACGAAGAAGCCTTGGGGTCCCAGCGCCTCGAACGCCTCGGCGCCGATCATGTGGAAGGTCGAGGCGTCTCCAGGCAGCGTGCAGACGAGGAAGTCGACCTCTCGCGCGAGTTCCGTCACCGACTGCACCCAGTTCCAGCCGGGCGCATCCTTGGGACTGCGGGCGAAATAGCTGACGGTCATGTCGAAGCCGGCGGCCCGGCGGCCGACCGCGGTGCCGACGCCGCCGAGCCCGACGATGCCGATATGCTTGCCCCCGAGCATCGGACGGGAGGTGATGCCCCCGCGCCATCCGCCGGCGCGGGCGATCGCATCGGCGCGCGGAATGTCGCGAACGATCGCGATGAGCAGCCCCATGGCGTGGTCGGCGACGACCGGCGCGTTGAGCCCGGCGGCATGCGTCACCAGGATGCCGCGCTCGCGGCAGGCCTGCAGGTCGATCGCCTCGTAGCCGGTGCCGACCGTGCAGATCAGGCGCAGCTTCGGCAGGGCCGCGATCTCGTCGCGCGTCGCGCCGGCACTGCCGGAGGTGATCAGCACGTCGATCTGCCCGGCCGTCGCCGGTGGCAGCCGCGTCAGGCCGTCCGGAGCCTCGAGCACGGTGAAGTCGCGCGACAGCCGCTCGATATAGATCGGGAAGCTTTCCTTGAAGACGAGATTGAGAGGCATGGCACAGTCGCTTGAGATCAGATTCGGAAATCCGATCTAACCAAGCTTCGTGCCATCGGGGGCCGCGCCGGGAGCTTGTCCGCGGCGCGTCCCGATCATGCTTCAGTCCTCGCTCGCCTTGAAGCGGTTGAGCCCCTTCATCACGAAGGGCGCGACCAGCGCGACGAAGGCGATGCCGAGCAGCGTCGCCGAGATCGGATTCTCGAGCAGGATCATCGGATCGCCGAGGCTGATCTGGAGCGCGCGGCGCAGTTGCGCCTCGGCCATCGGTCCCAGGATCAGGCCGACCACCATCGGCGCGACGGGGTAGTCGTAGCGCCGCATCAGATAGCCGAGGAAGCCGAAGCCGAAGAGCATGCCGAGCTCGACCGGCGAGCTGTTGACCGCCAGCGTGCCCATCGTCGCGAACACCAGGATGCCGGCATAGAGCCAGGGCTGGGGCACGGCGAGCAGCTTCACCCACAGCCCGATCAGGGGCAGGTTCAGGATCACCAGCATGACGTTGGCGATGAAGAGCGAGGCGATCAGGCCCCAGACCAGATCGGGCTTTTCCGCGAACAGCAGCGGGCCGGGGTTCAGCCCGTATTGCTGGAAGCCGGCCAGCATGATCGCGGCCGTGGCCGAGGTCGGCAGGCCGAGCGTCAGGAGCGGCACCAGCGTTCCGGCGGCCGAGGCGTTGTTGGCCGCTTCCGGCCCCGCCACACCCTCGATCGCGCCCTTGCCGAACTCGTCGGGATATTTGCAGAGCTTGCGTTCGGTCGAATAGCTCAGGAAGGTCGGTACCTCGGCGCCGCCGGCCGGCAGGGCGCCGATCGGGAAGCCGAAGGCGGTGCCGCGCAGCCAGGGCGCCCAGGAGCGCTTCCAGTCCTGCTTCGTCATCCACAGCGAGCCCTTGATCGGAATGATCTCCTCCGGCTCGCGGAAGCGCTTCGAGGCGACATAGAACGCCTCGCCCACCGCGAAGAGGCCGACGGCGAGGGTTGTGACCTCGACGCCGTTGAGCAGGTCCGGCACGCCGAAGGTTAGGCGCGCCTGCCCGGTCAGCTTGTCGATGCCGATCAGTCCCAGCGTCAGGCCGAGGAACAGGCTCGTCATGCCGCGCAGCGGCGAGTCGCCGAAGGTCGCGGACACCGTGACGAAGGCCACGATCATCAGCGCGAAATAGTCCCAGGGGCCGAACTTGACCGCGATCTCGACCAGCCAGGGCGCGAGGAAGGCGAGGCCGATCGTGGCGATCAGCCCCGCGACGAAGGAGCCGATGGCGGAGGTCGCCAGCGCCGGGCCGCCGCGCCCCGCCTTGGCCATCTTCGAGCCTTCGAGCGCGGTCGCGAGCGAGGCGCTCTCGCCTGGCGCGTTGAGCAGGATGGCGGTGGTCGAGCCGCCATACATGCCGCCATAGTAGATGCCGGCGAACATGATCAGCGAGCCCGCCGGATCGAGCTTGAAGGTCACCGGCAGCAGCAGCGCGACCGTCAGCGCCGGCCCGATGCCGGGCAGCACGCCGACGGCGGTGCCGAGGAAGACGCCGATCAGGCAGAAGAGCAGCTTGGAGGGCTCCAGGGCGACGCCGAAGCCATGCAGCAGAGACAGCAGGGTATCCATGGTCGCAGGCCCTTCAGAGGAACAGCTGTTCGAACGGCCCTGCGGGAAGGATCAGGGTCAGGAGCTTGGCGAAGATCAGGAAGATGGCGAGGCCGAGCACGAAGCCGATGATCGCGTCCGTGACGAAGGCCCTCCGCCCGAACCCGCGCGCCGTGCAGGCGAAGACGAGCGTCGTCGCCAGCACGAAGCCGCCATTGAGGGCGATCGACGCGATCAGGCCGGCGAGCCCGGCCGCGATCCAGAGCAGCGCGCTCCGGTCGGCCGCCTCGGGCTTCGGCAGGCCTTCGCGGAAGGCCGCGATGAAATGCCCGAGGGCGAGGATCGTGAGCCCGCCGCAGACGACGTAGGGCATCGCCGTCGGGCCGAGGCCGTAATTGGAGGTGATCGTCTGCTGCGAGGCATCGTAGAAGACGACGGCCGCCGCCACGAGGAGCAGGACGCCCACGAGCAGGGCGGGCTTGTCGGCGCCGCGTGCCGTTCTCTCGGTCGTCATCTTCTTTCCTTCCGTCTCGAAGGACGGGCGTGTCGCGCCCGCGCGGGAGAGGCAAAAAGGGGCCGGTCGCCCGGCCCCTTCGGATCGTCCGGCCGGACCGGCCGGGTCACTTGACCAGGCCGACCTCGGTCATGACCTTGGACACGCGCTCGATCTCGGCCTTGAGGAAGGTCCCGAAGGCGTCGCCGGAGAGGAAGGCGTCGTCCCAGCCGCGCGCCTTCAGGATCTCCTGCCATTCCTTCGACTTGGCCATCTTCTCGACCGTGTCGGTCAGGGTCTTGGTCTGCTCGGCCGAGAGGCCGGGAGGAGCCACGACCGAACGCCAGTTGAGCAGCTCGAGGTCGATGCCCTGCTCCTTCAGCGTCGGCGCGTCCGGGGCGTTCTCCAGGCGCTTGGGCGAGGAGACGGCGATGGCGCGCAGCTTTCCGGCCTTGATCTGGCCCTCGAACTCGCCATAGCCGGAAATGCCGGCCGTGACGCGCCCGCCGAGCATCGCGGCCAGCGCCTCGCCACCGCCGGAGAACGGGATGTAGTTGATCTTCTTCGCGTCGGCGCCGACGGCCTGGGCGAAGAGAGCCGCCAGGATGTGGTCGGTGCCGCCGGCCGAACCGCCGGCCCAGGTGACCTTGGCGGGGTCGGCCTTCACGCGCTCGGCGAGGTCCTTGGCCGTCTTGATCGGCGAATCCGCCGGGACGACGATGACCTCGGCCTCGGCGGTCAGCCGGGCGATCGGCGTGACCTGCGTCAGGTTGACGGGCGACTTGTTGAGCAGGATCGCGCCGACCATGACGAAGCCGTTGACCATGAGCTGGTGGCCGTCGCCCTTGGCGCCGATGAGCTGGGCGAGGCCGATGGTGCCGCCCGCGCCGGTGACGTTGGTCACCTGCACGCTCTTGGCGATGCCCGAAGCCGTCAGGGCCTGCTGCATGGAGCGGGCGGTTCCGTCCCAGCCGCCGCCGGGCGCGGCGGGCGCCATGATCTTGAGCTCGAGCTGCGCGAAGGCCGCCGTCGAGAGGCCGGCCACGGCGATGGCCGTCACGGCGGCTCGCCTGAGAATGGATGTCAGCATGATTTCCTCCGGCCGCGGATTTCCGCGCGTTTATTGGGGAGCTTGCGCCAGTGACACTTCGCCGCGCCACCGGTCAATTGCGCCCGATTGAATAATCGCAAGTCAAGATGTTTCGTTCTGCGTTGTCTCCCTTCGGTGTCATCATGCGAAGGGCATAGAACTTTAGTTCATGGCTCGAGCTTCGAAGTCGCTGGCGCCCGGCGGCAGCGCAGCGCGCCCACTGGCAGAGCCCGGCCGGATCGCGTAAGCGCAGGGCCATGAAGAACCCCGCCACTTCGACCGCCTCGGAAACCGTCGGAAACGGCGCCGGGATCGCGGCGCAGCGCCTTGCGACGGCGGGCATGGCGCTGCTGATAGCCTTGCCTCTCGCGATGTGGCTGGCCAATCGCTCGGCCCCTCTCATGCTGGGCTTGGCCGCGCTTTGCTTCCTGGCCTCCGCGCTCGTGGGAGAGGGCAGGGCCGCCATGACCGGGCGGCTCGCGGCCATGCTGCGCGATCCGCTGGGGCTCGCCATTGCGGGCTTCCTGCTCTGGGCGCTCGTCACGATCGGTTGGAGCCATCGCCCGATGCAGCAGGGTCTGGCCGCCTGGGGCGAGCTCATGCTGCCGATCGCCTGCGCCGCCGCGCTGGTCGCCAGTGGGCGCTTCAGGCCGGTTTCCTCCGCGAACAGCGCGCTGGCTCTCGCCATCACCCTGGCCGCGCTCCTGATGATGGCCGAGCTCGCGACGGGGCTCGCGATGCGGACGCAGCTCGGCGTCGGCCGCCAGATGGACTTCATCTTCAACAGGCCGGTCCTGACCTGCCTGATGCTGGCCGTGGCTGCTCTCGCGGCCCTGCTGTCGGCCCGGCCGGGCCGACGGCCGAAGGATCGGCCGCTCGCCGCCGTGCTGGCGCTGGTGGTCGGCATTCTCGCGCTGCGGGCCGACAGCGGCGCGGCGGTGCTGGGCGCCCTCGTCATCGCGGCCGTCTGGCTCGCCGCCCTGGTCCTGCCGCGCCTGGCCCTGGCGCTGGTCGCCCTCGGTTTCGTCGCGACGCTCCTCGTCGCTCCGGTCATGGGCAGGCTCGGCGATGCGGCCCTGCCGCCGGCGTTTCACGAACGCCTCGCGCAGTCGCATACCCGCGACCGCGTCGATATCTGGCTGAGCTTCGGCGAGGCCGTCATGGCGCGCCCGCTCCTGGGCTCCGGGTTTGGGACCTCGCCGACGCTGGACCGTCATCCGGTCGCGCAGCAGGTCTCGCCCGAGCACCGCCGTCTGCTCGCGGTCGGCCATCCGCACAGCGCGCCGCTTCAGGCCTGGGTCGAGACCGGCGCGGTCGGCGTCGCGCTGATCGGTTTCGCGGGGCTGGCCTTCCTGTTCCGGCTGCGGAGCCTGAGGGCGTCTGAACTGGCGCCGCGCCTGGCGCTGTTCGCAGGCGCCTTCGCCGTCGCCTCCGTGGCTCACGGCGCATGGCAGGGCTGGTGGGCGGCGATCCTGGCCCTTGCGGCGGCGTGGCTGCACGCCACATTGCGGGATCCCGACATTCGGGGCTGAGAGGGCATCATGGCCGAGTTCGACGTCGATCTCTTCGTCATTGGGGCGGGTTCGGGCGGGACGCGCGCAGCGCGCATCGCGGCCGGGCACGGCGCGCGCGTCATGATCGCGGAGGAGAGCCGCATCGGCGGGACCTGCGTCATCCGCGGCTGCGTGCCGAAGAAGCATTTCGTCTATGCCAGCCGCTTCGTCGACGAGTTCGAGGACGCCGCCGCCTTCGGCTGGACCGTTCCGAAGCCGAGCTTCGACTGGTCGACCCTGCGCGACGCCGTGGAGAACGAGGTCACACGTCTCTCTGGCATCTATCGCCGCAATCTCGAGGCATCGGGCGTCGTGATCCGCGAGGAGCGCGCCATCATCGAGGGGCCGCACGAGATCCGCCTGGTCGGGAGCGGCGAGCGCATCGGCGCGCGCCACATCCTGGTGGCGACGGGGGGCTGGCCGACCTTCGATCCGCCGATTCCCGGCGGCGAACTCGGCATCTCGTCGAACCAGGTCTTCCATCTGCCCGAGCTGCCGAAGAGCATGCTGGTGATCGGCGGTGGCTATATCGCGCTCGAATTTGCCAGCGTCTTCGCGCGCCTCGGCGTCGCGGTCACCGTTCTCCACCGCGGGGACAACATCCTGCGCGGCTTCGACGAGGACATTCGCACGCGGCTGCGCGACGCGCTGGCGCATGCCGGCATCCATTTTCGGCTGGGCTGCACGGTCGAGCGCATCGAGCTCCTGCAGGATGGCAAGACCCGCCGCGCCCATTGTGCCAAGGGCGATCCGATCGACGCCGAGGTCGTCCTCGTCGCGACCGGCCGGCGGCCTAACACGGCCTCGCTCGGCCTCGAGTCCGCGGGCGTGGAACTGGGGCCGCTCGGTGAGATCGTCGTGGACGCGGCGTCGGCCTCCAGCGTGCCCTCGATCCATGCCGTCGGAGACGTCACCAATCGCGTGAACCTGACCCCCGTGGCGATCCGCGAGGGGCACGCCTTCGCCGACAGCGTCTTCGGCGGAAAGCCCTGGACGATGGACCACGCCACCGTCGCCTCCGCCGTCTTCACCACGCCGGAGATCGGAACCGTCGGCCTCTCCGAGGCGCAGGCCGTGGCTGCCGGCCACGAGCCGCGCATCTTCGAGTCCGAGTTCCGCCCGATGAAGGCGACGATCTCGGGACGGCAGGAGCGAACCTATATGAAGCTCGTGACCGACGCGAAGACCGACAAGGTGCTGGGCGTCCATATCCTCGGCCACGACGCGGGCGAGATGATCCAAGCCGTCGCGATCGCGGTGACGATGGGCGCGACCAAGGCTGATTTCGACCGCACCATCGCCCTGCATCCGAGCGCGGCGGAAGAGCTGGTCACGATGCGGACGCCGCGCAAGGCTTGAGTCGCCTTGCTGCCGGAGCGTCGAAGCGCTATTTCTAGAACTGCGCTCTCGCTTTCTAGAAACGGAGCTTCGTCATGGGCATCAGCATCAAGAACGAAGAGGTCGAGGCGCTAGCCCGCCAGCTCGCGAGCAGGCACGGCAAGGGGCTGACCGAAATCGTCCACGACGCGCTGCGCGAGAAAGCGGCGCGGGAGGCGGCGGAGCCGACATTGTGGGAGAAGCTGGCGCCGATCCACGCGGAACTGGCAAAGGCCGGCAGCACGGGACTTGTCGCCGACAAGGCGTTTTACGACGAGATCAACGGCGAGAAGGAGCGCCTTTGATCGTCGTCGATGCTTCGGTGATCGTTGCGATCCTGGGGCGGGAGAGCGACGGCGCGAGCTTCGCGGAAAGGTTGGAAAGCACGCCGCGCGGGCCTGGTTTGCGCTCCGCCTCGACCGTGACGCTGTGGGAGGCGGCCAGTGCAGTCGCGCGGCTGCATCCGGTGACGCGCAAACGCGCTTTCGAGCTCGTCACGAATTTCTGCGGCCTGAGCGAAATCAGGCCCATTGCGCCCGACATGGCCATCACTGCGCTCGCGGTCGAGGCGGCTCAGCGCTACGGCATGGGGCCCGGCTATCCCGGCATCCTGAACCTCGGCGATTGCTTCTCTTACGCCACGGCGCGGCATCTCGGCGCCGCGCTGCTGTTCAAGGGCGACGATTTCCGCCGGACCGATATCGCCGTCGCCTGAGCCCAGCCACCTCGCTAGCCTCCCCTGCGGTCGTTGAATCACTGTCTCAACGGGCTGAATCGGCGTCTCAAGCCGGCGCCGCAACGCGCTGGAAGGAATCCGCTTTTCGGCAAGGGGTGGCCTGCGCATGGCGGGCATGGCCGGTATTGGCCTTCCGTAAGGTGGCCATCGCGCCAGCATCGGTGTATAGCCCCGCCTTCGCGCCGAAAGGGAGATCTGAAGAGCGCGTTTTCGGTTTCAGGAGCAAGAGTGAGATGTCCGAGCGGTGGACGCCAGAGAGCTGGAGGGCCAAGCCCGTCCAGCAGATTCCGGACTATCCGGACCAGGCAGCCTTGAAGGCGGTGGAGCAGCAGCTCGCCGGCTTTCCGCCGCTCGTTTTTGCAGGCGAGGCGCGCAAGCTCAAACGGGCGTTGGGCAAGGTCGCGGCCGGCGAGGCCTTCCTGCTTCAGGGCGGGGACTGCGCCGAGAGCTTCGCCGAGCACTCGGCCGACAACATCCGCGACTTCTTCCGCCTGTTCCTGCAGATGTCGGTGGTGCTGACCTTCGCCGGCGGTTCGCCGGTGGTGAAGGTCGGGCGCATCGCAGGGCAGTTCGCCAAGCCGCGCTCCGCGCCGATGGAGGCGATCGGCGGCGTCGAGCTGCCGAGCTACAAGGGCGACATCGTCAACGACATCGCCTTCACGGAGGAGGCGCGCGTTCCCGATCCGCGTCGCCAGCTTGAGGCCTATCGCCAGTCGGCCGCGACGCTGAACCTGATCCGCGCCTTCGCGACCGGCGGCTACGCCAATCTCGACAACGCGCATCGCTGGATGCTCGGCTTCGTCAAGGACAGCCCGCAGTCGCACCGCTATCAGGAGGTGGCCGAGCGCATCACCGAGGCGCTCGACTTCATGCGCGCGATCGGGATCGATCCGGAAACCCATCCGGAAATGCGCACGACCGATTTCTACACGAGCCACGAGGCGCTGCTGCTCGGCTACGAGCAGGCGATGACGCGCACCGACTCGACGACCGGCGAATGGTACGACACCTCCGGCCACATGCTCTGGATCGGTGACCGCACGCGCCAGCTCGACCACGCCCATGTCGAGTTCTTCCGCGGGATCCGGAACCCGATCGGCCTGAAATGCGGCCCCTCGACCACGGTCGACGGCCTGCTGAAGCTGATCGACGTGCTCGATCCGCAGAACCAGGCCGGGCGCCTGACGCTGATCGGCCGCTTCGGCGCCGACAAGGTGTTCGACAACCTGCCGGCGCTGGTCAGGGCGACGAAGCGGGAAGGGCGCAACGTCGTCTGGTCCTGCGATCCGATGCACGGCAACACGGTCAAGGCCGCGAGCGGCTACAAGACCCGGCCCTTCGATCTGATCACGGCCGAGGTCCGGAACTTCTTCGCCGTCCATCAGGCGGAAGGCACGCATGCCGGCGGCCTGCATCT
Organism: Chelatococcus sp.; assembly: GCA_003248805.1. GTDB lineage: Bacteria > Pseudomonadota > Alphaproteobacteria > Rhizobiales > Beijerinckiaceae > Allobosea. Next base: position 24,174 of record QFQY01000039.1, on the reverse strand, counting down.
CGAGATGACGGGCAAGAACGTCACCGAATGCACCGGCGGCGCGCGCGGCATGACCGATGCGGATCTCAACAACCGCTATCACACGGTCTGCGATCCGCGCCTCAATGCCGAGCAGGCGCTGGAACTGGCCTTCCTCGTCGCCGAGCTGGTCAAGCGCAGCCGCGCCGGCAAGGTTCGGCCCGAGGTCGAAGCGGCGGAGTAGGCCGTCTCAGCCGCGATGAGAAACAAGAAAGGCCCGTGCATCGCCCGGGCCTTTTTTGGGGGATCGTCGCGGCCGGCCGGCGATGGCGAGGGCCGCAGGAGTGCCCGGGCCGCCTCTCAGAACTTCAGCGCGGCGCCGACACGGGCGGTGTTCAGGCTCGTCGTGATGCCTTCGACATCGTTGAAGCGGGTGAAGAGATATTCCGCTCTCAGGATGACGTTGTCGGTCAGGGCCGCCTCCACGCCGCCGCCGATCACGCCGCCATAACCCCAGACGTCCTTCTTGGGCCCGCCGACGACGCGCGGCCAGCCGGCATAGCTGCCGGTGCGGACACCGTTCGCGTCGGTCGTGCCCCAGTCGGTTGCGACCGCTACATTGGTGTTGAAGCGGCCGGCCGCGCCGCCGAGCGTGAAATACGGCATGATGCGGCCGAAGGCGTAGCCGAAGCGGGCGCGCAGCGTGAAGAAATCGCGCAGTTCCGCGTCCTGCGCCGAGGCGATGGCGAAATACTCGTTTCCGGAGCGGCGCGCCTCGACGCGAGAGGCCGTCGCGCTCTGGTCGACGCGGCTATAGTCGGCCTCGAAGCCGATCACGGCGTCGCCGAACTGCATGTTGTAGCCGGCGAAGCCGCCGAAGGTCGGGCCGCTGTCGCGCCGGGGCAGGGTGGCGACGAGGCTGGCGACGTCGAGCGTGCTGGCGATCGAGGTGTTCAGCATGGCGTAGTTCGCCAGGGCGGTGACGCTTTTGTCGCTCTCGAAGCGGGTCTGCGTCTGGCCGGCGAAGCCGCCGAAATAGACGCCGTTCCAGTTGGCGCCGCCCCAGTAATCGGAGGGGGGCTGGGGGGCATCCTCGATCTGGGAACCGCGAAGGACGGGGTAGTCGGCCGCCCGCGCACCGATATCCGCCGGCAGGCCGAAGCCGGCGAGCGTCGCGCCGGCGAGGATCAGGGAACGGACACGCATGGAATCTCTCCGAACGGACCGCGACGGCAGGCCCCGCGGCACGGATGATTCATGCCGGATTAACCCTAACGTGAGGTTAAGCCGCCGCGGGCGCCGTTGCCGCTCCCGATGCCGCGCGCTACATGGCGCTCATGACCGCTTCCCGCTTGCGTCTCGCCCTCGCCCAGTTCAACCCGGTGCTCGGCGACATCGCGGGCAACCTCGCGCGGCTTCGGGGCATCCGGGCGCAGGCGGCCGGGGCCGGGGCGCAGCTCGTCCTCACCCCGGAATTGTCGCTCTGCGGCTATCCGCCGGAGGATCTGGCGCTGAACCCGGCCTTCGTCGACGCCTGCCTGAAGGCCTGCGAGGAGTTGGCGCGCGAGACGGCCGATGGCGGCCCGGCCCTGCTCGTCGGTCTGCCCTGGCGCGAGGAGGGCAGGCTCCACAACGCCTGCGCTCTGCTCGACGGAGGCGTCGTCCAGGCCGTGCGCTTCAAGGTCGCGCTGCCGGATTACGGCGTCTTCGACGAGGCCCGCATCTTCGCGCCCGGGCCGCTTCCAGGGCCGGTGCCGTTCCGCGGCGGGCCGAGGCTCGGCCTGCCCGTCTGCGAGGACATCTGGAGCGAGGAGGTCGTCGAATGCCTCGCCGAGACCGGCGGCGAAATCCTGCTCGTGCCGAACGGCTCCCCGTATCGGCGCGGCGTCATGGACGAACGCATGAGCGTCGCGGTGGCGCGCATCGTCGAGTGCGGCCTGCCATTGGTCTATCTCAACCAGGTCGGCGGCCAGGACGAACTGGTCTTCGACGGGGCCTCCTTCGTCCTGAACGCGGATCGCAGCCTCGCCGCCCAGCTTCCGGCCTTCACCGAGAATCTGGCCATTCTCGACTGGACGCGGGAAGCCGGCATCTGGTGCTGCCGGCCGGGGCCTGTCGCGACGGTGGCGACGGGGGACGAAGCCGATTATGCCGCCTGCGTGCTGGGCTTGCGCGACTACGCCGCCAAGAGCGGCTTCACGGACGCCGTGCTCGGGCTTTCGGGCGGCATCGATTCCGCGCTCGCGGCCGCCATCGCCGCCGATGCGCTGGGGCCCGAGCACGTCAAGGCCGTGATGCTGCCCTCGCGCTTCACCTCGCGCCGCAGCCTCGACGATGCGCGCGCCTGCGCACGGGCCCTCGGCATCGCCTATGAGGAGGCTCCCATGGCGGATGCCGTGGCCGCGCTGGAGACCAGCCTCGTCGCGCTCGTTCCGGCAATCGGACACGGACTGCCCAACGAGAACCTGCAGGCGCGGCTGCGCGGGCTCGCGCTGATGGCCGTCTCCAACGCCGAGAACAGGCTGCTCGTCGCCACCGGCAACAAGTCGGAGATGTCGGTCGGCTATGCGACGCTCTATGGCGACATGAACGGCGGCTTCAATCCGCTGAAGGACATCTACAAGACGCAGGTCTTCCGGCTCGCGGCCCTGCGCAATCGCTGGCGCCCGGACAGCGCGCGCGGGCCGGCGGGCGAGGTGATTCCGCTGTCGATTCTCGATCGTCCGCCCAGCGCCGAGCTGCGCGAGGACCAGGCCGACGCCGACAGCCTGCCGCCCTATCCCGTTCTCGACGCGGTTCTCGAAGGGCTTGTCGAGCAGAACAGGCGGGTCTCCGAGCTCGTCGCCGAGGGGCTCGATGCCGGCACGGTGAAGAGCGTCGAGGCCCTGCTGCGCCGCGCGGAATACAAGCGCAGGCAGGCTCCGCCCGGCGTGAAGATCAGTCCGCGAAACCTGAGCCGTGACCGGCGTTACCCGGTCGTCAACCGCTTCGTCGACCGGGGCGAGCCGCCGCGCGCGCGCGATCCGGCGCTCGTCACCGGCGTCGGGAAAGCTGGTGGCGAAGCGCTCGATTTCTGACCGAAGCCCAACCGCGTCCGGCCTCCCGCGTTTTGCTCAATGCGCCGCCGCCGAGCCTCTACGCTCTTCCTTGTCGTGGTGGGCAAAGCGGTCGACCAGCGTCCCGCTGGCCTGGTTCAAGCCTCGCACCGTCACGTCCGCGCCGCCGGCCCGGAATCGAAGCACCGCCTTGTCGAGCGCGCCGATGGCCGAGATGTCCCAGAAATGCGCATGGGTCAGGTCGATGGTCACGCGCGCCGGGCGCTCGTCGAACGCGAAGGCGGCCAGGAAGCTCTCCGTCGAGGCGAAGAAGATCTGGCCGCTCACGCGGTAGTCGATGCCTGTTCCGTCGGCGCTCGCCTGCTTTTCGACGGCGACGAGACGCGCGACCTTGCCGGCGAAGAAGATGCCCGAGAGCAGCACGCCGACGATGACGCCCTTGGCGAGGTCGTGCGTCGCCAGGACGGTGGTCACCGTGGCGAGCATGACGAGCGAGGACGGCAACGGGTGGCGGCGCAGGTCGAGGATCGAGCGCCACGAGAACGTGCCGATCGAGACCATGATCATGACGGCGACGAGCGCGGGCATCGGGATGATCCGCACCAGGTCGTCGAGGACGAGGATCAGGAAGAGCAGGAACGCGCCCGCCACGAAGGTCGAGAGCCGCCCCCGACCGCCGGACGTCACATTGATGACCGACTGGCCGATCATCGCGCAGCCGCCCATGCCGCCGATCAGCGCGGAGACGATGTTGCTTGCGCCCTGGCCGACGCATTCCTGGCGCTTGTCGCTCGTGGTCTCGGTCATGTCGTCGACGATCTGCGCCGTCAGCAGCGATTCGAGCAGTCCGACCGCTGCCAGCGCGACCGAATAGGGGAAGATGATTTTCAGCGTCTCGAGCGTCAGCGGCACGGACGGCAGCGCCAGAACGGGCAGACTCGACGGCAGCTCGCCGAGATCGCCCACGGTCCGCAGGTTCAGGCCGAAGCCCCAGGCTATGGCGGTCAGCAGCGCGATGGCGACGAGCGGGGAGGGAACGGCCTTCGTGACATAGGGAAAGAGGTAGATGATCGCCAGGCCCGCCGCGACCATGACATAGGTCAGCGGCGGCACGCCGATCAGTTCCGGCAATTGCGCCATGAAGATCAGGATGGCGAGCGCGTTGACGAAGCCGGTGATGACGGAGCGCGAGACGAAGCTCATCAGCCGCGCGATTCCGATTGCGCCCGCCACGATCTGAAGCAGTCCCATCAGGATGGTGGCGGCGAAGAGATAGGGCAGCCCGTGTTCCTTCACGAGCGTGACCATCAGCACGGCGGTCGCGGCTGTCGCGGCCGAGATCATGCCGGGCCTGCCGCCCAGAAAGGCCGAGACGCAGGCGATGGCGAAGGAGGCGTAGAGCCCGACCTTGGGGTCGACCCCGGCGATCACCGAAAAGCCGATCGCCTCCGGAATGAGCGCGAGGGCCACGACGATGCCGGAGAGCATGTCGGCCCGGATGTTGGAGAACCATTCACGGCGGTAGGATGCGATTTTCGTCATTGGGAACCCACGAGGAATCAGCGCCTGCGCAAGGGCAGGAGGCGGCATGATCGTCATCTGGGTTGTCCGGCGGATCGGCGGCCGGAAGAGCCACCCGGAATTTCACCGGGTCCATTCGAATGAGGTCTTCTAGTCGCGAATCCTGTTGCACTGCAACCTGAAACGCCGAGCCGGGAAGGCCGGCGTCGCTGCGGCATCCCCGCTGCGCGATTGTCCGGCTTCGGCAAAAGCGCCATAAGCGCGCATCATGAGTTCATCGCCTCTCCTGCGCTTCGCGCCGTCGCCCACGGGCTATCTGCATATCGGCAACGCCCGCTCGGCGCTGCTCAACGGCCTGTTCGCGCGCCGCCACGCCGGCCGCTTCATGCTGCGCTACGACGATACCGATCTCGCGCGGTCGAGGCCCGAATTCGCCGAGGCCATCGCGGAGGATCTCGCCTGGCTCGGCATCGTGCCGGACGTCGTGATCAGCCAGTCGCAGCGGCTGGCGCTCTATGACGAGGCGGCGGCGCGCCTGCGTGCGGCGGGACGGCTCTACCCCTGCTACGAGACCTCCGACGAGCTCGACCGCAGGCGCAAGCGCCAGCTCGCGCGCGGCCTGCCGCCGATCTACGACCGGGCCGCGCTGAAGCTGACCGACGCGGACAGGGCCCGTCTCGAGGCCGAGGGCCGCAGGCCGCATTGGCGGTTCCTGCTCGAGCCGCGCGTCGTCGCCTGGAACGACCTCGTGCGCGGCGAGGCCCATGTCGATTGCGCCTCGCTCTCGGACCAGGTGCTGATCCGCGAGGATGGCAGCTATCTCTACCATCTGCCCTCGGTGGTCGATGATGCCGAGACCGGGGTGACGCATATCATCCGGGGCGAGGACCACGTCACCAACACGGCGGTGCATATCCAGATCTTCGAGGCGCTGGGCGCCGGGCTGCCCGCCTTCGGGCATCACAACCTGCTGACGACGGCGAGCGGCGAGGGCTTGTCGAAGCGGCTCGGCCATCTGTCGCTGCGTGGCCTGCGGGAGGCGGGTGTCGAACCGCTCGCGGTCGCCTCGCTTGCGGTCCTGACAGGTTCGTCGGATGCGGTGCGGCCCGTCGCGAGCCTGGACGAACTCGCCGGCCTGCTCGACCTCGCCCATATCTCGCGCACCCCGGCGAAGTTCGACGAGCAGGAGCTGGAAACGCTGAGCGCGCGCACGCTCCACCAGCTCCCCTACGGCGCGGTGCGGAAGCGGCTCGATGTGCTGGGGGCCGATCTCGGCGAGCCGTTCTGGCTCGCGGTGCGCGGCAATCTCGCGAAGCTCGACGAGGCCAGGGACTGGGCGCGCGTCGTCGCGGGGCCTGTCGCTCCGGCGATCGCGGACGCCGCCTTCGCAGCGCGCGCCGCGGAGCTTCTGCCGCAGGAGCCCTTCGACGCGACGACCTGGAAGAGCTGGACGCAGGCCGTCGCGCAGGCCACCGGCGCGAAGGGCAAGGCGTTGTTCATGCCGCTGCGCCAGGCCCTGACAGGTCTCGACCACGGGCCGGAGCTGGCGGCGCTGCTGCCGCTGATCGGGCGGGAGAAGGCGTCGGGACGCCTGTCTGGCCGCGCCTGCTGACGCAGCCGGGCGTCCGGAGCGTTGGCGCGATGATTGTCCTCCGGATCGCCATGTCCGGAGAACGGCGCCAGCGTCTCTCGCGCAAACTCGGAAACCTCTGCTCGATCCCGTCGGCTAGGAATCCGACTCTTCGAACATGTGTCCGAGAGAGGCTCCGTCGCGATGTATCCCACCCGTCGAACCACGCTCCTGTCCGGTGTCGCCGTTGCGGCTGGCGCTCTGCTGCCCGACATGCCGGCATGGGCGCAGCAGCCGCGCAAGGGCGGCACCCTCAATGTCCATTACAGCTTCGAGCAGAGGGTCCTGAATCCGGCCATCCGCGCCGGCGTCGGCATCAACATGGTGGCGAGCAAGATCGTCGAGCCCCTCGTCGACCTCGGCCGCGACGGCGAGATCGTCGGCGTGCTGGCGGTGTCGTGGGAGAGCTCCGCCGACGGCAAGACCGTCACCTTCAAGCTGCGCGACGGCGTGAAATGGCATGACGGCAAGCCGTTCACCTCGGCCGACGTGCAGTTCAACGCGCTCGAACTCTGGAAGAAGCATCAGAACTACGGCACGCAGGTGCACCGCAATCTCGAAGCGGTGGACACCCCCGATCCGCTGACGGCCGTCTTCCGTTATGTTGCGCCGCTGCCGCTCGACTTCCTGCTGCGCGCGCTCTGCGACCTCGGCTATGTGGTGCCGCGCCATCTCTACGAAGGCACGAACCCGCTTGAGAATCCGGCGAATACGGCGCCTGTCGGCACCGGTCCCTACAAATTCGTCCAGTATGAGCGCGGGCGCTACGTTTCGGTCGAGGCCAATCCCGACTACTGGCGCAAGGACGCGCCCCTGCTCGAGAAGATCTTCTGGCACATCATCCCCGACAAGGCGGCGGCGGCCGCCGCCCTCGAGACCGGCCGCGTGCATCTGAGCACCTATTCGACGCTCTCGCTGTCCGACCTCGACCGCCTCGCCAAGGACAAGCGCTTCGAGGTCTCGACCCGCGGCATGGACGGCAGTTCGATCAACAACACGATCGGCTTCAATCTGCGGCGCAAGGAGCTCTCGGATGTCCGTGTCCGCCGCGCCATCGCCCACGCGATCGACGTGGATTTCTTCATCGAGAACTTCCTCTACGGGCTCGGCGAGGCGGCCACGGGGCCGATCCCGTCCGTGGCCAAGGCGTTCTATCCCGGTGGCGAGCGCCCCTATGCCTTCGACGCCAGGCGCGCCGAGGCTCTGCTCGACGAGGCGGGCTACCGCAAGGACGCTCAGGGGAAGCGCTTCTCGCTGAAGCTCGTTCCGATCCAGAACGGCGAGGACGTGCCGCTCTTCGCTACCTTCGTCCAGCAGTCGCTGCGCCCCATCGGCATCGATGTCGAGATCACGCAGTTCGACTATGCCGGGGCCATCGCGGCGGTGAACCGGGACTGGAGCTTCGATCTCGCGCTGGACTGGCACCGCTATCGCGGCGATCCGGCGATCTCGACCACCGTCTGGTACACGGCCGGGTCTCCCAAGGGCGCGCCCTGGACCAACCAGTGGGGGTGGGAGAACAAGCGTGCGGACGAGCTGGCGGCCCAGGCGGCCTCCGCGCTCGATCCCGTCCAGCGCAAGGCGCTCTATGCCGAGTGGGTCAAGCTCGTGAACGAGGAGCTGCCGGTCTGGATGGCGACTGAGCGCCAGGAAGTGGCCGTCACCGACCGCCGCGTCCAGAACCACCACAACACGCCGCGCTGGGATTCCAGCGACTATCACGACACCTGGCTGGCCGCCTGATCCCAAAAGCAAAGGCCCGGCTCTCGTCGAGAGCCGGGCCTTTGTCGTTCGCGGAGCGAAGGGGCTCAGTCGTGGCGGTTCATCGCCGAGTCGTGCTTGGTGTCGCGCATGGTCGTGTAGACCAGGAGCGAGATGAAGATCACCGCCGAGAGATAGTAGTAGAACCACTGCTCGTGGCCCTGCTGCTTGAAGAACAGCGCGATGGCCGGCGCCGTGCCGCCGAAAATCGAGACGGTCAGCGCATAGGGCACCGCGATGCCGGTGGCGCGGATCGAAGTCGGGAACAGCTCGGCCTTCACCACCGCGTTGATCGAGGTGTAGCCGGCGACGAAGACCCAGGCGCCCGAGATCAGCAGGAAGGCGATCCAGGGCGATTTGGTGCCGGCGAGGGTGGTGAGGATCGGCACGGTCAACAGCGTGCCGCAGACGCCGAAGAACACCAGCATCGGCTTGCGGCCGATCTTGTCGGAGATGAGCCCGTAGATCGGCTGCAGGATCGAGGCGAAGATCAGCGAGCCGGCGATCACATAGGTCGTGGTGATGTCCGACAGGCCGACCGTCTGGCGCACGAAGGTCTGCATATAGGTGGTGAAGGTATAGAACGCCGCCGTGCCGCCGGCGGTCAGGCCGACCACGATAGCGACCTCGCGCGGGTATTTCAGCAGGCCGCGCAGCGAACTCTCGCGCTTGATGCCGCTCTTCTTCGCTGCCTCGAAAGACTCGGTCTCGTGCATGTGCCGGCGCATCAGCATCGCGGTGATGGCGAGCCCGGCGCCGATCACGAACGGAATGCGCCACCCCCATGCGACGAGCTGCTCATGGGTCAGGAACACGTTCTGCAGCAGCAGCAGCACGAGGATGGCGGTGAGCTGCCCGCCGATCAGCGTGACGTACTGGAAGCTGGAATAGAAGCCGCGATGCTCGGGGTCGGCGATCTCTGAAAGGTAGGTCGCGCTGGCGCCGTATTCGCCGCCGAGGCTGAGACCCTCGATGATGCGCGCCAGCGCCAGAAGCACCGGCGCCGCGAAACCGATCGTCGCATAGGTCGGGGTCAGCGCGATGATGAGCGAGCCGAAGCACATCATCAGCACCGAGATCGTCAGCGAGAGGCGCCGTCCGTAGCGGTCGGCGATATGGCCGAAGAGCCAGCCGCCGACGGGCCGCACGATGAAGCCGGCCGCGAACAGCGTCGCGGCGTTGAGCTGCTGCACGACGGGGTCGCTGGAGGGAAAGAAGTGCGGCGCGAAATACAGCGCGAAAGCGGTGTAGGCGTAGAAATCGTACCACTCGACCAGATTGCCGATCGAACCCATGAAGATCGCCTTGAGGCGCCGTTTGGCGTCGGCGATTTCGATCGGGTGCGGGTGGTGGGTCGCAGGAGCGTCTGCCATGTCGGTCCGAGCCTCGGGGAGAGACCGGAAGGCGCTCCGCCGGCGCGCGCGCCAGGGAGGGGTCCGGTAGCGCCCATCGATAGAGGGTGGCTAGTCGGCCCCTTATGCGGCACCTGCGACCATGCGTCCAGCGTCAGGCGCAGGGGAATCCCTACGTAAGGCATGCGCATGTTGCATGGTTCGGGCGGTACCTCGCCCGGGCTGGAACCTCGCCGGAAACGGCGCGCGTAGTCAGGGACGCGACTGGGACGGGCTGAGATTGGGGGCGAGGTTCGGCGCGACGATCCGGACCGTGCGCCGCTCGCCCGTGACGCTGCGCGTCTCGCTCTTCAGGCCGTCGCCCTTGTCGAGGACGCGCTCGCCGACCGTCGCGGGCCCGACACCGGCCGATTCGGTGCCGGAGGTCGGGGAGTTCTCGGACGACATCGGCTTGTCCTCAGCCTGCTCGGCGACCGCCGGCGTCGGCTGGGGCGCGCCGCGGCGCTTCGCATCCTTGGGATCGGGCTTGGGCGCGACGGCCTTGGGGCGCGACAGCTCGGCGGCGCGCTGCTCGGTGACGATGACGTCGCCCTTGCGCTTGTCGAGCAGGTATTCGGCTTCCTTGAGCGCCTGAGACCAGCTCTGGCCCGAGCCGCGGCAGGTGCAGGCGGCGTCGAAGCTGCGCGTATAACGGCCGGCGTTCGGCAGCGAGGAATAGGGTTGCCCGGTCGAGCGCGCGACGGCGTTCTGGATGTCGCCGCCATTGGTCATGCCGAAGGCGCGGGTCTCGGAAGCCGGGCACAAGGCCTGGCACATCTCGTCTCCGTTGCCGGAATTGTTGGCGAGCGGGAAGAAGAAGCCGTCGCAGGTTCGGACGCAGACCGTATACGGCCCGCCCATGCGCGGCTTCTCCTCGGGCTCGATGATCTGGTCCGGATCGAGCGCCGGCAGCGTCGAGTCGATCTCGCCGCGACGCGGCTCGCGTCCGAAGATGGTGTCGAAGAAGCCGCGCGGCTGCTGGGCCACGCAATTGTTGTTGATCGCGGCCGCGAGCTGGGCGCGGCGCTGCTCGAGGGCCCCGCCCTGCGCCTGTTGCTGCGCCCCGGCATATTGCGCCTGGAGCTGGCCGATCTGCGCGCGCAGCGAGCCGCATTGCGGTGGCGGAGCCGAGCCGAAGATCAGAAAGCCGCCCCGCTCGCAGCCGATGGAGCGATACTGGTCCATCGCCTGCGCGAGCTGCGCCGAGAGCCGCTGTGCCGCCTGTGCTGCGCGCGGATCGCCGCCGCCCCGCTGCCCTTGCAGGCTGGCGAGCTCGGAGCGCCAGGCGTCGCAGGCGGGGGACTGCGCCAGGGCCGTCGAACCCAGACCCGCTGCCAGGATGAGCGCGGTGCCGATCTGTCTGAGGATGGAAAGTCTCATCGCGTCCCGGTCGTATCACCTGCAGGCTGGCGCGACGCTGGGCGGCGTCGGCTCGCGGGCGTGACAAAACCCGTCAATGGAGACGGAACTAAGGAGCCCGCCGAGCTTTCCACGGGATTCGCTGCACCCGGACAGCTCCGTTCCGCATGACACACTTGCCACGAGGCGGCAATCGGGAGCTTGCTCACGTCGCCGTGCGCTTCCCTTGGGGCGGGGGATCGCCGATCGGGAGCGGGGAGGGGATCGCCGCGAAAAACCGGGTCCCGCTTTTGCCCGTCCTGCTCTAGAAGCGGACGAGCCCGCCAACCGGAACCGTGCGATGCCAGATTTCTCTGCCTTCCCGCCTCTCGCCGAGGCCGTGATCCCCGAGCTGCCGAGCTATTATCGCGGCAAGGTGCGCGAGAACTACGACCTTCCGGATGGCCGCCGCATCCTGATCGCGACGGACCGGCTGAGCGCCTTCGACCGCGCCATCGCCGCCATTCCGCTGAAGGGCAGGGTGCTGACGCAGACCGCGCGCTACTGGTTCGAGCAGACCGCCGACATCTGTCCCAATCACGTCCTGGAATATCCCGATCCGAACGTGGTCGTCGCGCGCCGCCTCGAGATCCTGCCCGTGGAGATCGTGGTGCGCGGCTATCTCGCCGGCACGACCGGAACCTCGATCCTGACGCTCTACAAGCAGGGTGCGCGCGAGATGTACGGTATCCGCCTGCCCGACGGCATGAAGGACAATGAGGCGCTGCCGCAGCCGATCATCACGCCGACGACCAAGGCCTTCGACGGCGGCCATGACGAGCCGCTGTCGGCGCAGGAGATTCTGACGCGCGGCATCCTGAGCGAGGAGAGCTGGAACACCGTCTCCGGCTACGCGCTCGCGCTGTTTGCGCGCGGTCAGAAGCTCGCCGCCGAGCGCGGGCTCATCCTCGCCGACACCAAATACGAGTTCGGCGTCGACCCGGAGGGCCGCATCGTTCTGGCCGACGAGATCCACACCCCGGACTCCAGCCGCTACTGGATGGCCGGCAGCTATGCCGAGCGCTTCGCCGCCGGCGGGAAACCGGAGTCCTTCGACAAGGATTTCGTCCGCAACTGGGTGGTCGCGCGCTGCGATCCCTACAAGGAAGAGCTGCCGCCGATTCCGCCGGAGCTGATCGCCCAGACCTCGGAGGTCTATGTGCGGGCCTTCGAGACGATCACCGGCGCGCCGTTCGACTTCCCGCCCGTCGACGAGGATCCGCAGGAGCGGGTCAGGCGCAATCTGGCCCGCTATTTCTGAACGTTTTCGAGCCACTCCGTCGCCGCCCGCGTCGACGGAGTGCATGGGCAGGACATCGCCGCCCAGTACGGCGGCTGTCCTCTCGGTGCCGCGGGTGCTACACGCGAGCATGGACGCATTCGCAGACCCGAAAGCCGTCGCACGCTACGCCGAGAACCCGCCTCGGATGGTCCCGGGCTATGCCGACATGCAGCGCATGGCCATGCTCCTCATGGCCGAGCGAGCGCCGGTCGATGGCGAGATCCTGGTTCTCGGCGCCGGCGGCGGCCTCGAGATGAAGGTGTTCGCCGAGGCGCAGCCCGGGTGGAGCTTCGTCGGTATCGACCCTTCCGCCGCGATGCTGGACCTCGCAAAGCTGACGCTCGGCGATCTGGCGGCTCGAGCCTCGCTGCATGAAGGCTTTATCGAGAGTGCGCCCGACGGGCCCTTCGATGCCGCTGCCTGCATTCTGACGCTTCACTTCATCGAGCGGCAGGAGCGGCTGCGAACGCTCGGGGAGGTTCGGAAACGGCTGAAGCCGGGCAGCCCCTTCGTCGTCGCCCACTATAGCATTCCGCATGGCGAGATCGATGTCTGGATGTCGCGCTTCGCGGCCTTCGCCGCCTCGTCCGGAATGCAGCCCTCGGAGGCTGAACGAGCCCGCGCGACGGTCATCGAGCGCTTGCCGATCCTTTCGCCCGATGACGACGAGCGCCTTCTCGCGGAGGCGGGCTTCGGTGGCGTCAGGCTGTTTTACGCGGGCTTTGCGTTCCGTGGCTGGGTCGCCTACGCCTGACGCGAGGCCCGGCTGCGATCGTGATCGACAGGTTTCGAAAGCAGCGACCTGCGGCCCTTCAGGCTCTTCCGAACGTCAGCAAGCTCCGAAGTCCGCCCCCGCGAATCCGCTCTTGAACGACCGTATGGGACGGTCCATCGCGTTTCAGGTCTTGTTCGCAGGTCGGGGCGGGCTCGCGCCCGGGCGCTGAATTCGGGTCCCGACATCGCGGCGCGACGCGGAACCCGACACTCAATCCGCGCGGAACTCGGCGTGCAGCGCGCAGATGGAATCCGGCCCGATGCCGCAGCAGCCGCCGATGATGCGGGCGCCGCGGCGCCGCCAGTCCCGCCCGAAGTCGCGATAGCGAAGCGGCCCGACATCGTCGCGCAGATCGCTCAGGCCCTCGTTGGCCGCCGTATCCCCGGTCTTTTCCGGGAAGGCATTGGCATAGACGCCGATCGGGAGGCCCGCGTCGCCGAGAACGGAGCGGGCCACGTCGACGGCCGGGCCCATGACCTCCGGCAGGCTGCAGTTGAAGAGCACGGCGGCGGCGCCGGCCTCGCGGACGGCGGCGACGGCCTCCGCGACGCTTTCGCCGGAGCGCAGCACGGGCAGGCCGCCGACAGCGCCCTCGTCCTGGAGCGTGAAGGACACCCAGATCGGCTTGCCCGTGGGAGCCACGGCGGCGCAGGCCGCCAGCGCCTCGGCGATGCAGCTTTGCGTCTCGGCGAGGAAATGGTCGACGGAGGGCAGCAGAGCCTCGACCAACACGGCCAGCATCGCCGGCGCCCGTGCCGCATCGAAGAGATCGGGGCGGTAGGAGCCGAACAGCGGCGGTAGCGATCCGGCCACGGTGATCGTGCGGCCGCTGCGCTGCCTTTCCTCCTCGGCGGCGCGGCGGGCCAATTCGCCCGACAGGGCGGCAAGCCCGGCACCGTCCTGCGCGAAGCGCTCCTCGCCGATGTGAAAAGGCACCACCGCATAGCTGTTGGTGGTGATCACCTCCGCGCCGGCCTCGATGAAGGCGCGATGCGCCGCGACCACGGTTTCCGGCGCTTCCATGAGCGCCAGCGCGGACCATTCGGGTTGGCGGAACGGGGCGCCCATGCGCTTCAGCTCGCGGCCCATGCCGCCGTCCAGAACGACCACCTTGTCCATCATGCCTGATCGTGCTTTCCGACTGCTGTTTCGGGGCCTGCGCCGCCAGCCGCGACCAGCCCCCGATATCCTTCGAGATCGGCTGCGAGGCTGGGGTCGATATGGGCGCGCACGGCGCGCTCCGCCTCCTCGGGCGTGCCGCGCATCACGCCCTCGAACAGGGCGCGATGATCGGCTTCGAGTGGAAACCGCGCGGGCCAGTGCATCTCCGACCAGCGGTAGAGCCATTCCATCTTCGTGGAGAGGGCAGCGTAGCGTTTGATCAGATGACGGTGGCCCGTCACCTCGACGATCGCCCGGTGGAAGCCGAGATCGGCCGCGACACGCTCGTCGACCGAGCCCGCCTCCGCCGGCGCCAGCTTCGCGAAGGCGGCGGCGACGAGCCCTCTCTGCCCATCGTCGGGCCGCTCCGCGACGATACGGGCCGCCAGCCCCTCCATCGCCTCGCGCAAGGTGTAGATTTCCCAGATCACCTGGGCGTTGAGGCTGGCGACGCGCCAGTTCGAATAGGGCGCGCGGACCACGAGCTCGTCGGCCTCCAGCGCGAACAGCGCCGTGCGCACGGTCCCGCGCCCGACGCCGAGCCGTCCCGCCAGCGCGATCTCGGTCAGCACCTCGTCCGGTGCCAGCCGGCCATGGACGATGTCGTCCCGCAGCCGCCGCATCGCGATGTCGGCGAGGCTGAGCCGCTCGATCGGCTGCTGGTCGTCCGTCAGGGGCACGGGCCGGTCCTTATCCGTCGCGATGCATGCCGACGAAGCGGCGGCAGCGCTCGGATTGCGGATCGAGGAAGACCTGCTCGGGCGGGCCCTGTTCCTCGACGCGCCCGTCCTGGAGATAGATGGCGTGGTTGGAGACCTCGCGCGCGAAGTTCATCTCATGCGTGACGATCAGCATCGTGCGGCCCTCTTCCGCCAGGGCCCGGATGACGCGCAGCACCTCGCCGACCAGTTCGGGGTCGAGCGCGGAGGTCGGCTCGTCGAAGAGCAGCGCGCGGGGCCGCATCGCCAGGGCGCGGGCGATGGCGACGCGCTGCTGCTGGCCGCCGGAGAGATGGGCGGGCCAGGCGTCGCGCTTGTCGGCGAGGCCGACCTTGGCGAGCATCGCCTCGGCCTCCTCGCGGCATTCGGCGCGCGGCCGCCCCTGGACGTGGAGCGGGACCTCCATGACGTTCTGCAGCGCCGTCATATGCGGCCAGAGATTGAAGCTCTGGAAGACGAAGCCGAGCTGGCCGCGCAAGCGGCGCACGGTCTGCCGCTCGGCCCGCGAGAAGCGGTGGCCGGCATCCCGGATGCGGATCTGCGCGTCGCCGACGCAGACCTCGCCCCGATCCGGGATTTCGAGCAGGGGAATGCAGCGCAGCAGCGTGCTCTTGCCCGAGCCGCTGGCGCCGATGATGGCGATCACGTCGCCGTCGCGGGCGGCGAGATCGACCCCGCGCAGCACCTCGTGCCCGCCGAAGCTCTTGCGGATGTCGGTCAACCTGACCGTGATCGGCTTCATGCCAGGCTCCGGGCGCCGGTCGGGCGGCGATAGGGGGAGAGGTGCTGCTCGAGCCAGTCGACGGCCCGGGCGATCACCGTCACCAGGACGAGATAGATCACCGCCGCGCACAGGAAGATCTCGATGGCGCGGTAGGTTTCGGAGACTTCCGCGCGCGCGATGCCGGTGATCTCCATCAGCGTCACGACGCTGGCGAGCGAGGTCGCCTTGACCATGCTGGTGATCTCCGCGCCATAGGCGGGCAGCGCCTGGCGGAAGGCGAGCGGCAGCACGATCCGGCGCAGCATGGTCAGGCGCGTCATGCCCGAGACGCGCGCGGCCTCGATCGCCCCCGTGGAGACGGCGCGAAGGCCGCCGCGCAGGATCTCGGAGGTATAGGCCGCGTCGTTCAGCATCAGCGCGAGGACGGCGCAGACATAGGGCTCGCGCAGCAGTGGCCAGAACGGCGAGTGACGCACCGCCGGAAACTGGGCGAGACCGTAATAGATCAGGAAGATCTGGATCAGCAGCGGCGTGCCGCGGAAGATGTAGACGTAGAAGTCGGCGACCCGTGCACCGATCCAGGAGGAGGCGCGCAGGCCCGAAAGCCCCAGCGCGATGAGGCCGCCGCCGAGAAGCGCCAGCACCGCCAGCAGCAGCGTCAGGGGGAGGCCTGCGAGCAGCTTGGGGAAGATCTGGGCGATGAAGGCGATATCCATCGCTAGCCCCTGCCGGTCGCTGCGGCCTGCCCCCGCATCGAACGCCATTCGGCGATGCGGAAGACGAAGCCGGAGATCGTGGTGATGGCGAGATAGATCCCGCCGCCGGCGAGGAAGAACAGGAAGGGCAGTTCCGTCGAGTTCGCCGCCACGGTCACCGCGCGCAGCGTCTCGACGAGGCCGGTGACCGAGACCAGCGCCGATTCCTTGATCACCGATTGCCATTGGTTGCCGAGGCCCGGCAGCGCGGTGCGCAGGGCGAGCGGCGCGATGATGCGCCGGAACATCGTCCAGCGCGCCATGCCGGTGACCCGCGCCGCCTCGAGCGTTCCGGGCGCGATGGCATGGAAGGCGCCGCGCAGCACCTCCGCCTGCGTGGCGCCTGACAAAAGGCCGATGGCGAGGCAGCCGGCGGCAAAGCCGCTGATCTCGACCGGGCCGCTATACCCGAGCTGCCTGGCCACCACCGAGGCGATCTGCCGGCCGCCGAAATAGAAGAGATAGATGACCAGCAGGTCCGGAATGCCCCGCATCACCACGCCGTAGCCCTGCGCGAGGCGTTGGACCGGCGCCGAGCCGGCGATCCGCGCCCAGGCGCAGAGCGTCCCCAGCCCGAGTCCGAGCGCGAAGGCGCAGGCAGAGACGGCGAGCGTCATCAGCCCGCCGTTCAGCAGCGCATGGCCCCAGCCCTCCGGGCCGAAGCCCAGCAATGTCAGGCTGTCGTCCATCCCGTTCTGCCCGCCTTACGTCAGCTCGCGGGCGTGATGTCCATCTCGAACCACTTCAGCGCGAGCTTCTTCAGCGTGCCGTCATCGATGGCCGACTTCAGCGCCTTGTCGAACATCTCCTTGAGCTCGGGATCGCCCTTGCGGATTCCAACCCCGGAGCCGACGCCCAACAGGCCGCCGGTGAAGAGATAGCCGGACTGGATCATTTCGCCGTTCGACTTCTTCGCCGTGGCCCAAATGTTGATCTGGGAGGCCATCACCGCGTCGACGCGTCCACTCTTGAGATCGAGGAAGGTGTCGGGGCCGGAGGGATAGGTGCGGACCGTCACCACGTCCTTGAAATAGCGGTTGAGGACGTCGTTCTGGATCGTCGCGACCTGCACGGCGACGGTCTTGCCGGCGAGCACTTTCGCCAATTCGTCGATCGCCTTCTTGGCGGCGGCCTCATCCGCGAAGGGGACACGCGGCGCGCCGGTGCCGGGCAGCGACTTGATGCTGCCTTCCTTCATGATCGCGAAGCCGGAGCCTGCCGAGGCGTAGGGGCGGGAGAAGGCGATGACCTCCTCGCGCTTCGGCGTGATCGAGACGGCGTCCATGATGGCGTCATACTTGCCGTCGGTGAGGCCGGCGATCATGCCGTCCCAGGCCTGCGCGATCATCTCGCACTTGACGCCCATGCGGGCCGACAGCTCCTGCAGCAGGTCGGGCTCGAAGCCGATCAGCCGGCCGTCGGGAGCGTGCATGTTGTAGGGAGGGAAGGCGCCCTCGGTGGCGACGCGGATGAGCTTCCACTCCTTGGCGGCCGCGGCGCGGGGAGCGGCGCCCAGAGCGAGGCCGGCGGCGGCGCCGAGGCCGAGCTTGAGGAAGTCGGAACGGGTGATCGTCATGTCGGGTCTCCAGGGCCTTGGCGAATGCGGGCGGGATCAGGACAGGATGTCGATGGCGGTGCGGGCGAGGGCTGCGGCGCCGAGGCCGATGCAGCGCTCGTCGGGCTGGTAGTGGGAATTGTGCACGCGGTCGTCGCGGCCGGGCTGCGACGAGCCGATCAGCACCTGGCAGGACGGGATCCGCTCCGAGAAATAGGAGAAGTCCTCGGCGCCGAAGCGCCCCTCGAGCTGGTCCACCTTGTCGGCGCCGAACTGCTCGGACACCGAGCGGATCACCGCATCGACGACGCCGTCATCGTTGACGAGCGCCGGGGCGCCGCGCTTGTAGTCGATCTCGCAGGTGACGCCCATCGCGGCGGCGACGCCTTCGCAGATGCGCCTGAAGGTGGCTTCCATCGTGTCGCGGCTCTCGGGCGAGCGGCAGCGGACCGTGCCCTGGAACAGGCAGCTGTCGGGGATGATGTTGTGCGTCGAGCCGCCCTGGATATGGCCGATGGTGAGCACGGCCGAGCGGGTCGGGTCCATGACGCGCGAAATCGCCGTCTGCAGCTGCATGACCATCGCCGACGCCGCCACGATCGGATCGAGCGCCGAATGCGGGCGTGCCGCATGGCCCGACTTGCCCCGCACGACCACGTCGAATTCGTCGCTGGACGCCGTGGACGCGCCCCGGACATAGCCGAAGCGGCCGACCGGCATCTCGGGCCGGTTGTGGAAGGCGAGCGCGACGGCGGCGCCGTCTGCCGCGCCGTCGGCGACCATGGCGGCGGCGCCGCTCTCGACCGTCTCCTCCGCCGGCTGGAACACCAGCCTGACGCTGCCGCGCAGCCGGGGCGCCATCGCCTGCAGCACCGAGCCGACGCCGAGCAGCGTGGCGGTGTGAATGTCATGGCCGCAGGCGTGCATCTTGCCGGGGATGGTGCTGGCGAAGGGCAGTCCCGTGAGCTCCTCCATCGGCAGCGCGTCCATGTCGGCGCGGATCAGCAGGCAGGGCCCCGGAGCGCCGCCGGCGATCTCCGCCACCACGCCGGTCCGTCCGACGCCGCGCTGCGGGGCTAGCCCCATGCGCTCCAGCTCCTGCGCGACGATCTCGGCGGTCCGGACGGTCTCGAACCCGATCTCGGGATGGGCGTGGATGTCGCGCCGGATGGCGATCAGCTGCGGTTCGATCTCGGCGACATGGCGCTCGATCGCGAGTGAAAGATCGTTCTGGCGGTCGGCGGACATCGGCGGCTCTGGCGGACGGTTGGGAGAGCGGAAACTCGCACAGATCCTTAGCCGCCGCAATCGGACCGAGGATCGACAATCGACAATATGCTTCTAAAGTGCGCGCTCCCCGGAGCATGATATTCCGATGCACGCCGCCACGATCCTGGCCCAGCTCGACCACGTCACCGATCCGTCGACGGGCGGGCTGGTCCCGTCGATCCATCCCGGCGTGACTCATGCCCGGCCGGGCAGCGCGATCGCCCAGGGTTATGCGCGCTCGGGAAACAGCGGCGCGGCGCTCGTCGAGTCCATCCTCGGCCAGCTCGAAGGCGGCGCAGCGGCGGCCGCCTTCGGTGCGGGAGCGGCCGCGGCCCAGGCCGTACTCGCGACCTTGCGACCCGGCGACCGGATGCTGATCGACAGCGGCCTCTACTACGAGTTCGGACGCATCGTCGGCGCCTTCGTCGAACGCTTCGGCCTTGAACTGGTGCGGGTCGACCTCTGCGATCTCGATGCGGTCGCCCGGAGTCTCGGTGCCGCGCCGACACGGCTCGTCTGGGCCGAATGCCCGAGCAACCCGCTCTGGCGCGTGCCGGATCTCGCTGCGCTGGCGGCGCTGGCGCATCGGCATGGCGCGAGGCTGCTGGTCGATGCGACGGCGGCGACCCCGGTGCTCTGCCGGCCGCTGGCGCTCGGCGCCGATCTCGTGCTGCATTCGGCGACGAAATATCTCAACGGCCATGGCGATCTGGTCGCCGGCGTCCTCGTCGCGGCCGAGAACGATGCGTGGTGGCGCGAGATGAGAGCCGCCCGGGAGGCGCATGGCACCGTCCTGCCGCCCTTCGAGGCCTGGCTCCTGCTGCGCGGCATGCGCTCGCTGGCGCTGAGGATGGAGCGTGTCTCCACCACGGCGATGGCGCTCGCCTCCTGGCTCGCGCTCCAGCCCGGGCTCCGCGCCGTGCACTATCCAGGCTTGCCGCGGCATCCCCAGCACGAACTGGCCCGCCGCCAGTTCGAGGGCGGCTTCGGCGGCATGCTCTCCTTCGAACTCGGTGATGCCGCGGCGGCGATGGCCCTGTGCGCCCGCGCCAGGATCTTCCGTTCATCGACCTCGCTCGGATCGCCCGAGAGCCTGATCGAACACAGGCGAAGCACGGAAGGCGAGCAATCCGATTGCCCGCCGGGACTGATCCGCCTGTCGATCGGACTCGAGCATCCGGACGATCTCCTGGCGGATTTGAGGCGGATGCTCCGCGACGCTGGCGGCTAGGGCGCCGGCCCGAAAAATGGAGCGCGGCTTTCGGAAAAGCCGATGCCAGAACAAGAGGTTAGATCATTGGGCCGAATGCGATACTCGGTCCGATGATCTAACCGTTGCGACACCGCCTCCGGGGGCATGCGACGCCTCTCTCGCGACGCCTCTCTGGTGCGAGTGGCGACCGTCAAGCGGTCGGCGTCGCCGGCCTTGGGGATAGCGTCGGATGAACGGGCAGGGGCCTCGTGTGGGATTCGGGTCCCACACGAGTTCCACGCAGTAGTGCCGTCTCCGTTTCGTTCCAGCAGGGCGACGAGCGTCCGGGAGGCGTCTCGTCGCGCTATTTCGAGAGATTAGCGCGCTCTCAGGCGGTTCATGAACGAGTCGTAGGACAGCTCCGCCACCTGCCACCAGAGCAGGCTCTCGCCGCGGAACGCGACCAGGGACTCGTAGCCCTTCTTGAAGTCGGCGCTCTTCGCCGCCGTCTCGGCATAGTACTCGTCGGCCGCCTTCAGCGCGGCCTCCATGACCGGCAGCGGGAAGGGCCGCAGCTGGGCGCCCTGCGCGACGAGACGGCGCAGGCCGCCCGGGTTCACCGCGTCGTATTTGGCGAGCATCCAGTTGTTGGCGGCCTCGCAGGCGCTCTGCACGATCGCCTGGTAATGCTTCGGCAGCTTCGCCCAGGCCTCCTTGCCGACGATGAGGTGCAGCATGGCGCCGCCCTCCCACCAGCCGGGATAGTAGTAGTATTTCGCCACGCGGATGAAGCCGAGCTTCTCGTCGTCATAGGGACCGACGAACTCGGCGGCGTCGATCGCGCCGCGCTCCAGCGCCGGATAGACGTCGCCCGGCGCGATCTGCGTCGGCACGACGCCGAGCTTGGCCAGCACCGACCCGCCCATGCCGCCGATGCGGAACTTCAGGCCCTTCAGGTCGTCGACGCCCTTGAGCTCGTTGCGGAAGAAGCCGCCCATCTGGCAGCCGGAATTGCCGCAGGGGATCGAATAGGCGCCGAAGCGGTCGAGCACGCCGTTGACGATCTGCTCGCCCCCGCCGAAATACCACCAGCTGTGCTGCTGGCGCGCATTGAGGCCGAAGGGGATGCCGGTGCCGAGCCCCAGCGTCGGGTCCTTGCCGATGTAGAAATAGGTCGGCGAATGCGCGCATTCGACCGTGCCGGAGGAGACCGCGTCCAGCGCCTGAAGTCCGGGAACGATCTCGCCCGGCGCGAAGACCTGGATCTGGAACTTCCCGTCCGTGGCGTCGCTCACATATTTGGAGAATTGCTGGGCGGTGCCGAAGATGGTGTCGAGCGACTTCGGGAAGCTCGACGTCAGCCGCCATTTCACCTCGGGCTGGGACTGCGCCAGCGCCGGCATGGCGATAGGCGCGGCGGCCGCGGCGAGCGCGCCCGTCGTCAGAAATTGGCGGCGTTTCATGGGGTCTTCCTCCCGGCGGTTTATTAGGTCCTTATTGGCGTGTCCGTGGAGGATTGAAAAGGCATGAAATTCGCCTCGCTCATGCATGGTCGCGATGGCCGCTTCGTCGTCGTATCGCGCGATCTGACCCGCGCCACCGATGCCTTTCCGGTCGTGCCCACCCTTCAGGCGGCGCTCGACGACTGGGCCAGGCATGCGCCGCGCCTTGCCGATCTGGCGGAGGCGCTCGAGCACGGTTCGGTCCCGTCCTTCCGCTTTCACGAGCATGATTGCGCGGCGCCGCTGCCCCGCGCCTTCCAGCGGCTCGGCGTGGCCGGGGGGCAGGGCGTCGCTTCGGCTCCGCTCGAACAGCTCTCCTCCGTCGGTCCGGCCGGTCCGCGCCAGCCGGCCCGCGCCGCCGGCGAGGATGACGGCATCGACGTCGAGGCCGGCGCGGCGGTCGTGACCGGCGACGTTCCGGAGGGCGTGCCGCCGGGCGAGGCGGCCGCGCGGATCCGCCTCGTCATGCTGGTGGCGGATCTGCGGCTGCGCCGATGGGAGGACGGAGACGATCTGCTGTCGCGGCCCGGTTTCTGCTGTTCGCCCGTCGCCGTGACGCCCGACGAGCTCGGCGAGGGCTGGCGTGAGGGGCGTCTCGCCTTGCCTCTGCTCGCCAGCATGAACGGGGTGCCCGTCACGGGCGGCCCGGCCTCCGCGTCGGTCGATTTCGGCGCGCTGGTCGCCCGCGCGGCGGCCGGCCGGCCTCTCGCTGCCGGGACGATCGTCGGGGCGCGGACGGTCGAGACGCTCTGCCCCGAGGGGCCCGGCAAGGTTCGCCTGCGTTTCGGCGACACCGTCCGGATCGAGATGCGGGACGCCGCCGGGCGCGCCGCGCTCGGCGCCATCGAGCGCGAAATCCTGCCGCGCGGCTGAGGCGGCTGGCCCGGCCGCTCCTGTGCTTGGCGGTCGCCGGGCACGTCGCTACACTGAACGCGTCATTTGCCTCCCGCCGCCGGAAGAAGCCGCCCGATCATGAACGAGACCGTCACCTTCTACCCGACGATCGTCCCGCTCGGCTTCTTCTTCTGGGGGCCGGCGCTGGTGATGGTGATGTTCTGGGCGGTCGGCGTCTGGTCGAGCCGGCAGGGCGTCGCGCGCGTGCTCGAGAACGACTGGGACGGTTTCACCGTCGCGGATGTCGACAAGCTCTTCGCCGCCTATGGCGAGGAGCGCCGCTCGCGTTACCGGAACCGCGTGCTCCCGGCCGATGTCGCCTGCGCCGTCACCTATGCCCTCGTCGGCGCGCTCCTGATCGTCGGGCTCTATCTGCGCGGCCAGCCCTTCTGGGTGGCGGCGCTGTGCGGTGGCGGCTGGCTGCTGGGCGGGCTCTGCGACATCGCCGAGAACTTCGCGATTGCCCGGCTGCTCGACCGCTATCCGCAGATCACGGCGGCGGAGACGTCCTTCGCCAGCCTGATGACGCGGCTGAAGCTCGTGCTCTTCGCGCTCGGGGTGGTGGGCGCGCTGGCGGCGGCCTATCTGGCCTTCAGGCCGCTGGCGGCGTAACGCTCAGCCATTCGTTCCGGGTGAGCCGGAAGAGGGCGCCCGGGACTGGCGGGTCGCCGATCCTGTTGCTGGCCGGCGCCTCGGCGCGCGTAAAGCCGAGCCGGGCCGCCAGCCGGCACGAGGCCCTGTTGTCCGGATGCGTGAACAGGCTGATCTCGGGCAGGCCGAGTTCGCCAAAGCCGTGGCGCAGCAGCGGAGGTACGGCCTCGGAAGCATATCCGTTGCGCCAGTGGCGAACGCCGAATCGGTAGCTGATCTGGGCCGCACCGCGTTCCGTCTCCTCCGGGATCAATCCGACATAGCCGAGCATCTCCACGACGTTGTCGCGGGGGAACACGCTCCAATAGCCGAGGCCCGCCGCGACGTGACTGAAGCTGCGCGCTGCAACGCTCTCCCTGCTCATGGTGGCCGCTCCCGGCGCGGCGATGAAGCGCATCACCTCCGGATCGCGATTGAGAATCATGACGGCATCGAGGTCCTCGGGGCGCCGCGGCCGAAGCAGCAGCCTTTCGGTCTCGAAAGCGGGGAGGATCTGCGGCATGCTGGAACTCCGCTGCGAGGCTGGCGCGGTTGAACGCCCCTCCCCATATCGCGGTCAAGCCGGGACGCGGCGCTGGAGGTTGGAATGCGGGTTTATCGTCACATCGCCATGCTGGTCGGGGCGCTCGCGCTCGGCGGGGGCTGGCTCGCGCCCGCCCAGGCGCAGGAAGACCTGATCTTCCGAAAGTCGACGGTGTGGAAGATGCTGACGCCGGACGACAAGCTCGCCGTCTACGGCGTCGACGATCCGATCGTGGAAGGCGTCGCCTGCCACTACACCGTGCCGGAGAAGGGCGGCGTCTCGGGCATGTTCGGGGTGGCCGAGGAGGTCTCCGAGATTTCGCTCGCCTGCCGCCAGATCGGGCCGATCAAGTTCAAGGAAAAGGCCGAGCAGGGCGATGTCGTCTTCCGCGAGCGCCGCTCGCTGATCTGGAAGAAGATGCAGATCGTGCGCGGCTGCGACGCCAAGCGCAACGTGC
>QFQY01000110.1 GCA_003248805.1 Chelatococcus sp. | reverse complement strand
TTCATGCCGACGCTGAACGAGGGCACGCTGATGTACATGCCCACGACCCTGCCGGGCATCTCCGTCACCAAGGCGGCCGAGCTGCTCCAGACGCAGAACCAGATCATCCGCTCCTTCCCGGAGGTCGCCTCGGTCTACGGCAAGGCCGGCCGCGCCCAGACCGCGACCGATCCGGCCCCGACCGAGATGTTCGAGACCATCATCAACCTGAAACCGAAGGCGGAATGGCGCGAAGGCGTCACGCTCGACAGCCTCAAGGCGGAGATGGACAAGGCGCTCCAGTTCCCCGGCGTCTCCAACGCCTGGACGCAGCCCATCCGCGCGCGCATCGACATGCTCGCGACCGGCATCCGCACCCCGATCGGCGTCAAGGTTTTTGGCGACGACCTGACCAAAATGGAAGGCGTCTCGCGCCAGATCGAGACCGTGCTCAAGAACGTGCCCGGCACCACCAGCGCCTATGCCGAGCGCGTCATCGGCGGCTACTTCCTCGACATCGTGCCGGACCGGATCGCGCTCGGACGCTACGGGCTCTCGGTCGGCGACGTGCAGGGCGCGGTCACGATGGCGCTGGGTGGCGAGACCGTCACCACGACGGTCGAGGGCCGCGAGCGCTACGGCGTCACCATCCGCTATCCGCGCGACCTGCGCTCGGATCCGCAGGAGAACGGCCAGCTCGCGATCTACATCTTCGTCGACATCGCCGGGCGCGATCTCGGCGGCTATGTCCGCGAGGCGCAAGGTGCGATCGCGCAGGCCGTCCAGCTTCCGGCCGGCTACCGCGTCGCCTGGAGCGGCCAGTTCGAATATCTCGAGCGGGCCGAGGCGCGGCTGAAGATCGTCGTTCCGGTGACGCTCGCGATCATCTTCCTGCTGCTCTACCTCAACTTCCGCCGGCTGACCGAGACGCTCATCGTCATGCTGTCGCTGCCCTTCGCGCTGGTCGGCGGAATCTGGCTGCTCTGGTGGCAGGGCTTCAACATGTCGGTGGCGGTCGCGGTCGGCTTCATCGCGCTCGCGGGCGTCGCGGCCGAGACCGGCGTGATCATGCTGATCTATCTCGACCAGGCCCTGAAGGAGGTGCGGGCGCGCTGCGCGGCGGAAGGACGAGCCTTCACCCGCGCCGATCTTCGCGACGCGATCATGCTCGGCGCGGTCGAGCGGCTTCGCGGCACGGGCTCGGAGGTGATGCAGCGCATTGCCACCCCGATGATCGGCGGCATGGTCTCCTCGACCGTGCTGACGCTGTTGGTGATCCCGGCGATCTACGGGCTGGTCAAGGGCTGGGGGCTGCCGCCGGCGGCTGGGCTGTCCGGCCGTCATCCGACGGATGGCGGCGCCAATTCAGGCACGGTCGCCAGTTTGCCGATCGTGTCTGAGCCCGTCCAGTGAGCGATCAAGCGTCTTCAAGGCGGCGTCAGGCGACGACGCTTCGGGTCCGAGCATATCGAGCACGGGACATGGCGCGAGCGGCTCACTGGTGCAGCGCGCGACGGATGCGGCGAGGATACTCTCCAGCCTCGTCAGGTCTGCGAGCTTGCGACGCACCTCGGTGAGGTGCGTCGACGCGATGTCCTTGACCTCCGCGCAGGAGCCATGGCGGGGGTCGTTCAGGATCAGGAGGGCGCGAATCTCGTCGATGCTGAACCCCAGCTCGCGGCCTCGGCGAATGAAGGCCAGCCGCCTGACATGGGCGTCGTCGTAGACGCGATGGCCGCCCGACGTGCGCGGCGGCGCGGGCATCAGCCCGATAGTCTCATAGTAGCGGACCGTCTCGAGATTGACGCCTGCGGCTTGTGCAAGCTGTCCCGCGGCGATGCCTCGCGCCTTTGTGAGCATATGTGGCTTGATCCCGTAGTGGCTACGGGAGGCAGAGTGCCATGGATCGAAACGGAGCACCATTCATGTTCAGCGCGGAACTCGGAAAGTCGAGCACGACGGAGCCTCTCCCGGCGCCATCCACGCGCCTCCTGGCCGGGACGGGCGCGGTCGTTGGGATCGGCGCGCTGGTCGCATCCTCATGCTGCGTGCTGCCGATCGCGCTCGCGGGACTTGGAGCGACGGGGGCGGTCTTCAGCGGCCTTGCCTTCCTGGCCGATATCCGGCCGCTGCTTATTGCCGGCGCTGCGGGTATGCTGGCTCTCGGCTGGGCTTTTTTCTTCTGGCGAAGGCGCAGGCCGAGCTGTGATGGCGACACATGCGCCAAGCCAGGAACATCCCGCCGCACGATCGGACTGCTCGGCTTCGGCTCTCTGGTCGTCGGGCTGGCGCTCGTCTGGTCGCCCTATATCGAGCCGGCCCTGCTCAAGCTGACGCGGTGATCCTCATGCAGCTTGAATCGACTCTGACTTGTCCTCGCTGCGCCCATCAGGCGACTGAGACGATGCCGACGGACGCCTGCTGGTTTTTCTACGAATGCAAGAGCTGCGGAGTACTGCTGCGACCGCTTGAAGGCGATTGCTGCGTGTTCTGCTCTTATGGCGACGTGCCCTGTCCGCCGATTCAGGCCGCCAGCGATGGACAGCCGTCAGCGGCGGGCTGCTGTGCGCCTCGGATCGCGGCGCGAACCGGCTCCGGGGACGGATTTTAGGTCTGCGCCCAAGCGAGCTGTTTTCGGTTCGCGCCTGCCGGCCGACCCGCGTTCTCGCAGGCCGGCTGGAACCTCGTCAGCTCATGCGCTTGATCTCGGCATAGGCGCCTTTGGTGCGCAGGATGATGGTCACCGGCTTCGTGCCGCGGTTGCGCCAGAACCAGCCATGGCCGCCGTCGAATTCGGCGGTCAGCACGCCGGTATCGCCCGCTACCGCGCGGCCGGTCTTGTAGCTCTTCTCCTTGGCGCCGGGGCCGGGCGTGCCGTGCATGTCGTAGTTGACGACGCCGTCCTTGACGCTCCACTCGAAGGTGACCTTTGCGCCCTTGACCATGGTGAGCTTGTATTCGGTCCCCTTGGTCGGATCGAGCGTGATCACGGTCTCGTCGGTCTTCTCGGCCTGGGCGAGATCGAGCCGTTCGCCGGCCTGCGCAGGCGAGACGAGGAGCCCGGCCAGCGTGGTCAGCAGGCCGGAGCGCTGGTCCGGGGCCGGCGTCGCGGGGGCCGGTTGAATCGGCGTCGTGGAGAGGTCCTTCAGGCGGTCGGCCTCGGCTTCGGCTGCGAGCTGGGTCTTGATCTCGCCCATCTCGGTCAGCCTGAGCATGCGGCCGACGCCGGTGGGGTCGATCGCGTATTCGGCGGGCAGCACGATGGTCACGAGGATGCCGGCCGCCGCGACGATGGCGATGGCGGTCGAGCGCAGAAGCTGGGCGTTAGTCGGCAGTTCGGCGCGGGTCGGGATGTCGGTGTTGTACATGAGACGTGTGTCCTTGGGGTTCAGGAAACGAAATAGCCGGTGAGCTGGTAGCCGACGAGCACGAAGCCGGCGGTGAGCATCCAGACGTTTGCGGTGTAGGCATGACGCCAGAAGCTGGCCGTGCGCCGCCAGTAGCCCATGACGATCAGGATCATGCCGAGCGCCGTGAGCTGGCCGAGTTCGACGCCGACATTGAAGGCGAGCAGGTTCGGGATGAGCCCGTCCGGGGAGATCTGGTATTCCAGTATTTTGGTCGAGAGACCAAAACCATGGAACAGGCCGAAGATCAGCGTCGCCGCCTTGGTGTTCGGTTGGAAGCCAAGCCAGCGCTGGTAGGCGCCCATGTTGTCGAGCGCCTTGTAGACGACCGACAGCCCGATGATGGCGTCGATGAGGTAGCTGTTGATCCCGACGTTGAAATAGACGCCGAGCAGCATGGTCGTGGAGTGGCCGATCGCGAACAGGCTGACATAGAGCGCGATGTGCTTGAGGCGGTAGAGGAAGAAGATCACCCCGAACAGGAACAGGATGTGGTCGTAGCCCGTCACCATGTGCTTGGCGCCGAGATAGACGAACGGGAGCAGGTTCACCCCCGTGATCTCCTTGATGTAGCCCTTGTCGCCCTCGGCTACGGCGTGGGCCAGCGCCGCATCGATGCCCGGCATAACCAGGACGATCGCCAGTACGAGGGAAAGGAGCAGGCGCAAGGCTGCTTGTCGCAGCAGGCGCCGCCCTCCGGTGGAAGGTGGTTGCATGACTGATCCGATGGTTCGTCGTTGAAGGCTGCCGCGAGCGCGGCGCTGAGTTCAGGCGACGGCGGATCGAGGCGGGCGTTCCAGACCGCCGGGTCGCTCCGAGGCGGATCGCCGATGCTCGTGCCGGATCGGGGTCCGCACGAAGCGCGGCGTGCCGAGCTGGATCAGGCCGACGACATCCGCCGTCTCGTGGACATGGTCGGCGGTATTGTGCCCATGGACATGGCCTGGCAAGCGCTCGTCGGGCTCGCCCTCTTCATGGGCATGGCCGTGCTCGGCGATCGAAGCGGCGAGTTCCGCATGCCGTAAGACCTCGGCCTGCGCGATGGCGTAGGCGTTGTGCCCGGCAGAGACGTGCGCAGCCGAGAGCGTCATGCAGAGCGCCATCGCGAGGGCGATGACGAGGCTGAACCCGGCTCGAAGGCGGCGGCGCGACATGGGCAGAGCGTAGAGCCCTTCTTCTTGACGACAATTTGACCGGAGACGACGAACGACGAGTCACGTGACCGCATTGACGTATCCTACCCAGGAGGATACGGAAAGCCATGTCCGAGAGCCATCTCCACGCGACCCATCCCGCCATCGTCAAGCGGCTGAAGCGGGCCGACGGGCACCTGCGCAAGGTTATCGAGATGATCGAGGCCGGTCGTTCCTGCCTCGACATCGCCCAGCAATTGCAGGCTGTGGAGAGCGCGATCGGGCAGGCCAAGAAGACCCTGATCCAGGACCATCTCGACCACTGCCTCGACGAAGTCGTCGGGCCCTTGCCGCATAAGCAGCGCGAGGTGGTCGACGCCTTCAAGGCCATCGCGAAATACCTTTAGGGCCCACCCCATGCTGGCTATCCTCGCCAACCGGACCTATCGCCACCTCTTTCTCGCGCAGGTCATCGCGCTGGTCGGCACCGGCCTTGCGACGGTCGCGCTAGGTCTTCTCGCGTATGATCTCGCGGGTGCGAATGCGGGCATCGTGCTCGGCACAGCGCTGGCCATCAAGATGATCGCCTATGTCGGCGTCGCGCCGATCGCGTCCGCCTTCGCTGAGTGCCTGCCGCGCCGGAGCATGCTGGTGGGGCTCGATCTCGTTCGCGCGGCCGCGGCGCTGCTGCTGCCTTTCGTCACGGAGATCTGGCAGGTCTATATGCTGATCTTCGTGCTGCAGTCGGCCTCGGCCGCCTTCACGCCGACCTTCCAGGCGACGATTCCCGACATCCTGCCCGATGAGAAGGACTACACCCGGGCACTCTCGCTTTCGCGGCTGGCCTACGATCTGGAGAGCCTGCTGAGCCCGGCGCTAGCGGCGCTGCTGCTGACCGTGATCAGCTTCCACAACCTCTTCGCCGGCACGGTCATCGGCTTCATCGCCTCGGCCGCGCTGGTCGTGTCTGTCATTCTGCCGAACCCGAAGCCCGGCGAGCCGCGTGGCGTCTACGACCGCACCACGCGGGGCCTGCGGATTTACCTCGCGACGCCACGGCTGCGCGGGCTGCTGGCGCTGAGCCTCGCCGTCTCGGCGGCAGGCTCCATGGTCATCGTCAATACGGTGGTTCTGGTTCAGGCGACCTATGGCCTGACGCAGCAGGCGACCGCGCTCGCGCTGGCGATGTTCGGCGCGGGCTCGATGACGGCCGCCTTCGCGCTGCCGCGCCTGCTCGACCGCCTCGACGACCGCAGGCTGATGTTGATTGCCGGCGCTGCACTTCCGGTCCTATTGATGCTGGGCACGCTGGTTCCCGGCTTTTCCGTCCTGCTGCCGCTCTGGTTCGCGCTCGGCTTCTCCTACAGCCTGACCCAGACGCCGTCGGGTCGCCTTTTGCGGCGCTCTGCCCATCCGGAGGATCGGCCGGCGCTGTTCGCCGCCCAATTCGCCCTCTCGCATGCCTGCTGGCTGATAACCTACCCGGCGGCGGGCTGGCTGGGCGCGACGATCGGCTTGCCCGCGACATTCGTGGCGATGGCGATCATCGCCGGGCTGGCGCTGGCGATCGCCTTGCGTGTCTGGCCGGCGGGGGATCCCGACGAGATCGAACACGAGCATCCCGGCCTCGAAGCCGACCATCCGCATCTGGCGGGTGCGGGCAGGCGGCATCGGCATGCCTTCGTGATCGACCGAAATCATCTTGCCTGGCCGACGCGCGGCTGAGCGGCTTGAGCATGGGCCCGCTATCGGAAATCGTTCCTATTATCCGACATCTCGCCGCAGGCGAGACGCTGTTTGCGGCCGGGGACGAAACGCGCGGCTTCTTTATGGTGCGCACGGGACGCGTCAGGCTCGTGCGCTTCGGCGGCGATGGCCGTGAGACGGCGCTGTTCACCGCTGGGCCGGAAGAGCGCTTCGCCGAGGCCTCACTTTTCGCCGAGCGCTACCATTGCGACGCCATCGCCCTGAGTGAAGCCGTCGTCGCGTGCTTTCCCAAGGCCGCCAGCCTCGCGCTACTGGGCGATGATGCGACCGCACGGCTCGACCTGACGGCCGATCTCGCCCGGCAGGTGATGACGCTCCGCGCGCGGTTGACGGTGCGCGACATCCGCTCGGCGCGCGAGCGGGTGATCGCCTTCCTCGTCGCGGAAGCCAGCGAAGACGGACGCACGATCGCCTTTGACGGCTCGCTGCGGGACATCGCCGTCGCGATTGGCCTGACGCCCGGGGCGTTCTACCGGACGCTGGCCCGACTTGAGGCGCAGGGGACGATTTCACGGAAGACCGGCCACATTGTCCTGACATGATCTCGATCATGTCGCGATGTCACGATCTCCGGCAGGTTGGGCGCGAAGGAGAACCCCGATGAGCCGCCTCGCCTTGACCACCATACTCGTTTTGATCTCGGCAGGCCTCGCGTCGGCCGCGCCGGCATGGGGGCAGACGCACAGCTCCTATGCCGGCGAGCAGAGCCGGGCGATCAAGGCGCTGTCGCCCAAGGAGTTCGACGATCTCGCGCAAGGCCGCGGCATGGGCCTCGCCAAGGCAGCCGAACTCAACCGCTATCCCGGGCCGATGCACGCGCTCGAGCTTGCGGACCTGCTCAGCCTGTCAAGCCGTCAGCGACAAGCGTTGGAGTCGATCAAGGCGCGGATGAACGTCGAGGCGAAGGCGGTTGGCGGAGAGCTTCTGGGCCTCGAACGCGAACTGGACGCAGGCTTCGCCGCCCGCAAGATCGACGCGCAGCGCCTCAAGGCGCTGACGGAACGGATCGGCGTCAGGCAGGGAGCCCTGAGGGCGGTCCATCTCGTCGCCCATATCGAGACTGCGGCGGTGATGTCGGCGGAGCAGATCGCGCGATACGATCACCTGCGCGGCTATGGCGGCAATCGAATCGCGCCGATGCCGGAGTCAGGGCATGGCGGCCACGGTGCGCCCAAGCACTGACCGTCGATCGACCAAGCTCCGCGTCAACCGCTTGCAACGATGTCGTTCAAGGCGTCCACGAACAGGTCGATCTCATCCTCGGAATTGTAGTAGTGCGGCGACACGCGCAGAACGGTCGGGAGATTCCGGGCGCTGGCGTCGAGAAGCGTGCTGTTCGGCTTCGAGACGCTGACGTT
>QFQY01000038.1 GCA_003248805.1 Chelatococcus sp. | reverse complement strand
GGCAGGATTTGAACCTGCGACCCCCTCGTCCCGAACGAGGTGCTCTACCAGGCTGAGCCACACTCCGATCAACTGGTGGGCGGCTTATAGCCAGCGTCGCGACCGTGCGCAACAGGGCTTCGACGGTTCGATGTGAATTCTCTTTCCGGAGCCATGCCGACCTCTCTGTTGCGCGCGGCGGCGGCGCGTTCTAGAAGGCGCGGCGCATTGGGGCGTCGCCAAGCGGTAAGGCAGCGGTTTTTGGTACCGCCATTCGGAGGTTCGAATCCTCCCGCCCCAGCCATTCTCTCCTAAGCCGATGATGTGTAAGCTTTTCGGGCGCCTCGCCTCGCCGCGGGCCGATGGATTCTGTAGCCCGGCGCGATCTTTTGCACCTTCAGGCGCGATCTTTTGCACCTTGGCTCGAACCGTAGAGGTTCTTGGGGAAGGCGACCCCTTCAGTGGGGTGGCCCGACCGGACCTTTTCCCGATCGGGCCTCGCTCCGCATTTCCTGCATACGAGACGGTCAGCGATATCGTGGATGCGGGTTTCGCTGTCGATGCCCTGGAGAAGTCCCCAGGGCAAATAGCTCAGAACACGGCAGCCTCGGCAATCGACCGCCAGATGCGTTCGTCCGGCTGCGATGGCTTCGGCTACCGTCTCCATCGATCAGGCCGCCGACAGGAACTCGATCAGCTCGTCACTGACCGCGCCGTACTGGGCTAAGATCACCGCCGGTTCCCACTCGCCGGAAGACGGGCTACCGGTCCGCGAGAACGCGACGACCCCGACCTTGGTAGCTGCGAGGCGCTCGGCTGTTCTGCGGGCCTGTTGCTCGCTGCGCATCTCCACGGCTGGGTCAACTTCAACGCCGCGCTTCGCCTTCGAAAACGATTGAACGACGTAGTAGGTGACCTTGGCTTCGTCCTGCTTGGGCATGGGCATACTCTCCGCTTGGTAGGAACATCATCCTGCTCAGCGAAATAGAACGAATCAAGAACGAAATTGAGCCCTGCCTGTGGATTGAGAGGAGAACTAGGCTGCCTCGTCTCGTGCCTCCTCCATCCGTTTGCAGGCGATTTCGAAATAGGTCGGATCGACCTCAATGCCGACGTAAGGCAGGCCGAGCCGCAGGCAGGCGACGGCGATCGTCGCGCTGCCCATGAACGGATCGAGGATCGGGCCTTCGGCCACGGAGAGCAGTCCAGCCATCAGTTCGACGGGCTTGCCGGCGATGTGATGCTTCACCCTCGGAACGCTGTGCCGCATGACGCCCGGCGCGACGCGGCCTGTGAGCCGGCGGGCTCCGTTCGAGCCCCAGACGACATACTCCGCCTGATTGCGATAGCGGCCGAGCTGGGGACGGCAGCTCTCGGTCTTGTCCCACGGCACGATGCCGCGCCACACCCAACCGCCGCATTGCAGGGCGTCGGTCGTCACGGGGAGCTGGCGCCAGTCGCTGAAGACGCCGACCAGCCCGCCCGGCGCGATCAGCTCGCGCGCGCGGCCGAGCCAGAGCGTCGACCATGCGAGGTAGCTGCGCTGGTCGCGAGTATCGCCCTGGAACTCGGGATATAGGCCGCGGTGCTCAGCGCTCTGGTACTTGGCCGAGGTGGCCTGCGCCTTGTCCCTGACATTGCCGCCGGAGGAGTAAGGCGGATCGGCGAAGCAGGCGCCGAAGGAAGCGGGATCGAACGCCCCCATCACTTCAAGGGCGTCGCCGTGATAGAGGGTCGCCGTCCCGAAGGTGCGGCATTCGAAGCGTGACATGCGAGGTCTCCTGCGGACGCTCTGCATGGCGCTCTGGTGATGGGCTCTGCGGCCCGGATCGAGTTGATGGCGCCGCAGCGCCGGCATTTGATTTCCACGCGGCCCGCGAGCGCCCCGGCCGTCATCCTGAACAGCAAGGCCCCGCATCCGCATCTGATGTTCTCCACTTGTTCGCTGCGCCCGACTCAGACACACCGCTCTGGCTGACGTCAGCAGGGGGCGGGGTGCGGTAAGGCTTCTGACGCTCTCGGGGTTCTGCTTGCCGGCTGGCCCCGTGCCGGGTTTCGACCCGGCCCCGTCCTCTTCAGGGTGTATCGCGATCCAGCTCGTGACGAAGGCCGACAGCGACGCCATAGCCGTCCATGCCATCGTCGCCGTTGCGAGGATGCGAGCAGGCCGTGACGGCCACGACGAACAGCAGGCAGGCGATCATCCGCATCTGCCGGCCCCTCACAGTGCGCATCCAGTGCCGAGCTTGAGCTTAGCGCCCGACCCGTTCCACTGCACGAGGATCGAGCCCTTCGCCATGCCGGTCAGGTCACACGAGCCTATCGTCAGCTCGCCCTTGCCTTCGACGACGATGACGTGAGCCTTGGCTACTGATCGCGCCACCAGCCTTTCGATATGCAGCTTGGCGCCTACCGGCAGGTGGATCGCGCGCTTATTGTCGATCGAAGTCAGCGTCGAGATCGTCGCGTCATGCCACGCCTTGATGCCGTTGCCGTTGCGCTCGGAGACGAGATCCCGACCAACGATCTGGCCTTTCAGATCAAAGCCGCTGTCACCGTTGTTGCGCGAGGTCACGCGCTCGATCCTGACACCCTTGACGTCGCGCTCGGTGCCGATGCCATCGCCCTGCACGAAGCTGCCTGCCGGCACCGAGAGGCGGAAGCCATCCACGACGCCGTCGCGGATGGTGATGTTCTCGCCTGCGTAGACGGTGATCCCGACAGGGAACTGGTCGCCCGTCTGCGGCTCTGCTCGCATGCGCAGATCGAAATTCGAGATCTCGGCGCCGATTGCGTTTCGCAGGCGGATTCCGTCGCGCTGCAGGTCGCGGCCGACAAGCCCGTCGATCCGCAGGTTGCGGACGGTGACGCCTTGATCCGTCTCGACTGCGCGGAAGGCGCCGATGACGATCACCGGGCCGATCGTGACGTCGTGCGCCGACTTCACGAACCGGGCGGCCCCGTTCGTGCCGGTGGCCGAAATCGTCGGCACGGCGGCGGCCGGCGGCCACGTCTTGCCCGAGACCATCGTCTCGGCGAAGGCAGGCATATGTGCGCAGAGCGCCAGCGTGAGGATGGCGAGCAGTCTCATCGGTCGAGCCTCTTTGTCTTGATGTGCCCACCGATGCGGTCGCGACCGACCCGCTGGTAGACGTCGTCGACGTAGTGGACGTTGTCGCGCATGGCGCCGGCCGGCGGCAGGCCTTTGGCGTAGTTCACCGGGTCGGGATAAGGCCCGTCCGGCGCGCCCATCGCGTGAACGAAGTCGCAGATGGGCAGGTAGTAGTCGGGGAAATTGGCCTGCAGCCACGCATTGTCGGCCTCGACCTCGGCGCGCGTCGCCTGTCCGATCGCATAGGCGTCGAGATTGTCGATATGGCGATCGAGCACGATCGGTCGGCCGCCGGCCGCAAGCACGGTCGCGACCATATGGCTGATGTGCTCGCGGGTCGTGGGGTTGGAGCCCCCGCCATTGCCGTTCTCGAAGACCTCGCCGATGACGACGTCGCACTCATGCAGCCGTGGATCGGCCGCGTCGAAGCGGGTGCGGACAGCGGTGGAGGTGTTGCCACCGATGCCGCCATTCGTCACCGGCGGCAGGGTCAGATAGCCGCTCGCCCAAGCCTGGACGATCGAGGGCGTGAAGCCGAGCGTCAGCGAGTTGCCCCAGGTGACGATCTCGCGGGCGTTGTCCGTCCAGTCGCTCACCAACGGGGGCGCCGCCTTGAACGGATGCAGCGCCGGCAGGAGGCCCGCCTGACCCCATTCATGCGCGAGCCAGCCTTCGATCACCCAGCGCTGGTTGTCGGCGCCGTCGCCCTTGAGCTTGAGCGGGTCGACCAGGACGAGCTGCGCCAGTTTGAAGGCTCCGCGATTGTGATCCACCGCGCTGTCGCCACCGAGTGCAATCTCGGCCTTGGTCCCGGAGCCGACATTGGTGATCTTGCCGAGGGTTCCGGAGTTGAGGCCGATCGCGCGGCCCATATCGGCGAAGACCAGTCCCTTGGCGCCGTTGGCGAGCCCGCCGCCCGGCGCCGCCACCGTGTTGGACGAGGTGCCGAAGCCGGTCGTGAGGATCGTGGTCTGGCTCGCGTCCGAGTTCGGGCGCAGGAACGCGAGCGAGGCGAACAGCCCGTCGCTCGGGCGGAAGACCTGAAGGATGTTCTTCAGGTTTGAGCCCGCACCGTTGTTCTGGTTCGCAGCCGAGCGCTCCAGCAGCGCGAACACCCAATAGCGTTCGGAGAGTGAGGCCACGAGCGTCAGGATATCGCCCTGTCCGGTGTTGAAATTGCCGTCGAAGCTGATCGCCGGCCGGACGCCGTCCCAGCCGGTTGCGCTGTAGGTCGGCCGCATGCCCGCCGTCGCCTGGGCCAGCACGAGCGCCGCATTCTGGTCCGTCCAGGCGGCAACCTGCGAGCCCGACAGGGTGAGCGAGCTGGCGACCCTCGCATCCCAATTTGCGATCAGGGCGCCGGCCGGCAGATTGGCGAGCGAGAATGACGCTTCCGGGACCACGAGGCCTGGCGCCATGGAGCTGGTCTTCGGCACGGTCTGCGTTGCCGTCAGGGCGGAGCCGGCGCCGGGCGCTGCTCCGAACGCGAACGACCAGACACCCGCGCCGTTCGCAACCGTGGTGCCGGACTGGACGCCGTCGACATAGACGGCGATCGACGCTGCGGGCTGCGCGATCCCGGTGAGGGTCTTGGTGGCGCGGTCATAGGCGGACACGGTAGGCACCGCGATGGCCACGCCCCCGCCTCGCGGCTTCGACAGCCTCCCGAGTGATACGCTCATCGTTCGACCGTCAGCGTGTTCGAGCCCCGCAGCGTGCGCGCCCACAGCGTCTTGCCGGCCTCCTGAATGCCGGCGTCGCGCTGCAGGTTGGGGCCGATGCCGATCCGCAGGCCCGCCTTGGTACCCGCATCGGGTTTCGCGGCGGCGAAGGTGATGATCACGGTGCCGGCGGCAACCGTCTGGATGGTGCAGTCGTCCGCCGGGCCGCAATTGGTCCAATCGGCGGCCGTCAGAGGATATTCGGACGCTGCCATGTCAGTTCTCCTCAGCCTGTGGCCAGATCACGACGACTGCGCGGGCCGCCTCGGCCGTCGCGGCGAGGTCGATCGCCTGTTTCCCGGAAAGCCGTGCGGTCTCGATCGCGGCGCCCATGGCCAGCCATTGCGCATGGGCTGCCCTGACGATCGCACCGACGCCGGAGAGATCGGTCGCCGTCACCCCGACTTCCGCCGACAACATCGGATAGGCCGCCGGATCGGGCTCCGGATCGTCGGCCAGCCGCAGCGCCTCGGCCGCCTTTTGCTGATACGTCATCGCCTGACCGGCGCCGGCCGTAATGTACTTCAGCCGCTCGCGCTCGGCCTGCTGGTCGATGCCCTGCTTCAGCAGCTCCTTAAGCACGGCGAGAGGATCGGGGGCGGCGTCCCAACCCGTCACGGCGGTGATCGTCAGCACTGCCGCCTCCCGGACGGGCGGAACCGTCAGAACACCGTCGTCCCAGCGAAAGCCGTTATTGGGGCCGGTCGCATCGGGCGGCAACTTGGACATGAGCGCCGAAACCTGATCGGCGGTCAGCTCGATCTGCATGGATCACCTCAGATGGCGGACAGGAGCACGGCGAAGAAGCGGGCGCGGGGATCGGCGTAAGCCGGCTGGGTCGAACCGGACTGGTGGTAGCCGTCGACTTCGATGTAGTCGCCGACGCCTAGACGGGCGATCGTGCGTGCTTCGACGAGCGTGCCGCCGCCGTTCTTGTTGTACGGAAAGTCACCCTCTCCGATGATGTTGGACGGTCCCCTGCGGATCTGCGTCGCCGCGAACGTGCCGTCGGCCGGGGTGAAGTAGGTCCAGGCTCCCTGGATGTAGTAGTTTCCGCCCATGCCCGGCCCGATCGTCAGGCGACTGCCGTCCCAGGTGTTGGTGCCCAGCAGCGCGCCCGTCAGCGTCTGGAAGGTGAGTTTGGCGGAGGCCGACGTCGGCAGATTGATCGTGGCCGAGGCGTATGCATCGACATAGGGCAAGGCCGGCGCGAACTTCGTCGACACGTCGGTTCTGAAGCCGAACTCGGCCAGCACGTCTCCCAGCCCCGCCGGGGTAACCGACAGGATGTTGCTCTCCCGGGCCTTCGCCTCCGCGACCGTGGCGAGCCGCGTAAAGCCGTAAGCATCGGTCGCCGCCGCTGCCGACACCCAGCCATCGGCCGAACGCCGGAGATATCGCGCTGGGTGATCCAGCGCGCGAGACTGGTCCACGACGACAAAGCCGATCGGCGCATTCGCGGCCACCCAAACCGCGCCCGTCCATTGGACGAGCGAGCCTGCGAGCCCGGCCCATGCGCCGGTGGCGCCGACCGGCACGACATGCGTGCGACCGAGTGCCGGAGCACCCGGAGCAGCGGTTGTCGTCGCGCTCTCGACGACGGTGAAGCCGGCCCGCAGCATCTGGAAGATGGAGACCGAGGCGGTGGGCTGCAGAGCGACCGTCACCTGCGCGGTTTCGGAGACCGGGAAGACGATATCGGTCACCAGCTCGACGGCGGCCCCCTGCGCTGGCGTGCGCTTCTCGACCAGGACGTGCTTCGCGATCGCGATCATCGTGCCGGCACTGTCGAAAACGCCGATCTCGCGGATGTCGAAAGGCCCGTCTTCGACAGGGATCAGCGTCGAGATCCGCCAGTGTGTCGAGTTCACCGGGTCCGGCCCGGCCGAGAGGATCGGGTAGGCGTTGCCGACACGCCGGACGAGGTCGGCCATGCCGGGGATCGGTGTGATCGGAGCCCCGTTGCCATCGCCGACGCGGATCGTGGTGAGGTTGAGGGCCGCCCCTCCGATCGAGGCGGCGATCTTGACCTGTCCGGCCGTGGTGACGACGCCGATATAGTCGCTCATGCGATCCTCGGGGAAATGCGAAGGCGGGAAGAGACTGCGGCGGCGACGAAGAGAGGCGGCCGGGCGGCTAGCGTCGTGATGGGCTCGACCGATGGCCGGACGCGCATGCGCGTGATGACGGCCGCGCCGACGAAGAGCGGGGCACGGGCCTCCGTCTCACCGGCCGTGGTGAACCGGATCGCGACATACTGGCTGTAGCGCCGCATGCGCCTGACCATCCGGCCCAGCGCACGCTGCAGCCGCGAGGTGATCGCCCGGCCCTCGTCGACGAATACCTCTTCGCCGATCGAAACCGTCGCAATGTGGGTGCCGGGAGCGCCTTGCGGGCTCTGCTGAAACCACTGGCTCCAGTTCGTGACCGTGACGCCGAGCATGCCGAGGCCCGTCCGGACACCATAGATGAAGCCCATCTGCGCATGCAGCTCGAACGAGCCCTTCAGCATCCGGCGGATCACCGTCTCCGACATGCCGGGCTCGACGAAGTGCTGCAGCCCGAATTCACGAACGAGGAAAGGCAGAAGCCTCGCGTCGACCTCGTCGATCCGCTCCATCAGCAGCCGCAAGAAATCGGGCTCGGCGACAGCCCGCCGGATCACGTCACCGAAGGCGCGGGAGCGCGCGTCGAGGATCGAGGGCGGTATCGACCTCGGGTCGAAGCGCTCAGCCATCGGCGGCCTCCAGCACGACGTCCTCGGGCTGGATCAACACCGGCACGGCGTATTCCTCCGCGGCCAGGCGCTCAAAGG
Organism: Chelatococcus sp.; assembly: GCA_003248805.1. Taxonomy (GTDB): domain Bacteria; phylum Pseudomonadota; class Alphaproteobacteria; order Rhizobiales; family Beijerinckiaceae; genus Allobosea. The sequence continues at coordinate 39,553 of QFQY01000038.1, read as the reverse complement.
CCATGTCGGTGACCTGGACATCGTCAACGGTGAAGCCGGCGTCCTTCAGCCGCGCCTTGACAGTCTCCTCGATCAGGCCAGGCGAGAGCACCGGCGCGAGCCTCTGGCGCCACCCGGCCAGCACCAGGTTCGCCACCGAGGCTGCAAGCTCATTCGCGCCCTCCGTCGCACCCGTCAGATACACAGCAAGCGCGGGAGCGATCGGCACTGCGACGGCGGCCTTCACGGTCACCTCGTCGCCGAAGCGGATCTCCAGCGCCTCCCGCGTATTGAACGCCGCCTTCACCTGGTCGCGCAGGGCGCTGCCGGCCGCTCCGGCAGCCGTGAGCGGATAGATGTCGACATAGCAGGGAAGCGGCCGGACGATCGCCACGTCTATGATGACGGGCGAGACCGCGATAGCCGTCTCCGTGTACCAGCCCAGTCCTCCGCCGGGGCTGACGCGATCGAACGCATTGGCGACGCGGAGGCGATACGCCTCCGTCTCCTCCGCATCGGACCCGCCCTCGCTCGCGACGATGTTCACCGCCGACACGCCTGGCACCGGGTCGAGCATGGTCGCGATCTGGCCGGGCAGGAAGCCGTTGCCCGCGCCGCCGGCCGCGTTGGCCATCGCGGGCGCGTCGGCCGTCAGAGATCCCGCCGGGATGATGGCCGGCGCCGTCGTCGTGAAGATCAGTCCGCCGGAACCGGCGCTGATGCGCGCGCCCTCCGATATCAGCACGTTGATGGCGCGGGCGGCCGACAGCGTGAACCGGATCGTCGTCGTCGCCGTCGAGGCGTCGAGGGGCAGCGTCGAGCGGTTGGCCCCCATCGCGATCAGGCCGGTGCGCGAGGCCTTGGCGACCAGGTGCTCCTCGGCCGCGATCTGGCCTTCCTCACCGAGCAGCGACACGACATAGGCCAGCAGCTCGATGAGCAGCATCTCCACCTGCATGGGGTAGAGCGTGCGGTTCGTCGCGCCTTCGAACCAGGCGACGTATTTCGCCTTCAGCACCTCCGGGTCGCGCTCGAACAGAGCGGGCACCGACATTGCGGCGAGGCTTTGCAGCGAATAGGGGCCGTCCGCATCGGTCCTAGCCATAGCGGACCTCCGTCATGCGGATTTCGCGCGCGATGTCGGCCCGCGGATACCAGAACACCGGGAAGCGCCAATGGCTGAACCCCGCTGCGATGGGCGCGACCCGCTGCACGACGACGCGCGGTTCCCAGGCCGTGATGGCGTCCCAGATCTCGCGCGTCAGGTTCGGGATCGCGATGGCGGGCGGCTTGTCGATGTAGGGCAGCAGCCGGGTGCATTTCAGCGGCTGCAGCGGCACCGTGCCCTGTTCCGTGAGGACGATGGTGTTGATCGACTGATGCAGGTCGTCGAGGCCCGTCACGATCTGGCCGAGCCCGTCGTCGGTCCCGGCCGGCGACAAGGCCATCTGCCAATGCGCGAAGGGGATCTGCGCTCTGTCGACGATGCCGGTCATGCCCGCGAAGTTACGGGCGCGCGCGGATCCCTAGCGAGGTGGCGATGACAGGGGTCCTGCCTTACGCGCCGCCTTCGTCGACGACCGGTGCCGCGATGCGCGTTGCGCTGGTGATGTCCTGCTCGGCATGGAGCTTGCCGCGGATCGTGGCTGGCTGCGAGCCGGCGGCCCCGGTCCCGGCGGTAAAGCCCTTCGGCATCTCGACCGGCCCGTCCAGGACGATCTTGCCGCCAACAACGGTGGCGCCATCGCCATCGAGCCGGATCGAGGTGCCGTTGCAGCGGATCGTCAGCGGCGCGGTCGTGGCGAGGTCGAGCGTTCCCGCCGCCTTGTCATAGGCCAGCTCCAGCCCGCCGCCGAGCTTCATCGCGATATGGTTGGCGTCTGTGGCGGGCGGCGGATCCTTGTCGCTGTAGGAGGCACCTAGGATGCAGCCATCCTCGCCACGCCAGTCGACCAGGCAATGCACCTGGCTCCCCAGCTCGGGCATCGCGTAGACCCGGCTGCCATTGCCCGAGGCCAGAGCCGAGTTCACCGAGAGCCAGAAGGACGAGACGCCGTCCTCGTCCTCGATCTCAACGCGGGCCTGCGCCTTCTCGGCCCGCAGCTCGCGGACGATGCCGCGCTTGAAGGGGCTGTTCGCGCTCATGGCGCCGCGCTCCCTGTCGACGGCCGCGAGGCGATGGCCGCCTTGCCGCTCTCCGTTGGCCCGGAGCCTTCGCCTTCACGCGTTCCGGCCTGCTCGATCGCCGTGGTGAGGCCCGAGCGCGAAAGCTGATGGCGGGCGCGCGTGATCGAATATTTGCGGTCCCAGCGGCCATAGCCCGAGAGCAGCACGTTTTGGCCGGCGAGCAGCAGCGGATCGCCGACCAGCGTGAAGTTGCCGGTCCACTGCTTCAGATTGGCCTTTTGCAGCCGGGACTTCGCAAGCTCCCGCGCCTGCCCCTCGTTCTCGGCGCGATCGTCGATCCGCAGCGTGTCGCCGGTCTTGACCTCGCTATCCTCGACCTCGACTTCGATCTTCTTCTTCTCGTTGCCGAGATAGTAGGAGGCCTTGGCCTTGCTGGCGGTCTTCGCAGCCTCGTAGTTCAACGTGTAGCTGACGATCTCGCGCGATCCCTTCACAATCGTCCGGATCGCGTTGCGCCCCCAAACCTCCGAGCGCGCCATGAAGACGAGCTTCTTACCCGCCACCTTGAAGAAGCAGCCGTAATCCTCGGCGAGGCGCTTCAGGAAGGCGAGGTCGGTCTCGCGCCGTTGGGTGATCCGCTCGAAATGCAAGGCCGGTGGTGTGCCGACCACCTCAAGCCCATGTTCGCCGGCCACCTTGCGCACCGCGTCGGCCAGCGTCTGGTTCTCGAAAGCCCGTGTCTTCTGGGTCCGCAGCGCCTTGCTCACCGGTGCCGACTGACCCGAGGTCGAGAAGGTGTCGCCGCCGCGCCCGCCTGCGGCGCTCGGCTTGTCGACGAAGAAGGTGCCGAGCGGCACCATGATGCTGCCGACATAACCGAACGCGCCCTCGATCTCGTCGCCATGCTCCGGCGTCCAGGCCGAGAACCATTTGCCGCTGGCGTTGTGGACCTTGAGCTGGATTTCGTCGGCCTCGCCCTCGATGTTGTCGGTGAAGGTCAGGTCGATCACGTCGGACGAGATCGCGTCCCATAGCGGCACGCCGTTATAGGTCAGCCGGGCGATCGGGCGGCCGAGATCGAGCGGCGCGGCGCGCGAAACCATCAGCGCAACCACGGCGGCAGGTCGTCGGACGTCGGCCGGCTCGCTGCCGCGACGATCGGGATCTTCAGCTCCGTCCCTGCCGGGGGAAGCTCCGGCAATGCGGAGAGCGGATCGGTGAACAGGGCTCGGTTCGCCTCGACGATGGGGCGGTAGGCGCCGGCCGCGCCGTAGTATCGCCAGGCGATGGTATCCCACCGCTCAAGCGGCCCGACGACATGGAGGAGGAAGCTCATCGCCGCACCGAAACGTTGAGGCCCGAAAGCGCAGAGATCCCGGCGGCTGCCGCCCGCTGCAGCGTGGTCGCCAGTCCGGTCAGATCCTGCACCGGGCTCTCTGTCAGCGTCAGAGAGGCGTCCAGCCTGACGGTCCGGCCGGAGAGCGTGGTGCGCTTGATCTCCTGGTCGATGCTTTCGATCACGTAGCGCGCGCCGGTGAAGGTCCCTGCGCCGGTGACGAAGGGCAAGGGTGAGCGGGCGAGCTGGGCTGCCCGCAACCGGCCCAGCTCTTCCTCCGGATCGCACCAGGCCTCGTCGAAGAAGAAGTGCAGCTTCTTGCCGTCCAGATCCTCGCCCATGTCCTGGAGCACGGGCTTGCCCTCGGCGACATTGTGGCGGGCGAAGCTGACCTTGGCCGTCTCCGACGCCTGGGTCGGCGCGGTGAACGCATTGGAGCCGATGCGGATGGAGCCGAGCCAGGCGAACATCTCAGTCGAACCTCAGATCGGAGCGGCGCGCCTGCGCCTCCTCGAGGAGCTTCACCAGCTCGTGCTTGTGCTGCTCGAGCTGAGCCCGGAACTCGGCCGGATCGGCCCCGGCGCCGATATGGATCACCGGCGCATAGGTGACGCTGGCCCCGCCGCCGACCGGGCGCGAGATCGCAGGCACGTCGCCGCTCCCCACGGCCATGGCCCCCGAGGCAGGCAGGGCTCCGAGCATGCCGGCCGCGACCGCGCGGACGGCAGAGACGGCCGGATCCGGCCGGATCGCCGCCGCGAGCGTCTCCGAAAACCTTACCCTGTCGAGATCGGAGAGCGGCCCGACCTTGGCCGGCGAATGGGGCAGGTGGTCGCGCATCGCCTGCGTCACCTCGCGCACCGCGCCGATGGCGGATGCGGCGCCGGCCCGGATCCCTTCCGCCAGCGTCTCCATCATCGCGACGCCCTGTGCGTGGAAGTTCTGCGCGGCCAGGATCGCGGTGACCTCGCCCGCCATCGCTTGGGCGGCAGGCGGCACCTGGGCCATCAGCGCCAGCGCTTCGCGTGCAGCCGAGCTGGCGTCAGTGCCTTTCATCTCCGCCCCGGGGCCGAGCGGCATCGCCACCTCCGCGGCCGGGCCGGCCGGCGCTGCCGGCCTGTTCAGCGGCGTGTTGGCCCAGCGCCAGGCCGAGGCCACCGCGTCCTTGATCGCCTGGACTTCCGCCCGCGCATTCGCCTTCAGGCTGCCCGGCTCGGGCTTGTCGGTGGTCCATGCTTCGTTGAGCGCATAGGCGGCGAGGCCGAGGCCGACGAGAGCACGCCCGGCCGGCGAGGCGGCGAGCAGGGAAGAGGCGCCGGCCACGGCGCGAATGCCCGCCGCGGCACCGCCGAGCCAGCCCGCGATGTTCAGCACGACAAGCCCGCCGACCACCGTCTTCCAGCCGCCCAGCCCTTCCACGACCTGATGCACAGGTCCGACCATGGCGCTGATGTTCGTGCTGATCGACATCACCAGCTTCTCGGCCTGGTCCATGCCGTCGGCGATCTTCTTGCCGAAGCCGGCCGCGCCACCGTCGAAGCCGCTCATCGCGTCGTTGAAGCGCTGCATCCACTCGGTGGCCTTGCGGAAAGGCTCTTCCATCGCGGTGGCTGCATTGGCTCTACCCTGGGTCAACGCCGTGTCCCAGATGCCTTGCGGTGTCGCCGCGTAGCGCGCGATGGCGCCGGCATGACGACCCATCAGCTCCCGCATGATCGCGGCCTCGGAACCAGGCGTGAGCTGCCGCTCGATCAATTGACCGTCGCGCTGGAACCTGACCGTCTGGCTACCATCATCGCCAAGCGCAGTTGTTGCGCCCATGCGCAAAGCAAAACCACCGGCATCCTTGCGCTTGAGCGCGTCCGCGTACTCTCTGGCTATGTCGGTGACGTCGAGGCCGTTGGCGAAGGCGGCGTCGGCCATCTCCTTGATCAAGCCCTTGTCCGCGATCACGCCGGCCGTCGAGACTTCGCGCGCGGCGTTGAGATATTCGGCGAGCGGCGTGCGCCTGGCTGTTTCCGCATGCGCCTGTTCCGCCGCAGCCACCGCCGCACGGGCCTGGTCCGCCGAATACGGTCCGATCATCTGGTTCGTCGTGGTGAGCGCGGCCTGTTTGTCGGAGACGGCTCCGACGATTGTATTCCAACTCAGCTCCTTTATCGCCGCACTGGCCGCGCCGCCGGGGCGACTGCCGCCGGGGCCGCCATTCATCAGCGACTGCACCCGCCCGCCGCCGTCGCGAAGCCCCTTCGCGACACCGTCCGCCACGGTTTTGGAGATGTTCTTGGAGAGGTCGACCATCGCCTCGCCTGCGACGCGCCCCCAGCGGATGCCGCGGATCGTCTGGCCGAGCCGGCGCCAGCGGCTCTCCGCCCGCGTCGCCTGCTGGCCTGCCGTCTCGGCTGCCCGCCCAAGCTCTCGCTGCGCCTGGATCTCGCGCATGATGTCCGTCTGCGAGCGGCCAGAGCGCTTGGCGATCGAAGCGGCGATCCGCTCGTCCGCGCGCTGACGTTCGGCGGCCAGACTGCGCTCCGCAGCCATCTTCTGGTAGTGCTCGGCCTGAACGAGGCGGCGACGCTCCAGATAGGCAAGCCGTTCTTCGCGCGCCGCCTTGGCCTGGGCCGCCCGCTTGGTCTCCTCGATCCTGATCTGCTCGCGTGTGGCTGTCACGTCGCGCGCCCGCGCCCGGCGCATCTCATCGGCCATGGCGCGTTCGGCAGCGGCCCGCCGCCTCATGTCGCGCTCGGCGCGGGTGCTCTCGATCCTGGCCTGCTCGTTGGCGACAGTGCGCTGTCGGGCGGCCTCTTTCGTGGCCTCCATCTCGCGCTTGGCGGTCTCGGCCGCCTTCTGGCCGGCATTGGCCGAGACCTCCTTGCTGTTGGCCATTTCGCGCTGGGCGGTCTTGAAGGCCTCCATCTCCTTGCGGAGCGCGTCGAGGCCCTTGGCCTCGAAAATCATCGCAAACCGGAGGTCAGCCATGGGAGCTATTCCTGCGAAGGCGACTCAGGCAGGCTCGCCACGCTCGAATTGGCAGAGGACCACCATGAACATCGGCGGCGTCGACATTTCCATGCTGCAGCAGGCGGTCGAGAGCTTCGGCGGCCTGAAGACCATCCAGGACACACTCACGATCGCCAAGCAGGCGAAGGAGCTCTTCGGGAAGAGCAAGGACGGCAAAGCGCTCGACCCCGCGGCTGCGCAGGCGCGAGAACTCCTCGTCGAGATGGCCGAGAAGATGGTGTCTGCGCGCGAGGAGACGGCCACGCTCCGCTTGCAGATGCTTGAAATCCTGCATGAGTTGAGCCGTCTCCAGGCATTTGAATGCGACCGGGAGAAATACGACTTGGTGGAGACGGCTCCCGGCAACTTTGCCTACAAGGCGAAAGGTCCGGTTCGCGGCGATCATCAGGCGATACGCTATTGTGCCCATTGCTTCGAGCAGTCGAAGCGCCTGGTGACGCTGCAACTGTCGAAGCTGGACTTCAACCGCGACACCTTGCAGTGCAGCCTCTGCAAGGGTGAGATTTTCCAGGCGAACAACAACAAGATGGAAGTCCGGGTGGGGCAGGCCAATACGCGCTGGAGCCTCGACGACTACTGAAGTCTCTGCCAGGAGTTGCCGCGCTCTACGGTGACGTTCAGTGCGCTGCAAATCCACGGTTCACCCCTTCTTCGCGATGGCCTCCTCGTAGGCCCGCTCCTCGTCCGCCCTCCAGCACACCTCCTCGATCGACATGGCGGCGAGTTCCGAGAAGCGATAGCCGCAGCGCATCAGGAAGGAGCGATCGAAGCGTCCCGGCCAGCGCCGGGTCAGGCGTTTCCCTCGGCCGTCTCGCCGCTGCCGTTGAACAGGCGCTGCGAGATCGCCATGTGGTCGGCATCGCAGATGTACTCGCGATACTGGCCGGCCATCATCCGCTCGCCGTCGAATTTGCAGACCTGGACGATGTAGTAGAGGTTCACGGACGCCGCATTGCCGGCCGCCTGCATCTGCGCCTTTTCCCAGCCGTCGAACGGCCGGAACTTCGCGTAGGATACGCGCACTTTCGACACCGGCAGGGTGAAGCCGTCTTCTCCGCCGGCTTCCTTCATGGCGCGCAGTTTGGCGATCAGCGGGCTGTCGGTCTCGGCGGTGGCCTGGGCGATCTCGGTCATGTCGGTCTCTCTTCAGGTGCTGGGGGAGTGCGGGAAGGCGCGGGCCTTCAGCCGTAGCGCGGCCAGACGTCGACGCCGTTGATGCGGTTGACCTGTGCCATCACGTCGATCTCGCGCAGCGGCACCGACTTGTTCGAGGCTTTCTCGACGAAGCGCAGGCAGGAATATTCCCACTCGGCGCTGAAATCGTTCGAGAGCTTGTGGCCACCGGAGCTGGTGGTGCCGAACATCACCGTCATGTGCCAGGTCAGACGGTAGCCGCGGCTGATGTCGAGGCCGCCGGAGCCGAAGATGTCGACCGGCGCGTCGAGCGTCAGCGGGATCCCGATCGTCGGGTTGTAGGCTTCGGCCAGCAGATCGACGTCGAGGAACTGGAGGTCCAGCTTGCCGGTCATCTTCTTGAGCTGGCGCGAGGGCGCGCCGAACTCCGCGATCATGCCGAGCGATGCGTGATCGACGCTCTCGTACTGGATCTTGGGCCGTTCGCAGGCCTTGAAGCGGCCGACGCAGAGATTGTCGCGCCAGTAGACGTCGCCGTTGGTGAGCTGGCCGACCTTGTTCGTGTCCATCTCGCGGATCCTTCAGGTGTCGTCGTCAGGCGGCCAGGCCGAGCGCCTGGTCGACATATTCGAGCTTGGTGGACGCCTCGATCGTCATGCGGTGCATGATGCCGATCGGCTGCCGGTCGAGTTCCCAGAAGAGCTGGCCCTGGCCGACGATGCTCTCGGCCGTCGTCTTCTGGCGGTTGAAGCGGAAATTGCCGCCATAGAGCCAGGCGTTGAGGTCGTCGGTGCCGGACTTCGAGGCGAGGTAGGCGTTCACCCGCTCTTCGATGATCGTCAGCCGCTTGATGACCGCGCCGCGATCCGTATAGGGCAGCGTGTAGAACAGGACGGCGTCGTCGATGGCGTCCATCACCACCTGCGCATGAAGCCAGGCCTCCGTGTTGCGCACGGTCGGCCACAGCGTCGAACTGGCGCCCCAGGTGTGGAAGCCCTGGCCGTAGCGCGTCATCGTGGTGACGATGCCGTTCTCGTTCAGCAGGTTGGTGTCTGTGCTGTAGTCGTTCGGCGCCCAGACGATGTCGATCTCAGTGCCGGAGACGTCGTCCATCGCGACGTTCGAAGGCGAGTACTGCGGCCCCTCCGTCGCGATCACGCGGTTCCAGATCCCGGCGAAATGCTGCGAATAGGGCTGCAGCGACTGCTCGCCGGTGATCGCGTCGAGCGCATAGAGCCGCGGAAAGCAGATGACGGCACGGCCGGACGCCGTCGCGAAGGGCTGGGCCGAACCGCGCGCTTCGATCGCGCCCTGGACGGTGACGCCGGACGTCATGTCGTAGATCGCGTGACCCTTCACCCGGTTCGCGACCTCCAGCATCTTCTGCCGGATGCCCTGAACGCCGGTAAAGCCTGGCGCGATGATCCGGCGCGGGAAGAAGCCGAAGCGGTTGTAGCAGACGGCCGAAACCTCGAAGCCGGTGCGCTTGCCGTCGGTCGCCACGGCCCCGGTCATGTCGGCCGTCGAGACCAGCGTCGGGTCCGGCACGCTGCCAGTCTTGTGCACGTCGGGATCGAACACGTTGTTCACGATGATCGTGCCGACGCCCTGGCCCTGGTTCTTGTTGAACATCGAGCGCAGCGCCTGGGGGATCGAGTAGCCGGCCTTCGGCTCGCCGAAGGCGGCCACCGCCTGCTCCCAGGTTCGGATGATCACGGGCTGGTTGATGAAGGGCTTGCGCGCGTCGGCGGTGGCGTGGCCGTCCTGGACCGGAGCCGTACCCTGCAGCCAGGTCACCGCCATCTTCTGGTCGACGACGACGCCGCTCGTATCCTCGATCCGGATGATCTCCGGCCCGTGATGATAGTTCTCGCCTGCCATGTCCGCCTCGCTTGCCTGCAGCCGCCGGATCGGTCAGCTTCGTTTCGTCTTCCCGGCCCCGCGGGCCTCGATCTCCGGCACAGTCGCGGGCGCGGGCGCGGCGGGCGAGGTGTCGATGACGGGGGACGCCGCAGTTTCCGCCTTCGCCGGCTTGAAGAGTTCGCGCCCGATCATCTGGTCGACGATGGTGGACGTGTCCGGCAGGCTGTAGGTGCGGCCCGGATGCAGGATCTCCGAGAAGATAGGCTCGCCGGGATGCTCAGGGTCGAAGATCTCCAGCGTGTCGACCGGGCCGGTATAGGTAAGCTCGCGCATCAGTAGGGTCTCCAGTCGGGATGGCGCCGGGCGACGGCCGGCTGCGTGGTGGTGAAGGTGACGACATGGTCCCAGATCCCGTCGCGCTCCTGGACGAACTGGTCGCCCCCGTAGCGGAAACGGGTCGAGCCCTGGATCTGGCGGCCGAGAAGGCTGCCCATGACGGCGTCGAGCTGCACGGCAACGCCGAACCGGCCGGCGAGGCCGCGCAGGCGCAGATGGACGTCGATGGTCAGCTCGCGCTGCTGATCGGCGTCCGCGTCGACGCCCATGCCCTTGCCCGAACGGTAGTGGACCAGGACGGCGCCCTCGCGCTCGCCCAGGTCGAAATCGGCCGGCTTGTCCGGCATCGGGCCGACATAGAACTCCCGCGTCATCTCGGCTTCGAGCACGGCGACGACGCCGGCGACCAGCCGCGAGGTCGGGCTCGATGACGAGACATCGGCCGCCTGGTTGCCGGAGATGATCGCCGGATCCGCCATCACCAGCCGTCCAGGATGCGGGCCGCGCGGGAGGGCTCGCCGGAGGACAGTACCGGCTCGGCGCTGCCCTGGTCTTCCTCGGTGAGCAGAATGTCGCCGTCCGCGATCTGCTCCAGTAGCTTCAGCGCCGCCTGGTAACGGCGATAGGTTTCGTCCTGGACGCCCGACTGGTCGCCGGTCTTGTAGCGCAGCCGGTACAGCGCGAGATCGGTGGCGATACCCAGCAGGATGATCGGTGTCGGCGCGGGCAGCCCTTCGGGAAAACGGGCGCGCAGCTTGCCGGTGATGATGCTGTCGGCGTGGTCGAGCGCGCCCTGCAGCTTGTCGGTGTCGAGGTCGCGCTCGCCGCGCGGCCCGGTGCCGGCGATGTTGTCGGCCTCGCTCTCGCCGATCGCCGCGACGAAGGCCTCGACCGTCAGAATGCTCATGCTGCGCGTGCCTTTCTGACGCTGAGGAGAGGAAGGCGGAGGCGGTACCCGACGCATCCATCGCGAAGCCCGCCTCCGCCCTGGGGCGCATCTCCCCTGCTGGCCTGGGCCGGGGCGCGACCCCCGGCCGTCTCTCCCGTTCGATCGAGAACGGGCGTCGGCCCCCGGCATGGTGTTCGGTGAAGGCCGGACGCCCCGGAGAGCGTCCGGCCTCGCTAAGACGGGCGGGGACCGACACCCGTCCGTCTCGTGCCCCCAAAAGGGGATTGGTCGCGGGGGCCGGATTTGAACCGGCGACCTTCGGGATATGAGCCCGTCGAGCTACCAGGCTGCTCCACCCCGCACGGCGCTGGGCCGCGTGACCCCGTCAGTCGCCGACGATCTCCTCGCCGACTACGCCGATGGCCTGGAGCGCGCTCGCCTGATCCCGAGGCATCGTCACTTCGTCGGCCTCGGGATCGTCCGGCCTGTAGCGCCGGCCGTCGAAGCGCAGCGGCGAGAGCACCGCGAAGCGCCCGGTCTCGACGGGTTCCTCCGTTGCGGCCGGAGCCGATGCGGCAGCGGTCGATGCCGGGCGCGTCCCGGCCTTCGCCTGGCGCGCCATCAGACGGGCGCCTGGAACAGGAAGCCGCCCTCGGCACCGGTGACGTAGGGGCGGTATTCCTCGGTCACGGGATAGACCCAGGAGTCCGTCCCGTTCTCCCAGTAGGGAACGCGGACGTTGGGGTAGCCCTTCAGTCGGTAGAGATAGCCGAAGGCCGGCACGAGATAGTTCCCGCCCTTGGGCACGTAGGCGAGGATCGCGTCGTTGCCCCAGACGTCGTCGGCGAGAGCCGTGTCCGGCGCGTTCTCGGCCAGCGCCACCGCTTTGCCGACGAGCACCTCCTCCACGCCGAGATAGCGCGCGAGCATGACCTCGGTGACGCTCTCGGACGAGGTGTACTTGAACTTCTCCTTCACCTTCGGGTGTTCGGTCAGCTCGTTGAACACCGAGGGGCCGAGGGTGAGCTGGTTGGGATAGCGGCCGATCGAGCGGCGCACCGCTTCCCGTGCGTCCTTGACGTCCTTGGCCGGATCGCTGTCGGGGCTGGACCACTTGTCAGCGCCGGCCAGCGCCAGCTTGTGGTTCGCGTCGTAGAGGGCGGAGCTGCGGACCAGCGTCGCTACCTCGACTTCGCGGCCGAGTGCGATGATGTCCTGAACGCCCTGGATCGAGACGGCAGCCAGGTCGATGCCGGGCACCGAGGCCGCGTCGGCGCCGATTTCAGTCGGCACCTGCGCTTCCAGGCTCTCCTGGCGCAGCGAGATCGGGTCGCTCTCGAAGCCGAACTGGATGCGGCGGCGCTGCCCGCCAGGCGCGCGACGGGTGTCGACATAGCGCCTGAACGAGTCCTTGCCGAAACGGATGACCTTCATCGAGCGGTTCGGGATATCGGCCCAGGGCAGCACGCGATGCGCGATCAGCTCCTGGTTGGTGTAGCCGCGCGCCTGCGTCGACAGGATCGGGTCGATCGCCTGCGCCTGGCGGCTGTTCATGGCAGTCATGAAATGGGCTCCTGTGAAGCTCGGGGGAAGACCGTCAGCGGCTGATGAGCAGGATGAAGACGCGCTCGTTCGCCGCGGCGGCGTTCAGCGCGCGGCCGGCGACATTGGTGTTGGCACCCTTGGCGATCGGGTTGCCGTTCGCGTCCGATACGACCTGGTCGCCCTTGGCGATCGGGCCGCCGGCCGTCATGTCGACGCCGCCGAGCACGGTCACCGGCAGCGCGTCGCCCGCAGTGGCGTCCAGCTTCGAGACGCCGAGGACGGGGTCGTTCAGCACGGCCTGGGCATCGGCGAAGGTGACGAACTTGTTCTGGGCGACGATGCTGGCGGCGATGCGCGTGATCACCAGCGTGTCGATCGAGGCTCTGACGGGCGCCATGGCGGCGATGCTCCTGCGATGAGGGGGAAATCAGCCGCCGGCCTGCACGGCGCGGACGGCGTCGATGTAGGCGGTGCCGGGGTGCTTGCGCTGATAGGCCTCGGCCGCGTGATGGACCTTCAGCCCGTCGGCATCGATGGCCGAGCCCTCCGGCGCGGCGAACTCGACGACGCGGCCCGGCTTGTCCTTGCCCTGGGCGAACTCACCGAACTCGACCACCTTCGGCTGGGCGGTCAGGATGGCGCGGACGGCGTCGGCCGGGCTTTCCTTGACGGCCTGGCCGCCGGGCTCGGAAAACGACACCTCCGCAGGCTCCGGCGCCGCCAGACTGTCGAGCAGCGCGACGACGCGCGGCTGCGAGGCCGGCAGCAGCTTGCCTTCGCGCACCAGGCCCTCCGCGAAGGAGACATGGTCGGCATGGGCAAGCCCGGCTTCGCGCTTCTGCAGTTCGGCCTCGCGCGCGGTGAGCTGGCGCTCGCGTTCGGCCGCCGCGGCCTTCTCGGCATCGGTCATCGTGGTCTCCGGAGTTTTGGGGGCGGGTTTGGGTTCGGAAAAGGCGGGCAGGCCGGCGCTATCCCGGTCGCCCGCGTCGTCGATCCAGTTGATCGACCAGGTGGGGAGCGTCTTGTCGGCGGCTTCCAGCCCGAATTTTTCGATCATCCACTCGCGGAAGGAGCGGAACAGCGAGGCGACGTCCTTGAACGCGGGATCGCCGAATTCGACCTCGACGACGCCGGTCTGATCCTCGGCGAAGGAGACGGGCTTCAGGCCCGACACGGCCGGGGCGGCAGCTCCCAGGAAGCCGATATGCTTCGGATACCAGGAGCCGGGCTTCGGATTGTTCGGAGCCGAGGGAGAGAACAGCGACAGCGAGATGCGCTTGTAGCGCCCGGCCGTGACGGCCTCACCGAAAGCGGGCTCTATCTCGCCGACTTCGGCGACGAGCTTGCCGTTCTCTTCGTCGAAGGCGAAGGACTTGGCCCAGCCATAGGCCGCGTCTTCGGTCTTCGGATGGCCGACGACGACAGGCGTCGGTGCGCCTTCCGCATCATAGGCCGCGGCGATGGCCTTGAGATCGTCGGCCGTCATGGTGACGGCGGCGCCCGACATCGGCACGAAGGTGCCGGGGCGGAAGACCTCGATCTTGCGGGTGGATGCTGTCGTCATGCCGGTCTCGAAAGGTTCGAGCCGGACCTTGGATCAGCGCGGAGCTGCGCCGCGAGGTGTCGAAGACAGGGGAACTGCAGGCATCGCACCGAAGCAGCGGCGCGATCATTCTCCGAGGTGCTAGGCTATGGCAAGTCGAACCGGAGCATCTCATGAGCATGTGGCCGACCAGCGTCGAAGAGGCAAAACTGCTGGCCATCGAAGCCGTTCGGCTGTTCGGAGCATTTTCGCCTGACGCCATCGATTGGTTACTACCATTCGTGATGGCCAGCGCAGGCGTGGGCGATTGGAATACCTACACCGCAATCGTCCGCAGCGGCGAGCCGGTTTCAGATGAGGAGAAAGCAGCCCTCGGGCATCCTGGCTGGTTCAAGTTCGGCCGCCCTTGCTGGGATCGCATGACCAATGTCGGTCGACGCGATCCGAAAATGGCCGTTGATCAGCTCCTTGAGCACATCTTCTGGCGGCAGCGTTTAATCCATCGTCGGGCGCAGTTCGCCGATCTCTTGCAGTCAGGGCCTGTTCCTGGGCGCCCTCTCTATCCCGAAGTCACGATCAACGCTGACCATCTATGCTGCCCAGCCGCCCGGGCAATAGCTGGGAGATCGTTCTCCTATCAGGACTATCCGGGCCTGCCGCTGCCGGATTGCAATCAGCACTGGTGCAAGTGCGATTGGGAGAACGTCCGTAGACGCACGTAAGACCTCACACAGGCTGCCGCTTTGCTGCGAGTCTAACGCGGCCGCTAACGCGATGAAGGAAAACTACGGACCATGGGGGCGGGCAGGGTTATCCCAGGCCCCTAGGGCTCCCGCCAGACCGTCAATGAAAACATGTCGCCCGACTTGAGATTGCCGAGGTCGACGGCCAGCCGGCCAGGACATCCGCGCAGGACATCGCTTCCGGTGTTCCGGTCTACTTCCTTGCTGGCGCAGGCCCCGCCAAGCCGAAGCGCATCGACGGAGATCGCCTTCGTACCCTTCGACACGAACCAAGTAACCTTCTCGACGTGCCCGCCCCGATAGATCACGGCCAGCCGGCCCTGGCCTGTGTCGTAAGAACACAAGACCGTCGCTCCGAAGCTGCAGGGGCGCGCGGGCTGTCCGAAGCCCTCTTCGAAGGTGAAAAGCGACATGCCAACCAGCCGAGGCAGCAAATCCGGCACCACGCTCGGCGTTGCGAGCGCGGGAGTTGCGAATATTAGGCCTGCAGCGAGCGCGAGCGACTTCATAGCACCCTCAACACCAGCCGCGCCCTACCTATGACGCGGAAATTATGGTCGTTTAGTTGAGCGATCTCCGGCTCATATCTAGCATTGTCGGAGATGAGCCGCACTGCGTTCATTGATGCGACGATCTGCACTCGTTTGATGAGAGCACGCTCGCCGATCGCCACGACATAGATACCTTCTCGCGTCACGACTTGATCGGCCGTGTTGACCAGTACGCTGTCTCCATCCGCGATCGTCTCTAGCATGCTGTCGCCCGCGGCCGTCACGAAGTGAGCGTGCTTTTCGTCGACATTGAGAGACGCAAGCAGCGACCGCGCGATGGGAACCTGGCCGGCAGGAGGCTGATGATAGTTCTCGCGCCCAAGCCCTGCCGAGACTTCGACATTCCACCGTGGAATCAGCGCGACATCAGTTCCAGATACGGGAGCGACGGCGATCGGATGTGATGCTGGTTTTCCAGATATGATCCAATCGGAGGTCGAGCCGCAGAATGCTGCTATGCGCGCCAGTCGCGTGGCCGGCGGCTCGCTGTGTCCGCCCATGTATTTGTCGAGAGTGCTTTTAGGCAGGTGACTGCCCGCAGCAACCACAGTTGGGCCGCCGTTGGCATCGACCAGATCCCTGAGCCGCTCTCTCATGTCTGGAGAAAGGCCGTCCAAAATTTCCACGTTCGAACTCGATGCCGGTTGACTATGGAAATCAGATATGGAAATTATGAGCCATCGCTGATTTCTAACGTGGTTAACACGGGCTCCAGATGCGGAAAAGCTGGCACAACGCAGACATCGTCGCGGCAGTTAAAAAGGCGGGCACAAGTCTCGCGAAGCTTGCGGAGGCTAACGATTTCCGACCATCGACCTTCCGTGCTGCCCTGCATCGTCGGCACCCGAAGGCTCAGCAAATCATCGCAAATGCGATCGGTCGCAGCCGCCATGAGCTGTGGCCGAATTGGTACGGGCGAAATGATCAGCTCCTTCCGCTGACGCCGTTCCAGCGCAGGGCATTCGCTCGTGCCGAGCGGAGCGCGGCATGAAGAGCTGGCTGTCTGCTCGCGACATTGCGGAGGCAGGCTTGCCGGGCCTTCCCGCGCGCCTCGATACCGCCTCGCGCTGGATCGCCTCGGCGGCGGAGCGTGCGCCGGATCTGGTGCGCAAACGCAATGGCCGTGGCGGTGGTTTGGTCGTCTCGATCGACGCCTTGCCGGTCGCAGCCCGCGAGGAACTGGACCGGCGCGAGCAGGTGACGGCCCTGGCGCTGGCCGAGGCGCGCGAACTGGCCGACGCGAGGGAGACGGATTGTCGCCAGCTCGCCAACGCCACCTTGCGCCATCTCGGTGCCCGCCAGCGCAAGGTGATGGAAGCCCGTGCCGCGCTGCTGGCCGAGATCGACAGCCGCGTCACCCAGACCGGCTGGGCGCGCAAGCCGACCGCCGAGGCGATGATCGACGAATTGGTCGCTGGGTTTGCCGCGCCGCGTCTCGCCCGTCTGGCGCGGGATGCCAATGACAGGGGAGGCGATGGCCGCAATGCAGCCGTCAGCCTGCGCACGTTGCTCGGCTGGTTCTCTGCCCGCGAGGCTGGCGGCATAGCCGCGCTTGCCCCGCGCAAGAGCCGCGAGCGCGAGGATCTCCCGGCTTGGCTCGACGGCTTTCTCCAGCACTACCGCAAGCCGACCAAGCCCGCGATCACCGAGGCGCTCGACCTCTTCGCCAAGACTGGCCCGGCGGTGTTGCCAACCGTCGACCAGGTCCGCCGTGCCCTGGACAAGCTCACGCACCTGGAGCGGGCCGCCGGCCGCGAAGGCAAGCTCGCGATGCGGGCGCGCATGGCCTATGTCGCCCGCGACGCTTCTGCGCTGCAGGTTACCAGCGTCTACGCGGGTGACGGCAAGACCTTCGACGCCGAAGTCGCCCACCCGATCCACGGCAAGCCGTTCAGGCCGGAGCTGTCGGCGATGATCGATGCGCGCACTCGCCGCTGCGTCGGGTGGTCGGCCGCGCTCGACGAGAGCACCCACGCGGTTTTGGAAGCGCTCCGTCGCGCCTGCGCCGAGAACGGCATCCCCGCCATCTTCTACACCGATCGCGGCCCCGGCTATCGCAACGCCGCGATGGACGATCCGCTCACGGGCTTCCTGGCCCGGGCTGGGATCACGCCGATGCGCGCGCTGGCTTACGGGTCCCAGGCTAAGGGCAACATCGAGCGCTTCAACCATGTCTGGTCGCGGCTGTCGCGCGAGTTTCCGACCTATCTCGGCAAGGAGATGGACAAGGAGGCGCGTCAGTTCGTCCACAAGACGACGCGCCGCGATCTGAAGCTCGCCGGCCAATCCGGCCTGCTGCCGAGCTGGCCCGACTTTCTCGCCAAATGCACCGAGGCCGTCGCCGATTACAACGCCCGGCCGCATAGCGAGCTGCCGAAAATCCGGGATGGGGTGACCGGCAAGCTCCGCCACCAGTCGCCGGACGAGGCCTGGGCGGAGTGCACCGCCTCCTTCCAGCCGATTATGCCGTCGCCCGAGGAGCTGGAGGACATGTTCCGGCCCTGGCAGATCCGTAGGACGCGTCGCGCCCTCGTCGAGTGGCTGGGCAATAGCTACTTCGCCCCCGAGCTTGAGGCCCATCACGGCCAGGACGTCATCGTAGGCTACGATGTCCGCGACGCCTCGAAGGTGTGGGTGCGCCGCATCGACCTCGTCAACGGCGAGCGCCAGCCGGGCGAGTTGATCGCCGTCGCTGCTTTCGAAGGCCACAAGACCCGCTACGTCCCGCTCTCCTACGAGCAGGCGGCGATCGAGCGCCGAGCCGCCGGCCGTGTCGGCCGGCTGGAACGCAAGATCGCCGTGGCCCGCGAGGAGGCCATGCCGCAGCTCACGCTGCAGGCCGCGCCAGTCATGCCCGCAACTGTCATCGAGCAGCCGGCCGAGTTCCGGCCCGCCCGCGTCACCACCGCCGCCAACGGACGTCCGATCTTCCGCGACGATGCCGAGCTGGCGCGCTGGCTGATCCAGCATCCCGACCAGGTCACGTCGAGCGACCGCGCCTTCATCCGCGAGGAGATGCTCGACGATGCTTCCAAGCGCCTCCTGGCCCGCCAGGGCGTGGATGTCGCCCAGTTGCGTGAGTTGTCGCGCGCTCCGGAGGAGCGCGCCGCCTGAACACGACAGGGCGGCGCGCCGCCCTGTCCTCGAAAGACCGACCGAGGACGAAAGATGAAGAATAGCTTCGTAGAGACCGAGAACTATCTGCGTTTCGAAAGCGCCCTGAAGGCGCTCGATCGGCGCGGCGCCGACGAGGCCCGCCTCGTCGTCGTCGACGGAGAGCCCGGTCTCGGCAAAACCACGGCGCTGATGCGCTGGTGTGCCCAGCATGACGCCGTCTATGTCCGCGCAAAGAAGGAATGGACCCCGAACTGGTTCATGAAGGACCTGCTCGGCGCCTTCAAAATCCCGCCGCCGCACTCCTTCTCCAAGGGATTCGAGATCGCGACGAACACGCTGACGCAGAGGCGTATGCAGCTCTCGCTCGCCCGGCGCTCCTTCCTGGTCGTGATCGACGAGGCCGATCACATCTCGCGCTCGATCGACATCATGGAGAGCATCCGCGACATCGCCGATGTCTCTGATACGCCCTTCGTTTTCGTCGGTATGGGCCGGATCCGCGACAACCTGACCCGCTACCCCCAGGTGGCGAGCCGCGTCAGCCAGTACGTCCGCTTCGACAAGGCTGGGGAGGCCGACGTGCGCGCCTTGCTCGACGGCCTTTGTGAGGTGCCGGTCGCCGAGGATCTCGCCGGCTTCGTTGGCCATGCAACCGGCGGCTATTCTCGCGAGATCAAGGAGGCAATCGTCAACATCGAGCGCTTCGGCAAGCGTAACCACAATGGCGCGGACAACCCCGTCACGCTCGCGCAGATGGCAGGTCAGCTACTGGTCAATGATCGCAAGACGGGCCAGCCCATCACCGTGCCGGAGCCGCGCTAATGCTGCCGGTAAACGCGACCCATCAGATAGCGGTCCTCGGCGCCCTGAGCGTCGAGCCTGTTAACCTTAACGATCTCGTCGATCGCTTGCCGATCGACCGCGCGCGGACCATCGCGGCCATGGGACGCCTCATCGCGCGCGGCCTCGCCGAGCGCAGCGAGGTTGGCATCTACGCCTTGTCCGTGACAGGCACGGTACTCCTGCGCGACGGTCTCAAGGTTGGTGGCGATGCGTGCAAGGTCCGCAAGGACCCGGTGTACGCCGACAGTCTGCGCCAGCGCGCCTGGCGCGCCATGCGCCTGGCCGGCCGCTTCACCGTGGCGGATATCGCCCGCGCGGCGCTCCGCGACGAGAGAGATGGCGAAGATGCGATCCGCCGGTTCTTCACCGCGCTGACCGCAGCCGGATACCTCGTCGAGCGTCACGGCCGGATCAAGGGCACGGCCCCTTCCTCGAACGGCTTCAAGGTCTGGCAGCTCGTCCGCGATACCGGGGAGTGGGCGCCACGCTACGTCCAGGCCCGCAAGCACTTCGTCGATCGCAATGCGCGAGAGGTGTTCTCGTGCCGATGAAGAAGACCTACCAGCAGCTCGACCCGGAGACGCTCGCGGTGCTGCGGGAGCAGGTAGAGCGCGCAGGCTCAATCGACGCTGTTGCGCCGAAGCTCGGATACAGCCGCCCCGCGGTCTCGCTCGCTCTGCGCGGCAAGTATCCAGGCTCGACCGATCGCCTCCGCGCCCGCATCGTCGAGGTCTTCGTCGGCGGTGTTTTCTGCCCGCATGTCCAGAAGCGGCTCTCGGCCGAGGACTGCCGCTGGTGGCGAACCTGCAATTGCCCGACCTCCAGCAACGTCGCGGTGCATCACTGGTTTGCCTGCAAATCCTGCCTGAACAATCCCGATCGGGTGACCCCTCAAGCCTTCGTTCAGCCCATGGAGCCGACGCCATGAAAACGGGCCTGACCAAGCTCGCCTGCGCCTTTCTGACGCTCTTCTGCCCGCTGCTGGCCGGCTCGCTTCTCGATGTGGTTCAGACTGGCGCCGGCACGATCCTGCTGGTGTTCGCAGGCGCCGGCTTCGGCATTGCCGCCGCGGCCACCTTCCTGCGCATCGAGCGGGCGGAGGGCTGACATGAGGACCGGTCAGCTTTCCCTCATGCTCGCCACGCTGCGCGACGTCTTTCTGGAGCACCCGCAGGGGCTCCAGATCGACGCGATCATGGCGACCGCCTTCGCCGAGGGATTGCGCGACATGACGCGCGCCGCCACGGCGATGGAGCAGCAACTCGTCGCCCTAGAGGACCAGCTCGCCCAGTGCGGCCAGGCGCCGCTCTACCGGCCAGTCCCCTCCGCGCAGGGCAACGTCGTCGTCTTCCCGATCATCCCGCGCCCTCGGCCGCCGCGCTCGGAAGGGGATGTGGCGTGACGGACGATCTTCAACAAACCGTCGCCCGGTCGCGGCGGCTGCGCGAGCTGGCCTCGCGCCCGTCGCCCGACGAGATCGCTGCCGAGATCGTCGGCGCGCTCGAAATCGGTACCGGTCTCGGGCTCGACCTGGAGCTGCGCCATCTGGCCGGGCAGGTCTCGCGACAGGCGAAGCTGCCGCGCGAGACCGGCCGAGATGATCGCTTCCTCTTCCACCTCGAACTGGCGCTCCGCGACCTCGCGCTCCGCCCGGTCGAGCCCCGTTCCCCGCTCAAGACAGGAGACATCCCGTGACCACCGCGCCCAATCACATCCAGGAGCTTGGCGGCAAGCAGTACATGCGCGACTCCAAGGGCTCGCTGACGCCGGTCGAATTGGTGAAGCCGATCGACAAGCTGATGGACGAACTCGTCCGGAAGATCATCGGCTACGCCGAGCCGCTGTCCGCCGAGATTGCCCGCTTCAAGCAGCACACGCTCGATGACATCGCCGCCTTCGACGGCCTGATCGCTCAGGAGTACGACGCCGCCAAGGGCGGGGAGAAGGGCAACAAGACGCTGCTCTCCTATGACGGTCTGCTCAAGGTCCAGATCCAGATCCAAGACCGCGTCGAGTACGGCCCCGAGCTGCAGGCGGCGAAGGCGATCATCGACGAGTGCCTGCGCGGCTGGTCGACCGAGGCCCGCCCCGAGATCCGCGCGATCGTCGGCGACGCTTTCAAGGTCGACAAGGCGGGCAAGATCAATGCGTCGGCCTTGCTGCGGCTGACGCGGCTCGAGATCCCCGACGAGCGCTGGCAGGAGGGCATGCGCGCCATCCGCGACGCGGAGCGCCCGCTCGCCGCCAAGGAATACGTCCGCTTCTTCCGCCGCGCCTCCACCGCCGACGACTGGATCGCCGTGCGGCTGGATCTGGCGCAGCTCTGAGGGAGGTCACGATGAACCACCTCTCCTTTTCCGTCAGCACCGCCGACATCGCCGCGGCGATCGATAACGACGGTGGAGCTTTCGCGGATCTCTTCAACGAGATCGTCCGCGACGGACCGGTTTCGCCGCGCTTCCAGGTGGAGTTCGCCGAGGCGCTCGACACGGACGGTCGCGGCCTCCTCGTGCAGCTCCTGGAGGCCGTCAAGGGCCATGACGCAGCGGAGGGCGCCTGACATGGCAAGCCCTTCGCTCAACCCGGCCATCGACCGGATCAATGCGCTGACGCACAGCCTGACTGCCGCCTTGATCGTGGAGGCGACGAAGCTGAGGGGCGAGGGCCTGCCGGTTCCGCTGGTCACTTCCATCGTCATGGACGCGGCGATGCTCGCCGCATCCGGCTTTGTCCAGACCGCCGTCTTCAACGGCGAGGTTCGCACCACCATGCCGGTGGAGGAGCTGCTGCGCGTCCGCCTAGAGGAACTGCTTGCTCTCCCGATCCGGATCTTCCCGCAACTGCCCGACGGGTCCTTCGACACGGTCGGGCATGCCCGAAACTGAGGAGATCATGATGCCCCGCAAGGTCTCATTCCGTGGCAACACGCTCGTCCTCAACGACGAGGCGCCGGCCGGGCTCAAGGCCGGCGACCGTGTCCGCTACACCGTCCACGATTGGCACGAGGGAGAGCACACCCTCTCGGGCGAGGTCGTCTCGCTCGGTCGCGACGGTCGTGTCGTCCGCATCCGGATCTCTGCCGGCATCCAGGACGACGTCGTCCAGGAGGTGCCCGTCGAAGCCCTGACCGTCGTCAACGTCGTGCCCCTGAAGGGAGAGCGCTGATGGCGAAGATCATCTGCTGGCGCTCGGGCGAAGCCGAGATCGTCAGCCGCGCGCGGGACGGTGCGATCACACTGATGACGGGGCCGCGCGCCCGCCTCTCCAGGCTGCTCAGCGCCCATGCCCGCCATGCCTATGACGGCACGACATTGCTCGTCCCAGGCCTGCCCGAGGCGGAGGACGACAATGCCGCCTTGGCCGCTGCCGTCGCCTTCCAGACGCGTCTCGAACGTGCGGTGGTGCATGCCGCGAGGGGGCGCCGATGACCATGCGCCCCTTCACCGAGCCCCAGGAGCGGGCACTGGCCCGGCTCCGCGAGCAGCCGCCGGGCCGCTTTCTCGACGTCACCCGGGAACGGCCCTCGGTCTACCAGCGCCTGTCCGATCTCGGCCTCGCCACGGTCACGCTGCACCGGCGTCAGACCCGCGCGCGTCTGACGGAGACCGGCTGGTATTTCGCGCGCCTTCTGCCGAGGGAGGACCGCAAGTGACCGCCGCGACCTCTGCACAGATCAAGGCGATCCATACGCTGAAGAGCCGCAGCAGCCTGGAGGATGCCGACTATCGCGCGCTGCTCGCCGGCTTCGGCGTAGGCTCCTCGCGCCAGCTCACGCTGGTCCAGGCCAACGCCCTGCTGGACCGGCTGCGCGTCGTCGCGCCGGCCAGGGCAGCCCACCCGAGGGCGGTCCCCATGACCGGGCGCTACGGCGCCAAGATCCGCGCGCTTTGGATCGCCGGATGGAACCTCGGCGTGGTGCGCGACCGGTCGGACGAGGCGGTTTGCGCCTTTGTCGAACGCCAGACGGGCGTCCTGCGTACCGCCTGGCTCGTCGAGCCCGCCCAGGGCCGGGCCGCTATCGAGGCGCTCAAAGGCTGGCTCGCGCGACAGGCCGGCGTCGAATGGCCCGGCGGGCAGGTAGCGCCACCGATCGAACACAAGCTCGCGGTGGTGATGGCGCAGTGGCGTCGGCTGATCCAGCTTGCCGTGGTGAGAGCCGACGATCCCTTGTCCGGCATCCACGCCGTGATCGAGGCGAAGATCGGCCGCGAGTTGGCAATCGTCAGCGACCCCAGCCTGACGCCGGACGAGCTGGACCGCGTCTCGGCCATGCTCGGACGG
This sequence comes from Chelatococcus sp., assembly GCA_003248805.1. Classification (GTDB taxonomy): domain Bacteria; phylum Pseudomonadota; class Alphaproteobacteria; order Rhizobiales; family Beijerinckiaceae; genus Allobosea. The sequence goes on along the minus strand of QFQY01000038.1, from coordinate 16,245 downwards.
CGGATCCGCAAGGCGATCGGGGGGACATCGTCATGATGGGGCTGACCAGTCGTCAGGTGGTCGCTCTCGCTTTCATCCGCGAGCATCTCGTGGAACACGGCGCTCCGCCGACCTTTCAGCAGATTGCTGATCACTTGGGTCTCGCCAAGTCGTCGGTTCACCGGCTCGTCCAGCAATTGGTCGATCGCGGTCACCTACGTCAGCCATGGAACCGTCGGCAGGCGCTCAGCCTAGTCGAGCCGGGCCTGCGCGGCGACAGCGAGGGCCTGCTCGCCCAGCTCGCTCAGCGCCGGGGCACGACGCGCGACCGCCTCGTGCAGCAGGCCGTCACCGAGTTCCTGGACCGGGAGCTGCGGGCATGACGAAGCCGATCGAGCCGCCGACATCATGGCGGGATCTGTCGCATGCCGAGCTGATCGCGCTCCTGGAAGATCAGCTGCTGCTCATCCGGCCGCGCGACCTCGTCTGGGCGCAGTGGAAGGTCGCCAGCGCCGACCACATAGCGGCGTCCGAGGCCGAAGCGGAGGCATGGTCTGCTGAGCGGCGCGCCTTCGACGCTCACCTCGCAAAGCTGAACAGCAAGACGCTGGCTGCTCGGGAGGCTGCCCAGGCCAGGTGCAAGCGTGCTGCGGGCACGATGGAGCGGCTGAGGCGCAAGGCGGACGCTCTCTACGCTCTGCACCAGCAGCTCTGCGAGGCGGAGCGCTCATGATGCCCCGCGCCGCCGTTCCCGCAATCATCCCCCTTTTCGCCTGGCAGGATCTGCTCGCGATCGAGCAGATGGAGCGGGAACGCGCGGCCTTGATCGCCCGCATGGCGGTCCTTCCCCCCAACAGTCACCGCCGCGTTGTGCTCGCTGCCCGGCTCCAGGACCTCACACATCGCCAGCTCGCCGCTCGCGTCGATCTGCGCAGGAGCTCTTCATGACCGACGCAGCCGTCGAGATCCGCGACCAGGACGTTGCCGACAGCATCCGCGAGATCACCGCCAACTTCGGCGTCGAGGCGGCCACCACGCTCGTTAAGGCGTTTGGCGGCACGGAGATCTACATTCCCGAGACTTGGCGCGAGGGGCATCAGCTCAACGTCGTCGGCGAAGAGCTGGCGAAGGCGCTCTGCGCGATGCTCGGTGGCGCGACCGTGGTCATCCCCAAGGAACTGATGACGGCCCAGGCACGCCATCGGCGGGCACTGGAGCTGGCGCAGGAGGGGTTGAAGACGGCGGAGATCGCCCGCGCGCTCAACTTGACAGAGCGCCACGTCTACAAGCTACTCGCCACCGCCCCGACAACAAGGCGCAAGACCCGCCGGTTCGTCGACCCGCGCCAGATCTCGTTCCTGCCGCCGGAGGGGTAGCGATCGTTCACGACAACCATCTCTCGCTAGATGTCGGGTGCTTGAAAGGAGCACACCATGCATCGAACCGTGTTCACAGCCCGTACGTTCAACCCAAGTTCGGCGAATCTGCCCCTCTTAGAATACCGCGCTTGCACGCTCGACGGTGATCCGGTCCATTTCGCCGAGGCGCTCGCATCGAGCTTATCAGATGGTGGTCATCTCATTGCCATCGACGATACCTTCGACCTTTGGGTATTCGAGACTAGGTTGAAGGCCACTTGGCGAGACGGCGTTCCGGTGCGACGTATTCGATCTCGCCCGGCGTGAAAGCCACGCTCCCCTGTCTTCGCCACCTCGCTGATCTCCGTCCGTGACGGCCATGGTCACGGCTCACCGCAAGCGGTTCGAGCCGACCATCCGGAGCCGTCACCATGTCGATCATCGAGATCCAGCGCGCGCTTGCCGCCGCCGGCAATGACCCCGGCCCGATCGACGGCGCTTGGGGTCGCAGGTCCATCGCCGCCTGCAAGGCCTATCAGCGCGCGAACGGTCTCGTTCCCGACGGCATTCCAGGCCCGAAGACGCTGGCGAAGCTGTTCTCCTCCGCTTCGGTCGGCACGGTCGGGGCTGCGACGCCGATCTGGTTCCGCGAGGCGCGGCGGCTGATCGGCGTCAGGGAGACGCCCGGCACCGCCAACAATCCCGTTATCCTCGGGTGGGCGAAGAAGCTGGGCGGCTGGATCGCCTCCTACTTCACGGCCGACAGCATTCCGTGGTGCGGCCTTTTCGTCGGCCATGTCGTCGCCCAGACGCTGCCTTCCGAGACGCTGCCGGCCAACGCCCTGGGCGCGAAGAACTGGGCGACCTTCGGCAGGAAGCTGACCGCTCCGGCGATCGGCGCGGTGATGGTGTTCACCCGCACCGGCGGCGGCCATGTCGGCTTCTATGCCGGCGAGGATTCCGAGGCCTACCACATCCTCGGCGGCAACCAGTCGGACGCGGTGACCATCGCCCGCGTCGCCAAATCCCGCTGCATCGCGATGCGCTGGCCCGCCACGGCCGCCAACCCCGTTGGCGGTCGCGTCTATCGCGCGCTCGCCGGCACGCTCTCCGTCAACGAGGCCTGATGGCCGCAACCCAGGAGCCGTCACCGTGTATTCCTTCCGAGGCATGTTCCTTTCCTTTGGGCTGGCGCTCGCTGTCTGTGCTGCCGCGCCTGCCGCCTTCGGCATCCCCATCGCCGCGTTCGCCCAGGAGGTTGCGACGTCGACGAAGGTCGATGTCGCGCCCATCGTCGACGGCTTCTTCAGCTATGTCAGCGCCGCGCTCAGCGCCGTTGTCGCGCTCGCGATCGGCTTCATCTCGGCCCGGCTCTATTCGTGGCTCGGCATCAATATCGAGGCGCGGCATCGCGAGGCCCTGCACTCCGCGATCATGACCGGCGCCAACGCCGCTCTGGCCAGGGTCGCGGATCTGATCGGCGGCAAGGCGGTCGACGTCAAATCGACCGCCGTGGCCGAGGCCGTGAACTACGTGCTTGGCGCAGTCCCGGACGCTGTGAAGTTCTTCGGCCTGACCGAGGCAAAGCTTTCGGAGATGGTCGCGGCCAAGCTCCAGAGCCAGTTCGCCTTCGTCGAGCCGGTGCAGCTGTCGACGACCGAGACGGCGGGCTAGCCCCGTCATGCTCGAACTCGCCGCCTCCTGGCTCAGCGGCCTTCTGGCCGAGCTTCTTCGCAACGTCGTGGCCGATTGGCGCCGCGACGCGGCACTGAAGGCCGCCGGGCGTGCCGAGGCAGCGAACCAGACCCTCGACCGGGCGCTTTCGGCGATCGAGAGCGCCCGGCTCGCGGAGGCGGAGGCCGTCGGCCGCCACCGTGCCGATCCGACCGACGCCGCCTTCGACAAGAGCTTCATGCGATGACCTGCCTCGGTCTGCTCGTCTTCTTCGTCTGCTCCCCGCAGACGGCCACGGCCGCCGACGCGCCGTATTGCTCGATCGCCCAGCCCATCCGCTTCACTGCCACCGACACGCGGGAGACCAAGGAGCAGGCCGACCGCGAGAACGCCAAGTGGAAGCGCCTCTGCGGAGCACGGCCGTGAGCGAGGCCGCCTTGCAGTCTTTCATCCGCATCGTCGAGAGCGTCGGGCCGATCGGCGCCATCGTCATCGCCGTCGTGGTCGCTCTCGCACTGGCCTGGCTCCTGCTCTCGCGCGGCACCCAGCAGCAGCAGGCCACCGAATTCCAGGGCAAGCTCCTGGCGGCGCTCGAAGCCATGACGAAGGCGGAGGCCGCCTCGCGCGCCGCGCTCCAGGAAGCCATGGCCGAGAACGAGGCGCTGCGGCGCAACGTCAGCGAACTCACGACCAGCGTCGACCTGCTGCGCGCCCAGATGCGCCACATGCTCGCGATGCTGCGCGACCTTCAGGCCGGGCGGATCGCCCCCGGCGAGATCAGGATACCCGGAGAGCCTACATGAGCGAGCAGGCCGTCGCCTATCTCATCGGTCTTGCGCTGGTGCTGCTGTTCCTGTTCGCGGCGGTGCGCATGCTTCGCCGGCCGGCGGCCACGCCCCAGGACAACGAGCGCATGGCCTCGATCGAGCAGCGTCTGACCGCCGCCGAGGGTCAGCTCTCCGCCATCAAGATCACGGTGCAACACCTGCCCACGGCCGAGACGGTCAACGCGATGACGGCGCGCATCGGCGACATCAGCGGTGACATCAAGGGCCTGCAGGCGTCCGTGACCGCGACCAACCGGCTGGTCGAGCGCATCGACCACCATCTGCTGGCGAAAGGGGAGTGACCATGAACGCCCGCCCGAAGACCTATTCCGAGAAAGATCTGGAGGACGCTCGCCTTGCCATCCTGAAGGAGCTGGCCAACCAGACCTCCGGTTCGATGAGCGTCGAACAGCTCGTCTCGGCGCTGGGCGACTGGGGCCACCGCAAGGGCGACACCGAGGTGGCGCAGCTCCTCAACGACCTGGTCGACGTACGCGGTGTCCAGCTCTTCCAGACGGGCGTGCGGCTCATCGCCGAGATCACGCGCGAGGGGCTGAACCACGTCGCCGGCCGGCAGGGCCTGGCCAAGGTCAAGAAGCCCTTCTCCTCGACTGATTGAGGACGCTGCCATGGCCCATGACGACGCCACCCGCCGCGAGGCCCGCAAGCTCTACGCCTTCAAGCGTCAGAGCCTGCCGACGATCGCCATGACTCTGACGGTCTCCGAGGCGACGCTCCGGCGTTGGAAGGCGGACGCAAAGGCGCGCGGCGACGACTGGGACGTGGCGCGGGCCGCGAACATGGTGGCGGGCGAGGGGCTTGAGGCCGTCGTCGCCACGGTGATCGAGGACTTCGTGGTGCTCTACCAAGCCACGATCGAGGCGGTGAAGGGCGATCCCGACATTGCCGCTACCGACCGTGTCAAGGCGATGGCGAGCCTCGCCGACGCCTTTCACAAGACCATCGCCGCCTCCGGCCGCGTCTCGCCGAAGATCTCCGAGCTGGGCGTCGCCATGGACGTGCTGAAGCGGCTCGCGGACTTCACCCGTCAACATCACCCCGACCGCGCCGGCCTCCTTCTGGAGGTGCTGGAGCCGTTCGGGCTGCATCTCTCGGAGGTGTATGGGTCATGAGGAGGCTCCTCGCTGGCGATCAGGAAGATCTCGATCGCGACGTACTCAGTGTCGTGGCAGGCCGACCTCGATCAATGACCTACGTCATCAAAAATACACTCCGGTCGAATTGGCAGGGCGCCTATCGCGACTGGAAAGGGCTCCAGACAGCGCAGGTTCTGACGGCCTGTCGTCGTCTGGAGCGAAGCGGTTATCTCGTCGAGGTTCCGACGAGCTACGCCATCATGAAATGCTGGGACGCAACCGACGCCGGCCGCCGCCATGTCGGAGTGGTGCTATGAGCGCCACCGCTGAAGCTATGCTGCGTGAAATCCGACGACGAGCGATTTTCGGTCCGGATCTGGCTCTCAACGATCTGCTTGTTCTTTCACAAATCGTGGCTGGACCGGGGCCAATTCGCCGCGTTCTCCACTGCAAGCGCGGAACCACCTACTGCGTAATCGGGACCGGCAAAATCCAGACCGGCAGCTGGACAGAAGAGACGGCGGGGCAAGACGAAAGCGGCTCGCACTACTGCGAGCTGCAATCGGTCGATATGGCCGAGGTCGTCATCTACCAGTCCGAGGCCGATGGCTCGTTATGGGTGCGTCCCTCCGACGAGTTCGAAGACGGCAGCTTTGAGGATCTGGCGTGACGACGATCCTTCGCATCAAATTTCGCTGCCTGTCTCGCAATGAGAGCGCAGTCCTTTCTTTGCTGGCCGACACCTCGATGGCGACGTCGCATGTCCAGCGAAAGGTCGGCCTGCCGGATGTTCCGGCGGCGCGGCGCATGCTCAAACGGCTGGAACGCCAGGGCCTCGTTGAAACCGCTCGGCGCTGGCGACCGGGCGATATCCATTGGTGGCAGATCACGGATGCCGGTCGCGCCGCGATCGACAAGGTGGGCCTCTGATGGCCACCTCGACGAAGTTCACTCCGCATGCGTTCCGCGAGGCCGTCGCCGGCCTGCAGGATCAGCTGCGCCGCCGGATCGAGGCGGAGGTCGACGGCTTCCCGGCCGACGATGCCGCCCGCCGCGCGCGCATCGAACGGGTCAAGGACCCGGTCCACGGCTACCGCTTCTTCGTCGAGACCTATTTTCCGCACTACATCAAGGCCGAGCCGAACCTGCTGCACCTGCATCTGTTCGAGCGGCTGCCCGCCATGCTGCATGAGGGCCGGCCCGGTAAGCGCGGCGCGCGCCTGGTCGAGATGGCGCCACGCGGATCGGCGAAGTCGACCATGGGCACCCAGCTTTTCACGTTGTGGACCGCCATCATCCGCGTGAAGCACTTCATCATCATCGGCATGGATGCCTACGAGCAGGCCGCGCTGATGCTGGAGGCCATCAAGATCGAGCTGGAAGACAATCCCCGGCTCCAGATGGATTTCCCCGAGAGCTGCGGTCAGGGGCGCGTCTGGCGTGAGGGCGAGATGGTGACGCGCGGGGGCACTCGTTTCCAGGCGGTCGGCTCGCGCCAGAAGGTCCGCGGCCGGCGCCACGGTCCCTATCGGCCGGATCTGGTGGTGCTCGACGACATCGAGAACGACGAGAACGTTCGCAGCCCGGAGTTCCGCCAGAAGCTGGAGACATGGGTGCTCAAGGCCGTCGAGCCGCTAGGCCCGGCGGACGGCTCGATGGACCTGGTCGTGTTCGGCACTCTCCTGCATTTCGACGCGGTGCTCCGCCGTCTCGGCAATCGGCCGGGTTGGGAACTGCACACCTTCCGCGCCCTCATGGAGTTTCCGGCGCGGATGGATCTCTGGGACCAGTTCACCGAGATCGCGCTCAACGAGGGCGAGACGGCTGCGGTCGCTTTCTACCAGGCCGATCGCGAGGCGATGGACGAAGGCGCGGTGCTGTTCTGGCCGGCGATGAAGACGCTGGTCGCGCTGATGTACAAGCGCGCCACCTCCGAAGACAGCTTCCTCTCCGAGGATCAGAACGATCCGGTCGCGGAGGGATCGCCCTTCAAGACCATCACCTTCTGGGCGAACCGCCTGGCGGACTGGATGTTCTTCGGCACGGTCGACCCGTCGCTGGGCAAGGCCGGTAAGGGCCGCGACCCTTCGGCCATCCTGGTCGGCGGCTTCAACAGGACGACGGGCGTGCTCGATGTCGTCGAGGCCTCGATCCGCAAGCGCCTGCCGGACGTCATCTGCGCCGACGTCATCGCGATGCAGCGGGAATGGCGCTGCATCCTCTGGGGCGTCGAGAGCGTCCAGTTCCAGGAGTTCCTGCGTACCGAGATCATGGTGCGCGCGGCGCGGCAGGGCGTCGCGCTGCCGGCGGTGCCGCTGCAGCCGATCGCCGACAAGGTGTTGCGCATCGAGCGGCTGCAGCCGCCGATTGCCGCCGGGCTGATCCGGCTCCATGCCTCGCAGACGACGCTGCGCGAACAGCTCCAGCAATGGCCGAACGCGGCCCATGACGACGGGCCGGACGCGCTGGAGATGCTGTGGGAGCTATCGTTGAAGCACGGCAATGGCGGGCTCACCGCCGGCATCCTCGGCGCTGGCCGCTCAAGCGGCGGCCCCGGCCTCACTGACGGGTACAGGCTATGAAGAAGCCCCGCGCCAGCTCCAAACCGCCGGCCGAGGCGCCGGCCGCACGCAAGAATGTCCCGGCCGCAGGACAGGTGCTGTTCGCGCATGCGCGCAACGACATCACCATCCCGCATTACTCGACCGCGCTGCGGCCGACTGACGATGTCCTGATCCGCCGTGGCAAGGGCGTCGAGCTTTATCGTGAGGTTCTGCGCGACGGCCGCTCCTACACCGTGCTGCAGAAGCGCGCGCGGGCGCTGATCGCGCGCGATTGGGAGGTCGAGCCGGCCTCTCAGGAGCCTGTCGACGTCAGGGCGGCCGAGTTCGTCGAGCGGGTGCTTCAGCGCATCCCCTTCGACAAGATCACGCTGAACATGCTCGACGCGACCCTGATGGGGTTCTCCGGTCAGGAGGTGGTGTGGGAGCGCGACGGCTTCGAGGTGGTGCCGCGCCTGGTCCGCAAGATCGACCAGCGCCGCATCGTCTTCGACGCGGACTGGCAGCCTCGTCTGCTCACCCTGGAGAACATGCTCGACGGTGTGCCGTGGCCCGAGCGCAAGCTCATGGTCCACCGCTTCGACGAGCATGACGGCAGCGACCCCTACGGCTTCGGCCTCGGCCGCATCCTGTTCTGGCACGTCCTGTTCAAGCGCGAGGGCGTCGGCTTCTGGCTGAAGGCGCTGGAGCGCTTCGCGATCCCGCTGCCCGTCGCGAAATACCCCACCGGCATGCTGCCGGAGGACCAGAGGCGCCTGCTCGAAGCGCTCTCCGGCGCCATCGCGGGCGGCTCGCTCGCGGTGCCGATCGGCACCGAGATCGATTTCGCCAAGGCGGCGATCTCCGGCCAACTCACCCATGAGGCCTGGTGCCGCTATTGGGACGAGCAGACGGCCGAGACCGTGCTCGGCGAGACGTTGACGACCAATATCGGCGGGGCGGGATCGCGGGCGGCGGCCGAGACCCAGCGCGACGTCAAGGATGAGCTGATCGACGGCGACGCCGATATGGCCGGCGCCACCCTGCAGAACACGGTGATCCGCTGGCTCGTCGAATACAACGTGCCCGACGCGCAGCCGCCGCTGGTGCTGCGCCCTCGGCCGTCGAACATTCTGGCCGAGGAAGCGGCGAAGACGAAGAAGGCCGAGCGTCAGGCCAAGGACATCGACAACCTCTTCAAGCTGAAGCGGGAAGGCTTCGGCCCGGAGAAGATGGAGGAGACGCTTTCCGAGATCATGGAGCGGCCGATCATCGTCTGCGAGCCGGTGAAACCGCCCGTCGATCCGCTCAAGCTCGGCAAGGTCGGCACGGACGGCGTGCCGGCCTTCGCCGGGCCTGACGATCCCTCGATCGTCGATCAGTTGCGCGCCGCCACGGCCGGCATCCGCCGCGGCTGGATCGAGCACATCCGCACTGTCATCGACAGGCTGCTCGCCGAGGGCGGCGAGCTGGCCGACCTGCCGCAGCGTCTGCTCGAAGCCTATCCTGACCTGCCGACCGCCGATCTCGCGGGCCTGATCGGCGACGCCTTCGCGCTGGCCGAGTTGAAAGGCCGTTCGGATCTCATAGACGAGGTCGAGGAGTGAACGCGATCGTCGCCTTCGCCGATCCCGGCCGCGACGACTTCCGCCAGGCCTTCACGCCGCAGGTGGACTATTTCCGGCAAAAGGTTTCTCTGCCGTCGAAGGGCTGGCGCGACCTCGACGGGCGCGCCCATGACCGCGCCTTCGTCGTGGCCGGCGTCGAGAAGGAGGCCGTGCTCGGCGAGCTGCGCCAGGCCATCGACAAGGCCATCGACAAGGGCACCACGCTGGAGGAATTCCGGCGCGATTTCGACAAGACCGTCGAGCGGCATGGTTGGATCGGCGGCGCGGGCGAGGACAATCGCGACTGGCGGACCCGGGTCATTTACGAGACGAACGTCCGTACCTCCTATCAGGCCGGCCGCCTGAAGCAGATGCGCGACCCGGCCGTCCTGGAGCTGCGGCCCTGGTGGATGTACGAGCATGCGCAGCTCCGCACGCCCGAGACGCCTCGCCCCGAGCATCTGGCCTGGGACGGCATCATCCTGCGCCACGACGATCCATGGTGGCTGACGCATTTCGGGCCGAATGGCTGGCTCTGCACCTGCGGCGTGCGCCCACTCTCCCGCCGGGAACGCGACCGCGAGCAGGAGAAGCGAAAGAAGCCGGCCGGCCCCGACGAGGCGCCGCCGCTTAACCTCCGTCCCATCAGGGATCCGAAGACGGGCGAGACCGTCTATGTGCCGGAGGGCATCGACTTCGGCTGGGATCACATGCCCGGCGACAGCTGGGAGCGGGGCCTCGTGCCGTCAGAACTCCAGCAGCCGCTGCCGCCTTCTGACGCTCTCGCGCCCGGCGCCAGGGCCAACAGCAAGCCCGCCGATCTGCCGCCGCTGAAGGGCCTGTCGAAGCCGTCGAAGGTTGGGCGCCTGAAGGAGGGGGAGGCCGTGGAGACCTATGTCGACGCGGTGCTCGGCCTGTTCGGCGCTGCGCGCGGCGAAGACGGGGCTGCCGTGTATCGCGACAACGCCGGTGGGGCCGTGGTCATCTCCGAAAGCCTGTTCAAGGACGCGTCCGGCGCCTGGAAGGTGTTCAAGGGCGGTCGCGCCGAGCAGTATCTGCAGGCGGCCGAGGCGTTGAAGGATCCGGATGAGATCTGGGTCGATTGGGAGCGCAATACGAAGACCGGCGAGGTCACCATGCGTCGCCGCTACCTGCGCCACGATGGCGACAAGCCGCAGGTCGCCGTTTTCGAATGGGGAAAGGCCGGCTGGGTCGGCACGACGCTCTTTCCGCCGATGAATTCCGACCCGAAACGGCGCGACGCCTATGTCGACAACCAGCGCCACGGGGCGCTGCTCTATCGTCGGCCGAAGGAGGAGAGATAATGCCGCGGCCCGTGATCTGCCGCGGCGTTTCGGAGCCCTTGGGCGACCGGATCACGCGATCCTCAGCCTCCGATAACAAGGAATATAAGCCTCGGGAGCGCGCTGCGCAATGACCGTCGAAATCCACGTCGCATTGGACACCGGCAGCGAGGGCATCGCGAAGCTGGAGAAGCTGATCCAACGGGCCGAGCGCAAGTCCGATCTGCTCAAGAACGTCGGCGAAGCACTGCTGGAGACGACTGACCAGCGCTTCGAGGATGAGAAGGATCCGCAGGGCAAGGCATGGGAGCCGCTCAAACCTCTCACGGTCGAGTTGCGCGGCGCGTCGGGTCCGATCCTGACCTTATCCGGGCGTCTGAAGGGCTCTCTGAACTATGAGGTCTCGGGTGACACGCTCCGGCTCGGGCCGTCGGCTATCCATGGCGCCGTGCATCAATTCGGCGCGACGATCGAGGGCAAGAACGGCCCTTTGCGCATGCCGATGAAAGGCGGCGGAGCGAAATACGCCCGTAAGGTCACAATCCCGGCGCGGCCCTATGTAGGCTTCGGCCCCGAGGACGAGAAGGCGACTACAGAGACAGTCCAGGACTGGTTTGACCTGGGAGAGTAGGGCAAAAGTTCGGGCTCAGGCTGTTGACTCGGACGCTCTGCGTATCTGTTTGAAATAATTGATTTTTTGGCCTCTCGCTCAAGCTCCCAAACTTTGACGCCAAAGCAAAAGTTCGGCGGTTCTAACTTTTGCCCGTCGTTGCCGGGGCCTCGCGCCAACATATTGATATGTTTCCCGTTGTTCTCGCGCGCCGAATGAGCGGAAAGGTGCAAAAGATGCCGCCATTCCCTGCGTCCACGCGCAAAATCGCGCACGGCGAAGCCGCCGCCCACTTCGAGCCTATCCTATTGATAGAGCGGGCCTTCCGCGCCTTGGGAGCCCACGGGTCCAGGGTGCAAATGATCCCACCCCCCTACAGATTCGGCCGGGCACACTCAGCCCGGCCGGCCGGCGATCACGCCCTTGCGCAGCAGGAAGCAGCCATAGGGGCGCGGATCGCCGACCTGGACCACGGCGAAGGCCGATCGGGCCGCCGCGTAGAAGGCGAAGCGTTCGAGGCCGGCGAGCGGCGAGGTCTTGCCGAGCGCGGCGTCGATCTCGCGCTGAACCGCGGCCTGTACGTCGGGAATCGTGTCAGGCTCGCCGACGACCTGCATGCGCCTGACCGGCTCCGGCTCGAAATCGTCGATCGGCAGGACGGAGAGAACCGCCCGGGCGGCGCGCTCCATGGCGAGCCCGGGCAGGCGGACGAGCCGCCGGCTGGTCGTCGCGGCGGCGATGGTCTCGGCCGGGTGGTTGGCGTCGACGAGGGCGAGATCGTCGCCATGGCCCATGGCGGCGAGGACCCAGAGCAGATCGGCGGAGAGAACGGGGTCGATCGTCTTCAGCATGGTGTCCTCGTGGCGGCGCCGGCGCGCCGTCCGGTCAGTGGGGGCGGCGCCCGCGGCGCGCGAGATAGATCCGCCCGGCCGTGCCGCCCATGATGGCGGCATAGTCGCCCTGCGGCAGCGAACCGAGCAATGCGTCGACCGTCTCCAGCCAGGTGCCGTAGCCGGCGCGCAGCGTCACGACCGGCCAGTCGCTGCCGAAGATCAGGCGTTGCCGCCCGAAGCTCTTCAGCAGGTGCTCGACCGCCGGCCGCAGCGTCTCGGGCGTCCAGTCCGGGCCGGCCTCGGTGACGAGCCCCGACAGCTTGCAGGCCGTGCCGATATGCGCGGCGAGGGCCGATATGCCGTCACGCCAGTAGACGAGATCGCCCGAGGCGAGGTCCGGCTTGGCGGCGTGGTCGATGACGGCCGTCAGCTCGGGCGTGCGCTGCAGGCGCCGCAGCATGGCCGCGATGTGGCGCGGCTTCAGCAGTGCGTCGAAGACGAGGCCATGCTCCACCAGCGCGTCGAAGGCGGGATCGAGCTCGGGCCGCGCGAGCCAGTCCGGGTCCGCGAGGTCATGGACCATGGGGCGCAGGCCAACGAGCAGGGGCTCCGCCGCCAGCGCGGCGATGCGCTGCGCGGCGTCCGGCGCCTCGAAATCGGTCCAGCCGACGACCCCGGCGACGAAGGGCGTCACCAGCGCCGTGTCGAGCATGAAGCGCGTCTCGGCTTCCGTCGGCGCGGCCTGGACCAGGATGGTGCGGTCGATGCCCGCCCGGGCGAGCAGCGGCGCCAGATCGTCCGGGCCGAAATCGCGATGGATCGGGCCGAGAGCCGGTGTCAGCCAGCCATAGTCGCCACGGTCCAGACGCCAGAAATGCTGATGGGCGTCGATTCGCATGTCGCTTACTCCGGCACCGGCACGTCCGCGTCGAGCAGCCCTTCCGCCTTGAGCTCCGCCCAGAGCGCGGCCGGGACGGGGCAGCAGAAGTCGGCGATCTGGTCCGCGACCTCGTCCGGCGAGGCCGCGCCCATGACGAGCGAGGCGACCGCCGGATGGCCGAGCGGGAAATGCAGGGCCGCGCGCCGCAGCGGCACGTTATGCCGCGCGCAGACGCTCTCGAGCCGTGCGACGCGCGCGAGGATATCCGGCGGGGCAGACCTGTAATTGTATTTGGCGCCGGGAACGGGGCCGGTCGCGAGAATGCCCGAGTTGAACACGCCGCCCAGCATCAGGCCGATTCGCCTTTCGAGAGCCAGCGGCATGAAGGAGGCGAGAGCCGGTTGCTCCAGCAGCGAATAGCGCCCGGCGAGCAGCATGGTGTCGAAGTCGCCCGCGCGGGCGAAGCGCTCGCACATCTCCGCCTCGTTGACGCCGACGCCGATCGCCCGGATCGCTCCGGCGGCGCGCAGCCGCTCCAGCGCGCGATAGGCGCCGTCCATCGCTTCGGCGAAGCGCCGGTCGATCATCTCCGCGCCATGGGTCCAGACGTCGACGTCGTGGATGAGGACGATATCGAAGCGGTCCACGCCGAGCCGCAGCGCCGACTGCTCGAGCGAACGCATGGCGCCGTCATGGGAATAATCGAAGGAGAGCCCGTGCGGCAGGCCGCCGCGATAGCCCGAGCCGTCGCCGCGCCCGGCGAAGGGGTGTGCGACGCGCCCGACCTTGGTGGAGATCACGGGCTTGGTCTGCGGGCAGCGACGCAGGGCCGCGCCGATGCGATGCTCCGACAGGCCGTGGCCATAGAGCGGCGAGGTGTCGATCAGGGTCACGCCGCCGCGCAGCGCCGCCTCGACGGTGGCGACGGCCCGCGCTTCGTCGAGATGCGCATAGAGATCGCCGAGCGGCGCGCCGCCGAAGCCCAGCGTCGAGACGGCCAGGCCCGTGTCTCCGAGCGGGCGCTCGGCCAGGGCAGAGGAGGCAGGCATGGGCGTTTCCATTATGGTTGTTGGCGCAACTATGCGCATGCCGACATGTTAGTTGCAACTCAGCGCGAGCCGGTCTAGCGTTCGGCCAAGCCAGAGCGAGACGGCGGGGCATTCGTCCCCGTCGACCTCGCACAACCAAGCCCGCAAAGGGCGGCCCAAGTCCGTGGGAGGACGCCAATGATCGAGGATAGTCTCAAGCCGACCCGGCGCGCGCTGTTGCGCGGCGCCTCCGCCCTCGGGGCGGGCGCCATCGCCGCGCCGCTGGTGCTGCGCCATGCGCACGCCCAGGCCCCGTTCGACTGGAAGCGCTTCTCGGGCACGTCGATCGACGTGCTGCTGGTGAAGAATCCCCGCTCCGACCTGATGCAGGCGGCGGAAAAGGAGTTCACCGAACTCACGGGCATCAAGGTCTCGGCCGAGCAGGTTCCCGAGCAGCAGCAGCGCCAGAAGGCGGTGATCGAATTCGCCTCCGGCAAGCCGAGCTTCGACGTCAGCGGCATCTCGCTGCATGTGCAGAAGCGGATGGCCGCGAAGGGGAAGTGGTTCGAGAACCTGACGCCCTATATCCAGAACGCCTCGCTGACCGCGCCCGATTTCGACTTCGCCGATTTCGGCGCGGGTCCGGTGGCCTATGCGCGGCAGGCCGATGGCGCGCTCGATACGATCCCGTTCTTCGTCGACTACTGGATGATCTACTACAACAAGGAGCTCTTCGCCGCGAAAGGCGTCGAGTATCCGAAGACGATGGAGGAGATCTTCACCGTCGCGCAGAAGCTGCACGATCCCGCCAAGGGTGTCGCCGGCTTCGTCTCGCGCGGCCTGAAGAACGCCAATATCCCGGTCTGGACCTCGCTGATGCTCGGTCAGGGGATGGAGACCGTGTCGACCGATGGCAAGCTGCTCACCGATACGCCGGAGGCGATCTGGGCTGCTGAACTCTACAGGAAGCTGAACAAGGACACCGGGCCCGCCGGCCAGGTCGGCTTCAACTGGAACGAGTGCCAGACCACCTTCATGCAGGGCCGCGCCGCGATGTGGCTCGACGGCATCGGCTTCGCCACGCCGCTCGAGGACCCGTCCAAGTCGCGCATCGTCGGCAAGGTCGGCTATGGCGTCACGCCGCCGGGCCCGAAGGCGCATCACGCTGGCATGTTCGCCGACGGCATGGGCATCTCGCGCGGTTCCTCCAAGAAGGAAGCGGCCTGGCTCTACATCCAGTTCATGACGAACAAGAAGAACCAGCTCGCCATGCTCAAGGCCGGTGCCGGCGCGCCCGGGCGCTCCTCCGCCTATCTCGACCAGGAGACGATCGCGCAGTCGAAGTTCGGCAGGCAGTATTTCGACTGCCTGCTCGCCTCGGCCAAGATCGCGCGCGCCGGCCTGCCCCAGATCGTCCCGGTGACCGAGTTCCGCGACGTTTTCGGCGTGGCGCTGACGAACGCCATCGGTGGCGCGGACGTGGCCGCCGAACTGAAGAAGGCGACGGAGGCCTTCGCGCCGGTGCTCGCCAAGAGCGAGGCTTGAGGCGCGATCCGCAGGTTCCCCTCCCCCTCGTGGGGAGGGGGTAGGGGTGGGGGGTGCAAGGCCGGGCTGCCACCTTGTGGGGTTGCTGCCGACGCTAGAGCAAGCGCCTTCAGGACCAGCCTCTCACCCGGTCGCTCGCCCCCCAACCCCCAGCCCCTCCCCACGAGGGGGAGGGGAGGCGCTTCGGCCGGACCGCGCCACGCAGACGAACGGACGACATGACCAGCACCAGCCTTCCCGTCGGCCTCGCCAAGGAGCCATCCGCCGCTCCGCCGCGGGACTCCGCCGATTTCACGCCGCGCTACTGGCTGTTCTCGCTGCCGGCGGTCCTGATCGTGGCCGCCGTGATCGTCTTCCCCTGGCTGTTCACGCTCTACATGTCGGCGCAGGACTGGAAGATCGGCGGCGGGGTGGAGTTCGTCGGCCTCGGGAATTTCGCCGAGCTGATGCGGGACGCCCGCTTCCTCGAGTCGATGGCGCACACGGCCTATTTCACGGTCCTCGCCGTGGTGCTGCCCGTCGTGTTCGGCACGGCGGCGGCGCTGGTGTTCCATCGCGAATTCCCCTTCCGGGGGCTGCTGCGCACGATCTTCGTCATGCCGATGATGGCGACGCCGGTCGCCGTCGCGCTGGTCTGGACTATGATGTTCCACCCGCAGCTCGGCGTGCTGAACTATCTGCTTTCGCTCGTCGGCATCGGGCCGCAGGGCTGGGTCTACGATCCCGCGACGGTGATCCCGACCCTCATCCTGGTCGAGGTCTGGCACTGGACGCCGCTCGTCATGCTGATCGTGCTCGGCGGCCTCGCCGGGTTGCCGAAGGAGCCTTACGAATCCGCGCTGATCGACGGCGCCAACGACTGGCACATGTTCCGGCACATCACCCTGCCGCTGGTCTGGCCCTTCATCATGGTCGCGATCGTGATCCGCACCATCGACGCGCTGAAGGCCTTCGACACGATCT
>QFQY01000037.1 GCA_003248805.1 Chelatococcus sp. | reverse complement strand
GGATGCGCGGAGCCGGGTGGCGCGCGGATCTTGGCCGCGTGCCGATGTCGAGTGTCGATGTCGAGGTGTCGATGCAGCGTCGATCCCACGCCGCCCGGCTCCGCGCGCGGGATCTTCGGCGTCGCGGCGCCTCGTTCCTTGTCGGAGGCCCCGGAACCGCTCGACCTTACGAAAGGCTCGCCCGCAACGGCGGCGCCAGCCGAACCCCGCAAACCGCACCCGGCCGCACGATGCCTCGCGACAGCCCCCATGGTCGAGTGCAGCAGGGAGAGGATAGGGGCGGCTCGGGGCTGCGGGGATAAGGAGGCGGGGTTATGCCCGGTGTTGGCTTCGGGTGTTTGCGGACTCAAGGTACTGGCCGGAAACCGGACCTTGCTGAACACATGTCAGGTTGCGTGAGCCGCGGACAACTTGAACGTGCACGAGGGCTCAAAGGGTCCGGTGTCGCTGCCGAGATCGGCCGCTGATGCGCATAATGCGCAGAGAATTTGTGCTCCTGCCCGATTTGGGGGAAGCCTCGTTAATTGCTATGTCAGCAAAGTCTGTCGAAGCCCGGAGCGAGACAAATGGCCGACACGACGATCGAGTGGACCGATGCGACTTGGAACCCTGTGGCCGGATGCTCCGTCATCACCGCAGGCTGCACGAATTGCTATGCGATGCGGATGGCGGCGCGCCTCGAAGCGATGGGAGTGGAGAAGTATGAGGGCCTAACGCGCCAGAGCGGAGGTCGCCGCGTCTGGACCGGGCGCCTGTATCTCGATGAGGCCTCCCTCGATATCCCGAGCAAGTGGCGGAAGCCGCGCCGCATCTTCGTGAACAGCATGTCCGACCTATTCCACGACGCGGTGCCGGTCGATTTCGTGGCGCGGGTCTGGCGGGCGATGGAGCGGGCGCCGCAGCACACGTTTCAGATCCTGACTAAGCGCCCAGATCGGATGGCCTCGCTGCTCGCGGTTCCCGGCTTCCGCGTACTTCCCAACGTCTGGCTGGGAACGAGCGTCGAGGATCAACGGGTTCTGTCTCGCCTGGACGATCTGCGTCGCGTCCCAGCCGCGATCCGCTTCGTTTCATTCGAACCGCTGATCGGCTCCGTTGCGGGGGCCGATCTCCGCGATATCGGTTGGGCGATTGTCGGCGGCGAGAGCGGCCCGCGCGCTCGCCCAATGGAACCGGGCTGGGTCGACGAGATCGAGCAGGCGTGCCGCCGCAGCGGCGCCGCGTTCTTCTTCAAGCAGTGGGGCGGCGTGCAAAAAAAGAAGAGCGGCCGAACTTATCGCGGCCGGCTTTGGGACGAGATTCCAGAATTGAGGACGTGACTGGCGATTTTTCTTGCCAGCGCCACCGCCTTAGGAGCCGGATTGGCCGTCGCAAAAAACAGGGATGCGAGGGGGTGGCCCCGTGGATTTTTGATGCGTTTCGGGGGCAGGACCACGCCCTTGAATACGCTCTCAAGGCGGCGCTGCACGTAGGCCTCAATCGCATTGACATCAGCGGTCCTGACCCGAACATCGTCGTCGTCTGCGAAGCCGAGTAGATCGGTTGGGCGTTCGACAGGCCGATACCATTCCCGCTGCCATTCGTCCGTTCCAAGTACGGCGTTGAGCTTCGCTCGCTTCTTGTCGTCTATCGCTGCCGGCTCTCGCGCGGCTTGCCGGTAGAGCCCCATCAGCGGGAAAAAGCACCACATATCGATGGCCTTGGTCGCGGCGACGGCGGCAATCGTCTCCCACGTCACCTCCATCCCGTAGGGATCGAGGAACAGTAGCCCGCGTATCGGCGGGCTATTCGGAGAGCCGTTCCAAGGGGTGTTGCGACAGAGCCGCTGCACCACCGCATTTGCGTCGGCGTTCTCCAAAATCACCTTGTGATCGGGATACTCGTCGCGGAGCTTTTGGAGCGCCGTAAACCGGCCGGGGTCCTTCTCGACAAGGACCATGCCGCCGAACGGCGGTTTCGTTGCGAACGCCCTTTTCGCCGATCCCGGTACGGTGACTGTTTCCGGCTCCTGCCCCTCGATCTCAAACAGCGGCAGGGTTGGTTTGACTTCCACTCTCGTTCCCGAGCCTGCAAATGCATCAATGTAGACGAGGACGAAGCCCTTCTCGCGGAGTGCTGTGGTGTAGGCCGACATGTACCCTTGCAGGCGGTCTAGCTTTTCGTCCGTGTGACGGCCGCCAAATTTATGCTGTTCGTCGGAAGACACGCGTAAGCCCTTCCAAATCGCCACGATGACGCAGGGTCAATGGAGATCAGCCCACGCGCCGGCTGAGTTTTCAACGTCAAGCGCGTCTTCGTCCACAAGGAATTTGCCCTTCTGATCGCTTGGGCTGGCAGCAGCTCAATGTGGAGACGCAATGGACCCACTCGGATTGCTTACACAACAACTCAGCGCCTTCCCGCTCTTGACGGCCGAGTTTAGCGCAATAGGTGGATGTGAATCGCCCCTCGTTTTCTAGACGCCTTCTTCCCTAATTTTTGAGGCAGGAGGCCCCGATGGGCGACAGCATCCCGTTGCGTGCGTGCTTGCGGGAGGGATTATGTAGTCGAACACGTCGGCCCTTGCCTCATCCCGCGTGCGATAGGCCTTGCGGCGGATCCGCTCGCGCTTGAGCAGGAACTCTCGGCCACCGCGTTGTCGTGGCGGTTGCCGCGCCGGTTCATGGATGGTTCGCGACCGCGATGCTTGAGGAACAAAGCCCACTCGATGCTCGTGAAGTGATCATGAACGGTCGCTGGCTGATGTGCTCGCAATCGCGTCTCACGCCAAGGAGTTGGCCTGAATCGAACAGCCCAAGTGCGGACATTCCGGGCGGCAGCAACGGGCCACCAGCCGCCGCGACCAGGCGTCCTGAGTGAGCCGATGGCCCAGACGCCTCCGCTCACTCCGGGATCCGCTCCCAATCCGCCAGCCATGGAGCCGCCGATGAATCGCTCGGCGCGCGCCAGTCGCCGCGCGGCGAGAGGGAGCCGCCGGAGGACACTTTCGGCCCGTTCGGCAGCGCCGAGCGCTTGAACTGGCTGGTCTCGAAGAAGCGCCGCAGGAAGACGCCGAGCCATTTGCGGATCACCGGGAGGTCGTAGGCGACGCGCCGGTTGTCCTCGATATGCGGCGGCCAGGCGCCGGCCTCGGCGTCGCGCCAGGCATGCCAGGAGAGGAAGGCGGTCTTGCTCGGGCGGAAGCCGTAGCGCGTGGTGTAGAACAGGTTGAAGTCCTGCAGCGCATAGGGGCCGACGAAATCCTCGGTCTTCTGCGCCGGCTTGTCGCCGTCGCCGGGCACCAGCTCCGGCGAGATCTCGGTGGCGAGGATGTCGAGCATCGCGGCCGATGCTTCCGCTCCGAAGCGTTCCGACTGCGCCACCCAGCGGATCAGATGCTGGATCAGCGTCTTCGGCACCGAGCCGTTGACGTTGTAGTGGGACATGTGGTCGCCGACGCCATAGGTCGCCCAGCCGAGCGCCAGCTCCGAGAGGTCCCCCGTGCCGAGCACGATGCCGTTGTTCAGATTGGCGAGCCGGAACAGCACCGAGGTTCGCGCTCCGGCCTGCACGTTCTCGAAGGTGATGTCGTAGACCTTCTTGCCGCGGGCGAAGGGGTGGCCGATGTCTTCCAGCATCTGCCGGCAGGCCGGGGTCATGTCGATCTCGGCTGCGCTGACGCCCAGCGCCTTCATCAGCCGCCAGGCATTGGCCTTGGTCCCGCTGCTCGTGGCGAAGGCCGGCAGCGTGTACGCAAGGATGTTCTCGCGCGGCAGGCCCAGCGCATCGACCGTATGGGCCGCCACCAGCAGCGCCTGCGTCGAGTCGAGGCCGCCCGAGACGCCGATCACGATCCGCTCGACCCGCGCGCTTTCCAGGCGCTTGCGCAGGCCGTGCGACTGGATGTTGTAGGCCTCGTAGCAGAGCTCGTTCAGCCTGGCGTCGTCGCTCGGCACGAAGGGGAAGCGCTCGACTGAGCGCATCAGCCCGAGATCGCTCGTCCGGTCCGGCTCCAGCGCGAAGTCGACGCGCCGGAAGGCGAGCCTCTCGCGATGGGTGTCGGCGCTGTCGCCGAAGGTCGTCTGGCGCAGCCGGTCCATCACCAGCCGCTCCAGGTCGATATCGGCGAGAATGAGCTGCGGCTCGGCGGCGAAGCGCTCGGCCTCGGCCATCAGCGCGCCGTTCTCGTAGATCATCGCCTGCCCGTCCCAGGCGAGGTCGGTGGTCGATTCGCCCGTGCCGGCGGCGGAATAGGCGTAGGCCGCGATGCAGCGCCCCGACTGGGTCTTGCACAGGTTATGGCGCCAGTCCGCCTTGCCGATGGTGACGTTGCTGGCCGAAAGGTTGAGCAGCACGGTCGCGCCCGCGAGCGCGGCGAAGGAGGAGGGCGGGATCGGCGTCCAGACGTCCTCGCAGATCTCCATATGGAGCGTGAGATCGGGCAGGTCCGTCGCCTGCAGCAGGATGTCGGTCCCGAAGGGCACCTCCTGGCCGACCAGCGTCGTCCAGGTCGCGCCGACGCGCTCGCCGGAGGAGAACTGGCGGCGCTCGTAGAACTCGCGGTAGTTCGGCAGATAGGTCTTCGGCACGGCGGCGAGGATGCGTCCGCGATGGATCGCCACGGCGCAGTTGAACAGCCGGTCCTCGATCCGCAGCGGCGCGCCGACGACGGCGACGGTCTTCAGCGAGCGGCTTTCCTCGACGAGCCGGCCCAATGCGGCCTCGACCGCGTCGAGCAGCGCGTGCTGCTGCAGCAGGTCGTCGATCGCATAGGCGCTGATCCCGAGTTCGGGAAAGAGCGTGACCGAGGCGCCCTGCGCATCCGCGCGGCGCAGCATCGCGAGGGTCTCGGCGACGTTGAAGGCCGGATCGGCCACCCTGAGTCGCGGCGCCGCGCAGGCGATGCGGACGAAACCCTGTTCGTGGAGGTTGAGGAAGCTCATCGTCTCTTTCGTCCGGCGCTCGCCCTCGCTTATCGCGCAGGCGGGGCGCGGCCAGCAAGGGCGAGTGCGGCAGGGAAGGGCCGCGCCAGCCGCGAGGCGCGGAGATTTGACGCGGCGCGGCAAGTCTGAGAGGGAGCCTCTGACCGCTGGGACGGCACGCGCCGCCCATCCGCATGTGAGGCACGCGTGGCACATCCTTCTCCGCAGCGGCTCCTCGAGAGCATCCGGGATCGCTCCGCCGTCATCGGCGTGATCGGGCTCGGCTATGTCGGCATTCCGCTGGCGCTGGCGGCGCTGCGCCAGGGCTTCCGGGTCGTCGGCTTCGACATCGACGAGGTGCGCGTCGGCCAGATCAACGCCGGCACGAGCACGATCAAGCATATCCCGATGGAGACGATCGCCGAGGCCGTCGCCGCCGGCCGGTTCCGCGCCACCGCCGATTTCGACCGGCTGGCCGAGCCGGATGCTTTGCTCATCGCCGTGCCGACGCCGCTCTCGCGCCATCGCGAGCCCGACCTGTCCTATGTGGTGAAGACCACCGAGGAGATCGCGCGGCGGCTTCGCCCGGGGCAACTCGTCGTGCTCGAATCCACGACCTGGCCCGGCACCACGGCCGAGGTGATGCTTCCGATTCTGGAGAAAGCGTCGGGGCTCAAATCCGGCCGCGACTTCCATCTCGCCTATTCGCCGGAGCGCGAGGACCCCGGCAACCCGCATTACGGCACCTCCGACATCCCCAAGATCGTGGGCGCCGACGACGAGGACGCGCGCGCCATCGCCGACGCGCTCTATGCCGCGCTCGTGGTGAAGACGGTGCCGGTCTCCTCGGCGGCGACCGCCGAGGCGGTGAAGCTGACCGAGAACATCTTCCGGGCGGTCAATATCGCGCTCGTCAACGAGCTGAAGCAGGTCTACTCGGCGATGGGCATCGACATCTGGGAGGTGATCGAGGCCGCCAAGACCAAGCCCTTCGGCTACATGCCGTTCTATCCCGGCCCCGGCCTCGGCGGGCACTGCATCCCGATCGACCCGTTCTATCTCACCTGGAAGGCGCGCGAATTCGACATCGCCACGCGCTTCATCGAGCTCGCGGGCGAGGTCAACACCGAGATGCCCTATCGGGTGGTGGACAGGCTGGCGACGCTGCTCGACCGCGAGCGCGGCCGGCCGCTCGGCGGCGCGCGCATCCTCGTGCTCGGCCTCGCCTACAAGAAGAACATCGAGGACACGCGCGAGAGCCCCTCGCTCAAGCTGATGGAGCTGATCGAGGCCCGTGGCGGCTGCGCCTCCTATCACGATCCGCATATTCCGCTGATCGCGCCGACGCGGCGCCATCCGGCGCTGGCGGGGCGCGCGAGCGTCGCGCTGACGGACGCGGCGCTGGCCGAGGTCGACGCCGTCCTGATCGCGACGGACCATGACGATGTCGACTATGCGCTCGTCGCGCGCCATGCCAAGCTCGTCGTCGACACGCGCAATGTCTGCGCGCGCAGGGGGCTTTCGGGCGCGCATCTGTTCAAGGCGTAGCCCGGCCGCCGCGCGGAAGGCGGATCGGGGGGGCGGCTTGAGATTCGTGGCAGCCGCCCTGTTCCTGCTTCCGGCCTCTGCCGTTGGCGCAGAGCCCTCATGCCCGGGCTTTTCTCCCGAACTGCCGTCGGTGCGGCTCGCGGGCGTCGACGCCGCCGGCGATCCCGTGCTCGCGGACGGGCGCTCGCTGCGCCTCGTCGGCATCGCGCCGCGACAGGATGGGCCCGAGGCCCGGCGCTTCGCCGCGTCCCTTTCGGCCTGGAACGGCCGTGACCTCAAGCTCGTCACGCTGCCGGGGGCCGATCGCTGGGGCCGTCTGCCGGCCCGGCTGTTCGCTGCGGGCGGCGGGGAGGGCGGGCCGGCCGAGGACATCGCCGCATCGCTGCTGAGGGCGGGCGCCGCCGCCTTCCTGCCCGAGCCGGGACAGGATGGCTGCAGCGCCGAATTGCGGGCGGCCGTCGCGAAAGGAGCCTCCGCCGTCGCGGCGGACGGTGCCGCCGCCTTGGTCGACGGTCATGATCTCGCCGCGCTGCGGGCGCATGCAGGGCAGATCATCCTGCTGGAGGGGCGGATCGCGTCCGTGGGAGAGCGCTCGCGTTACACCTATCTGAACTTCTCGCGCCGGCGCGGCGAGGCGGCATCGGTGATGCTGTCACGGCAACTCTGGCGCGAATTGAAGGATGGCGGCTGGACCGTGGCGGCGCTGGGCGGTAAACGCTTGCGCGCGCGCGGCATCCTATCAGGCAGAGACGGTCTCCTGCTGGAAGTGAGATCGAGATTTGCGCTGGAACTCGTCGACTGACGTCATGCGGACTTTCTGGCGGCAAGGAGCATCGTCTCTGCCGAGGCGGCTGGCGGCCCTCTCGCTGACGGGAGCCCTGCTCGCGGGCTGCCTGGGCGGAGAGCAGAGCGCCCTGCTGCCACCGACCTCGCAGGCGGGTGGCGAACTCGCGCCGCGCCTCGGGGCCGTCCAGAGCGCCTCCGATCGGGAGCATCAGCGCCTGCTCGCCGCCTTCGGCGGCGAATACAAGGCGCCCAAGGCGCGCGCGGCGCTCGACGACGTGGTGCAGCGCCTCGCGAAAGCCGGAGAAGGCCGGATCGGGACCTATGAGGTGACGATCCTGAACTCCCCGGCGGTCAACGCCTTCGCGCTGCCGAACGGGCGACTCTACGTCACGCGCGGGCTGCTGGTGCTCGCCAGCGACACCTCCGAGATCGCATCCGTGCTCGCGCATGAGATCGCGCACGTCACCGCTCAGCACGCCGTCGAACGGGCCGAGCGGGAGGCGGAATCGGCCCTGGTCAGCCAGGTCGTCTCCCAGGTTCTGCGGGATCCCGCCCAGGGCGCCGCCGTTCAGGCCGGCTTCAAGGTCTCGCTGGCCAGGTTCTCCCGCCAGCAGGAGCTGGAGGCCGATCAGCTCAGCGTGCGCAACATCTCGCGGGCGGGGTACGATCCTTACGGGGCGGGCCGGTTCCTGTCGGCGCTCGGCCGCAACACCGCCTTCCGCAGCCGTGCGCAGGGGGCCAGCGCCGAGGACAAGCGCCTCGACATGCTCTCGAGCCACCCGCAGACGCCCGAGCGCATCGCGGCCGCGACGGCCGCCGCGCGCCAGATCGGCGCGCCCGGTATCGGCGAGCGGGATCGCGGCCGCTGGCTCGCCGCCATCGACGGCCTCGCCTATGGCGATGATCCGCGCGACGGCGTCGTGCGCGGCCGGCGCTACGTCAACAGCGCCCTGCGCATCACCTTCGCGGCTCCCGAGGATTTCAGCCTGGAGGCGGCGCGCGACATGGTCATCGGCGTCAGCGCCAACGGGGCCCAGGCTCTGCGCTTCGATTCCGTGACGCTGAAGGATGGCCAGACCCTCGAAGCCTATGTCGCCGCGGGCTGGATCGAGGGCGTGGAGACCGTCGCCGTCGAGACGCGCGAGATCGGCGGCCGGCCGGCCGTCGTCGCCGCCGGCCGGGGCAAGGACTGGAGCTTCCGGCTTGCCGCCGTCGATGCCGGCGACCGCGTCTATCGCTTCATCCTCGCCGGTCGCGACGGCAACGACCCCGAGCGCGCGATGCGCAGGGTGATCGAGAGCTTCCGTGCGCTCAGCCCCGCCGAGGCGCAGGCCGTGCGTCCGATGCAGATCAGGCTCGTCGCCGCGACGGCGGGGGATACCGCAGCCGCGATGGCGGAACGCATGCAGGAGCAGGACCGGCCGCTCGAGCTCTTCCTGCTGCTGAACGGCCTCGAGCGCGACGGCCCCCTGACCCCGGGCGAGCGCTACAAGATCGTCGCGGAATAGAAGCGCCCGAGAGCCGCGCCGCAGTCCTGCAACGCCGCCCTGCCGATACGAAAAGACCCGGCGGTCGCCCGCCGGGTCCTCGGATTCCGGAAGGATGCAGCGCGCTCAGGCGGCCTCTTCCTGCATGTCGTCGTTGTCGCCCTCGATCTCGGCATCGGCGGCCTCGGCCTGCTCGCCCTTGGCGGCGCGGCGCGGCGACTTGGCGAGCTGAGCCTCGATCTTCTTCAGCGCCTCGGTCTCCGTCACGTCCTCGACCACCGCGATCTCGCGGGTCATGCGGTCGACGGCGGCCTCGTAGAGCTGGCGCTCGGAATAGGACTGCTCGGGCTGGGCGTCGGAGCGATACAGGTCGCGCACGACCTCGGCGATCGCGACGAGATCGCCCGAGTTGATCTTCGCCTCGTATTCCTGCGCGCGGCGCGACCACATGGTGCGCTTGACGCGGGCGCGGCCCGTCAGGGTCGTCAGCGCCTTGGTGACGGCCTCCGCATCGGCGAGCTTGCGCAGGCCGACGCTGGCCGCCTTGCCGGTAGGAACGCGCAGGGTCATCTTGTCCTTGGAGAAGCTGACCACGAAGAGTTCGAGCTTGAAGCCGGCGACTTCCTGCTCTTCGATCGCCGTGATCTGGCCGACGCCATGGGACGGGTAGACGACGTATTCGCCCGTCTTGAACCCCTGGCGCACAACAGCTTTCTTCACCGTGGACATGCCGTTACGACTCCTGACCAGACCGCTCGTCGCGATCATCCGCCTCCGGCCGGATGGCCGCAGGCATTTTGCCTGAACGCGGCACGGGCTTCGGCCCGCCGCCTCACGCTCCCTCAGCCGATTGCTTCATCTTCCCGCCCGCGACGACGACGTATCACCCTGGCTCCGGCCAGTGGCTCACATCGACCTTCTGTCAGGGGGTGCCCCGAATTGTGGAAAATGCGCAGGGGCATGCGGAACCAGTTCGACTGGGTCCATTATGTATCATAAAAAACACGCCGAATCAAAGGTAAACGTGCTTTGTGGCCCGCCCCCGGCATCCCGGGCCACGTTTGGTTAACGTGCCGGCCCCTCGTCGAGAGGCGTTTCCGCGTTGCTTCGGAAGGCCCGGCGATCAGTCGCCGGCGCCGGGTTCCGGCGAGAAGAGATCGAGCTTGCCGGGCTTGCCGTCGAACTCCTTGGCGTCGGCCGGCGCATCCTTCTTCTGGCTGATATTCGGCCAGCTCGCCGCGTATTTCGCGTTGAGCTGCAGCCAGCTTTCGAGGCCGGGCTCGGTGTCCGGCTTGATCGCCTCCGCCGGGCATTCGGGCTCGCAGACGCCGCAGTCGATGCACTCGTCGGGGTGGATGACGAGCATGTTCTCGCCTTCGTAGAAGCAGTCGACCGGACAGACCTCGACACAGTCCATGTACTTGCACTTGATGCAGTTTTCGGTGACCACATAGGTCATTGTCGACGGTCCTTCCCAGTCCGCTGAGGCGCCTCGAAAAGAGCCCGGAGCACGTGGCCCTTCGGGCCGTCCGGACCAATCCTCGCAGATTTCACCCTCGCATAGGCGGCCGAAAGCGAAAAATCCAGCCTGAAACTCACCATGAAATTTGTTTGCATGCAAACGAATTTCATGGGTCGGCCCCGCCGTCGCCGGTCTCCTGCGCCTCGGCGTCGCCGCCGCCGTCCAGGCGTTGGTAGAGTGTCCGGGCCTCTTCGTAAGGGCCGCGCCTTGCGCCGAGCGCGACGATCCGGACCACCACCGTGGCATGCGCCAGGGCCAGCGTCAGGACGTCGCCGAGTTTGAGAGGGTGGCCCGGGCTGGTCACCCGCCGCCCGTCGATCCGGACATGCCCGTCCCCCGCCAGGCGCACGGCGGCAGGCCTGGTCTTGGCGAAGCGGGCGAACCAGAGCCATTTGTCGAGGCGCTGACGATCGTCCCGCAACGCCGGATTCCCTCAGTCCTTGCTGCCTTCGAGCTGCGCCTTCAGGGCGGCGAGCTTGGCGAAGGGCGAATCCGGATCGGGCTCGCGTGCGGCAGGCCTGGGCCTGGGCTGCTGGAAGCGCTCGCCGCCGCGGTCCCCACGCTCGTCGCGCCGGGGACCGCCGGGGCGCTGGCCCTCGCGACGGGGGCCGCCGCGTTCCTCGCGGTCCGGCCGCCCGCCCCGGTTCCTGTCGTCCCGCGCTCGTTCGTCGCGCCGCGGCGGGCGCTGCTGCTGGCTCGCCTCCGCCCCGGCGGCCTGCGCCGCGGGCTGCTCCTGACCGGGGGCGGAACCGGGACGTCCGCCGCCACGCGGCCTGCGGTCGTCGCGCCGCCCGCCCTGCTGCGGGCGCTCCGGCCGGCCGGAGCGCGCGCCCTGTTCGGGGCGCCGTCCGCCCTGATGGCGATGCGGACGCCAGACTTCGATCTCCTCGGGCTCGGCCGGGGTGGAGGCAGCCCGAACCTCTCCGGCCTCGCCCGGCTGCGCGCCGGTCTCGAGGGCAGCCGCGCCGGCTTCGGCCTCGCTTGCCGGATGCGGAGGCAGCATGGCATCGGCGGGCACGGGCGCGGCAGAAGCCGCCTCGTCCGCGACGGAGGCCGTCTCGGCCGCCGGGGCAGGCTCGTCGGCAGAGCCGAGTTCCTGCGCTGCGAGTTCCTGCGCCGTCAGCACGGGAACGTCCGGTGTCTCCGGCGCCGGAGCGGCGTCTGCCGTCTCGCCGGCATCGTCCGTCGCCACGGCCGGCTCGGCTTCCGCTGCGGCCTCGCCCTCGTTCGCCGGGCTCGTGACGGTGGCAGCCTGGGTTGCCGCGGGTGTCGTAGCGGCCGCCGGCAGCAGCGGCACGGTGATGGCCGGGCCGGGGCGCTTCGCCGAGACATAGCCGAGCGAGCGCAGGATCGAGGCGAAATCCTCGCCGGCGCAGCCGACGAGCGAGGTCATCGCGCCGGTCACGACGAAGCCGTCCTGGTCGGCGGCACCGGCCGGCGCCGCCCCTGCGGTCACGCCCGGGCGATAGGCGATGGCGGGGCGGATGAGATCGGCCAGCCTTTCGAGAATGTCGACGCGGACCGCCCGCTCGCCGCAGACCCGGTAGCCGGCCGCGCGGTAGAGCCCCTTCGGCACGGCCTTGTCGGCCTGGAAGGAGGTGCGGCCGGAGGAGGCCAGATGCGAGATGTCGTCGAGGCCCGCCTGCTCCGGAGAGCCGTGCTTCAGCGCCCAGAGCTGGGCTGCGAGCGCGCGCGGGGCGGGCTTCAGCAGGGCCGGCACATAGAGGTGGAAGGCGCCGAAGCGGATGCCGAGCTGGCGCAGCCCGGCGCGGCCCTCCTGGTCCAGCGCCTTCATCTCCTCGCCGACCTTGGCGCGTTCGAGCACGCCGAGCGCTTCCGCCGCCTGATAGGCGATGCCGCGCGCGATGCCGTTCAGCGTCGTGGCGTTCTCCAGGACCTGGAGAGCGCCCAGCAGCTTGGTGACGTGATTCTTCAGCCAGTTCGTCAGCCGCGCCTCGACCTGCTCGCGCGCCGGCCCGGTCAGATGCTCCTCGACCAGCAGACGCAGGCGCGGTTCCAGCGCCTTCTCGCCGGCGACCAGCCGCGCCACGGGCTCGCCGATCCAGCGCACCAGCCCGTCATGCGAGAGCAGGAAGGCGTCGTCGCCCGCCAGAACGAGTCGCGCCGCGCGCGCCTCGATCTCGGAGGCGAGCGCCTTCATCGCCGCGAGGTTGAGCGCCTTCGCTTCCGGACCGCCGGCCTTTGGATCCGCCGTAAAGCGAAACCCCTGCAGCATTCCGACGTGCTGGCCCTCGACGAGCACGTCGCCCGCCGTGGTGACCTCGGCCTCCAACATCGCATTCTCCCGCAAACGACGCAGCAGCACGCTCGTCCGCCGGTCCACGAACCGGCTCGCGATGCGCTCGTGCAGAGCGTCCGACAGCTTGTCCTCTACAAGACGCGCCATCCCCTGCCAATGCTCGGGATCAGGAAGCCAGTCAGGTCGGTTGGCGACGAAGCTCCAGGTCCTCACCTGCGAGATGCGGGCGGACAGCGTGTCGATCTCGCCATCGGTGCGGTCGAGCGTGGCGAGCTGCTGGCCGAACCAGTCGGGATCGAGCCGCCCATGCCGCATCAGCCGGAGATAGAGCGTGGTGGCGAGGTCGGCATGCTGGAGCGGCGAGATCTTGCGGTAGTCGGGCAGGCCGCAGACTTCCCACAGCCGCTCGACCGCCGCCCTGCCATGGGCGAGATCGGCGACCTCGCGATCCTTGGCGAGGATTTCGAGCGTGCGCTGGTCCTCGGTGATCAGCGCCCGCGTCAGTGCCGCCTCGTTCGGCTGGCGGTTGAGGCTTTCCAAAAGCGACGCGACCGAGTGGGTCGCGAGCTCGGAGCTGCGCCATTGCAGCTGGCGCAGCGGCTCGAAGCGATGATTCTCGATCTGCTCGACGAGTTCCGCCTCGAAGGGCTGGCAGCGCCCGCTCGTGCCGAAGGTGCCGTCGCGCAGGTGCCGGCCCGCCCGTCCGGCGATCTGGCCGAACTCGGCCGGATTGAGCCGGCGGAACTGGTGCCCGTCGAATTTCCAGTCGGCGGCGAAGGCGATGTGGTCGACATCGAGGTTGAGCCCCATGCCGATCGCGTCCGTGGCGACGAGATAATCGACGTCGCCCGACTGGTAGAGCTCGACCTGGGCGTTGCGGGTGCGCGGCGACAGCGCGCCGAGCACCACGGCCGCGCCGCCCTTCTGCCGGCGGATCAGCTCGGCGACGGCGTAGACCTCCTCGACCGAGAAGGCGACGATCGCGGAGCGTGGCGGCAGCCGGGTGATCTTGCGGTCTCCGGCGAAGAGCAGCTGCGAGAGGCGCGGGCGCGTCGCGACATTGACGCCGGGCATGAGCTGCTCGATCACCGGGCGCATCGTCCCCGCGCCGATCAGCATCGTCTCGGCCCGGCCGCGCCGGTTCAGCATCCGGTCGGTGAAGACGTGGCCGCGGTCGAGATCGGCCGCGAGCTGGATCTCGTCGATGGCGATGAAGTCGACCTCGAGGTCGCGCGGCATCGCCTCCACCGTGCAGATCCAGAAGCGCGGGCGCTCCGGCTTGATCTTCTCCTCGCCGGTGACGAGCGCGACGGCCTCCGCGCCGACCTTCTCGACGACGCGGCCATAGACCTCGCGGGCGAGCAGACGCAACGGCAGGCCGATCATGCCCGTCGGATGCGCGGTCATCCGCTCGATCGCGAGATGGGTCTTGCCGGTGTTCGTGGGGCCGAGCACCGCGGTGACGCCATGGGCGCGGGCGGTGGCCGGCAGGGGGCGGGAGGCGACGGGCAAGACGCTGGAACCACTCTAATCCTGGCGCGCCGTGCGGACACGGCGTGCCGTTACGAGGCAGTCGGTGACGCGCGCGTCAGGGAACGGAACGAGTCCGGAACGAAGCGGGCCCGAATCGCTGACTCGGGCAGAATCGGGATTCGTTCTCCGCTGCATGTCGCCGGCATGACGCTGCACGCCACCAGATCTGGATTCGCGTCTGTCGCATCGGCCGATCCTCTCGCCTCCGCCCGTAAACGCCGCAAGAGCGCCGCCCTGGCTCGCTCCATTTAAGCACTTCCGGCCCGATGACGAGAGGGGCGCGGAAAACGGCGTGCCCGCGGCCCGGCTCGCATCCGCCCTGCGGCTCGTCAGAGATCGCCGAAGGTGTCGGTGATCACCTCGGCGGCTTCGTCGGGAGCCTCGACATGCACGAAATGCCCCGCCACCTCGCAATAGGTGACCTCGACCTTGTCGAAATAGTCCGGCACGAGCTTGCCCCATTCCGATTTGAGGATGGGGTCGTGGCGCCCCCAATGGACGCGGGTCGGCTGGTGGATCGGCACCGAGGGCGTCGGATGGCCGTCGATCGCCGCGAGCCGCGCGGCGTTCTGGCTGCGGTACCAGTCGAAGCCGCCGCGCAGGTTGCCGGGCTTCATGAAGTTGTCGACGAACATGTCGAAGGCGGGGATGAAGGCGTCCTTCCGATGGCACCAATGCGTGAGAAAGTGCCCGATATAGAGGGCGCAGGCCTCGCGGTTCATGCCGGCCAGCGCCTCGGCGAGCGGGAGTTGCTGGAACGACTGGTACCAGATCTCGTTGACGTGGCCCTCGCGCACCCAGAGCTCGCCGACCCGGGGCGTCGGGCAATTGAAGAACAGCAGGCGCTCGACCAGCCGTGGATGGCGCCGTGCCAGCGCCTGGGCGACATAGGCGCCGACATCGTGGCCGACGACGCCGACCGTTTCGAGCCCGAGCACGCCGATCAGCTCGGCGATGTCGTCGGCATGGACGTTGGCGCCGACATCGCTGCGCGGCGAGGGCGTCTTGGCGCTCTCGCCGAAGCCGCGCAGATCCGGCGCGATCAGGCGGAAGTCGCCATGGAGGCGATTCATGACCGGCAGCCAGCTCGCCCAGAATTCGGGCCAGCCATGCAGCAGCAGGAGCGGCGTGCCGTCGCCGACTTCCGCGACATGCAGCACCGTGTCGCGGACGGAGAGCTGCCGGTGACGGAGGCCGGGCGGCGGGGCGAAGTCGGCGGACATGAAGACTCCCTCGCGCAAAGGACGCGGGCGAGGCTAGGGGGCTCCCCATGCGCTCGGCAATCGGCGCGAGCGCATCGGCGGTGCGACAGGCCGGCTTCTCCACAGCAGACCGCGCCAGGGCGGCGGCGCGAGGGGCGCCGGAGGAAAATATCCGCGGCGCGGGCCGTCGCGGCCTCCCCCGTGGCGGCCGGGAGCCGAATCGCCGCGACAGGTTGTCGGCTGATCGCGAGCGAGGCGTGGCGGCGTCCAGCCTGTTCGGACCTCCCGGAAAAGAGGGGCGTCGCTACGCGACCCCGAGCGACAGCAGGTCGTGGACGTGCACCAGCCCGACCGGCCGGTCCTCGGCATCGGCGACGATCAGCGCCGTGATCCGCATGCGGTTGACCAGCTCGAGCGCCTCGCCCGCCAGCGCGTCGGGCGCGATGCGGCGCGGATGGGCGGTCATGATGTCACGGGCGCGCAAGGCCGTGCCGCCGCCCATCCCCGATTTCCGGCGCAGATCGCCGTCGGTGACGACGCCCGCGAGCCGGCCGTCCGGATCGGTCACCACGGCGCAGCCGAAGCCCTTGGCGGAGATCATCGCGACGACGTCGGCAAGCGCCGTGTCGAGCCCGATCAGCGGCAGGTCCGTGCCGACATGCATGATGCTGGAGACGGTCCTGAGCTGGGCGCCGAGTTTCCCGCCCGGGTGGAAGACGAAGAAGTCCTGACGCGAGAAGCCTCGCGCTTCCAGCAGAGCGACGGCCAGCGCGTCGCCGAGCGCGATCTGCATCGTCGTCGAGGTCGTCGGCGCGAGGCCGTTCGGGCAGGCTTCCTCGGCCTTGGGCAGGACGAGCGTGACGTCGGCCTCGCGGCCGAGCGCGCTGTCGGCATTGGAGGTGATCGCCACGAGCCCGACGCGGAAGCGCCGCGTATGGGCGACGAGGGCGGCGAGTTCCGCGGTCTCGCCCGACCACGAGAGCGCGACGACGACATCCTCCGGCTGGACCATGCCGAGATCGCCATGGCTGGCCTCGGCCGGGTGGACGAAATGGGCGGGCGTGCCGGTCGAGGCGAAGGTGGCCGCGATCTTCCGGCCGACATGGCCGGATTTGCCCATGCCCGAGACCACGACCCGCCCGCTCGCGGCACGGATCATCGCCACCGCCTGCTCGAAGTGCCCGCCCAGCCCGTTGTCGAGCGCCGCGTGGAGCGCGTCGAGTCCGGCCCGTTCCGTGGCGATGGTGCGAAGGGCGGAGGCGCGGATATCGGCTGTCATGCGCCGCGCTCTAGCATGCCGCCCGCGACGAGGGCCACCCCGGCGGGCGCGGGAAAGGCGTCATTGACGGGCTGTTAACCAGCCTCGTTCTAACTCCGTTAACCATGCGCGCTCTGCAGGCGCGCTTCGTCCGGAGCATCGCCCCTCCCGTGTCTGGCCTCGCCGAGACCCGCCTTCTCGCCGGCATCGCCGCGGGCCTCGCGCTCGTGGCCACGGGCGCGGACGCCCAGCAGGCGGTCGGGCTCCGCCGGGGGACGCCCACCTATCTCGCCCAGCAGCCGGTGCCGGGCGGTACCCCGGCCGATCCCGGCCCGGCCATCCCCGACGCCGGCGGGGAGCCGGACACCCCGCTCCAGACCCGACCTTCCTCGATCGCGACGGGAGCGCCGCCGCGCGCCAGTCGCCCGGTGCAGTCGCCCGCGCTGCGCGGCGTCACGCAGCGCGAGCTTCGCCCGCCCCGTTCCGATGTCTCCGCGCTGCCGCCTCAGCCCGAGCCCGCGCCGCCACCGCCGCGCCGCCGTCGGCCGGCCGAGGAGGACCCTTATGCCCCGCTCGGCCTGCGCCTCGGCAATGTCGTGCTGAAACCGGCGCTCGGCACGTCGGTCGGCTATGACAGCAACCCGGAGCGGAGCGCCGCGCCCGGCGCCAAGGGCTCGGCCTTCAGTCGCTACGAGGGCGAGCTCGACGTCCAGTCGGACTGGAACGTGCACGAGCTCAAGGGAAAGCTGCGCGGCGGCTACAGCCAGTTCTTCCGCAACGATCAGGCTTCGAGGCCGGACGCGGAGGGCAATCTCGACCTGCGGCTGGATGCCTCGCGCGACACCCGCATCCTGCTCGAAACCCGCGCCAGGCTCGACACGCAGCGGCCGGGCTCGCCGGATCTGACATCCGCCGTGGTCGGGCGGCCGCTCGTCTACCAGTATGGCGGCTCCGCCGGCGTCACCCACGACTTCAGCCGGCTCCAGATGACGCTGCGCGGCTCGGTCGACCGGTCCGACTACGAGGACGCGCAGCTCAACACCGGCGGCATCCTGAGCCAGGCCGACCGCAACCAGACGCAGTACGGTCTCAGGCTGCGCGCCGCCTACGAGGTCACGCCCGGCTTCAAGCCCTTCGTCCAGGGCGAGATCGACAGCCGCGACTTCGACGAGAAGGTCGATTCCAACGGCTACAGGCGGTCTTCGAACGGCGTCACCGCCCGTCTCGGCACCAGCTTCGAGATCAGCCGGCTGCTGACCGGCGAGATCTCCGGCGGCTACCAGAACCGGACCTACGACGATCCGCGGCTGAAGAACCTGCGCGGCTTCGTCGGCGACGCGGCGATCCTGTGGACGCCGACTCCGCTGACGACGGTGACGTTGCGCGGCGGCGCCGATCTCGGCGACACCACCGTGGCAGGCTCCTCCGGCACGACGGTGCGGCGCGCGGGGCTGGAGATCGCCCATTCCCTGCGCCGCAACCTGACGGTGACCGGCGTCGCCAATATCAGCCGCACCGTCTACGAGGGGCAGGAATTGCGCGAGGATCTCGCCAGCCTCGGCGCCCGCATCGAATACAAGCTGACACGGACCTTCTCGGTGCGCGCCAGCTTCACCCATGAATGGCTGACCTCGACCGCGCAGGGCTCCGACTATACGGCCAATGTCGCGCAGGTCGGCCTGCGGGTGCAGTTCTGATACGCGACGTCATTCTCGGGCGCAGCGAAGCGGAGACCCGAGAACCTCGTCACCGGACGGCGCTGGTTTCCGGGATGGTCGGGTCAGGCCCGACCATGACGGCGTCCCTGCCGCCTACGCCATCCCTTCCAGCTCGACGATCATGCCCTCGATCATGGTGAGGCCGATCTGCCAGAAGGCGGGATCGCGGGCATCGAGGCCGAAGGGGGCGAGAAGCTCGGAGTGGTGCTTGGTGCCGCCGGCCGAGAGCAGCGCGAAATAGCGCTCCTGGAAGCCCTCCGCCGAGTTTCGGTAGACCCCGTAGAGCGAGTTCACCAGGCAGTCGCCGAAGGCATAGGCGTAGACGTAGAACGGCGAATGGATGAAGTGCGGGATGTAGCACCAGAAGGTCTCGTAGGCCGGTGCCAGACGGATCGCGGGCCCGAGGCTCTCCTCCTGCACGCCCATCCAGATCTCGCAGAGCACGTCGGCGGTGAGCTCGCCCTTGCGGCGCGCCTCGTGGACCCGGCGCTCGAAGCTGTAGAAGGCGATCTGCCGCACGACCGTGTTGATCATGTCCTCGACCTTGGCGGCCAGCATCGCCTTGCGCTGCCGGGCGTCGGTCGTGGCGTCGAGCAGGCGGCGGAAGGTCAGCATCTCGCCGAAGACGCTCGCCGTCTCCGCCAGGGTCAGGGGCGTCGGCGCCATCAGCGCGCCGTTCGGCGCCGCCAGCACCTGGTGGACGCCGTGGCCGAGCTCATGGGCGAGCGTCATCACGTCGCGCGGCTTGCCCTGGTAGTTCAGCAGCACATAGGGGTGCGCCGACGGCACCGTCGGGTGGGCGAAGGCGCCGGGCGCCTTGCCGGGGCGCGACGGCGCGTCGATCCAGCCCTCGTCGAAGAAGCGCTGCGCGATGCCCGCCATCTTCGGCGAGAAGGCGCCATAGGCGTCGAGCACCGTGTCGCGCGCTTCCGTCCAGGGAATCGTGCGCTGCTCGACGGTCGGCAGCGGCGCGTTGCGATCCCAGAAGTCGAGTGCGTCCTGGCCGAACCACTTCGCCTTGAGCCGGTAATAGCGATGGGACAGGCGCGGATAGGCCGTGCGCACGGCCTCCACCAGCGCGTCCACGACCTCGCGCTCGACCCGGTTGGCGAGATGGCGGGAATCCGCGACGTCGGTGAACTTCCGCCAGCGGTCGGAGATCTCCTTGTCCTTGGCCAGCGTGTTGGTGATGAGCGAGAAGACGCGCAGCTGGCTGCGGAAGACGCTGCCCAGCGCCTCGGCCGCCGCCTTGCGCACCGCGCCGTCGCTGTCCTGTAGCTTGTTCAGCGTGCGTTCGAGCGTCAGCTCCTCGCCGTTCACCGTGAAGCGCAGCGAGGCGATGGTCTCGTCGAACAGCCGGTTCCATGCGGCATGGCCGGTGACCGACTTCTCATGGAAAAGCGCCTCGATCTGGTCGTCGAGCTGGTGCGGCTTGTCCTTGGCGAGGTCCTCGATCCAGGGCTTCCAGTGCGAGAGCGGGGCCTCGTTCGCGATGCGCGCCATCAGCTCCGGCTCGATGCGGTTGAGCTCGAGGCCGAAGAACAGCAGCTCCGTGGACGCGGTGGTGATCCGCTCCTGGGTGTCGCCGTAGAACTTGGCGCGCTGCGGATCGGTCGTGTCGCCCGAATAGACCAGCCCGGCATAGGACATGATGCGCCCGAGCAGGTCCTCCAGCTTCTCATAGGCGGCGACCGCCTCCGCCAGCGCGACCGCCGCCCCCTCGCCGGAGGCGAGGGCGGCGAGCTTGCCCCGATAGCGTGTCGCGAAATCGCTCGATTCGACGAGCGCCCGGTCGAGGTCGGCCTTGAACTCCGGCGCTTCCATCGCGGGATAGAGATGGCTCAGATCCCATTCCGGCAAGGCGCCGAGCGACGCCTCGTCCCGCGTTGCCGTCTTGCTTCCCGCCATGGTCGCGCTCATTCCCGCCAGTCCCGCCGTGATGTCCGGTCTTCCCCCATATGCGCGCTCGCGGCCGCCCGATCAACGGCGGTCCGGCCGATGGGCGAGCGCGTCGGCGAGCGCGTGCGCTTAAGCGGAACTTAACCGTTCCGGCGGAGCATGACCCAGAACGGAACACGCGATTCTTCCGCCTGGAAGAGCGCGCTTCCGTCGTCGCTGCGAGCCTCCGAGATCACATGACCGCCACCGTCCTTGTCGTCGATGACGATCCCGTCCAGCGCCGGCTGCTCGATGCCATGCTCAAGCGCTTCGGCTACGACGTCGTGATCGCGGAAACCGGCGATGCGGCGGTCAGGCTGCTGTCGAGCGAGGAGGGCGGTCGCGTCGATGCGATGGTGCTCGACCTCGTCATGCCGGACCTCGACGGGATGGGCGTGCTCGCCGCCCTGCGCGAGCGCTCCATCGACACCCCGGTCATCGTCCAGACCGCCCATGGCTCGATCGAGACGGTCGTCTCGGCGATGCGGGCCGGCGCGACCGATTTCGTGGTCAAGCCCGTCGGTGCCGAGCGCCTGCAGATCTCGCTCAAGAACGCGCTGAAGCTCGGCGCGCTCGAACTCGAGCTGCGCCACATCAAGCGCCGCGCCGCCAACGCGCTCGGCTTCCGCGACCTCGCCACCAAGAGCCCCGACATGGCCCGGGTGGTCCGCCTCGCCGAGCGCGCCGCCAAGTCGAACATCCCGATTCTGGTCGAAGGCGAGTCCGGCGTCGGCAAGGAGGTCCTGGCCCGCGCCATCCAGGGCTCCAGCGATCGCAAGGGCAAGCCCTTCGTCACCGTGAACTGCGGCGCGATTCCGCATAATCTCGTCGAGTCGATCCTGTTCGGCCACGAGAAGGGTGCCTTCACCGGCGCCACGGAGCGCCATGTCGGCAAGTTCGTCGAAGCCAGCGGCGGCACGCTCTTTCTCGACGAGGTCGGCGAGCTCCCGCTCGACGCGCAGGTCAAGCTGCTGCGGGCGATCCAGGAGGGCGAGGTCGATCCCGTCGGCGGCAAGAAGTCGGTTCGGGTCGACATCCGCCTGATCTCCGCCACCAACAAGAGCCTGCTGGATCAGGTGAAGCGCGGCGAGTTCCGCGAGGATCTCTACTACCGCCTCAACGTCTTTCCGATCACGCTGCCGCCCCTGCGCCAGCGCCGGGAGGACATCGCCGATCTCGCGCGCGGCTTCCTCGCCCGGTTCGCGGCCGAGGAAGGCAAGAAGCTGCGTGGCATCACGGCGGAGGCGCTCTCCCTGCTCGCGGGCTACGACTGGCCCGGCAATGTCCGCCAGCTCGAGAACACCATGTTCCGCGCGGTCGTGCTGGCCGATGCCGACGAGCTCGGCGTCGCCGAATTTCCGCAGATCGCCGCGCAGATGGAAGGCTACGACGTCCGCATCCCGCCGGCCCCGGTCGCCCGCGCCGAACCTCATGGCGAGGCTCCGCCGCGCATCATCCAGATGCCGGTGCGCGATCCCAACGCGCTCGACCTCGTCGCCGGTTCCGACATGCGCACGCTCGACGAGCTCGAGCGCGAGATCATCAAGTTCGCGCTGGCGCATTATCGCGGCCACATGTCCGAGATCTCGCGCAAGCTCGGGATCGGCCGCTCGACCCTGTACCGCAAGCTCAAGGATTACGGGCTGATCGAGGGCGATGCCGCGTCCGAGGGAACCGACGCGGCCTGAGCCGCGACAGATCGAATGCCGCGCGCTGTTGCAGCGTTGCGTCTTGTCGTCACCAGCCGAGTCACGCAGAAGTGCGGCATTCGGCATAGATCGGGATAGCGACCCATGCGTCGTCGCAACTGGGCGAGTCTGGCCTGCGCCTCGGCTCTGACACTGATTTTCTGGCACGGAGCCGTGCTCGCGCAGGACAGCGGCGGGGCCGCGTCCGATGTCTCGGTCCCGCTGCCCGAGATGCCCCCGCTCGTGCTGCCCTCGCCCGAGACGGCGGCGAATGGTGCGGAAGCCGACCAGGACCGCGCGATGGTGACGGGCACGGTGTCGCCGTCCACGCAGCCGCCGGCAGGGCTCTCCGCGCTCGAACCGCGCCAGGACGAGCCGGCCGCCGCCGATGAGCCGAGCCATCCGGTCACGCTCGACGTCCCGGTTCCGGAGCTTCCGGCCGTCGACCCGGCGCTCGTGGTCCCGGCTGCTCCGAGGGCCGCCGAGCCGCTCGTGCCGTTGCCGGAGGTGCCGAAGGTCGTCGTCACGGTGACGCCCGAAGACGGGCTCGCGGCCGAGATCATGAAGCATGCGGCGGAGGCGGTGCGGATTCCGCGCCTGTCCGAGCGTGAGCGCTCGGAGATTCTCGCCGCCTACGAGGCGAATGCCTACAAGCCCTTCTGGACGGACGCGAAGGGCTGGACGCAGGCCGGCGGCCGCATCGCCACCCGGCTCGGCGCGGCGGGCGAGGACGGCTTGCGCCCGTCCGACTACCCGCTGCCCGATTTCGAGGCCGGAAAGCATGCCGCGCTCGCCGAGGCCGATGTCCGCCTCTCGGCGCTCGCGGTGCTCTACGCCCGCGACGCGCGCGGCGGCCGCATCGACCCGCGCCGCCTCTCCAAGCTCCTCACGCCGACGCTCTACCTCCCGTCCGCGCCGGAGGTGCTGGCGACCCTCCAGGCGGCGCCCGATGCCGGCGTCGCGCTCGCCGCCTACAACCCGCCGCATGAGGGCTACCGCCGGCTGAAGGCCAAGCTCGTCGAGATCCGCCAGCATCTCGACGATACGCCGCTCGTCCGGATTCCGACCGGCCCCGCGCTCAAGCTCGGCATGCGCGATGCGCGCGTCCCGCTGGTGCGCGCCCGCCTCGGCCTCGGCCCGTCCGAGGAGCCGGTCTTCGACCGCTCGACGGTCACGGCGCTGGTCGAGTTTCAGAAGAAGGCGGGGATTCCGGCCACCGGCATCCTGAGCACGCAGACGCTGGCCGCGCTCGGTACCCCCGCCGCCGAACGCGGCGAGCAGGACATCGTCGCGCAGATGGAGCGCTGGCGCTGGCTGCCGCCCGAGCTCGGCGCCAGCCACATCATGGTCAACGTGCCCGAATTCCGCGTGCGGGTGATGCGCGACGGCCAGCTCATCCACGAGACGCGCGCCATCGTCGGCAAGCCGGAATCCGCCACGCCCATCTTTTCGCACAAGATGGACCACGTCATCGTCAACCCGTCCTGGTACGTGCCTCCTTCCATCCTGAAGAAGGAGTTCCTGCCGGGGCTCGCGGCCGATCCCGACTATGCCGCCAGGCGCGGCTATGTGGTCACGCGGACCAAGGGCGGCGGCATCTCCGTGCGCCAGCCGCCGGGCGAGCGCAACGCGCTCGGCTGGATCAAGTTCATGTTCCCGAACGAGCATGCGGTCTATCTGCACGACACGCCGAACCGGCGGCTCTTCGCCACCGAGCGGCGGGCCTACAGCCATGGCTGCGTGCGCGTTGAAAACCCGTTCGCGCTCGCCGATGTCGTGCTCGGCTCCGAATGGACGCAGGAGCGCCTGAAGCGCCTCATCGGCTCGGGCGAGCGGCGCATCAACCTCCCGCAGCCTTTTGCGATCCATCTCGTCTACAACACCCATGTCGTGGGCGCGGACGGCAAGCTGACGGTCTTCGACGATCTCTACGGCTTCCACCGTCTCGTCAGGCAGGCTCTGGAGCAGCGCGGCTGAGCCGCCCGGCGCAGCCGGGCACGTTTCCGCCACGTTTCCGCCTTACACGCTCCGGCCTCACGGGCGTCCACAGCCCCGTTGGCACGCGGCTTGCCGGCCTGCTAACCAGTCGTTAACGCTTCTCGGCAACTGTTCGTTCACCCTGGACCCGGCATTCGGGTCCAGTCATGGAGACGGGGCAGGCAGATTGGGCAGGTCAGACGCCACGCTTTGGAAACGGCCCTCGCCCCGTGTGCGATCGTTTCTGCGCCAGGCCATGGCATTCGGGGTTGCCGCCGGCGCCCTGCTCGTCGGTGTGCGCGGCACTCAGGATGCCGTCGCCAACGGCGATACGCGGACGATCTCGATCCGCCACATGCACACCAAGGAAGAGCTGACCGTCACCTTCAAGCGTGACGGACGCTATGTCGCCGAGGCGCTGGAAAAGCTGAACTGGGCGCTGCGCGACTGGCGCACCGACGAGCCCATCCGCATGGACCCCCGCCTCTTCGACGTGGCCTGGGAGGTCCAGCGCATGACGGGCTCGCAGGAGCCCTTCCACGTCGTCTCGGCCTATCGTTCGCCCGGGACCAACTCGATGCTGCGCCGCCGGTCGCGGGCGGTCGCCAAGCACAGCCAGCACATGCTCGGCAAGGCGATGGACTTCTACCTGCCGGACACCTCGACCGTTCGCATCCGCGAGGCGGGCATGCTGCTCCAGCGCGGTGGCGTCGGCTTCTATCCCGGCGCCCACACGCCCTTCGTCCATCTCGATGCCGGCTCGGTGCGCTCCTGGCCGCGCATGACGCGCGACCAGCTCGTGCGGCTCTTCCCCGACGAGAAGACGGTGCATTTGCCGGCCGATGGCCAGCCTCTGGCCGGCTATGAGCTCGCCAAGGCTGACATCCTGGCCGGCGGCGGCGCCGTCGCCGGCTATGCCGCCGCGGATCTCGACGAGGGCGCGGTGATCTCCTCGGGCCGCAAGAGCCTCTGGGCTTCGCTGTTCGGCGGCGACGAGGAAGAGGCGGAGGCCCGTCCGACCCGCGGGCGGCGCGTCGCGCCCAAGCCGCAGCCGGCGGTCATGGTCTATGGCGGCGGTGGCTACGCCGACAGCAACTCCTCGGATGGCGGGCGCTTCGCCGTCGCGGCTCTGCCGGAGGCGACGACTGGCGCGGTCGGCCGCGAGCGCAGCCAGCGCCTCACGGCGCGGCCGGACGCTGCGCCGCCGGCCCAGGCGGTCGCCCCGGCCCCGGCCCCGGCCCCCGCGCCGCAGCCGGCGCAACCGCCGCTCTTGGCCGAGGCGCGGCCGCAGTTCATGGACGTGCCGCTTCCGCTCGCCCGGCCGCGCAGCCTCGCGCTTCCGGCGGGCGCCGATGGCGGCTTCCAGCTCGCCTCCGTGCCCGACGCCAGCCGCACGATGTCCTACGCGCCGCAGCCGATGCTGGGGCTCGATCAGAAGCTCGTCCTCGCCTCCCTGCCGCCGCGCCGGCCCGATCAGATCGCGGGCCTTGTCGAGACGCCCGCCGAAGCCGCCCTGGCCAACGCTCCGTTTCCGCCCGCACGCCCGACGGCGCTCGGCGGTCTGACGGCTGCCGTCCTGCGCGGGTCCGGCGACGCGGGTGCTCCGGCACCTGCCGCGAACCCGGCTGTGGAAGGCAGGCTCGTCGCGGTCAACCACCCCCTCCCGCCGGTGCGCCCGACGAGCGGTGGCACCAGCGTCGCCGCGCGCAGCGAGCCGCAGCCCGCTCCCTCGCACGACGTCGATCGCTCGGGCCTGGATTCGCTCTTTGCCACCGTCGCGCGCTCGCGGCCGCCGAGTGGCGCGGCCATCACCGTGGCTACGGCGCGCGTCAGGCCTGCCGTCGCGGCCCCGGCGCCGATCCACGGGCCGAGCCCGGCGGCGGCGCTGGGCTTCAGCAAGGCCGAGCCGAGCGACACCAGGTCCGGCGCCTTCAGCGGCCCGGCCGTGCGCCCGCTGCCGCCGAACTTCGTCCAGAACTGACGCGGCATCGGCGCCGCGAACCTATTCGCGGTCGATCGGCCAGGCCTTGAAGACCTCCAGCGCCTCGCAGGCCTGCGCCTGCGCCGCGAGCGCCGGCCAGCGCTCCACCGGCGCGAATTCCGGAATCACGAAGCGGCAGAAGCCCCAGGCGATCGCGGCGGCGATGTCGCAGGGCAAAAGCTCCGGCCCGGCGCTGAGTTCGCCGCGCGCGGCGGCGGCGTCGAGCAGATCGAGCGCCGTGTGGAGCTGCGTCTGGATGCGCTCCTGCCAGGGCGCGTAGCGCTGCGCCTCCGGTCGCTTGCGCTCGTATTCGATGGCGACCGCCTTGTCGGCGGCGACGATGGCGATGCCGGTCAGCGACAGGTCGCGCCGGCGCGCCTCCTCCTCCAGCGGGCGCAGCGAACGCCCGGCGACATCCTCGAACTGCTGGATGATCAGCAGCGATTCGCTGATCACGATGCCGTCGTCGCAGACCAGCGATGGAGCCTTGATCAGCGGGTTGATCGCGCGGAACGCATCCATGTGCCGGAAGACCGAGACCGAGCGGTGCTCGAACGCGACGTCGAGAAGGGTTCCGGTAATGGCTGCGCGCCGGACATAGGGGCTATCCAGCATTCCCACGAGCAGCATGTCGAACGTCCTTCCTGTTCCGGCCAAGGGCAGCATGGCCGGCAACCCGGCCAAAGCCACGCGAAATCCGATGATGAGCGGGATCACGCAGTCTGATGGATCGGCGCCGTGACCCGGTCTTCGGCTCCCGCCCGACGCTCCTGCTCGTTCAGCGCGATCTGGCAGGGGTCCCAATAGGGCGTTCCGCCGAAACGCTCGACCATCAGGTCGATCAGCGCGCGAACCTTGCCCGGCAGATGCGCCCCGGCCGGCCGCACGACATGCAGCGAGCGTGCTGGCAACTGGTAGTCCTGCATGATGGGGACGAGCCGCCCCTGCCGGATATCGGCCGATGCGATGAAGGTCGGCAGCAGCGCGATGCCGAGGCCGGCGGCGGCCCATTCGCACAGCGTGTCGCCATTGTCCGAGCGCAGGCGTCCGGAGGGCCTGATCGCGACCAGGCGTTGGCGGTTCCGGAAGGTCCAGTCGGGGTCGCTCGTGCCGGTGTAGATCAGGCATTCGTGGCCTGCGAGGTCGGCCGGTGTCTGCGGTGCGCCGCGCCGTTCGAGATAGCCGGGGCTGGCGACCAGCGCCGCATGGATCGGCGCCACCTGCCGCGCGATCAGGCTCGAATCCTTCAGCGCGCCGATCCGGATCGCGGCATCGAAACGTTCGCCGATCAGGTCGACGAAGCGGTCGGTCGCCTCGACCTCGATCTCGAGTCGCGGATAGAGCTGCGCCAGTTCGCCCAGCAGCGGCGCGACATGGCGGGAGCCGAAGGTGAGGGGCATCGCGACGCGCAGCCGCCCGGCCACGCCGCCGGCCTTCCGCGCGATGGCCTCGCGGGCTTCTTCCAGCTCGGCGAGAATGCGCTCGGCCCTGAGCTTGAAGTCCGTTCCGGCCTCGGTCGCGCTGATGCCGCGCGTGTTGCGGCTGAGAAGCTGCGCGCCGAGCTCTTCCTCGAGCCGGGTCACGCGCCGGCTCACGACCGATTTCGCCAGGCCGAGCCGCTGCGCCGCGCGGCTGAACCCCCCGGTCTCGACCACGGCGAGGAAACTGCGGATATCGTCGAGCTCGGACATCGGTGTTCCTCCAAGGGCAACAGTCCAGTGCTGATTATGGCAATTCCGGCGCTTTCGAGGAACCTCTATCTTTGCTGCAAGAGTTCACGCCTTTGCAGGGAAGATCACCATGACCACCGTCCTCGTTCTCAACAGCAGCGCCTCCGGCCCCGATTCCGTCTCGCGCAAGCTGGCGGCCGATACCGTCGCGCAGCTGCGCGCTCAGCATCCCGGCCTCGAGGTCGTCGAGCGCGACCTCGCCGCCGACCCGGTGCCGCACCTGACGGCCGAGACGACGGCCGTCATCCGTGGCGGCGAGGCCACCACGCCGGCGCAGATTGCCGCGAAGCGGCTTTCCGAGGATCTCATCGGGGAGTTGAAGGCGGCCGACATCGTCGTCATCGGCGCGCCGATGTATAATTTCGGCATTCCCTCGACGCTGAAGACCTGGTTCGACTACGTGCTGCGCGCCGGCCTGACCTTCCAGTATTCGGAAGCCGGCCCCGAGGGGCTGCTCAAGGGCAAGCGCGCCATCGTGATCGAGAGCCGCGGCGGCCTCTACAGC
This sequence comes from Chelatococcus sp., assembly GCA_003248805.1. GTDB lineage: Bacteria > Pseudomonadota > Alphaproteobacteria > Rhizobiales > Beijerinckiaceae > Allobosea. Next base: position 39,387 of record QFQY01000037.1, on the reverse strand, counting down.
AGCGGCCCCGCCCAGCCGATGGACTCGCAGGAGCCGCATCTGCGCACCATGCTCGGCTTCATCGGTATCGCCGACACCGCCTTCATCCGCGCCGAGAAGCTCGGCTATGGGCCGGAGGCCAAGGCGCAGGCGATCAGCGACGCTCAGGCGGAACTCGCCCAGGTCGCCTGACGCGCGCCGCATAAGCACTGCCGCAAGGCCCGCCCCGGTCGCCCCGAGGCGGGCCTTGCCATGTCGGCCGGCGCGATTCTCGTCAGGCCTTCAGAACGAGACGCGCGTGATCACTTTCGCGCTGTAGCGCGACGGGGCCTGGCCGCCGAACCGTCTCCCGAAGCGCGCCGAGCCGGGAATGGCCGCATTCGCCGCCGCCGCATGCTCGTCGCTCACGCGCTCCTTCGCGCAGGCGCCGGTCGCGTCCCAGAGCCGCCGCGCCACCGGGCTGCCGACGGCACCCGTGATGGCGTTGGGGGCGAGGTCGTTCTCCTGCACGCGCCGCTCGGCGATGAGCGTCTTGATCGCCTCGCCGAGGATGATCGCGGAATCGTCGAAGCTGACCGAGTGGAGCGGTGCGAAAGCTTCGTCGTCCGCGCCGTCTACCAGACAATGGCGTGCCTTGAACAGCCAGTCGTGGATCATATAGGCGGGCGCATAGCCCCAGGGGGACAGGCCGTTGAAGAGTTGCGCGGCCTTCGGGATCGACCCGCCATCGGTATACATCATCCGCGGCTGAATCATCGGAGCGTTTCGCGCCGATGGCGGCCTGTAGAACCGCAAGGGATCGCCGGGGTCCGGGACGAACAGGAAGCGCCCGTCGCCGGACTGTCCGCCCTCGCCGACCCACATGACGAAGACCGAGCCTCGAAAACGCCCGACGCCAACGTTTTCATAGTCGACTGTCGCGCAGCCGGCCGTTATCGTCACGAGACTGCTCAGGATGAGCAGCATCCTCCACGGGCCGGATATCGCTTTCAGCTTTGCCTTTAGCGCAAACACGGCGTCCCTCGATGTGACGGGTTCAAGCCAGGGCCGGCGATCGGACGCCTATTGGCTACTCTAACTATTTGATTGCATCGGCTTTTCCCGAAAACCGTGCTCCACTTTTCGGGCCGATGCTCTAGACCACCACGCCTTCATCGTAACCCAAGGGAAGGAGGCTTTCCACATGGCTGGTGACATCGACATGCCCGAGGCATTGTTTCCCGGAATCGACGAGCGCGGGCGCCCCATGCCCGCGCCGGGACCGTTGCTGCACGACTACGGTCTGCGCGTCCGGATCGGGATCGGCGGGGGAGGGGCCCCCGGAGCGCCGATCAACGAGGAGGAGTTGTCGAGCCAGGAACGGCTCGGCCTGTCCGCCTTCCGGATGCGCCTGTCGGACTCCTACAAGGGCGCGAAGTCGGACCGCGCCTATGCCGGTGCCGAATGGGGGGGCGGGGACGGCGACCGGCCCCGATTGCATCGTGACGAGCGGGCCGTCGTCAGGGGCGCGCCCATCCTGCCCGAGCCGGAAGACGGGCCGGCTCCGGCGCCCGAGGCGAGGCGCTTGTCGGGGCGTGTCGCGGTCGGCATCGTCCTGGTCTCGGGCCCGGGACGCCTCGCCATGTCCTCGAGCCAGAAGCAGAAGATCATCGCCGAGATCCAGAACGGCCTGAGCTATCTCGGCGGCGCGGCGCCCGCCCGCGACGTGACCTTCGTCTACGATATCAAGGAACCGCAGATCGCCCTGCCCGACACCACGGGCGAGCCGCCCGCGGGCTCGGGCATCGACGCGCAGTACGAGTTCTACGAGCGGCCCTGGCGGGATGGGGCGCTGGCCGCGATGGGCTTCCAGCCCGGCGGAAACGGAATCCGTAGCTACATCCGCCAGATCAAGGCCGAGAAGCGCGCGCAGGCGGCCTATTGCTGCTTCTTCACGCATTACCGGCTGTATCACTTCGCCTATTGCAGCGGCTCGTACCTGACCATGAGCTACGAGAACGACGGCTGGGGCGTGGACAATCTCGATCGCGTCTTCGCCCATGAGACCGGCCATGTTTTCGGCGCGCCGGACGAATATGCCGAGAGCGGCTGCAATTGCGGCGGCTCCTGGGGATTCTTCGGGCGGCCCAACCTCAACTGCGAGAACTGCGCCGACGGCGGCGGCGTATCCTGCATCATGAAGCGCAACAGCTGGGACATGTGCAGCGAGACGCCGTTTCACCTGGGCTATGTCACGAACGTCGCCTGAGGCCGCCTGCGCCAACGCGCCCGGGGCATCGCACCGGGCGCTTCATCTGGAGGATGGCATGGAGGAGATGCTGCTTCTGCCCGATGCCGCCGACAGCACGGCCATGCGCGAGGTGCTCGCCGGCGTCCGGCTCACGCAGGAGCTCTCGGACCATCTCGTGGTCGTCGACGGCGATCCGGGGCGGATCGCGGAAATCCTGGCCGGCAAGGGCGTCAGGTCGGCCCTGAGCCTGGAGATGGCGGAGTTCGACGGCCTGACCGGCGCCGAGAGGCTGGCGGTCGACGCCTGGAGGATCAGGAACACGATCCTGGACAAGGAGCGGCCCTTCGAGGGCCGCAGCTGGGGCAAGCCACCGGGCTGAGCCGGCGCGCGGAGCCCCCGTCACGGGCGCGAGCCGTCCGTTGCGACCGAGACCAGCCTCGTGAGCCAGCGGCTGCCCGCCGAGGCGAGCAGCAGGCCTGCCGCGATGGCGGCGGTCATGACGAACGCGGCGATACCCAGCGCCAGTGTCCCGGCGACCAGGGAGGCGGAGGCTTCCGCGCCCTGCACCATGATGCTCAGCGCGCCGAGGGCGGCACGGAAGGCGTATGAGCCGGGGACCATGGCGACGACCCCGGGGAAGGCGAAGGCCGTCCATGGCAGGCGCAGCCACCGGCCGGCCGCGACGGCGAGCGCCCCGGCGATCGCGGCAGCGATCAGGGTCGCCGCCGCGATCTCGACGCCGCCGGCTTCGAGCGCGGTCCTGACCCCATGGCCGGCCATGCCGCACAGCACGCAGAGCCAGATGGCGCGCGGCGGCACCGAGAACAGCACCGCATATCCGATGGCCGCCAGGCCGGAGATGACGAGGTCCTGCAGCACTGGCAGGCTTTGCGGCGTTCCTGCGACCGGCAGCGTGTCGCCTGCGAGCGTTGCCGCCACGAAAAGCCCGAACCCGATCGCGACGACGGTGGCGGTCCCCGTCGCCAGCCGGGCCAGCCCGACGCCCGGATGCCCGTTGGCGATATCCGAGATGCCGTTGATGAGCGGGACGCCGGGGACGAGGATCATGCCTGCCGCCACCAGGCACAGGGCCGGCGCCGTGTCCGGCGCGCCCTTGAGCAGCAGGGCGCCGAACAGGCCGCTCGTGACCGTGAGCAGGAACGCGCCGGCGATCGGGTTCAGCGCCCGTATCGCCGCGGTTCGCCGCAGCAGCGTGCTGACCGCGCCTGCCAGAAACGCGGCGGACACGACCGCCCACTCCGCTCCGAACAGGCGTGCGAGGCAGGCGGTCGTCATGGCGACGGCCGGGACGGCGAGCCAGCGGGGGTAGAGCGGGCCTGCCGTCTCAAGGGCCGCGATGCGGCGCTCGGCCTCGGCGAGCGCGATCTGCCCGGAGGAAAGAGCGGCCATGACGTCGCCGAGCGCGGCGAGACGCTGCATGTCGACACCCGCCCCGGTCAGGGGATGGCCGATCTTGGTGCGATAGCTTTCGCCCGACCGCACGGTCAGCAGGAGACGTTCGGCGCTGACATCGAGCTCGATCGAGACGCCGAGATCGGCCGCCAGCCTTTCGATCCTGGCGACCGTCTCGGCGGTGTCGGCTCCGCTGGTGAACAGGAGCCGGCCGATGCGCAGGGCGAGATGGGCCACCTCGTCGAGCGAGGCCTGCGGGCGGGACGTCGAAGAGGTCATGGCTTCCCGCCCTGCTTGCTCAAACGGTTTCGAGCCGCAGCACGCGCGCGGTTTCGGCGCGGGTGCGTCGGCAGGCGTCGGCGTCCGCCTTCAGGTCGATGCCATAGGTCGGGATCATGCGCTTCAGGGCCGGCAGCCACCCATCCTCCGTGAGCCGGTCGGCGAAGCAGCGTTCGAGCACCTCGAGCGCGATGAACGCCGCCGTGGAGGCGCCCGGCGAGGCCCCGAGCAGCGCGACAAGCGACTTGTCGGCCGCCGGCACGAGTTCGGTGCCGAACTCCAGGGCCCCTCCCAGTCCTTTGCCGGGCTTGATGACCTGGACACGCTGACCGGCGACGGCCTCTTTCCAGTCGACCCTGGCTGCCTTGGGAAAGAACTGCCTGAGCGTCGCGAACTGGTGCGCAGAGCTCTGCAGCACCTGGCCGATCAGATATTCGGTGAGGTCGATATTGTCCTTCGCCACGTCGAGGATCGGCAGGACGTTGGACGGCGTGACGGAGTGCAGGAGGTCGGTCAGCGAGCCGTGCTTGAGGAATTTCGGCGAGAAGCCGGCATAGGGCCCGAACAGCAGCGACTTCTTGCCGCCGACGATTCGGGTGTCGAGGTGAGGCACCGACATCGGCGGAGAGCCCGTCGCCGCCTTGCCGTAGACCTTCGCCTCGTGCCGGGACGTGACCCCCTCGACATCGCAGCGCAGCCAGATGCCGCTGACCGGAAAGCCGCCATAGCCGCGCCCCTCGGGAATGCCCGACATCTGCAGCAGCTCGATCGACGCACCGCCCGCGCCGATGAAGACGAACCCGGCCGAGACGCTGCTGCGCGTGCCGTCATAGGTGTCCCCGACGGTGACGCGCCAGCGGCCGCCGGGTTCCCGCTCGAGGCCGACGACCTGGCGGTTGTAGTGGACGCCGAAGCCGGGCTGGGCGGAGAGCTGGCCGACGAGCAGATGCGTCAGCGCTCCGTAATCGACGTCGCTGCCGGTGATCATGCGCGTGGCGGCGACAGGCACGCCGGGCGCCCTGCCTTCCATCACCAGCGGCACCCATTCGGCGATCCTGGCCGGGTCCTCGCTGAATTCCATGCCGTGGTAGCAGTGATGCGCGGACATCTCCGCGAAGCGCGCGCGCAGGAAGGCGACGTTGTCCTCGCCCCAGACGAAACTCATATGCGGGCAGGGGTGGATGAAGGCTCGCGGATCGGGGATCGCGCCCTTGCCGACGAGATGCGCCCAGAGTTGGCGGGAGAGGTCGAATTCGGTGTTCACCGCGAGCGCCTTCGAGATGTCGACGCTGCCGTCGGCGCGCTGCGGGGTGTAGTTCAGCTCGCAATTGGCCGCGTGCCCCGTGCCGGCGTTGTTCCAGGCCTGGGAGCTCTCCTGGCCGCAGTCGTCGAGGGTCTCGAACATCGCGATCGTCAGCGACGGCTCAAGCTCCTTGAGCACCGTGCCGAGCGTCGCGCTCATGATTCCGGCGCCGATCAGGACGACGTCGGGAGTGTCGTTCGGGCGAAGCGTCATGGTCGTCCCCTGCGCGTTCAGACGGTGGAAGCCACGGGCACGAACTGAAGCTCGGCGGCCTCGTCATAGACGACATAGGCGCGGCGCCATGGCTCGTCGCCGATCAGGCGCCATTTGTGGCCGCTGCCGCTGTTGTCCTGCGCGAGCAGGACGTCGCCGGGTCGGATCGTGAAGGTCGCGCCGGATTTGGTCTCGAATTCAAGCGTGCCGGAGAGGGTCAAAACGTAGCGCGGCACCGGGTCCTTGTGCCATTCGAAGGAGCCGCCCGACTTCGTTTCACGGAACGAGATCCGGCTGGCCGGGACCTCCTTCCCGACGAAGTCGCCGCGCTCGCCTTCCGCCAGCGCGATCGTTCCCTCCTCGAACAGGGAGTTGCCGTCCGGCCCCGTCCACAGTCTGACGCATCGGATCATCGTCGATCTCCTCTTTTATCAGGCGCCTGCGAGGCCATGGCCGACCATGGCGAGTGGCTTGATCGTCTTGTCGAAGACCTCCGCGTCGACCTTGCCGGAGGCGAGCGCCGCCGCCCTGAGGGACGTGCCTTCGGCGATCGCCTTCTCGGCGATATGGGCGGCGTTCTGGTAGCCGATCACGGGTGAGAGAGCGGTGACGAGCATGACGCTGCCCTCGACATAGTCCTCGATCCGCTTCCGGTTCAGCGTCGTGCCTTCGACCGAGAACGTGCGGAAGCGGTCGCAGCCATCGCCGAGGATCCGGGCGGAGTGCAGGAAATTGCTGATGATCACCGGGCGCATGGCGTTCAGCTCGAAATTGCCCTGGCTGCCGGCCAGCGCGACGGCCGTATCGTTGCCGATCACCTGGATGGCGATCATCACCATCGCTTCGCACTGGGTCGGATTGACCTTTCCGGGCATGATCGAGGAGCCGGGCTCGTTCGAGGGCAGCATCAGCTCGCCGAGGCCGCAGCGCGGCCCGGAGGCGAGCCAGCGCATGTCGTTGGCGATCTTCATGAGCGCGACCGCCAGGCCCCGCAGCGCCGCATGCGCCCGGACCATGGCGTCCAGCGAGCCCTGCGCCGCGAACTTGTTGGGGGCGGTGACGAAGGGCTTGCCCGTGAGCTCGGCGATCTTGGCCGCAACGTCGCGGGAAAAGCCCTCGGGCGCGTTGAGGCCGGTCCCGACCGCCGTGCCGCCGACCGCGAGCTCGTAGAGGCCCGCGCGGCTCTGCTCGATATCCGCGATGGCGGCCCGCAATTGCCCGGCCCAGCCATGCCACTCCTGGCCGACGGTCAGCGGCACGGCGTCTTCCAGATGCGTGCGGCCGATCTTGACGACGTCCATCCAGCCATCGGCCTTGCGCTCGATGGTCTCGACGAGCCGAGTCACCTGCGGCAGCAGCACCCCGTCGATCGCCTCGACGGAAGCGATGTGCATGGCGGTCGGAAAGGTGTCGTTGGACGACTGGCCCATGTTCACGTCGTCGTTCGGGCCGACAGGTTGCTGACTGCCCAGGGTTCCGCCGAGCAGCTGGATCGCCCGGTTCGAGATCACCTCGTTGACGTTCATGTTGGACTGGGTGCCGGAGCCGGTCTGCCAGACGAAGAGCGGATAATGCGCGTCGAGGTCGCCCGCGATCGTCTCGTCGGCGGCGCGCACGATCGCGTCGCGTTTCCAGTCGGGCAGGCGCCCTGCTCTGGCGTTGACCAGGGCACAGGCCTTCTTCACATAGCCATAGGCGTGGTAGACGGCCTTCGGCATGCGATCGCCGCCGATGTCGAAATGGTGGAGCGAGCGTTCCGTCTGGGCGCCCCAGTAGCGGTCGGCCGCGACCGCGACCTCGCCCATCGAGTCGAATTCCCGTCTTGTTCCGGTGCCGGTCAGTCCGATCGGCACGTCCCGCAGGACCGGGTGTTCAGCGTTGGGCTTGGTCGCCATCGTGCCTCGCTTCGCGGCCAGGATGCCGCCGGTCGTCTCCGATGGAGCGATGCTATGACGGGGATCTTCGCTCGTTGAGCCGCCTGTTCGTCTGACGGCCCCATACCTTGGTTTGATGCCTCGTCCCCGAGACCCACCCGTCGCCTCCCGAGCCGTTCGAGCAGGCCGGCGCCCTCCGCCTCGGCGAGCTGGAGCAGCTTCTCGGAGAGCCGCGCCAGCCTCTGCAACGCCGTCGCGATCTCGACCGTCCGGGCGCTCGCCTGCTCCTCGCGGAACTCGGCCTTCAGGCGCCGTATCTGTGCGAGGGCGGCCGCGACGGACGTCCGCGATTCATGGGCGCTGTTGGCGGTGAAGCTGTGTTCGGAATCCAGCGGCGCAGCCTGACGCCGGCGCCGGTCCCCTTGCCGACCGCGCCACTGGCCGCCGCGGCCGCTAAACTTGCGCACCTCGCGCTCTACGCCGCGATGCTGGCGATTCCGCTGATCGGGCTGTTCGCCGCGTGGCTGAAGGGGCGGCATGTCGGATTCTTCTGCCTTGTCGCGGTTCCGTCGCCGTGCCCGGCCAATGCCGACTGGGCCAAGCCACTCGAGGAGATGCATGGGATCGCGGCCCATGCTTTCATGGTGCTGGCCGGCGTCCACGCGGTCGCGGCGATCGGCCATCATGTCCTGCTGAAGGATGCGACCCTCGCGCGGATGCTGCCTCTCGTCTCGCCGGGCCGCTCGAACCGGCGCCTGAATCTCCGGCCAACGGCAAGGACTGACGTCATGCACCCGCTCCACCGCGAAACCCATCTCGTCGAGAGGATCGGCTGGCTTCGGGCGGCCGTGCTCGGCGCCAATGACGGCATCATCTCGACGGCGAGCCTCGTGGTGGGCGTCGCGGCCGCGGCCAAGAGCGCCGATGAGGTCATGGTCGCGGGCGTGGCCGGGCTCGTGGCGGGCGCGATGTCGATGGCGGCAGGCGAATATGTCTCCGTCAGCTCGCAATCCGACACGGAGAAGGCAGACATGGCTCGCGAGCGGCGGGAACTCGCCGAGCAGCCCGAGGCTGAACTCGCCGAACTGACGCAGATCTATGTCGCACGGGGCGTCGAGCCGGGTCTCGCCCGCCAGGTCGCGGAGCAGATGACCGCCAAGGATGCCTTCGAGGCTCATTCGCGGGACGAACTGGGTCTCGCCGGACATACGATCGCGCGGCCCGTTCAGGCTGCCCTGACCTCCGCCGTCACCTTTGCGGCGGGCGCGGCCATCCCGTTGCTGATCACGCTCGTCGTGCCGCCCGGAGCGATCGGCTCGGCGGTTTCGCTAGGCTCTCTCGTCTGCCTTGCCCTGCTCGGGGCGATCGGCGCCCGCGTCGGCGGCGCCGAAATCCTCAGGCCGACCGTGCGCGTGACCTTCTGGGGCGCCTTCGCGATGGCTGCGACATGGGCCATCGGCGCACTGGTCGGACACGCGGTCTGAAGTCTCGCGACGCGTCGCTGACTGCGCCGAACGGGCGACCGGCATCGGGGATCGCTCGCGCCCGAGATCATCGGGTCGAAGACCGCCTTCGCTGGTTCAGCCATGGTCCGGGGTCCAGAGCTCGGTCCGCAGGACATGGCCGCCGAGCCGGGCGAAGGCGCGCTGGCGGCAGGAGAAGACGATGACCTGCTGGGCGCTGGCCTGGCGATGCAGCGCGTCGAACATCTTCTCGATTCGGTCGTCGTCGGAGTAGACCAGCGCATCGTCCAGGATGACGGGCGTTGGCTGGCCGCCCTTGGCCAGGAGACGGGCAAAGGCCAGCCGCGTCAGGATCGCGAGCTGCTCGCGCATACCGCCGCTGAGAACGCCGACCTGCTCGTCGAGGCCGTTGCGCCGCACCGAGCGCGGCAGCAGCGTATCCTCGTCGAAGGTGACGCTCGCATCGTCGAACAGCAGCCCGAGAAGCGGGCGAAGCTCCTGCAGCACCGGTGCGAAATAGTGGTCCCTCGCCTGGGAGCGCGCCGCCTCGAGCGCATCGCGCAGCCGGGTCAGGACCGCGACCTCGCGTGCCAGCATGGCGGTGCGCTGCCGCGCCTGCGCGAGCTTGTCGCGCGTTTCCTGCCACGCTTCCTCGATCGCGGCTTCGGCGCGGGTCTGGATGCGGCCGTCGAGGCCCGCCGCCTCCTCGCGCAAGCGAGCGATTTCATCGCGCGCGGCATCGGCGACCGAGCGCAGCCGCACATGCCGCGCCTCCGCCGCCTCGAGATCGATGGCGCGGGCGGCGATCTCCTCCGCCTCATGCTGCGCGGTCCGCCAGGCGCGATCCGTCTCGTCATGCTCCGCCGACAGCCGCTCCTCGCGCTCGCGCCATTCCGTCTCCGGGCCCAGGCTTTCGGCCAGCGCGGCGAGCGCGGAGGAGAGCCCGGCGGCCTGGCGCTCCGCCTCGACCAGCGAGGCGGCGGAGGTCTCCGTGCGGGCCTGCGCCGCACGGGCCGCCTCGCGCGTGGCGCCGACGCGCGCCTCGACGGCTCCAAGCCGCTGGCGCACCGCAAGCGGATCGGCCGGCACCTCGCTCACGCCGGCCGCCTCGGTCTCGAGCCGGGCGATCAGTTCCCGGAGGGCCGCGAGCCCGTCGGGCGCAAGCAGCGAGAGGCGCCGGCGGGCCAGATCGAGATCGGCCTTGAGGTCGCGCGCCTGCACCTCGCGCAGGCGCGCCGCGGCGAGACTGTCGACCTTCAGCTCCTCGAGCAGCGCCTTGCGCCGGGCCTGCGCGCGGGCGATGCCGCGGGCGTCGTCCTCGGCCTGCGGCGCCGTGACGGTGAGACGTCCGACCGAGGCGATCTCGATGAGCGTCGTGCCGACCAGCGGCCGCTCCTCGCCCTGCGCCAGCGTCCCGCCCGCGATCGAAATTCCGCCTTCCGCGCCGGCGGCGTAGTCCATGCGCAATTGCGGCGCCCGCGCCTCGGCCCTGGCCTGCAATTGCAGCAGCTGTCCCTCCGCCTGCTCCAGCTCGGCGATCTTGCCGGCAGGCAGGAGGAGGCTCTTGAGGGTCGCTTCCATCCGCTCGATCTGCTCGCGGGTCGCCTGCGCTTCGCGATCGCAGTCCCGGGCCGTGGCCAGCCGGCTCGCCGCCTCCTGGGCGCGCATCGCGCGCTCCAGGCGGACGAGAAGCTCGCGCTGCTCGCGTTCCTCGCGCTCGGCGCTCTCGACCGCGGCCGCCGCCTCGCGGACGACGCCGGCAGCGCCCTGGTGGAGGGCGCGGGCGGCGTCGCGCTCCTTCGCGGCACTCGCCTGGGCTTCGCGGAGACTGGCGAAACGGGCGAGCGCCTGCCGGAAGCCGGTCAGCGCCTGCTCCGCCGAACCGCGCCGGTTCAGCGCCAGCGCCGCCTTGCTCTCCGCCGCCTTGAGGGATTCGGCCTGTGCCTTGGCGGCTGTCAGCTCCGCCTCGGCCTCCGCCAGGGCGGTCTGGCGTTCCCGCGCCGTCTCGGGCGTGTCGATCTCGGCGAGGCGCGTCCGGATCGCGCGGCGTCCGTCGAGCGCAGCGCGCAGATCGGCGACTTCGGCGCCCAGGCGGCGCTCCTGCTCCGCCAATTGCTCGCTTTCCTCGATGGCGACGGCGTAGGGGCCGCCTGCCTTTGGCCTGCCCGTCGCCGTCACCAGCCGCAGCAGCTCGTCCTCGCAGGCGATCAGCGCCTCGGTCATGCGCCGCCCGCCGGTCAGCGCCTCGACTTCGCCCTGGACCGAGGTCAGCACCGATTCCCGTGCGCGCCGCTCCGTCTCGTCCTCGGTCTTGGCGCGCCGCTCGATCCCGGTCACGCCCTGCCGGACCCAGAGCAGGCCGGCCGGCCCGCTGATGCCGCCCTTCACCAGCGAGGCGATGAAGCGCTCGGCTTCGTCCGCCTGCGCGATCAGGCGGCCGCTGTCGCGCTCGCGGACCTGGGCGCGGCGGCCGCCATAGAACTGCTTGGTCAACCGGAAGGCGCCGTCGCCGGTGATCACATCGGCCTCGACGAGCGGGTTGCCGCCGCTATAGGGCCGCAGTGCCTGGACGGCCGCCGGCGTGCCGGTATGCGGCTGGAAGAACAGCGCGTGCAGGGCGTCGAAGCAGGTCGACTTGCCGTGCTCGTTGGCGGCGCAGAGCAGGTTGATGCCGTCGCCGATGTTCTCGATGCGCACGCCGGTGCCGCCGAAGCGGCGCACATTGTGCAGGCGCAGGGCGGTCAGCTTCATCGGGACGCCGCCGCGCAGTAGGAGAACAGACGCATCAGCGCCTCGCGCGCCACCTCGCGCTCGGCCGATGCGCGGCTATCGTCCCGGCTCTCGGCAAGCAGCATGTCGGCGGCCTGGCGCAAGGCGCCGGCACGGTCGATCTGGTCGAGATCCTCGCTCTCGCATTCCGTCACCAGCTCCTGCGCCTCGAGCTGCAGCAGGGCGAATTCCGGCGCGATCGCCGCCAGATCCGCCTCCAGCCGGCTTCGCGCCGGCGGCCGTGTCCGGCCTGTCGCGAGGATGCGCAGCAGCGTCTGACGTCGCGCGGGCCCCTCGGGCAGCAGCGCCGCCAGATGTGCGCCGGGGTCGTCGCCCGCCAGGCAGTCGAGGGCGAGCGTGCGCCACGCGAACGATCCGGTCTCCACGGGCTCGACCACGGGCTCGGCTTCGGCCGCGGCGATCGTGACCAGCAGGGCACGGCCGGACGCATCGTGCTTGAAACGGTCCGGCTCCGGGGCGCCGCTGTACCAGCTCCGCGGTCCGATCCTCATCTGGCCATGCCAATCCCCGAGGGCGAGATAGCTCAGCCCGGCGCGGGCCGCCCGGTCGGGCGCGATCACGTCGCCGGCGCCGCCATCCTCGGAAAAGCTCTGGACGGCGCCATGGGCGAGCCCGATCCGGATCGTGCCCGGCGGCGTCGCCGCCATGTCCATCCATTCGGTGAGGTCGCGGCCGGGCCGGCGCGTCGTGCAGGGCGCAGGGAGCAGGACGGCGTCGTCGGAGAGCCGGAGAGGCGTCGGCTCGGTCGCGAGCAGCACATTGGCGGGCCGTGAGGTCGCCAGCCCGGCCCAGAGCGCTTCGGCCGCGAGCGAATCGTGATTGCCGGGCAACAGGATCCAGCGAAGGCCGTCATGTCCCGCCATGGCCGCCAGCGCCTGACGGAGCACGGCCGGGCTCGGCGTTTCCGTGTCGAACACGTCCCCCGCGAGCAGGATCGTCTCCGCGCCGGCGGCACGGGCCCGGACCGCCAGGCGGTCGAGCACGGTGTGGCGGGCCTCGCGCAGACGCCCGCGCAGCTCGTCCGGCATCGAGCCGAAGGGCTTGCCGAGATGCAGGTCGGCGCTGTGGAGGAAACGGACCATGCGATGCCTTCTGCCTGCCGTCGCTTCGCGCCTTGGCCGGGTGGGCGGCTGCCCGCTGCGAGGCCCCGTCCGGACGAACGCCGAGAACGGGTCCGGATCGGACCCGAACGGAGAGAGATCGGTCAAGCGATATTGTGTTCCGCGCCGACGGCTTCGGTGACGGGCGGAGCCATGACGTCGGCGGCCGGGGGAAACGGCCGGGAGACGCCCCGCGGCGTTGGTCCGCGGCCCTCGCGCCGGGCGTCCCCGGTCGCTTTCTCTGTCTCGACAGCGTCCAGGCCGGGCAGATCGGGGCGACCTCTTCGCCGAGAGGGCCTCGAGCGCATGGTGCAGGCACTGTCCACGCGGAGCCTCCCGGCTCCGCGATGTCAGCCGGGACGCCGAAGGTCAGGCTTCGCGATCCCGGCAGTCGATACGCCTCAAGCGTTACACATGCATCCCGAGGGCCTGCATGTAGAGGTCGAGGATGGCTTCCTGTTCCTGGCGCTCGGCGTGGTCCTGCTTCCTCAGCCGGACGATCGTCCTGATGGCCTTGGCGTCATATCCGCGGCCCTTCAGCTCGGCATAGACTTCCTTGATGTCGCCCTGGATCGACGCTTTCTCTTCTTCGAGTCGCTCGATGCGCTCGATGAACTGCTTCAGCTCGTCAGCGGCGACGCTGCCGGCTTCGGTCTCGACTTGGCTCATGGGTCATAGCTCCGGATATGTGAATTTCGGCTCTGCCAGATCTGGATCAGCGCCTGTCGTGGGTCAGGCTTCGCACGATGCCTTCGATCGAAACCAGGATTGATCGGGCGGGAGGGTTCGCCCGGATCGGCCCCGCCCGTCAAGCCGCAAGGCGCCGCGATGGCGCGGCTCTCAACAGGGCGCGGCCTCGGCGCCGGCCTGCAACGTGGCGAGGCAGGGCGGCAGGAGGTCGGCGAGGCGCCGGCCCCACGCCCGCGCCGCCTGCTCCGTGGCGATCAGATCCTGGCGGATCTCGATCAGGGCATCGGCCAGGCCCCGGCGCGCGGCATGGCGGTCGATGGTGTCGCCCGGAAGGCCGCCGCGATAGGGCTCGTTGTCGCCGACGACCAGGTCGGGCTGCGCCTCCAGGGCGGCGATCAGCGGGCGCGCCAGCCGCCCCTCTCCGTCCCAGAGCACGCCGACATGCCAGGGGCGCGCGGTCGCCTTCCAGAACGGCGTGAAGGAATGCAGCGAGACGATCGCCGGCGGATGCCCGAGCGCAAGCGCGCGGTCTATCGCGGCCGCGATCGCCGCGTCATAGGGCGCATAATACCGGGCGACGCGGGCGGCGATGCCGGCCTCGTCGAGATGGCGATTGCCGGGAATGATCGCGCCGTCCGACAGCCGCATCACCAGCGTCGGGTCGTCGAGCCCGCGATTGGGGTCGATCAGGAGCCGCGAGAAATGCGACAGCACGGCCGGCGCGCCGAGCGCCTGCGCCATCGCGCGGGTCATCTCCGCCGCCCCGATATCGTAGGCGATGTGGCGCTCCAGCTCTCCCGGAGGAAGCCCGAGCGAATTGAGTTCCGCCGGAATGGCGTTGCTGGCGTGGTCGCAGATCAGCAGAACGCCGGTCGCGGGATCGCCGGCGATGGTTTCGACGTCGCCCGGTCTCAGCGGCGCAACCGGGTGGGAGGGCATGCACATCTCGAAAAAGTATGATTATACGAGGCGGTGGAGGAAGAGCCTCGATTCCCTAGGGACGAGTCGTGACCAAAAATCGACCGGAGGCAAGGAGGGCGCTGTCGTGACAACTCAGGAACCCGCCGCGCAGATCGCGCGGATGCGCGAGGCTGCGCGCGCCGTCTTCGATGCGGCCGTCGCCCGCGCCCATCCCGCCGGCTGCCTGGCCCCGCATCTGCCGCCGGCGCCCGCCAACGGCCGGCTGATCCTGCTCGCCGCCGGCAAGGCCGCCGGCAGCATGACGGTGCTCGCCGAGGCGCATTATCTCGATTCGGGTTTCCCGCCCGAGCGGCTGCTCGGCCATGCCGTCGCCCGGCACGGCTACGAACTGCCGACCCGCCATGTGCCAATGGTCGCCGCCGGCCATCCCGTGCCCGACGAGGGCAGCGTGCGCAGCGCCGAGCGGGCGCTCGCGCTCGCGGCCTCGGCCGGGGAGGGCGATCTCGTGCTGGTCCTGCTCTCGGGCGGCGGCTCGGCCAACTGGGTCGCTCCCGCGGGCGCGCTGACGCTCGCGGAGAAGCAGGCCGTCACCCGGTCGCTGCTGCGCTCCGGCGCGCCGATCGGCGAGATGAACATCGTCCGCAAGCGGCTTTCGCGCATCAAGGGCGGCCGTCTCGCGCTCGCCGCCGCGCCGGCGCGGCTCCTCACCCTCGCCATCTCCGACGTGCCGGGCGACGAGCCGGCCGCGATCGCCTCCGGCCCGACCGTTCCCGATCCGAGCACGACCGAACAGGCCCGCGCAATCGTGGCGCGCTACGGCCTGAGCCTGCCGGCCGCCGCGCGCGAGCTTCTGGACGACGATGGCAACGAGACGCCCAAGCCCGGTCATCCGGCCTTCGCCCGCAGCGAGTTTCGCATCGTCGCGAAACCGGCCGATGCGCTCGCCGCAGCCCGCGCCGCCGCCGAGGCGGCCGGCTACGCGGTGCATGACCTCGGTCCCGATGTCGAGGGCGAGGCGCGCGAGGTCGCGGCGCGTCATGCCGGGCTTGCCCGCGCGCTCAAGGCCGAGGGGCGTCGCGCGGCGATCCTCTCCGGCGGGGAGCTCACCGTGACGCTGCGCGGGAACGGCCGTGGCGGCCCCAATCAGGAGTATGCGCTGGCGCTGGCGCTCGCGCTGCGGGCCGAGACGGGCATCGTCGCCCTGTCCGGCGACACGGACGGCACTGACGGCGGCGGCGGCGAGGCGAGCGACCCGGCCGGTGCCGTCATCGACGCCACGACCCTTGCGCGCGCGCAGGCCCTCGGTCTTGATCCTGCCCGATCGCTGGCGGACAACGATTCGACCGGCTTCTTCGAGGGGCTCGGCGATCTGCTGGGGACCGGGCCGACCATGACCAACGTCAACGACTGCCGCGTGATTCTGATCGAGCCCTGAGAATGTCGCCCGTTGCCCGCGCCGCCCTCTGCCTTGCCCTCGCCGTCTGCGGTCTCGCCGTGGCGCCGGACGCGGCCAGGGCCGATCTGCGCATGTGCAACACCACGAACAGCCGCGTCGGCGTCGCGATCGCCTATCGCGATGCGCAGGGCTGGACGACCGAAGGCTGGTGGAACATCAGCCCGCGTGCCTGCGAGACGCTGCTGCGCGGCACTCTCGCGGCCCGCTACTACTATGTCCACGCCATCGACTACGACAAGGGCGGCGAATGGACCGGCAAGTCCGTGATGTGCACCCGCAACAAGGAATTCACCATTCGCGGAATAGAAGATTGCCTGGCGCGCGGATACGATCGCTCGGGCTTCTTCGAGGTCGATACCGGCGAACAAAAGAGCTGGACGATCCAATTGACGGACGGCACGGGCGGTGCGCCGCCGAGGCCTTGAGGAAACGGACCCCATGAAGCGCGAACGCCGCATCAAGATCATCGCCACGCTCGGCCCGGCCTCCTCGACCGAGGAGATGTGCGCGAAGCTGTTCGAGGCCGGTGTCGACGTCTTCCGCATCAATATGAGCCACACGCAGCGCGAGGGACTGGCCGAGCGGGTCGCCATGCTGCGCGGGCTCGAGGGCAGGTTCCGGCGCCCTGTCGGCATCCTGGTCGATCTCCAGGGACCGAAGCTGCGCGTCGGCGCCTTCGGCGGCGATGGCGGCGCGATGCTGGAGAAGGGCGCCCGCTTCGTCCTCGATTCGGACCCGGCGCCGGGCGACGCCAAGCGCGTGCACCTGCCCCATCCGGAAATCCTCTCGGCCCTGGAGGCCGGGCACAACCTCATTCTGGACGACGGCAAGATCAGGCTCGTCGTCGAGAAGGCGAGCCCGAGCCAGGCGGTGACGCGCGTCGTCGTCGGCGGCCGGCTCTCCTCCCGCAAGGGCGTGAGCCTGCCCGACACCACCATCCCCGTCTCGGCCATGACGGACAAGGACCGTGCCGACGCCGAGATCGCGGCCGAGACCGGCGTCGACTGGATCGCGCTCTCCTTCGTCCAGCGGCCGGAGGACATGGCGGATCTGCGCAAGATCGTTCGCGGCCGCGCGCTGGCGCTCGCCAAGATCGAGAAGCCGCAGGCGGTGGCGCGGCTGGAAGAGATCGTCGAGGCCTCGGATGCGATCATGGTCGCGCGCGGCGACCTCGGTGTCGAGATGCCGATCGAGAAGGTGCCGGGCACCCAGAAGCGCATCACCCGCGTGGCGCGCCGCATGGGCAAGCCGGTCGTGGTCGCGACGCAGATGCTGGAGAGCATGATCACGGCGCCGGTCCCGACCCGCGCCGAGGTCTCCGACGTCGCGACGGCCGTCTTCGAGGGGGCCGACGCCGTCATGCTCTCGGCCGAGAGCGCGGCGGGGCAGTATCCCGTCGAGGCGGTGACCATGATGAACCGCATCGCCGAGGAGGTGGAGAGCGAATCGATCTATCGCTCGATCCTCGAGGCCCAGCGCGCCGAGCCCGAGGCGACCGGCGCCGACGCCATCGCCAAGGCCGCGCACGAGATCGCGGTGGCGCTGAACCTCAAGGCGATCGCGGCCTGGACCTCGTCGGGCTCGACGGCGCTGCGCATCGCGCGCGAGCGGCCGAACTCGACCGTGATCGCCCTGACGCCCAACCGCGCCACGGCCCGGCGCCTGACCCTCGTCTGGGGCGTTCATGCCATCGTGACGAAGGACGCCAGCGATCTCGACGACATGACCTTCCGCGCCTGCAAGTTCGCGGTGCGCGAGCACTACGCCAATCTCGGAGACCGCGTCATCGTGGTGGCCGGCGTGCCCTTCGGAACGCCGGGCGCGACCAATATGGTCCGCATCGCCTTCATCGCGCAGGAGCACGTCCAGAAGGCGTGACCGGGCCGCGAGGGCCGGCCTCGTTCAGCGCGAGCGCCGAGCGCGGTCCCGCCAGCGCGTCGACCGCCTCCGCCACGATTTCCGGCGCGGCGTGATGCGGCATGTGGCCTACTCCCGGCAGCAGCACGAGCCGCCCCTGCGGCGCCTCGCGCGCGATCGCCGCCGAATGGATGACGGGTGAGACGATCGTGTCGCTGTCGCCGCTGATGGCGACGACCGGCACCGTCAGCGCGCGATAGCGCGGGGCCTGTGCCGAGACGAAGGCATGGGTCGCCGCGATATCCGCGGAGTTGGCCCGGAAGGTCTCCGGCCGCAGCAGCAGGCCGAGCTCCGCCACGCCGCGGTAGTCCGGCGGCCGGGACCGGGGCGCGAAGACGCTGGCGACGCCATCCTCGAGCAGCAGCCGCGCCAGCGGCACGCCGGCGATCCAGGTGAAGGCCCGCCCGACCATCGGCCAGGAGGCGAGATGGTGGTACCAGGCGATGCCGCCGGGCCAGGGATGCGTCACCGCGCCCAGCAGGACGAGCCCTCTCAGGCGTTCCGGCCGGTCGAGCGCGATGCGCGCCGAAAGCGCGCCGCCCAGCGAATGGGCGACGAGCACGAAGGGCTCGGGCGAGAGCCGGTCGAGCGCCTGCATCACCGCCGCCGCCTGTCGACCCGGATCGGCCATGGCGTCGCCTGCGAGACGATCGCTCCAGCCATGCCCCGGCCTGTCGAGCGCGACCACGCGGTAGCGCGCGAGTTCGGGCCCCAGCGTCGCGAACAGGTCCGCATGGGCGGCCGAGGCGCCGTGGACGAGCACCACGGTCCCGGCTCGTTCGCTCGCGGGCCGGCGCTCGCGATAGTGCAGCCTGCCGCCGGTGACCTCGACGAAGGCGCCCCGCGCCGGATGGTCCATGGCGGCCTGCGCGGAAATCCGCGACGAGACCACGGCGAGCGCGCCCGCGGCCAGCGCGATCGGGACGAAGACGAGAAGCAGGATGCGGACAGTCATGCCTCGTCTACGACGCCGGAGCGGAAACGGACTTGCCGAAACGGACTTGCCGTGGAAACCGGCACGCCACGCAAAGGGGCGTCCCGCGAAATGGCTCAGGCGTCGCGCCCGTCGATGTCGGTCTTCAGCGAATCGACCGCGTTCTTGCCGGCCTCGAGCTGCGGGTAGACTTCGAGCGCGCGGCGGAACACGGCCATGGCGCGCTTATCGTCGCCCTGTTGCCGCAGGATCGTGCCCAGGCCGATCATGGCGCCGTAATGCCTCGGCTCGCGCTTCAGCGCCTCGCCGATGTCGAGCATGGAGCGAATCGGATCGCCGGCCAGAAAGAGAGCGTTGGCGCGCTGGTTCCAGGCCTCGGCCCAGTCCGGCTCCAGCGTCACGACCCGGTCCAGCAGCTCGATGGCGAGCTCGACCTGCTTGTCCTTCATCGCCGTCTGGGCGCGGGTCATCAGCAGGTCGGCGGTGTCGGAGCCTGAGCGCGCCCAGCGCCGCTGGATCAGCCGGGCGATCCCCTGTGCCTCCTCCGGCGTCTTGGCGGCGGCGAGGCGCTCGAACAGCTTGTCGAGGGTCGCAGCGGGGCTACGGGGCGCGCTCGGGGCAGGGGCGGCCGGGTTGTCGTCCTTGTCGGCCGGAGCGGCAGGGGCTGCGCCCGGCCGTTCGGCGGGGGCGGGCTGGGCGCGAGCGATTCCACTCGCGGCGGGCTCCACCAGAAAGGCGCCTGCCAGCAGGATCCGCGCAAGAAGGGACACGGCGTTCATGCCGCCGATAGTAGCCTGCTCCGGCAGCAGGTCAAATCACGCCGCCGCGACAAGCGAACGGAAAAAGCGGGCCACGCCTGCGCGTGCCCGCCTTCCATGTCGCAGCCCGACGCGCGGCGAGGCCGCGCGGCGCAGGCTCAGCCCTGACGCGCCTTGAAGCGCTTCTGGACCTTGTTGATGATGTAGACGCGGCCCTTGCGGCGCACGAGCTGGTTGTCGCGATGGCGTGCGCGCAGCGACTTCAGCGAATTGCGGATCTTCATCGTTCCAACTCCGCCGGCCCGCCGAGACGGCACCGGTCACAAAATTCCTTGCCTGCGACGAAGGACCGAAACCCGATCCCCATCGCCCACGCGAATGGGGCGGCTGATGCGATGCGCGCTGTATACGGATTTTTCGGCCGATGGCAAGCGCGTGCCACGCAATGAGCCGCTGAAAACGGCAGGGCCCGGCATCATTGTGGAACGGACCGGGCTATGGTCGCGTTCGAGTCGGATCGTCTGACTGAAGGACTGCGCCATGAAGATTACCACACTCGCCTTTGCCGCCGCCATGGGGCTGCTGCTCGGGGCCTGCGGCAACACGGTGGAGCAGCGCATCGGCGGCGCAGCGGTCGGCGCCGGGACGGGCGCCGTCGTGGCGGGCCCGGTGGGGGCTGTCGTCGGCGGGGCGGCCGGTGCCATCACGGGCCCCTCGGTCTCGCGGGCGGCGCGGCGCGCGACGCGCTGACGGGCGAACCGTCGTCCGGGCGTCCCGGGGCGCCGTTGCCCTCGCCTGGACGCGAGGCCGTGGCGCCCGGACGTCCCGGCGCGACGGGCATGTGACGGAATGGTGATTTTGAGGGTTGCCAAGACGAAGCCGAGCGGCTATCTCCCCCGCATCAGGCCGGGGCAACGCCTTGGAACACACTGATATGCGCCCGTAGCTCAGCTGGATAGAGCATCAGACTACGAATCTGAGGGTCAGAGGTTCGAATCCTTTCGGGCGCGCCACTTCCGTTCAAAACTGCGAACACCCAGATTGCGCGCGGCATTGCCCGCGATCGCCTGCTCCAGGGTGGATTTATCCCCGATGATACGGACGAGATCGTCATCGACTTCGATGCGATCGACGACGGACTGGATATAAGCCTTGCGGAAGGGGATTTCGCCGGAGGTAACGCTTTCGCGCATGAGGCGTCCGAACCGCTCGATGGCCTCCGGCTTCAGGACGGCCGGCGGAGCGGCTTGCGCCTTGATCCGCTCGAGCGCAGCGGTGGCGCGATCACGCTCCAGCTTGAGCGCGGCGATCCGCTCCTTCAGCAGGTCGTCTAGATCGGTCACGCCATCCTCGACCATCTTGTAGAGACGCTTCAACCGATCCTCGGCCTGGCTCGCCTCGCTCTGGAGCGTGGTGATCCGACCATCGACCTCCAGCGCACGCTCGGCGCGCCTTGCCGCGAGGCCCGCGAGCATGGTCGTGAGCCGGTCCGGCTGGAACAGGTGGTCGACGAGATGATCGGTGACGAGCGTGTCGAGCCTGTCCATCCGGATGGCTCGTCCCTTGCAGGCCGTCTTGCCCATCCGGCCATGGACGGAGCATGAGTAGTAGCGGTGGACCTGCCCCGATTTCGAGGTGCCGGTCCGCATCGTCATCGCGCCCGAGCAGGTGGCGCAGGTTGCAAGACCGGTCAACAGGATCGGGCCGGTGACGACGCGCGGCGGCGTGGTCATCGGGGCGTTGACCTTCATGCGCGCCTGCACCGCATCGAATTCGTCACGCGGGATGATGGCCGGCACCTCGACGACGATGTGCTCGCTCGCCGGTTTCTGGGTCAGCGTCTTGGCCTCGCGTTTGTTGAAAACCCATTCGCCGATATAGACGGTGTTGGTCAGGATGCCGTGGACGGTCGCGACGCCGAAACGGGCTCCCTTGCGCGTGCGGTAGCCGCGCTCGTTCAGCCAGCAGGTCACCTGCTTGATGCCGAGGGGTCCGCTCGTTCCGTCGCCCGACCGGTAGAGCTTGAAGATCTGCCGCACGGTCTCCGCTTCGACCGGATCCTCGACGAGCTTCTTCTTGGTCCGGTTGCCGCGCTTCTCGACTTCAGCGGTGGTATAACCGAGCGGAACCGGCGAGCCATTATAAAAACCCTGACGTGCATTCTCCTTCATCGCGCGGAGGACGTGCTTGGCATTCTCCCGACTCTGATATTCGTCGAACAGCGCGATCACCTGGCGCATCATCACCTGAGCCGGATCGTCGCCCAGTTCCTGGGTGATGGAGACGAGGCGTACGCCCGCCTTCGCGAGCTTGCGGATATACATCTCCAGCCCGAAGGCATCGCGGAAGAAGCGGCTGAACGAATGGACCAGGACGATGTCGAACGGCCGATCGTCATCGGTCGCGCGTTCGATCATCTTCTGGAATTCCGGCCGGGTATCGTCGGTCGCCGATGCGCCGGGCTCGACATATTCGGCGACGAGGTTCCAACCCTTGCCGGCACAGAAAGTTAGGATTTGTTTCCTCTGATCGGGGATCGACAGGTCAGACTCGGCTTGCCTTCCGGTCGACACACGAAAGTATCCACACGCACGAACCGAGCCGTCCGATATCGTCGATGCAAAATTCGACTTGTGGAGATACTTGTTCATCTTTGCTTTCCCGCGCAGATCGATTTTCGATTAGAGCATAATTCTTCTTATAGATCAAACATTTACATTAAGACGACAGGCGATATCCTCGCTCGGATTGACTTCGCACCAGGGGCGACCGGGCAAGCCAGCGCTCGCTACTTCTCAGCCTCTGCATCATGCTGGTGCAGTTGCGGCTGTCGAGCCTGCAGACGTTGGCGAGCGCAAGTGCCGCCGCGGGAGCGGTCTATCCAGGTACGGCGCGTCCGTCGCCGAGGATCTGGCGCATGGCTTCGGCCTCGGCCGGTTCCCTGCAGGGCACGGCCGTCATCTTGACGGTCACGGCACGCGGTGCCTGCTGGATCAACATCAGCCGACCCCGACCCTTGATGATCATGCTGTCGACGCCGTTCGGGCAGGTCTCATCCTGCCAGATGCCCCAGACGATGTCGCTGCCAGCGATGATCTCGCGCAGGGCGTCGGTGTGGTTCTCGCTCCGGAGAATATGCTCCTGGTTCGCGTTCGCCATCTCCGCCAGCATGTCCAAATGCTGCTCGTCATTCATGTCCAGTTCCTTCTGATGGGGGGCGGGCTGGTTTCGGGGGAGGCTCTCGACGGTCCTGCCTGCCCGGCGGGGTCAGGATTTCGTCGAGAAGGCGACCGAGATAGGTCTCGATCACGTCGAGCTCGGCCGCCGTGACCGGGACCGGTTCGGGCCAGTCATCGACGACGATCGGCCCCGTCTCGCTCTCAGAGCCCATGGTCGAGCTCACGGGATCGGGAGCCGAGAATGGCCCGGCTTCCGGCATGATCGCGGCCGGCTTCGATCACCGCGACGGTCGAGAGCTTGACGTTGGACCGCGACAGGCGCCCGGCGAGCCAGGCGCGGCGCTCCGGCGCCGACGGCACGGCATCCGGCGTCTGTCGGTCGAGAGGGCGGTCGGCGAGCAGATGACGATCGATCGCTGCCGTATCGACGACGAGGGTCGTCTCGATTCGAGCCCGGCTCGCGGCGACATAGATGTCGTGGCGATCGAGCGCGGGATCGGCGAGAACCAGGGTACGGTCGACGGTCAGCCCCTGACTTCCGTAGATCGAATTTCCATACGCCCAGCCGATCCGGGCACGGCCCTTCTCGTCGGCGAGCGCGGCGGGGTCGAACCTGACGGGGCCTCCGGCTGTTAGAGCCTCGATCCGGAATTTGCGCCCGCTCTGCGCAGTCGGATCGGACACCTCCATCACCTTGGTGACGGTGCCGGTCGAACCGTTGACGACACCGAGTTCGTCGTTGCGAACGAGGAAGCGGATGTGATCGCCCACCGCGAGCACCAGCTGGCTTGCATGGCCGGACGGGGTGACGGCCGCGACCTCGATCTCGGGCCCACGGATCAGTCCCCTGTCCTTGAGACGGCTGCGGACCTCACGCGAGATCGCCCCGACCTGCGCGTTGGTCCTGGCCAGAAGCAGGATCGTGGCGTTCGGATCGGCATCCTGGGCCGCCTCCCAGCGATCGGCGATCGCCGTGATTGCTGCCCTGGCGCCCTGTACCTCGACGAGCAGACCGTGCTCGGCGAAGGCGTCGAGCGCGCGAACAGCCTCGCCGGCGCCGAAATCGCGCACGGCGTCCCTCGCCCAGGCGTCGTGCTGACGCACGATCGTCTCGACGCGGGCGGCCTCGACGGCACGGCTGACGAGGTCGAGCCCGGGACCCGCCCCGATCGCCTGGAGTTGGCCGCGATCTCCGACGAGGATCAGCTTGGCCTGCGCCTGCTGCACATCGACCAGGATCGCATGCATGTCGCGCGACGACAGCAGGCCGGCTTCGTCGACGACCAGTACGGTGTTTCGGTCGAGGACCTCATACCCGCGCCGTATCCTTTCGATCCAGCTTGCGGTCGCGCGCGACTCGATACCGAGATCGTTCTGCAGCATCCGGGCGATACGCCAGGCGGAAGCCGCGCCGAGAACCCGATAGCCGGCCTCCTGATACCCGCTGACGATCGGAGCAAGGGTCGTCGTCTTCCCGCTGCCCGGCGCGCCCTCGATGATCGCGATGGCCTGGGAGCCCGCCGCGACCAAGGCAGCATCCTGCTGCTCGAGGCTGAGACCAGCCGCTTTGCATCGTACGATCAACGCGTCCCGGTCGACGCCCTTGCGCGCATCGGCGGCGAGGTCGCGCGCGATCTCGACGACCTGGCGCTCGATCGCGACCATCTCCGGGGTCGAGTAGCGGGGAAGTCCGATCGGATCGCGGCCGATCTCGACGATCGCACCGCCGCGAAGCAGGCGATCCACCTCCCGCCCCGTACGCTCGGCCGGCAGCCCGGTGCCGACGAGCACGGCCGCCACGGCGCGGAAGAGATCGCGCCGCTCGAAGACGCTGCGGGTTTCGGTGAGTTCGCCAGGCAGGGCGGACAGCCGCTCGGCCAGCAGACGCTCCCCCGATTCGAGATCGCGCAGGCGATCTTGCCGGCAAAGATTTTCGGTGAAGGACGCGATCGCGACGCCCCGCGCCGCGGCGGCCTCGGCCCAGATCTCCTCGCGCGAGCGGGTGCCGGCATCGCTTTTCGCCTCGCGCGTCGCCCGGCTGATCGCGGAGGCGAGCGCCGCGGCCGAGCGGCTGGTCGTCTGGTGTTCGGCGAGTTCGTCTTCGATCTCCTTTCGCCGCGCGCTAAAATACCGGATCAGATCATCGGAAACGCCGGCGAGCTCGAAGGTGCCGTTGTAGCCGATGCGGTCGATCGAAAAGCCGAACGCTTCGAGTTCGTGAGCCAAAGCCGCGTGATACTGCGCGCCGGCCGCCATTTTCCAGTCGCGCAGGATCTTGGAATGAATGGCTCCGACCGTCCCGTCCCCGCGCGTGGCGAGATTGAGAATGACGGCGTGGGTGTGCAGATTGGGATCGCCGAAGACGCGCCCATCGTCGTGTTCCGCCGGGCGGCTTTCGCCGTGCTGGAACAACGCGGCCGAGAGTGCGACCGGCTCGAGCGTCAGACCGCCCTTGCCGCGGCGGGCCCACATCGCTTCCCGCTCGACGACACCGAGAGCAGCGCGGGCAGCACGTTCCTGCGCGGCTTCGATGGTGGCCTTCCGTTCAGGACTGGCGAAAGCCCAGGCCAGAGTGACGGAGCGTGGCGCGCTGAATGTAACGTCGAAGGCCGGGACGCGATCAGCCCGGCCGCTCTGCGAGAGCAGGGTCTTGCCATCGGCGCCGACGCCTGCGTAGAGGCGCTCGAATGCGACCGGCTCGACCTCGGCGCCGTCCACGAGCTCGAAATCGCTCGCCGGAGCATACCAGAGGCCAGCCGGCTCGGCGGCACCGAGATAATACTCGGCACCTCGGAGATAATACGCACTGGCTGCGGCAGGATTCCAGGTAGCGACCAAGATGGCCTCCAACGAGAGGAGGCCTTCGAATTAGCCGGCAGGGCGCCTTCAAAGTTTGGGATTAACTCGCGTGGCGCCGTCCGACTGTTCTAACGGCATCGGATCGCTCTCCGACAGGAGGCGATCCGACATCGTCCATCTCACGAATGCGAATGGCGTGGATGCGAGACTACGGGTCGAGCCAGGGCGCTGGTTCATGACCGGGGCGGCGATCGGGCCATCCGGTCGCCGGGATATCGAGGATCGCGGGGTTGCCCAGGCCGAGGATCATAGCCCGGACAATGGGCTGTCCATTCTGCATCCGCACGCCAAGTTCGGTCTCGATACGATCTTCAGCCAGGACGGGACCGGTTTCGCGAACCCTGTCGCGGACGTTCCGCTTGGCCACGGGGTCGTAGCGCTCGGGGCCGTCGAACTCGATCGTCCGTTGCTTGAGCCAGCCGGCGACGTGCTCGGCGGTATCGCCGGCATCGAGCTGATGGACGAGCTTGATCCGAAACCGGGCGAGGAGAATGCGGCTGAGGTTTTCGCCGTAGAGCTCGATCAGGTGCGCGATGTCCTGAACCGCCGCGACCGTCACGACGCCGAATTCCCGACCGACGTTCAGCAGGTTCGGCAGCCGATGAAGACGACCGCATTCAGGAAGCTCATCAAGACACAGCGCCAGTTTTGTCACCGGGTTGCGCTCTCGTCCCGAACGCAGCGCGAGCCCAACCAGCCGGTCGATGAGGAACGCGTTGAGCTGCTGCGTCAGTTCCGGATACTCGCTGGATTTCTGAAGGACGAGAACACGCGGCAACGTGCCGTCGCCATCGATCCAGTTCCGCAGACTGAACCGGCGTCCGTCTTGCACTTCTGCCCAGGCCTCCGCCAACGGATGCACGACGGTCAGCGCAGCGATCCACATCGTGATCAGGATCGACATGGTCGTGCGATTCTCCTCGGGATCGTCGCTGCCAAAAATCAGCCGGCTCGCGCTCGCTGCGCCGCTACGCTCGAGCACCGCTTTGATGGTGGCGCCAGGCGAGAGCAGCGCGTCCCTGAGATCGACCCAATCCCAGCAGCCCTGTGTGTTGGCCGCCAATGCGATAACGAGATCGGCCCATACCGCTCGCGCGCCGTCACCCCACATGGTTTCGCCGGCTGATGTAGGGATCGCGTGCGCTGCGAATTCCCGCGCATGCTGGGCGTTTCGAATGTCCGCACCGATGTCGTAGACCCAGGAGCGGGCATCGTGTGGGGCCACCAAGATGAAATCGTGGGATGGCAGTCCAGCCGTCAGATCGCCTTTAATGTCGTGGACCACAACCTGATCGCCTCGGGCGATGAGTTGTTCGATCAGCGCGCGGAGCGTCGATGATTTGCCCGAGCCCTGCGTTCCCAACGCCAAGATGTTGTAACCTTCGACGGTCGGCGTCAGCTGCACATGCGGCGCCAGCCAGAAGCCACGCCTCACCGCCCGGCCGGTCTTGGCGATGGCCGTACGCAGACAGGCCCGAGCATCGGCATCGAAAACCGGTCGCTTACCCTTTAGCGTCTTCACTTGTTCCCGCTTGGGCGTGGCGGAAGCGATGCGCAAGAAACTGATCGCTGCTGATGCAAGTACGGCTGCGGCGAGCATGCTCAGCTGAAACTTTGCCGAATGCGACTGCGCGATCAGGCTGATCAGGCGAGAACCAGCTCCAGGCCGGCACTCGAGCCCGATCCAATGCGGAATGGCAGGCAGGCAGCCGTCGCTGGTGAGGAACACGGTACCGAGCCAGGTGAGGCTGGTCAGATCGAGAGCGACGGCCCCGAACGATCCGACAACCTGCGGCGGGCGGACTTCGAACAGCAAAAGCAATCCAAGAACGAGCACGATCGTGGCCGTCGCGACCGCGCCAAGAATCGCCGGTGCATACGAGCGGACTTCGACGAACGGATTTCCAGTCGACATTATCATGTCTCCGAGGTGATGGGGTGGCTCTCAGCCGAATGTGAAGCTCACGAGGAATGCGAAGAGGAGGATCACAACTCCGCAACCGCAGCCGGACGCGACACCGGCGAGCCAGGCCGACCGCTCCGGCCGTCCGGCTGGAGGATATCGGCCAACCCGCCGACAAAGGGCCTTTCCCCCCCAGGGGGTGAAATCTCGAGGGTGTTCAGGAGGTCGACCCACCCCAGCGTGCTGAGAAAGCTCAACCGGCGCGGATCGAACGCGCCCGGGTCCCGACGGAAATCGTCGGCGAGACGCTGCACCAAGGCCTGCTCCCCCTCGCGTCTTTCGGTCGACGCGAGCTTGGCTGCCCGCTCGAAGGCTCCGCGCCGCTCAGCCATGCTCGCCTCCGCGCTTGCTCCAGGGCAGCACGCGATCGAGTTCCTCGAAGACGGTCGCGGTCCAGCCGGCGACGTCGCCGCGCGCGATCTTGGCTTCGGGGCGGGGCAGACCGGTCAGGGCCATGACCTTCTCCACCGGCATCTGAGCGACCTGGACGAACCGGCAGCGCGACGCTTCGAAGGGCCGCCAGGAGCCGGCCTCGATCGCCGGCATCCGCAAGGTCGTCGACTGTGCTTTCAGGGGCGCGATCATCGTACGATGCACGCTAGCGGCATCCGATGCCGGATGGAGGTGGGTGAACAATCCGTCTCGCTCGTTCTCGACGAGCATAAGCCGGGCCTGCGGAATCCGGTCCAGCAGAAGGTTCGCCGTCTGGGCCGCCTGCCGCATGGCTTCAGCCTCGGCCACGTAAGGAACGATCACCGTGGTCTCTACCGTCCAGAGCGTCAGGTCTTCGGCCAGGTCGACCAGTCCGGCCCAGTGCGCGAAGCGCGACGCCTGGTTGGCGCCGGTGTCGATCAGCACGCTGGCGCCGCGTCCGGCCGCCTTTTCGATCATGCTATAGAGCGGCGTGAACGACCGCGCCTCGGCGGCGGGATCGCGCCGCGCGTCTTTCGCGGCCGGCGCGATCGTCAGGACGCTGCGCCCGAGGGCATAGGCCAGCCGATGCTGGGTATCGATCTGCGCGATGCCGAGCGGGGCTTCGTGCAGATAGGCGTGATCGGCGATCGCGAGCGAGACGAGCGACTTGCCCTGACCACCTTTCTCATTCGCCACGATGATGAGCGGCAACGCCGTACCGCTGATCAGATTGCGCTTCAAACGAGGCATGCGGGTCCTTCCTGTCAGATGACTTCGACAGGGAGGATTTTGGCACCGGGCAAGCGGCCCGCTTTGGGATTAACTCACGGGACCCGCGGCACGACCGTTTCGGGCTTGCCGGTCTCGAGGATACGCGCGACCGTGGTGTTCCAGAAGCCCAGATCGTGGCAGCTCAGCGCCGCATCCGCGAGATACCAGGCGCATCCGTCAGCCTCAGTCTCCGGCCGGCCGGAACCGTGAAGCTGGCTGACGAAAACATCCAGCGACTGGATCAGGATCTTGGCCTGTCCGGGCGTCAACTCGATCGCCTGCCTCCGGCTCAACCGCCCGATCAGCGCGCCGACCTGGAAGACCTCGCGCATCGTCTCGAGGTTGCGATGCACTTCGGCGGGATTGAGATCGCCGTCAATGGCGGCCCTCATTAAGTCGGGAGCCGACTGCCGCGTCGCAATCCCGTTGGTGATGTCCTGACCGTCCGCGAATTCGATCGGCTCGCCTGCGCGTAGCGAGGCCGACCAGCGTGTCATTGCCCGTTCGTGCCTGAGCGCCCGCTGTTCGTGATCGGCCAGGCCGCCGGCACGCTCGAGGTGATCGCGTGCGAGTGCGTCGGTAATCTCCCTGCGCTGCGCGGAGCCGGGCGAGCTCGTCCCGAGCCTTTCAGCGATGCGGTCCATCTCGGCTTGACCCACGTCGCGAGGATTCTCGACACCGAAGAAATTCGCCGCCGGCCGGCGCCCTCGGTCGATCAGTCCCTTCAAGCGCTTGGCCTTGCCGGCCCCGTCCGGGTCGGAGCCATCGCGCCAGACGGCCTCAGTGATCGCGTCCCTCGCACGCCTGATGGCTTCTGCGTCGGTCAGCAGGCGGGCCTGGTTGTTCCGCGCGAACTCGACAGCCACCTGACCAGACAGAAGGCGGAATGTCTGTACGGCGAGCGCGGTCTTGGCCGCCTGGACAGGTCCGGTGTCGACGGGACGATGACGCGGATTCGGCTCGCGATCGTCGACCGCGATCGGCGCGATCACCAGCGGACGCCCGGCCCGGAACATCGCGCGGTGGTCAGGAGCCAGGAACGGCAATAGCGTGGGCAGCAAGCTCGCCGGTACCGCCACCACGGCGAGTTCTTCGGTCGGCATCAAACGGACGAGCTCGCGCACTTCGCTTTCACCGACCTTATCGATCAACGCGGGATCGAAGATCGCAAAAGGCTGTCCCCAGGAGCCGAGGAACTCAAGCTGGACCCTGATCACATCCTCGATCTGGTCCGGGCTATCGTTGGGCTTGTCGCGATCGGGCATGATGGACCTCAGGCGTGGGAGAACGAAGGAAGAAGCGGCCGGCGGCAGTCTTGGCAGACCAATCGGATACCGGGCTTGGCCCAGGCGTTGAGACCGCAGCCGGAGCAGGTGTAGCGGGTCTTGCTCGCCAACTTCTTGGCGCGGACCATCTCTGTCGCCTCGCTTTCACCCCGCTGGACATAGGCGACGAGGACGCCGGAGCGCAGCAACGCCTCGCAGGCGCGATCGAAAGGCCCGCCGGGCTGGATGAAGTGCGTCACTCGTCTGCCAGTCTGCCGACCGCCGGGCTTGCCGGTATGCGAGGGGATCAGGCCGAGTTCGACCATCTTCGCCGCCCATTCGCGATTGTGATAGCTGGTGCTCGGCGGGTTTCCGAAATGGTGCTGCCAGAGGTGCGCCATCTCGTGGACGAGCGTCGACAGGATGGCTTTGTCGTCCCGCGTTGCGAATGTCGCCGGGTTGAGCGCGATCTCGTCCGTGATTTCGGTCTGATCGCGCGAGCCGAAGCGGCTGCCATGAAAAAAACCACGAGCGCCCTTCTTGCGCTGCATCGTGATCAGGCAGCCCGGCAGCGAACCGGCGAAGAGATGCTCGTTGAAAAATCCATAGGCCACGACCAGATGGCCATAGGCCAAAATCGTAGGATCATGGCGCGCAACGGATTCGGACTTTGCATCGTACGACGCAATGTCCGTGATCATCATCCGGCTGCCGACGCGGTCGCCAGCGCTGGAGCGTGCCGGTTGATCGGTGGGCACGATTTTCGTGCCGATATCGTCGGGGGTGATCGCCATGCCGAAATCATGGTGCGGTCTGCGGGGAAAACTTTGGGATTAACTCGATTTGCCCGGTGGGCGCGCTCGATCCGACGACTGCCGCAGGACGCAGTGGCGTCGCGGCCGAATGCGCGAGCAGCGGGGTCCTTCGACCCCGCTACCATGGACAGGATGTGGACTATCAAGCGCTCCCGCTGCTGGCAGCCGCGCCATCCGCGCCTGTCTTCCTGGCCGCTCAGAGCCTGCGCGGCGGAAAGGGCGCGATCGGCGCGTTCACGCCTTCGAGCGCCAATCCGTCAAATTCGCCGAGAGCGGCATCTCCCCAGAGAGCCTCAATGGGGATATCCACGAGAAGAGTAGCGCTATCGTTCTGATGAACGCGCAGGTAACGCTCGCCCGTCGACCGCGCCAGGCAATGAGCCAAATCGAGGATGGTGCGGGCCGTGCCGGCATCGGCCCGTTCGATCCACCGTCGCACGGCGAAAGCCAGCGCTTCAGCGATCCGATCGGCCGTCTCGGGCGGCTCCGGCAAGCCTCGCGGATCGCTCAGATCAATCTCGTAGATGAGCGGATTCTCGTCCTCGATCACGACGATGCAAAGGCCCCACGCGGCCTTGCCCACCGGTGCGACCAGACCCGCGACGCGCAGCATGTCGATTGCGGGGAGGTAGCCGCCGGCGAAGAGATCGACCGGGCTGTATTCCTTGAACATGGCTCCGATCCAGCTCTGCAGAACAGCAAGAGCTTCGGGAGAAAGAGCGTTCAGCTTGTCGCGCAAGACATCGGCATCGACCGTCAGCTGCGTGAACCGCATCACCCGGCGCAGAACGGATCCCGGGTCGAGGAGCTGGGGGGCGAGAATATCGCCGAGATGTTTCTGGGCGAGATCGTGCCCCATCGCGCCGGCGACCGTTGCCTGCATTTCGCAGGCGGAGAAGCTGTCGCGCAGGGCATCCGGCAACTCGGGGACGGCGAACGCCCCGACCTTATGCTGTTCGCACGACTCGCGGGGCTGGATCTTGATGGTGGAGAGCAGATCATTCCTGTTGTTCATTTTACACCTTCTGGATCTATGGGAGGCATGTCGCTCGCATCACGGAAGTCAGCGTCACGACGATGTTGGGAGGGCTGGCACGGAGTTCGCGCACGCGTCAGGAGCGCGATTTTGCGCGCTATGGCGGCACTCCGCTGGCTGCGAACAGGCGGCGTCCGCGGCCGGTGCGCTCGACGAGCGCAAGGCTAGCCGCATACGCAGCCGGCGGCCGGGTCGGGACAGGCGACGAGATGATCGATAAGAAAGATTGACGGGCGCGCGGCATAGCGGCCTCCCAAGGGAGGTTTCCGCTGCCGCCATGGAGCCCCGCCGGGCTCAAACGGATGCCGATGACATCCGACTCACAGTGCAGTCACGACCGGTTGGTTATCGGTCGCTGGTCTGGCCCGCGACGGCCTTCGTGGCCGTTAGTCCGGGGTTGCTATGCGGCTCCCGGCGCCGCCGCGAAGCCAGCGTCGGGTGACGCCGCCATTCGCGCTGGTGGTGCCTAAAGCACGGTCAGACCTCACCAAGATTATCCGAGGCACCGGCGACGTCAAGCGTCTCGGACGCCTCGCTTTCCGAATGGATAACATCGGGTCAACCGAAACGGATAAATCGAGCGGTCCGATCAGCGGCGATCTATTACATGACTATCGCCACGGAGTAACTTTTTTGGATCTTGCACAACCTCGAATGTTGCCAGTCGACTTCGACAACATGGCGGGCTCGGCATTGCCGTTGGCGTCTTTATCCGCGGTGTGCCGCGCGGCATGAGCCGGACAAGGTGAGAGGTCGGACTGACGTCCCATGACGGGTCAGGTCTGGGAGAGAGGCTCCCGGCGCCCGTCATGGAGATCCTATCCATGACTCAGCTTCTCGAAGCGAGCCACACTGCGGGCGGCGGTTACAAGGTGGATGTCGGGCGCGGCGAGCGGATTGGCCGCGTCTCGTCGGAATGGTTTTCGCGGCCCGCGGACGAGCGCTATCTGTCGCTCTCGGAACTCTATGCATCCGTGCGCGATCGCACCGATCGCAGCCGGACCCGGACGGTAGAGAGCGCGGCAATTCGGGTCGAGGCCAGTCGTGACCATCCTGAACGGCTGGCACTGACGCTGCCGGGCTCCGACGTAGCCGTCGCGCCAACGCATTGGAGCTTCGGCCAGCTCGCGAGCCTTGTCGGCGCGCCAGCCTCCTATCTGCGCCAGCTCCCGGCACCGCTCGCCGCGATCAATCTGCAATACGGCCTGACCTCGCATCGCGCCGAGCAGGTCAAGACGCTGGAGATCGCAGACGGCCGCGTCGAGCTGCGCGCCGTGACCGGTCCGGATTACGGCCGGATCTTCGATCATGAGCTGGTCGCGGCCGTGCAGCGCATAGCCGGCGACGGCATCGGCGACACCCGCTGGAAAGTGCCGGGCGTGCTCGACTGGTCGACGGGCATCTACCATCCCAGCGTCGACATCACCAAGGACACGACGACGCTCTATGCGTCCGATCGCGACGTGTTCCTATTCCTGGTCGACGACTTGAACCCCATTGAGGCCGGTCGGCTGCCCGATGGCTCACCGGACCTCTATTTCCGCGGATTCTACTGCTGGAACTCCGAGGTCGGCGCCAAGACGCTCGGCATGGCGAGCTTCTACCTGCGCGCCGTCTGCCAGAACCGCAATCTCTGGGGCGTGGAGGATTTCGAGGAGATCACCATCCGTCATTCCAAATATGCTGCCTCGCGCTTCGCGCATGAGGCTGCTCCGGCGCTGACGCGTTTCGCAAACTCTTCGCCTATGCCCTTCGTTAACGGCATCAAGGCGGCGCGGGAGAAGATCGTGGCGAAAACCGACGAGGACCGCAGCGATTTCCTGCGCAAGCGCGGCTTCTCCAAGGCCGAAACGGCGAAGATCATCGAGACGGTGCTGACTGACGAAGGCCGGCCGCCCGAAACCGTGTTCGATTTCGTGCAGGGCATCACGGCGGTCGCGCGTGACAAGACCCATCAGGATGCCCGGCTCGACCTGGAGGGCCGGGCCAAGAAACTGCTCGATCAGGCACGCTGACCTACGATTGCGGCGTCAGGGTGGGGCTGCCAATGGCGGCCATCGACATTGCGGCGCGGCCCTCCGGAGTGAGAGGGCGGCGCTGCGCTTCGTGACGGGTTTTTCAGGCAGAGAGAGGCTCTCGGCCGCCCGTCGCGGAGTATCACCCGATGGCTGCTGCGAAGAAGATCACCCTGTCGCCCTCTCGCGACATCCCGTTCGACAGGCTGGTGCTGAGCCAGGCGAATGTCCGGCGCGTCAAGGCCGGCGTCTCGGTCGAGGAGCTGGCCGAGGACATCGCCCGGCGCGGCCTGCTTCAGGGCCTGAGCGTCCGGGCCGTCGTCGACGCGGCCGGTATCGAGACCGGCCTGTTCGAGATTCCGGCCGGTGGCCGGCGTTACCGGGCGCTCGAATTCCTGGTGAAGCAGAAGCGGCTGGCGAAGACCGCGCCCGTTCCCTGCATCGTCCGCGAGGGCGGTCTCGCCGTGGAGGATTCGCTCGCCGAGAATATCCAGCGTGCGCCGCTGCACCCTCTCGACCAGTTTCGGGCTTTCCTCACGCTGCGCGAGAAAGGCCAGTCCGAAGAGGAGATCGCCGCCGCCTTCTTCGTCTCGGTCCATGTGGTGAAGCAGCGGCTGAAGCTCGCCGCCGTCTCGCCAGCTCTGCTCGACATCTATGCCGAAGACGGCATGACGCTCGACCAGCTCATGGCCTTCACCGTCGCCGGCGACCATGAGCGGCAGGAGCAGGTGTTCGAGCGGGTGAAAGCCGCATATGACAAACAGCCCTATGTCATCCGTCGCATGCTGACGGAAGGCGCGGTGCGCGCTTCCGACAAGCGAGCCCAATTCGTCGGTATCGACGCTTACGAGGCGGCCGGCGGCACCGTGCTGCGCGACCTGTTCCAGGGCGACGATGGCGGCTGGCTGCAGGATGTCGCCCTCGTCGATCGCATGGTCGCCGACAAGCTGAAGGCCGAGATCGGGGCGATCGCTACCGAGGGCTGGAAGTGGATCGAGGTGGCGCCGGAATTCGCCTATGGCCACAATTTCGGCCTGCGCCGCCTGCGCGGCGAGACCGTCGCGCTTACGGCTGAGGAGGAAGCGGCCCGCGATGCCTTGCAGGCCGAGTTCGACAGCCTTTCCGACGCCTATTCGGCAGCCGACGAACTGCCCGGTGAAATCGACGAGCGCCTGTCGGAACTCGAAACGGCACTCGAAACGTTCGAGAGCCACCCACTCGTCTTCGATCCGGCCGAGATCGCCCGCGCAGGAGCATTCGTCAGCATCGCCCATGACGGGCGGCTGCATATCGAGCGCGGTTATGTCCGCTCGGAGGATGAGACGCCGATCGAGCCCGAGGACGACAACACCGAGGGAGCCGTCATCCGGACTGCCGCCGCTCAGCGCAGCGGCGACGCCACCGTCGCGGCTCACGCTGAGGAAACGGAGCCGGAAGAGGACGAGGGCCTTTCGCCGATTTCGGACCGCCTCATGACAGAACTGACGTCGCATCGCACGCTCGCGCTGCGTCAGGCGCTCGGTGAGCGGCCAGACGTCGCCTTCCTCGCCGCGCTGCATGCCCTGACGCTCAAGACTTTTTACCGCTACGCTTCGGAGAGCTGTCTCGAGCTCGACCTGAAGAGCGTCGCCTTCAGCTCCCAGGCGCCGGGATTGAACGACAGCGCCTCGGCTGAAGCGATCCGCGTGCGGCACGAGAGCTGGGCCAATGCTCTTCCGAAAGATGCGGTCGATCTCTGGAGCGCCTTGCAGGACTGGGATGGCGACAGCCAGGCCGGGCTGTTCGCCCATATCGTCAGCCTCTCGGTCAACGCCGTGCATGAGCCGTGGAACCGGCGGCCGCGGGCGCTCGCCCATGCCGACCATCTGGCCGGCGCCGTCGCTCTCGACATGGCGACAGGGTGGAAGCCGAGCGTCGACAACTTCCTCGGCCGCGTCACCAAAGTCCGCATCTTGCAGGCGGTGGCTGAGGCGAAGGGTCAGCGCGCTGCCGACCGCATCGCGCATCTGAAAAAGGGCGACATGGCCAGCGAGGCCGAGACCCTGCTGGCCGAGACCAGCTGGCTGCCGGAGCCACTGCGGACGCCGGGTTCCGCTGGCGGCGTGGACGAAGCCGGAGTTCGCGACACGCGCCCTTCCGATGACGACGGGGATTCGACGGCGCTCATCGCCGCCGAATGATCCACCCGAACATCCCATCGGCCCGCCGGCGACGGCGGGCCTTTTTCGCTTCGAGGTCACCATGGCAGGGATGCCGCATGATCTGGCGCGCCGCCTCGGCCAGCGTGCCGAGGCCGTCTGTCGCCATTATCTATCCAACGGCCGCCGATCCGGCCGCTACTGGCTCGTCGGCGATGTCGACAATGCGCCCGGCCGCTCGCTCTTCGTCCGCCTCGTCGGACCTGAAACCGGCCGGGGCGCTGCCGGTCGCTGGAGCGATGCCGCCACCGGCGAGCATGGCGATCTGCTCGACGTCATCCGCGCGGCGCATGGCTTCGTCGATTTCCGCGACGTCGCGGACGAGGCGCGCCGCTTTCTCAGTCTGCCACAGCCAGAACCGCAGTCACATGCAGATGGCGCCGCCCGGTCGGGCTCGCCGCAGGCGGCGCGGCGGCTCTTCACCATGTCGCAGTCGATCGCCGGCACGCTCGCGCAAAACTATCTGTGCCGGCGTGGCATCGCCGACCTCTCAGGCTTGTCGAGCCTTCGCTTCCATCCGCACTGCTATTATCGCCCGAATGGGAGCGCGCCGACCCAGACCTGGCCGGCCTTGATTGCCGCCGTCACCGATCTCGACGACCGGATCACCGGCCTGCACCGCACATGGCTCGCGCGCGACGGCACCAGTAAGGCGCCGATCGCCACGCCGCGGCGGGCGATGGGTGATCTGCTCGGTCATGGCGTCCGCTTCGGCGCCGCCACCGACGTGCTGGCCGCCGGCGAAGGCATCGAGACGGTGCTCTCAGTGCGCTGCACCCTGCCGCACATGCCGATGTTGGCGGCAGGCTCAGCCAGTCATCTCGCCGCCATCCTGTTCCCGCCGGCACTGCGCCGTCTCTATATATTACGCGACCGCGATCCGGCCGGCAGCGCGGCCTGCGACCGGCTGAGCGAGCGGGCGACGAGCTTCGGCATCGAGACGATCGTGCTCTCGCCCCGGCTGCGAGATTTCAACGAAGATTTGCGGCGCCTCGGCCCGGCTGCGCTCCGGGCATTGGTGCGCCGTCACCTCGCGCCCGGGGATCTCAGCCGGTTCTTGACCCCGGCAGGATAATCCGGAAAGGGGGCGAAGCGGCGGCGTGTCGTCGCGCCTCGCTGCCGCACGGTCCTCGCACCGGGAAAGACCCGCGCCCTGGCCTTCGAGAGGGCGATCGGGCCCACAAGCCGGCCGGTCCGGCAATGGCGCCGGCCGGCGATTTTCCGGCGCGCGGGGCAGGCTCGCGCTTTCCATCGCGATTCAAAATCGCCGGCCTTGGCCATCTAGACCCTCGCTTCGCTCCGGCTGCCGGCCCGCCCGCCCCATGGGCTTTCCGTCGCCATGAAGGCCGCGAGGAGCGCGGCCCGCCCGGCGAGGAGCCCCGCAGATGACCAGCGATCACGA
The DNA here is from genome assembly GCA_003248805.1 of Chelatococcus sp. Taxonomy (GTDB): domain Bacteria; phylum Pseudomonadota; class Alphaproteobacteria; order Rhizobiales; family Beijerinckiaceae; genus Allobosea. The sequence continues at coordinate 2,150 of QFQY01000037.1, read as the reverse complement.
CGACCACCTTGAACCGCATGCCGCATCTCCGACCGCGCATGTCCTGGCCGGGCTGCAACTCTACGGCTATCGTCCGCAGGGTGACGAGCCCGATCCGCGCCCGCTGCCGGACGAGGCCGATCTCACTGGGGCCGTCGTCGAAATCTTCGATGCGCTCGCCGGCACGCTTGGTGACACCCGCCTCGAACCGGAGCTCGACGACCTGCTCTGGTCTGCCGTGCAGCTCTTTCATCGTGCCGCCGGCCGGATCGAGCGGGAGCTCGACCGCAACGAACAAGCGCAACGTACGGTGCAGGCGGAACAGGACGGCAGCGAAGTGCAGGCGAGTGCGCTGGAGCGGCTCATCAACGCGGGACAGAACCTGATCGAGCGCCGTGACGCCTTCGAGACCATGCGCGACGAGGCCGCCGCTCACTACGAGCGCCATGTCGGCACGCCCTGGCGCCCCCGCACAGGGTCGATGGTCAGCCACCGAATCCTGACCTCGGCGCTGATCGACAGCCGCGACTTCCTGATGGCGAGGAAGCGCGCTTCACAGGAGGTGCTGCTGCCGTCCGGCCCAAAGATCGCCTTGACCGGCGGGCTCGATTGCACCGACCACCGGACGATCTGGGATGCGCTAGACCGGGTCCATGCCAAATACCCCGACATGGTCCTGTTGCACGGCAAGTCAACCAAGGGCGCCGAGCGGATCGCCGCCTGCTGGGCCGATCATCGCAAGGTGCCGCAGATCGGCTTCGCTCCCGACTGGGCGCGGCATGGCCGCGCCGCACCGTTCCGGCGCAACGACGCGATGCTGGAGATTTTGCCCATGGGCGTCATGATCTTCCCCGGCACCGGCATCCAGGACAACCTTGCCGACAAGGCCAAGAAGCTCGGCATCCCCGTCTGGCGGTTTGGCGATGCCTGACCGTCGCATCGCCGTCATCCGCTTGCTGGCGCATCCGACATATCGCCGCCCCGGGCCGATACTGGTCGGCGCCGTGCCCTGCATGCCCCGATGGGAGCCCGGCCCCAGCGTCGAGCCAGGCCGTCCTTCTCTCTGGACCAACGAGCATACCGGCAGGCGGCTCGCGTCAAGGACGGGTGGTCCCCCCAATTTTGCGCTCCGGCGAGCCGGACCACAAAATCGGCTCCCCCACCCGCCGGAATGCCGGTCGCTACGCGATCCCTGACCCGATCCTCCAACACCCGGTCGCGATCTCCGTCATCGAGACAACGGAGGTTCACCATGACCAATTTCTTCGACATCCACGCCGAAATCGCCGAATTGCGCGCGGAACTCGCCGAGTGCATCCTCACCCTCAGGGAGCGCGCCACGACCCTTCGCCGCCTCGAAACCCTGCTCGTCGAGATCGAGCGGCACCGCGAAAAGGAGGAGGGAGCATAAGCTCCCTCCCATTCTGACGCCGGTCGCGTCATCGCGACCGGCGTCGTCTCGTTCGGCCGGCGATGGCGATGCCCCGCCGGAAGTGCCCCGCTGGGCAGGCGTGCTGCTCGCTTTGGCGCGGGCGAACGCGGCGCGACAACCAATCAGGTCATCATCACTATCATTATCGTCATCAAAGGGCGGACAGTTCGACGGAGTGCGGGATCGACAACTCCCACTCATCCAGGCCGCGCAAAGCGTTTGGCGCCGGGCGTCACAATCATCCCGATCGGACGGAGACAGCCTAACTGGGGAGCATCCTCGTCGAAACGTGTCACCATGATCGCGCTTCACAGCCCGGACCCGATCGAGGCAAGCTGGCAGCCGGCGAGCCCCGGTGACGGTTATCGTGAACCCGCCGAGCCCGGCCAGCTTCTCCTTGCCCTGCCAGTCGCGCGCTCCGAAACGACCTCTCCAATGGGCTGATCTGGCCGAAGGACGGCTGACGCCTCGACCGCCTCAGGCGCAACAGCTCCGTCGAAACTTTCTTCCCTTGGGCCTTCGGCCCATTCCTCGCGAAACAAGAAACTTCCTCCTCTGCTGTCAGGCCCCCTTTCGGGGGTGCGCCAGCGCTCGCCTTCGGCCTGCCGATCGCCATCGAGGCCGCAACGGTGCGGGCTCGAAGCAGACATCGAGGAGAACCACCATGGCCACCATCGGCACCTTCAAGCAGACCGCCACCAACGAGTTCGCCGGCGACATCGTCACCCTCAGCGTCCAG
>QFQY01000109.1 GCA_003248805.1 Chelatococcus sp. | reverse complement strand
GCTTGCGCACGATCGGCATGTCGGCGAAGGCCGGGTCGAGCTCCTCGATATGGGCGCTCTCGCAGATGAAGTCGTTGTTGAGCATCAGCAGCGAATAGATCGCCTCCTGCACGCCCGTGGCGCCCAGCGAATGGCCGGTCAGCGACTTGGTGGCCGAGATCGGCGGGCTCTTCTCGCCGGCTCCGAAGACCTCGCGGATCGCCTCGATCTCCTTGGCGTCGCCGACGGGGGTCGAGGTGCCGTGCGGGTTGATGTAGTCGATCCTGGCCTTCACGCCTTCCAGCGCCATGCGCATGCAGCGCACCGCGCCCTCGCCCGACGGCGCGACCATGTCGTAGCCGTCCGAGGTCGCGCCATAGCCGACGATCTCGCCGTAGATCTTGGCGCCGCGCGCCTTGGCGTGCTCCAGTTCCTCGAGCACGACGACACCGGCGCCGCCGGCGATGACGAAGCCGTCGCGCCGCACGTCATAGGCGCGCGAGGCCCTGGCAGGCGTGTCGTTGAAGTCGGACGACATCGCGCCCATCGCGTCGAACAGCACGGAGAGCGTCCAGTCGAGCTCCTCGCAGCCGCCCGCGAAGATCATGTCCTGCTTGCCCCACTGGATCAGCTCGTAGGCGTTCCCGATGCAGTGGTTCGAGGTCGCGCAGGCCGAGGAGATCGAATAGTTCACGCCCTTGATCTTGAACCAGGTCGCGAGCGTGGCCGAGGCGGTCGAGGACATGCCCTTGGGCACGGCGAAGGGGCCGACCTTCTTGGACGAGCCGCTTTCGCGCGCCTTGTCGTAGGCGTCGATCAGGGCGCGGGTCGAAGGGCCGCCGGAGCCCATGACGATGCCGGTACGCTCATGGCTGATCTCGGACGGCTCGAGCCCGGCATCGGCGATCGCCTGCTCCATCGCCACCTGGTTCCAGGCGGAGCCGCCGCCATGGAAGCGCATGGCGCGGCGGTCGAGCACCGTGGCGGGATCGAGCGTGGGCACGCCGGCGACCTGGCTTCGGAAGCCGTGCGTGACGAAATCCGGCACATGCGAGATGCCTGATTTCGCCTGCTGCAACGAGGCCAGCACCTCCTGCGTGTTGTTGCCGATGGACGAGACGATGCCCATCCCCGTGACCACAACGCGTCTCATGCTCGCTTCTCCGGCTCGGTGTCGCGCGGCGGAACCGGGTGTCGCCGCGCTTCGATCTGTCCCGCGCAAATGGACCGTGGACGCGATCCGCGCAAGGCCGTGCGCGGCTTTTCCTCAGGCCGGCCGGTCCCTCAAGCGGATTCGGGCTTGAACAGGCCGACGCGCATGTCGGACACGGTATAGATGCGCTTGCCGTCGGCCTCCAGCCAGCCATCCGCGATGCCGAGAACGAGCTTGGACTTGAAAACCCGCTTGAAGTCGACCCCGTAGACCACCCGCTTGACGCTCGGCAGCACCTGGTCGGCGAACTTGACCTCGCCGACGCCGAGCGCGCGGCCCCGGCCCGGCAGGCCGAGCCAGCCGAGGAAGAAGCCGGTGAGCTGCCAGAGCGCATCGAGGCCGAGGCAGCCCGGCATCACCGGATCGCCCTTGAAATGACAGTCGAAGAACCAGAGATCGGGCTTGATGTCGAACTCGGCGCGCACGAGACCCTTGCCGTGCTCGCCGCCTTCCTCCGCGATCTCGGTGATGCGGTCGAACATCAGCATCGGCGGCAGCGGCAGCTGCGCATTACCCGGCCCGAACAGTTCCCCGCGACCGCAGGCGAGGATCTCCTCGTAGCTGAAAGACGATTGCCGCTGCATTCCCGTGCTGCTCCCTTGTCTCCGCCGTGCCCGGCGGCTCGCCTCGCGTGCCTAACACGCCGTTGCGCGTGAGCGAAAGAGCCGCGACGGAGCGACGCAGGTTGCGGCGCCAGGATCGAACTCTTACATTTCCAGTGTATGCGACAAGCGCGCCCGGCGGCGGCCGGGCCCGAGAGAAAGGGCCAAGGGCCGGTATGAGCGACCAGATGACCCATCAGGGGCTGGGATCCGCGGCGCGACAGGGTTGCCTGTTCCACGACATCCGCGAGAAGCTGCGGCGCGTGGGGCTGCGTCCGACGCGCCAGCGCGTGTCGCTCGGCTGGGTGCTCTTCGCCAAGGGCAACCGGCACCTCACGGCCGAAATGCTGTATGAAGAGGCGATGAAGGAGCGGATTCCGGTCTCCCTCGCGACGATCTACAACACGCTCCACCAGTTCACCGAGGCCGGGCTGCTGCGCGAGCTCGCCATCGACGGCGCCAAGACCTATTTCGACACGGCCGACGACGATCATCATCATTTCATGGTCGAGGGCGAGAACACCGTCATCGACATCCCGGCGTCGGCCGTCGACGTTTCGGCCCTGCCCCAGCCGCCGGAGGGCTACGAGATCAGCCGGGTCGACGTCGTCGTGCGCCTGCGCAAGATCGAGAGCTGACGATCCCGGCCGATGTCATGCCGTTCCGCGCGCCGCGGGCGCGGAACGGGCAAGCGCGTATCAGTCGAGCTTCTCGTTGGGGTAGACGCCCCAGAGGCGGTCCTGCTTCAGGAAGCCTTCGGTCTTGCCCACGGAGAGCCGGCACCACGCATTGGCGCAGGAAGAGACGTTGGCGATGACGTTGGGCTGGAGCTGCGCCACCACGGCGGCGTTCTCGTCGGCGTTGCGGCGCAGCGCGAAGGTCTCGTCCTTCACCTTCGACCAGGGCGCGACCAGCGCGGTGCGCCGCCCCGAGAGCAGGCTGTGGAGCACCCAGCCCTCGACGCCGTCGGCGTCGCGCACGCGCCGCCAGGTCTCGAACTCGGCGACGACCTCGACCGGCAGGCCGGCGCGCTGATAGACCCAGCGCGTGCGGTGCTCCTTGGAAGGCCCTTCCCGCAGATTGACCCGGTCCGACTTGAGGCTGACGAAGCGGGGCACCGGCAGGCCCGTGACCGACCCGGTCTGCACGTCCTGCGCCCGGGCGGCGGTGACCGGCCCGGCGAGGCAGAGCAGAAGCAGCAAAGCGGCGGCGCGAATCGTCACTGACCCCATCCCTTCACATTCGACCACGGGAACGACCCCGTGCCCGTCCGGGTCGCTCCACGGCGGCCGACGCGAGGCGTCTGCCACTTGAGTCGCATGCGCCACGGCCGAAAACCGCTTCGCACTTGCCCGTCCGATGCTTTAGACAACGGCGGTATCGAGAGGCCGCCCGCCGCGATTCCTGAGGCGCTGCGGTTAACGATGGGTTGAGGCCAAACGGCGGCGCTAGATCCGCGAGGGGGGAGGACGCGATGTCGAAGCAGAAGCCGCTGGTCGTCGTGACTCGCAAGCTGCCGGCCGTGGTCGAGACGCGCATGCGCGAATTGTTCGACGCCCGCCTGAATCTCGACGACGAGCCGATGTCGCCGGCGGCGCTGGTCGAGGCGGTGCGGACCGCCGAGGTGCTGGTCCCGACCGTGACCGACAGGATCGACGCGCGCCTCATCGCCCAGGCCGGCGACCAGCTGAAGCTGATCGCGAATTTCGGCAACGGCATCGACAACATCGACGTCGCCAGCGCCGTGCAGCGCGGCATTACCGTGACCAACACGCCGGGCGTGCTGACCGACGATACGGCCGACATGACCATCGCGCTGATTCTCGCCGTGGCGCGGCGGATCTCCGAAGGCGCGCGCGTGATCCCCGACACCGACTGGGCCGGCTGGTCGCCCACCTGGATGCTCGGGCGGCGGATCACCGGCAAGCGCCTCGGCATCGTCGGCATGGGCCGCATCGGCCAGGCGGTGGCGCGCCGCGCGCTCGCCTTCGGCCTCTCGATCCACTACCACAACCGCCGCCGTGTCGATCCGGCGATCGAGGAGAAGCTCGACGCGACCTACTGGGATTCGCTCGACCAGATGCTGGCCCGGATGGACATCGTCTCGGTCAACTGCCCGCACACCCCGGCGACCTACCATCTGCTGTCCGCCCGGCGCCTCAAGCTGATGAAGCCGGACGCCATCCTGGTGAACACCGCGCGCGGCGAGATCGTCGACGAGACCGCCCTCGCCCGCATGCTCGAAGCAGGCGAACTGGCGGGCGCCGGGCTCGACGTGTTCGAGAGCGAGCCGGCGATCAACCCCCGCCTGCTCAAGCTCGCGCGCCAGCATCGTATCGTGGTGCTGCCGCATATGGGCTCGGCGACGCATGAGGGCCGCGCCGAGATGGGCGAGAAGGTCATCGTCAACATCAAGACCTTCATGGACGGCCACAAGCCGCCCAACCGGGTGCTGCCCAGCATGCTGTGAGGCCGCACGGCCTCACATTGTCGACGGATGATCGCGGTGATCGCCTGCGCACGCCGGGCCCGCCCCACCTCGCACGGGCGAGGGTGGGTGCGCGGGTAGCGCTCAGCTCGCCTGCGCGGCGTCGAACTGCCCGGTCCTGCGGAAACGCCAGAGATAGGACGGCACCACAACCTCGATCGACGTGGGCGCGATTCCGAGGCCGGCGAAGTCGCGCTTCTCGGTGATCGCCGCCTGCGAGACGACATTGTCGCTTTCGAGAAGGGTGACCTGATCGCGCGTGAGGATCAGCGCGTCGGGCAGAAGGCCGAGGGTCAGCGAATCGACCGCCTCGCTGATCCGCCCGCCGAGCTTGGCCAACGGGAACGGAACCGGCAGCAGCAGGCGCTTGCGGCCCGTGACCTGGCAGATATAGGCCAGCAGCTCCTTGAAGCTCTTGCGCTCGGGCCCGCCGAGCTCGTAGACGCGCCCGCCCGGAACGCTCCCGCCCACGGCCCGCGCAACGGCCTCCGCGACATCCCCCACGAAGACGGGCTGGAACAGCGTCGTGCCGCCCCCGATCAGGGGCAGGACCGGCGACAGCCGCGCCATCGCGGCGAAGCGATTGAAGAAGCTGTCCTCCGGTCCGAACATGATCGAGGGCCTGAGGACGACCGCGTTGGGAACCGCGCGGAACGTGGCGGCCTCGCCTTCGGCCTTGCTGCGCGCGTAGTGCGATCCCGATTCGGACGCAGCGCCGATGGCCGAGACATGGACGAGCCGATCGATCCCGGCCCTTGCGCAGGCCTCCGCGATCGCCTTGGCTCCGTTCGCCTGCACGCTGCCGAAGCGCTGCCGGCCGCCCTCGCGCAGGATGCCGACCAGGTTCACCACCGCGTCGGCGCCCTTGAGCGCCGCGGCGATCGAGGCCGGATAGCGCAGATTCGCCTGCACGGCGTGGATCTGGCCGACGATGCCGAGCGGCTGGAGGAACCCGGCGAGATCGGGACGGCGCACAGCGACCCGGACCCGGTAGCCGCGCTGGGCGAGTGCGCGCACGACATGGCGCCCGAGAAAACCCGACCCGCCGAAGACCGTGACGAGCTGCTGGCTCGGAGGGGTCGCTTCGATCGTCATGGTCGCCTGCCTCATGCGCGATGGGGTGGATTGCGCGGATTGGAATGCTCCTAAAGCATTTCGCCCCGCTCTGAAAAGCGCTTTGGCGGATGCCTGCCCCGCGGCCGTTCCGGTCAAGGCTTCGTTAAGCGTGACGGCCTATGGTGTCGGCGAACGACGAGACCGATTTTCCAGCTGCTGCGGCCCGCCGCCTGCGGACATCGGAAGAAGCCGCCAGGCCCCTCTCGGTTCGGTCTTGGGGAGCGGGATGCCGGGGTCGGTCGAGCTACGCCGTCCTGATCCGCCTATCCTCGTCGTTTTCCGCATCCCCAATCCAAGGCCCGTTCGGACATGCTGAAGCACGCCTCGATCGTGAAGAAGTTCGCCGGTGTCGTCGCCGCCATGAGCGCGGTCGCCATCGTCATCGCCATCTGCGGCTGGTGGGGGCTGACACAGCTCAAACGCTCGATGCTCGACATCGAGCAGACCGGCCAGGTCACGCAGGAGGCGATGGACCTGCGCATCGACATCATCGCGCTGAGCCGCATGACCTACCAGCTCGCGCTCCAGCCGGAGAAACATGCCGAGTTCGCGGCCGAGACGGAGAAGCGCGTCAAGGAGATGCTCGCCCGTCTCCCGGTGCTCGAGGCGGGCGCCGACGAGGAGGAGAAGAGGCTGCTCGGCGAGGTCTCGGTCAGGCTCGAGAGCTATTTCGGTCAGATTCGCTCGATGGTCTCGACCGCGCGGACGGCCAACGGCAACCGCGTCGCCATCGAGCTCGCGCTCGCCATGTGTCTGGAAGGCCAGCGGACGGTCACGGATGCCGTCAAGGCCTATACGACGGCGTCCGGCAAGGCGATCGCGGAGACCCGCGCCGACGCCTTCGCCGCGGTCGACCGCTACCAGTTCCTGCAGCTCGCCGTGGCGGCCATCGGCATCGTCGGTGGCCTGCTCCTCGGCTTCGTCATCGCCCGCGAGGGCGTGCTGAGGCCGCTCCAGCGGCTCAACGCCGCGATGCGCGGCATCGCCGAGGGAGACCTCGACAGCGAGATCGGCGGCGCGGATCGGCGCGACGAGATCGGGCAGATGGCCGGCTCGCTCCAGACCCTGCGCGAAAGCCTCCTGCGCGCCCGCGAGCTGGAGGCGTCGGAGCGGAGTGCGGCTGCGGCGCGTCTCGAGCGTGCGCGTTCGATGGAAGCGGTCGTGACGGATGTGGGCGAGGTGGTGTCCGCGGCTGCTGCGGGGGATTTCTCGGCGCGGCTGCGGATCGACACGTCCGACGAGCAGATGCAGAAGCTGGTGGCGGGGATCAACGAGA
>QFQY01000036.1 GCA_003248805.1 Chelatococcus sp. | reverse complement strand
CGGCATTGCCCTTGCCGGCGAAGGCGAGGTTCATCGGGAAGGCGTCGGCGGCCTTGATCATCTGGCCGAGATGCCAGGGACCGGGGGTGCATGTCGTCGCCAGCGTGCCATGGGCCGGGCCGGTGCCGCCGCCGAGCATGGTGGTGAGCCCGCCCATCAGCGCATCCTCGATCTGCTGCGGGCAGATATAGTGGATATGGCTGTCGAAGCCGCCGGCGGTGACGATCTTGCCCTCGCCCGCGATCACCTCGGTGCCGGGCCCGACGATGATCGTCTCGGTGGGATCGAAATTGCCGAAGCCGTCCTGGATGTCCGGATTGCCGGCCTTGCCGATGGCGACGATGCGCCCGCCGGTGATGCCGATATCGGCCTTCACGATGCCCCAGTGGTCGAGGATCAGCGCATTGGTGATGACGGTATCGACGGCGCCGTCGGCATTCCTCACCTGCGACTGGCCCATGCCGTCGCGGATGACCTTGCCGCCGCCGAACTTCACCTCCTCGCCATAGGTGGTGAAGTCCTTCTCGACCTTGATCCAGAGATCGGTATCGCCGAGGCGCACCGTATCGCCCGTGGTGGGGCCGAACATCGCGGCATAGGCGTTGCGCGGAAAGTTGAAGGGCATTTCTCGTCTCCTCCTCAGGCCGCGCTCAGAGCTTGCCCATCACATCCTGCCGGAACCCGTAGACCTCGCGCTTGCCGGCAAGGGCCACGAGCCTGACCTCCCGGGTCTGGCCGGGCTCGAAGCGCACCGCCGTCCCGGCCGGGATGTCGAGCCGGAAACCACGGGCCCTGTCCCGCTCGAAGGCGAGCGCCGGGTTGGTCTCGAAGAAGTGGTAGTGCGAACCGACCTGGATCGGCCGGTCGCCGGTGTTGGAGACGGTGAGGGAGAGGCTCTCGCGGCCCTCGTTGAGGATCAGGTCGCCCGGCAGCGTCCTGATCTCGCCCGGCTTGAACTCGCCGAGCGAGCCGCGGATCGGCTCATGCACCGTGACGAGCTTGGTACCGTCCGGGAAGGTCGCCTCGACCTGCACGTCGTGGATGAGCTCGGGAATGCCGTCCATCACCTGGTCGGCGGTGAGCACATGCGCGCCCGCCTCCATCAACTCGGCGACGGACCTGCCGTCACGCGCGCCCTCGACCACGAAGTCGGTGATGAGCGCGACGGCTTCCGGGAAGTTGAGCTTGACGCCGCGCTCCAGCCTGCGCCGCGCCACCATGGCGGCCATGGCGACGAGCAGCTTGTCCTTTTCGCGCGGCGTCAGATTCATCAGGCCTTCCTCTCGTCCTCATCCCCGTCCTCGGACTCCTCGTCGTCGGACTCCTCGTCGTCTTCGTCGGATTCGGCTTCGTCCTCGTCCTCGTCCGCCTCGTCCTCGTCGTCCTCATCGAGTTCGGCGAACTCGTAGGCGAAGACGATCTCGCCCGTCGCGGGGTCGAAATGTGCGAAGGCGGCGTCCTCGAAGGCCTCGATCAGCATCTCGGCATCCTCGGGTCCGTCGACGTCGAAGCGGCGGGTCGCGATCTCGTTCTCCGCCGCCATGGCGATCTCGAGCGACCAGCCCCTCGCCCCGGTATCGTAAATGCACTTCAGCCCCTGGATCGCCAACATCGCCCTCTCCTCAGATCGACCATGTGCGCGGCAGCGCACGGCCGGTGAGATGCCCGAGCAGCGTGACGAGCGAACGACGCAGGGCGGCGGCGTCGGGCGAGAGCAGGCGCGCGACGAGGAGCTCGCCGAGGATGCCGGCGCCGGCCTCGACCTCCGGCTCCTCCGAGAGCAGCGCGCGGACGGCCTCGAGCCGCGCGGCGACGGCCGGCTCGACAGCGACGACCGTCGCGCTGGCACGCGCGCCCGCCGCGATGGCGGAGCGGGCAAGCGTGTCGGCGACGGCTCCTTCCAGGAGGACATCGTCGGCGAAGACGAGCCTGCCGGCCCGCCTGATGCGCCAGCGCTCGCGCAAGGAGCCGCGCGTCACCGCCTCCCCCATCGCCGTGCGCCCGAAAACGGTCGATTCGCAGGCGACGAGGCGGGCCTCGGCCGCGAGGTCGACGGCGAGGCTGCGCGCGAGCCGCGCCCCGGAAAAGAGGATGCACTCCTGCGGGAGCCAGGCGAGGGTCGCGCCGTCGCCGACCTCGAGCCGCGTCTCGATGCGCGTATCGGCGCCCTGGCTGCGATAGATCTTCTCCGCCGCCTGCGTGGCGACGACGGTGTCGCTGCCGGCATCGGCCACGACCTCGACCGTCATCGCGTCGCCGCCGGCCATGCCCCCGCCGGTGTTGATCAGGACGGCTTCCGCCACCCCGTCGAAGCGAGTCGGAAAGCGCGCGCGGTAGCCGCCGCTCTCGGCCACGCGCAGCCGGCGCGTCTGCTCGCCGACGCGGCCGACATGCAGCCTGACGCCGCCATGGGCCCGGACATAGGCCGGCAGGAGCGGATCACCGGCGGCCGGCACTGGCGGCGCGAACATGCAGGGTCCCGGATTGAGAAAGCCGGCACAATCTTCCGCGACGGGGCTCGTCCGACAAGGGGATGAACGCGGCCGCGTGCCTAAATTTCAAGCAGAACGCCGAGACAGTTCAGCCGGTCGAGGCCAGCAGACCTTCGACCTCCCCTCGGGTGGGCGCCCCGGCGCGGCCGCCGAAGCGCGTGCATTTGAGCGCCGCGGCCGCGGACGCGAAGCGCACCGCCTCGCGCTCCGCGACCCCCTCGGCCAAGGCGACGGCGAACGCCCCATGCCAGACATCCCCGGCCCCGAGCGTATCGACCACGCGGACATCGAAGCCCGGAGAATGGACGATCCGGCCCTCCTCGAGGAACAGGACACCGTCTCGCCCGAGCGTGACGGCCAGCCACGTGTCATGCTCCCGAGCGAGGCGGGCGAGGCCCTCGCGCGGATCGTCCTCGCCGGACAGCTCCCGCAAGCCCTGCACGCTGAAGGCGACATGGCTCGCGGTCGCGACGAGATCGGGATGGGGCGGCTTGCGGTCGCCGTCGAGCAGGCCGGGCACGCCGGCGGCGCGGGCGAGCTTCAGCACGGCCAAGGCCCCCTCGCCCCAGCGCGTGTCGGCGAGCACGGCGTCGGCGCCCGGCGGCAGCGTCCTGGGCAGCCATCCGGTCTCCTCCGGCATCGCGGGATCCGAATAGGACACCACCATGCGCTCGCCCCGAGCGTCGACCATGATCGCCGAAACCGGGGATTTGGTGTCGGCGACGCGGCGCGCGAAGCGAATTTCGACCTGCTCGGAGACCAGTCCCGCCAGGATCAGGTCGGCGACGGCGTCGTCGCCGAGCCGCGTGGCGAGCCAGGCCGCGGCACCGAGCCTCGCCGCGGCGACCGATGCATTGCCGGCGCAGCCGCCGCCGACGACGGCGAGATCGCGCGCCCGATACTTCTCGCCGCGGGTCGGCATGGTTTCGACGCTATAGACATAGTCCAGCGTCGCGATGCCGAGACAGAAGACGCCGGTCATCGTTCCTCCATCCTTCCCGCGGCCGCGTCAGGCGGGGTTCACCAGACCCCGGTATTGGGCATGCTCAGCCATGGCTCGGCCGGCGGCTTCGGCTCCCCCTTCTGCAACAGCTCGATGGAGATGTTGTCGGGCGAGCGGATGAACGCCATGTTGCCGTCGCGCGGAGGGCGATTGATGGTCACGCCCGCCTTCATCCGCTTGTCGCATGTCGCGTAGATGTCGTCGACCTCGTAGGCGAGATGGCCGAAATTGCGTCCTCCCGTATAGACCTCCGGGTCCCAGTTATAGGTCAGTTCCAGCGTCGGGCGGCCACGGGAACCGCCGGCCTTCGCCTCCGCGAGATCGTCCGAGGCTGCGAGGAAGACCAGCGTGAAGCGGCCCTTCTCGTTTTCGAGCCGGCGCGTCTCCACCAGGCCGAACTTGTTCACGTAGAAATCGAGAGCGGCGTCGAGATCGGTCACGCGGACCATGGTGTGGAGATAGCGCATCGGGTCGATCCTTCATCGGGACGGCAGCCGGAAGCGGGTTGATCCCCCGGGCAAATCGGGCCAGATCATCGCCGCTCCGGCGGGCCGCGGGCAGGCCGCATATCAGGACGAGCCATGACGGGAATGCAAGACAGTTCGAGCGCGGCCAGGGCGCCACGCCCGACACAGGCGCAGATCGCGGCGATCAAGCAGCGCGCGGCGGTGCTGTCGGTCATGGCGACCCTGCTTCTGACCGGCGCGAAGATCGTCGGCGCGATTCTCTCCGGCTCGCTGGCCCTGCTGACCGACGCCCTGCAGGGGCTGATCGACGTCGGCTCCACGATGTTCACCTGGTTCGCGGTGCGCGCCTCCGACAAGCCGGCGGACGAGCAGCACCATTACGGCCATGGCAAGGTGGAGGCGCTGGCAGCGCTGGTCGAGACCGCGATCCTGTTCACCCTCGCCGGGGCCATCCTGTGGGAGGCCGGCAACCGGCTCTGGAACAGGGTCGCCGAGCAGGTCGAGGTCACGCCGATCGTCATCGGCGTCATGCTGCTGTCGATGACGGTCGACGCGATCCGCTGGCGCTCGCTGACGAAGGTGGCGCGCGAGACCGGCAGCGAAGCGCTGTCGGCCGAGGCCACGCATTTCTCCGCCGATTTCGTTGGCTCCACCCTCGTGCTGATCGGCCTCGTCGGCTCATGGTACGGCATCGGCAACGCCGACACAGTCGCCGCCTTCGCGATCGCCGCCTTCACGGCGCTCTCGGCCTACAAACTCGGCCGGCGCACGCTCGACACGCTGCTGGACGCCGCGCCCGACGGCGTCAGCGAGCGGCTGACGAACGTCGCCTTGTCCGTGCCCGGGGTTGTCGGCGTCAGCGGGCTCAAGGTCAGGCCCAGCGGCGGGCAGATCCATGGCGAGATCGGCATCAAGGTCTCGCGCACCCTGCCGCTCGACCGCGTCAGCGCGATCACGGCCGCCGTGCAGGCCGCCTTCACGCGCATCGAGCCCAACTCGGCGATCACCGTGACGACCGAGCCCGTCCAGGTCGACGACGAGACCGCGCTCGAACGTGTCCTGCTGATCGCGCTGAAGCTCAAGATCCCGGTCCATCACGTCACGGTACACAGCATCGGCGACCGGCTCTCGGTCAGCCTCGATATGGAGGTCGACGCCCGCCTGCCGCTCGGCGACGCGCATGAGATCGCGACCCGGCTGGAGGCGGCCATCCGCGGCGAGTTCGGCGGCGAGACAGAGGTCGAGACCCATATCGAGCCGATGGAGACCGGCCAGCCTTCCGGCCACAACGCGCCGTGGGAGACCGTCGAGGACATCGGCAAGGCGCTGGCGGGCGAGGCCGCCAAGCTCGCCGGCCCGATCCACGACATCCACAGCGTGCGGGTGCGCCAGACCCCCAACGGCCTCGTCGTCAACTATCACTGCCGTGTCGAGCCGTCGCTGGACGTCGCCGCCGTGCATGAGGCCGTCGACGCGATCGAGCGCGCCGTGAGAATCGCGAGGCCGCAGGTCTGCCGACTGGTCAGCCATGCCGAGCCGGCCGTGCCGACGGCGTGAGTCACGAGCGCCATATCTCGCGCTGGTTGCACGGTTTGCTGAAGCGCGCGGCGAGGTTTAAGTAAAACGACTTCCAACCGGAAAAACAAAGCCTTCATGCGTGCCGAAGACACTCCGACGATCCGCCTCGAGGACTACCGTCCCGCCGACTGGCTGATCGACACCGTCGACCTGGACATCAGCCTCGCCCCGACGCAGACGAAGGTGCGCGCGCTGCTCGGCCTGCGGCCGAACCCGGCCGGCCGGACGGACGCTCCTCTCGTTCTCGACGGCGACGAACTCTCGCTCGGAAGACTGCTTCTCGACGGGCGGGCGCTGCCCGACAGCGCCTACTCGGCCACGCCGCAGGCGCTGACCCTGCATTCGCCGCCGCGCCGCGCCTTCACGCTGACGATCGAGACCACGCTCGACCCGTCCGCCAACACCAAGCTGATGGGCCTCTACCGGTCGTCGCAGGTCTATTGCACGCAATGCGAGGCCGACGGCTTCCGGCGGATCACCTATTTCCTCGACCGGCCGGACGTGATGTCCGTCTATACCGTGCGGCTCGAGGCCGACCGGGGCGAGGCGCCGCTTTTGCTCTCCAACGGCAATCTCGTCGCCACGGGCGAGGCGCAGGCCCCCGGCCGCCATTTCGCCGTATGGCACGACCCACACCCCAAGCCCGCCTATCTCTTCGCGCTGGTGGGCGGCGCGCTGGACACGGTCCGCGAGGACTACGTCACGGCCGACGGCCGCACGGTCGAGATTGCCGTCCATGTCGAGCCCGGCCGCGGCGGCAGGGCCGGCTGGGCGCTGGACTCGCTCAGGCGCTGCATGCGCTGGGACGAGCGCGTCTTCGGCCGCAACTACGATCTCGACGTGTTCAACGTCGTCGCCGTGTCGGATTTCAACATGGGCGCGATGGAGAACAAGGGCCTCAACATCTTCAACGACAAATACGTCCTCGCCGATCCGCAGACCGCGACCGACGCAGACTACGCCAATATCGAGGCGATCATCGCCCATGAATACTTCCACAACTGGACCGGCAACCGCATCACCTGCCGCGACTGGTTCCAGCTCTGCCTCAAGGAAGGCCTGACCGTCTTCCGCGACCAGGAGTTCTCCTCCGACGAGCGCTCCCGGCCGGTGAAGCGCATCGCCGACGTGCGCACGCTGCGCGCCATGCAGTTCTCCGAGGACGCCGGGCCGCTCGCGCACCCGGTTCGCCCCCGCGCCTACAAGGAAATCAACAACTTCTACACGCCGACCGTCTACGAGAAGGGCGCGGAGGTGATCCGCATGCTCAAGACGCTGATCGGCGCCGAGGCCTTCCGGCGCGGCATGGACCTCTATTTCGAGCGCTGCGACGGCACGGCCGCGACGATCGAGGACTTCCTCGCCTGCTTCGCCGAAGCCTCCGGCCGCGATCTCGGCCACTTCGCCCGATGGTACGAGCAGGCGGGAACGCCGACCGTCACGGCGAGCGGCCGCTACGACGCCGCGCGCCAGCGCTACACGCTCGAACTCGCCCAGCGGACGCCGCCGACGCCGGGCCAGGACGAGAAGCAGCCGGTCGTCCTGCCGATCGCGCTCGGCCTCGTCGGCGAGGCGGGCGACCTGCCTCTCAGCACGAACTCGGACGCCTATGCCGGGGACGGGCTGATCGTGCTGGACCAGCCCTCGCTCTCCGTGACGTTCGAGGATGTGGCGGAACCGCCGATCCCCTCGCTGCTGCGCGGGTTCTCGGCGCCGGCCCGTCTCGTGCTCGATCTCGGCAACGCCGATCTGCTGCGGCTGTTCTCCTCCGACAGCGATTCCTTCAACCGCTGGCAGGCCTTCCAGACCGTCGCCAGCCGCGCGCTCGTGGCTGCCGGAAGCGGCCAGCAGAGCATCCGGCAACTGAGCGCGACGGGCGAGGAACTCGTCACGGCGCTTCGCGGCTTCCTCGAGGCCGAGGCCATGGCCGACCCCGCCTTCGCCGCGCAGGTGCTGAGGCTTCCGTCGCCGGCCGACATCGCCCGGGAGATCGGGCTGGACGTCGATCCGGACGCCATCCACGTCGCTCATCACAGCCTGTCGGCGACGCTCGGCCAGGGCTTGCGCACGACGCTGCTGGACCTGCGCGACGGCCTCGCGCTCAACGGCCCCTACAGCCCCGATTCCGTCTCGGCCGGTGCGCGCTCGCTGCGCAACGAGGCGCTGGGACTGATCACGCGCGGCAATCCCTCCGCCGGGCTGCGGCTCGCGCAGGAGCAGTTCGACGCGGCGGACAACCTGACCGACCGTCTGGCGGCGCTGTCGTCCATCACGCTCGTGCCGGGCGAGGCGCGCGAGCGCCTGATCGCCCGTTTCGCGGAGGCCTATCCGGACGAGCCTCTGGTGCTCGACAAATGGCTGGCGGCGCAGGCGGCGATCCCCGAGGCCGGCACGCTGGAGCGCGTCAAGCGGCTGATCCAGCATCCCGCCTTCTCGCTGACGAACCCCAACCGCGTGCGCGCCCTGATCGGAGGCTTCGCGGCCAACCTGACCGAGTTCAACCGGCCCGACGGCACCGGCTACGATTTCGTCGCCGACATCGTCATCGCGCTCGACAGGACGAACCCGCAGGTGGCCTCCCGCCTGCTGGGCTCGTTCAAGAACTGGCGGATGCTGGAGCCCGGTCGCAAGGCCCATGCGCGGGAAGCCCTGGTCATGGTGGCGAGCATGCCGAGCCTCTCGCGCGACGTCGCCGACATCGCGGAACGTGCCCTCGGCTGAGGGCGCGCACCCCACCTGTCCGGAAGATTAACGTTTCATTACCCGCGCAAGATTCACCGCCCATATCGACACAACCATAAGGCGAATTCTGTCGCGTCGATTCAACTCAAGGCTAGACAAGAGGGCCCGCCCGGATTCAACTGACTGTGATTCGCGGGGATGCGGCACGTCTCCCGATCTTACTGTCGGTGAAGTATCCGAAGGGGGACGGGCATGACGCGTGCCAACGCGACTTGCGCAGCAATGCGCGCGGATACGATTCTGGGTGTCGCCCGATCGTTGACGCATCCTTTCCATCAACGCTTTCAAAGCCTTGAGCCGACCTTCCGGACATTCATCCCCGTTCTCGTCGGGATCTTCGTCGCCATCCTCGCGACCGGCGCGATCCTGCAGACGAATGCCATGCGCGACGAGGCCCTGGCCGACGCCGCGAGCGACATCGAAACGGTCACGGCGCTGCTCGCGCAGCAGCTCGACAAGGCCTCGCGCGCCGGAGCCGCGCCCGGCCCCGTGCTCGCAGCGGCAGCGGCCCGCCACCTCGCCCGCCACGGGCGCGGCGTCCATGTCAGCACACCCGACGGACATGTCATCGCCAGCGAGCCGGTGATCGGCCAGACCAACCGCACGCTGGTCGACTTCCTGGGACAGAGCCAGCCGCTGACCGTCTTCGGGGAGCGCGCCGGCGTGATGCGCATCAGCCTCCCCGGCGGCGAGGAGGCTTTCGCGAGCGTCCGCAATCTGGAGGCCCCCCTCGGCCAGGTCGCGGTGCTGCAACCCGTCTCCCGCGTGCTCGCGACCTGGCAGGACCGGCGCACCAGCCTCGCGATCCTGTTCGGCTCGGCGGGGCTCGTGCTCGCCATCATCACCGTCGCCTTCCTGATGCAGTCGAAGCGCGCCAGCGCCGCCGACCAGGACTGCGACTGCGTGCGCGAGCGGATCGACACCGCGCTCAATCGCGGGCATTGCGGCCTGTGGGACTGGGACCTCGCCAGGGGCCGGATCTACTGGTCGGATTCGATGTACGCGCTGCTGGGCTATGACCGGGTCGGCGAGTACATGTCCTTCGGCGAGGTCAGCGGCTTCGTCCATCCCGACGACATCGACCTCTATGCGCTGGCGGACGCCTTCAGCCGCGGCGAGGCCACCCATGTCGACCAGGACTTCCGCGTCCGCGACATCTCCGGCAACTGGGTCTGGCTCAAGGCCCGCGCCGAGCTCGTCATCGACCGCCGCACCCGCTCGCAGCATCTGGTCGGCATCGTCGTCGACATCTCCGAGCAGCGCCGCATGGCCGAGCGCACCGCCACCGCCGATGCCCGCCTGCGCGACGCCGTCGAGGCCATCTCGGAGGCCTTCGTGCTGTGGGATGCCGACAAGCGCCTGGTGCTCTGCAACGCCAAATACCAGCAGCTCCACCAGTTGCCGCCGGAGGCTCTCGTACCCGGCACCAGCCATTCCGAGATCATGGCGCTGAGCGCACAGCCGAATAGCGACCGGAGCCCGGTCCAGATGCTGCGCGCGGTCGACGGCGCGGTCTCCTACGAGGCCCAGCTTTCGGACGGGCGCTGGCTGCAGATCAACGGGCGCCGGACCAAGGACGGCGGCTCGGTCTCCGTGGGCACCGACATCACCAAGCTCAAGCAGCAGGAGGAGCATCTCGTGCGCTCCGAGCACCAGCTCCTGCGCCACGTCACCGACCTCAAGGCCTCGCGCCAGAAGCTCGAGACGCAGGCCCAGCAGCTCGCCGACCTCGCCGAACGCTATCTCGAGCAGAAGGCCGCGGCCGAGAGCGCCAACCGCGCCAAGTCCGAATTCCTCGCCAATATGAGCCATGAGCTGCGCACGCCGCTCAACGCCATCATCGGCTTTTCGGAGATCATGCATGACGGGCTGTTCGGCCCGCTCGGCGAAAAGTACCAGGACTATGTCCGCGACATCCGGACGAGCGGCGGCTACCTGCTCGGCATCATCGACGACATCCTGGACATGTCGCGCCTCGAATCCGGCAGGCGGACCCTGGAGAAATCGGAGATCCGCATCGGTTCGGTCGTCGCGGAGGCCGCACGCAGCGTCCAGGACGAGATCGCCCGCAAGAACCTCGCCTTCACCATGGAAGGCCCGTCCGACATCCATCTGGAAGCCGATCCGCACGCGCTCTACCAGATCCTCGGAAACCTGCTCGAAAACGCCGCCAAGTTCACGCCCGAGGGCGGGCGCATCGCGGTGCGCACCAAGCCGACGCAGGGCGCGGTCAACATCTACATCGAGGACACCGGCATCGGCATCCCGAGGGAAAAGCTCGGCCGGATCGGACGCCCCTTCGAGCAGGTCGAGGGCGACCTCACCCGCAGCTATGGCGGCTCGGGCCTCGGCCTCGCCATCGCCCGCTCGCTCGCGGAGCTGCATGGCGGCTCGCTCCGGCTGCGCTCGACGGAAGGCGCGGGCACGATCGTGATGGTGCACCTGCCGCTGCGCGGCGCACCGGAGCGGCTCCAGCAGGCCGCCTGAGACAGCGTTTCAGGCCGGGGGCGCGCGCCGCGCCGCGCCCAGCACCCGGTTGAAGATGGCGCGCACGCCCGTGCGCATCTCGGCGAGTTCGGCCCGCAGCACGCGGGTGTCGGGGCGCCCAACCGCCGTCGCGATCCGGTTGAGGACGCGGGCGGGAACGGCGGCCGGATCGAAGGCCTCGTCCACCGTGAAGCGCTGCCAGAGATGGACGTCGCCGATCAGCACGGCCGCCTCCTCCAGAGCCGCCGCGTCTCCCGGATCGAGCAGGCCCGCCGCGCGCGCCGCCGCGAAGACGGCGGCAGTCTCCCGCACCAGTAGTTCCGGATGGTCGCAGGCATGGGCGAGGATGAGGAACTGCGCCAGGAAATCGAGATCGGTCAGCCCGCCGGAGGCGAGCTTCAGGTCCCAGTCATGCCCCTCGCCCTTCTCGCGGGCGATGAGGGCGCGCATCTCCGCGACGGCCGCGGCGACCTTCGCGGGGCTGCGCCGGCGAGAGAGGATCGCCCGGATCAAGGCTTCCGCACGCCCTGCGAGACCGGCATCCCCGGCGACGACGCGCGCGCGCGTCAGCGCCATCTCCTCCCAGATCTCGGCCTCGCCCTCGTGATAGGCCTCGAAGCTGGCGAACTGCGTCGCAGCCGGGCTCTTGTTGCCGGAGGGACGCAGACGCATGTCGACCTGATAGAGCGCGCCGCGCCGGGTGGGCACCGTCAGCGCCGCCACCAGCCGCTGCGTGAAGCGGACGTGCCACGTCACCGGATCGAGGGATTTGCGCCCGTCGCTGCCATCGGCCTCCGCTGGTCGGTCGTAGAGCAGGATCAGGTCGAGATCCGATGAGGGCGTGAGCTCGCCGGCCCCGAGCCGCCCGAGCCCGAGCACGACCGTCTCCGCCCCCGCCACCGTGCCGTGATCGGCCGCGAAAGAGCTCCGGGTATCGTCGAAGGCGACACGCAGGCAGGCCTCCGCCACGGCGCAATAGGCCCGGCCGGCAGCCTGGGCCGGATAGACACCCGAGAGCAGCCGCGCGCCGACGAGGAAATTCTCCTGGCGCGCGGCATCGCGCAGACGGTCGAGCCCGTCCTCGACGCTCGGCGGCGGCGAGCCGACGAAGGCACGGATGCGCTTCGCCAGCATTTCCACGTCGAGCGAGGCCTGGCCGAAGGCAGGGTCGATGACCCCGTCGAGCACATGGGGGTGGAGCTCGGCCACTTTCGCCAGACGCGGCGCGCTGCCGAGAATCTCGGCGAAGAGCGTCAGCAGCGAAGCGTGCGAGCGCAGCAGCGTGAGCAGCTCCACCGCCGCCGGCATCCGCACGAAGGCGTTGTCGAGATGGGCGAGCGCACCGTCGGGGTCGGCGGTGCGGCCGAGCGCGACGAGGAGCGCGGGCGTCAGTTCGGTCAGCACCTCGCGGGCGCGCGCGCTGGTGACGGCGGCGCGGCGGCCGAAATGCCAGCCGCGCACGGTCTCGACAGCCGTCAGCGCGTTGCGAAACCCGAGCTTCTGCAGGGTCTGCATCGTTTCGGGATCGGGCTCGGAGCCGGTGAAGCTCAGCGCGCCGGCCTCGGCGGCGAGGCTCGGCCCTTCCTCGAACAGCAGCGCATAATGCCCCTCGACGCGGCGGGAATGGGCCGTGAGCGCCTTGCCGAAGGCCGCCGTCGAGGGATAGCCGCAGAAGCGGGCGAACGCCTCCAGATCCTCCTTCTGCTTCGGCAGGGTCTGGGTCTGCTCGTCGTGCCGCATCTGCAGACGATGCTCGATCGTGCGCAGCCAGCGATAGGAATCGGACAGCTCGTCGCGGGCCTGGGGCGTGATCCAGCCCTCGGCCGTCAGCTCGCCCAGCATGTCGAGCGTGCGCGGCCCCCGCAGCCCGGGGCGACGACCGCCGAAGACGAGCTGCTGCGTCTGCACGAAGAACTCGATCTCGCGGATGCCGCCGCGCCCCAGCTTCACGTTGTGACCGGCCACCGCGATGGTTTCGTGGCCCTTCACCGTCTGGATCTGGCGCTTCATCGCATGGATGTCGGCGATGGTCGCGAAGTCGAAATATTTCCGCCAGACGAAAGGGGCCAACTCGGCCAGAAAGCGGTGCCCGAGTTCGATGTCGCCGGCGACGGGACGCGCCTTGATCATCGCCGCGCGTTCCCAGTTCTGGCCGACCGTCTCGTAATAGGAGAAGGCGCTCGGCAGCGGCACGGCGACATGGGTCGAGGCGGGGTCCGGCCGCAGGCGCAGATCGACGCGGAAGACATAGCCGTCCGGCGTGCGCTCCTGGAGGATGCGCGCGATCTGCTGGGTCAGCTTGACGAAGAAGGCGGTGGGCTCGGCGACGCCGACCGCCTCGGCGCGTTCCGGATCGAAGAACACGACGATATCGATATCGGAAGAGTAATTGAGCTCGCCGGCACCGTGCTTGCCGAGCGCGAGGACGACGAGGCCGGTGTCCCGGCCCCACCCATCGTCGGTATCGGCGAGCCGGATGCGGCCGAGATCGGCCGCGGCCCGCAGGACGTGCCCTGTGGCGAGCCCGACCGCGATGTCGGCCGTGGCCGTCAGCGCCTGCGTCACCGTCTCGACGCCCCAGACGCCGCCGATATCGGCCAGCGCGACCAGCAGCGCCATGTCGCGCCGGAAGAGCCTGAGCAGGCGCATCAGCTCGGGCGTCTCGCTGCAGGCGCGGCCCTGCGTCGCGACGGCGGCCAGGAGCGCGTCGCGCCGGGCCTCCGGCGACGTGGTCAGGCAGGCCAGCAGCGCCGCAGGATCGAAGCGCATGATCTGGGTCAGGAACGGCGCATGGGCGAGGATACCGGCCACCAGCGCGGCGGAGGCGGGATGCTCCGCGAAGTGACCTTTCAGCGCCTCGGCCGCCGCCTCGTCATGCAGGCGCTCCAGCAATTCGCGCGCGAGCAGCGCCCCGGCCTTCGCCCGCGCCGGCAGGACGGGGGCGGCAGTCAGCCTTTCGCAAAGCGGCCGGTCCATCCCTCATCCTCCACGCTCACGCGGAGAGCAGGCCAGCAGGCTTCGGCTCCGCTGTCGAGACGGAAGCGGCCTCGGACGCCCCCGTGTCCACAGGCTCCGGCGGCAAGGCGGCCAGCGCGATCACCACCTTGAGGCCCGGCGCGTTGTCCTCGAGCCTGAGCTGGCCGCCATGCATGCGCACGACGCCGGCCGCCAGCGCGAGGCCGAGACCGAAGCCCGGCTGGGTGCGGCTGGCGTCGAGCCGGACGAAACGCTCCAGCACACGGCCGCGATCCGCCTCGGGGATGCCGGGGCCGTGATCGGCTACGGAGAGCTCGATCCTGTCGTCCCTGAGGGCGGCGGCGACCGTCACCGTGGCCTCGCCCTTCTCTCCGTCGCCGGCCTCCGGCCTGCCGTATTTGAGGGCGTTCTCGATCAGGTTCGCGAGCGCCTGGCCGATCAGCTCGCGGTGGCCCGTGATGCGAAGGCCGGGCTCGACCTGCGTCACGAGGGACAGTCCCGCCTCCTCGGCCAGCGGCTCGTAGAGCTCGGCCATGCCGGAGACGATCTCGGACAGGTCGAGATTCGCCATGCCCTCCTCGATGCGGCCGCTTTCCAGCCGCGCGATCATCAGGAGCGCGTTGAAGACGCGGATGAGGCTGTCGGCCTCGTCGATGGCGCCTTCCAGCGCCGCGCGCAGCTCGTCGGGCGAATCGGACGAGCGCAGGGCCTGCTCGGCGCGGTTGCGCAGCCGCGTCAGCGGCGTCTTGAGGTCATGGGCGATGTTGTCGGAGACCTGCTGCATGCCCGCCATCAGCTCGCCGATGCGGTCGAGCATGGCGTTGAGGTTGAGTGCGAGGCGGTCGAGCTCGTCGCCGGTTCCGGAGATGGCGAGCCTGCCCTTGAGATCGCCCTCCATGATCCCCTGGGCGGTCGCGCTCATATCGTCGATGCGCTTGAGCACGCGCCGCGCCACGAACCAGCTCGCGAAGACGCCGAGGACGAAGACGAGCGCCAGCGACCAGCCCGCCGCCCGGCGGATGACGATGCCGAGGCGCTCGCGCTCCTCGACGTCCCGCCCGACCAGCAGGCGGAACCCCGCCGGCAGGATGAAGACGCGCACGATCGCGCGGCTCGGCCGGTCGAGGTTCTCGCTCGAGCGGGCATATTCGATCTCGCTCTCGCCCGGCCGGTCGAGCGTGCCGGGAGGCAGCGCCTCGACATTGCCGGCGATGCGCTCCCCGACCGGCGTCGCGACGAGATAGAGCGAGGCGCCGGGCTCGCGCGAGCGGCGCTCGACGATGTTGACGAGGCGCCTGATGCCGCCGAGCCTCTGCTGTTCCGCCAGCCCCTGGATCTCGGCGTCGATGGTCGAGCGGATCTGATCGTCGAGCAGGCGGCGCGCGTTCCAGGCGACATAGCCGAGCACGAAGGCGGCGAAGAGCGCGAAGATGAGGAGATACGCCGCCGTCAGCTTGAAGGCCGTGGTGCGGAACAGCGTCGGCAGGAAGCGCTGCGGCTTGCGCGGCATGGCCATGCCCGCCTGCGTCGTCGCGACCGGGGCGTCAGCGCGCGGTTTCACGGACCATGTATCCCGCGCCGCGGATGGTGTGGATCATCGGCTGCTCGAAACCCTTGTCGACCTTGGCGCGCAGGCGGCTGACATGCACGTCGATGACGTTGGTCTGGGGATCGAAATGATAGTCCCAGACGTTCTCCAGCAGCATCGTCCGGGTCACGACCTGCCCGGCATGCTTCATCAGATATTCGAGCAGGCGGAATTCGCGCGGCTGCAGCACGATCTCCTGCCCGGCGCGCGTGACGCGGTGCGCGAGCCTGTCCAGCACGAGATCGCCGACGCGATAGGTCGTCGGCTCCGAGGCCGGGGCGCCGCGCCGGCGCGCCAGCACCTCGACGCGGGCGAGGAGCTCCGAAAAGGCATAAGGCTTGGGCAGGTAGTCGTCGCCACCGGCGCGCAATCCCTTCACGCGGTCGTCGACCTGCGCCAGGGCCGACAGGATCAATGCGGGGGTCTCGTCCTTCTGCTCGCGCAGCGACCGGATCAGCGACAGGCCGTCGAGGCGCGGCAGCATGCGGTCGACGATGAGCACGTCGTAGCCCCCGCCCTCGGCCATGCCATAGCCCTCGAGGCCGTCCCCGGCATGGTCGGCGACGTGGCCGAGCTCGCGGAACGCCTTGGTCAGGTAGGCCGCAGCCTCGGCATCGTCTTCAACAATCAGGAGTCGCATGCGCTCACCCTACCGCATCGCATAGGAAAACGGCAGGCCGGATGGAGGCATCCGGCCTGCCGCCGCAGAGGGCTGGTCCTTCGGCTGGGGCGACAGGAAACCGAGGAGCCTGCCCCGGCTTCGCTACGCCGCCGGCTGGCGGCCGACTTCGAAGCTCAGTTCGCGCTGCTTGCCTTCGCGGAAGACCGTGATGGTGGTCTTGGTCCCCGGCGCGAAGCCGGCGATCTTGCGCGACAGGTCGCGGGCGTCCTTCACGCTCTCGCCATTGACGGCGATGATCGTGTCACCGCGCCGGATGCCGGCCTTGGCCGCCGGGCCGTCCTTCTGCGCCTCGGCGACGAGGGCGCCCTTGGGCTCCTTCAGGCCGATGGCATCGGCCATCTCGCCGGTGACGGGCTGGATCTGCACGCCGATGAAGCCGCGCGCCACCGAGCCGTCCTTCTTCAGCGAATCCACGACCTGGGTGACGGTCGAGGCGGGGATCGCGAAGGCGATGCCGACATTGCCGCCGGAGGGCGAGAAGATCGCCGTGTTCACGCCCACGACCTCGCCGTTCTGGTTGAAGGTCGGGCCGCCCGAGTTGCCGCGGTTGATCGGCGCGTCGATCTGCAGGAAGTCGTCATAGGGGCCGGAGCCGATGTCGCGGCCCTGCGCCGAGACGATGCCGGCCGTGACCGTGCCGCCGAGGCCGAAGGGATTGCCGACCGCCAGCACCCAGTCGCCGACGCGGGGCTTGGCCGGAGCGAGCTTCACGAAGGGGAAGCTGCCGCCGTCCTTGACCTTGAGCAGGGCGAGATCGGTGCGCGGATCGGTGCCGACGACCTTGGCCTCGAGCGTCTTGCCGTCATCGGTGACGAGCTGGACCTCGGTCGCGTTCTCGACGACGTGGTTGTTGGTGACGACGTAGCCGTCCTGGCTGATGAAGAAGCCCGAGCCCTGCGACATCTGCTGGCGCGGCTTCGGCTGCTGCGGACGGGCCTGCTGGCGCGGGCCGTTCTCGAAGAAGCGGCGCAGCTGCGGGGGAAGGTCGTCGAGGCTGTCCTCGTCGGTGGCCGCGGCGACCTGCGCCTTGACGCGGACCGAGACGACCGCCGGCTTCACCTTGTCGACCATGTCGGCGAAGGAGGGGAGCTGGCTCTGGACGCCGGAAAGCTGGATCGGCTGGGCGATGGCATCGTGGCGGACGTTGAAGACGCCGTCGGCGAAGCCGGCGGCCAGCCCGAGGCCGACGATGGCGGTGCCGGCCAGGAGGGCACCGCGCTGCAGGATGGTCTTCTTGGATTGGCTGTTGGTGCTCATCATGAACCCTCTGGCAAGAGCAGGGGGCATTCCCTGCGTTCCCAGGGACCATGAGGCCGCGCGCCTTACGCCGTTTTCGCCCGCAGATGACGATTTCGTAAGGTGGGGCGAACAGATCGCTTGACGGTCACGCCCGCTGCGGACTTGCTTGCGACGGGTGGAGCCGGAAGCCGGGCATGCGCGTCGTCAGATATGGTCTTGTCCTGTGTGCGATGCTCTGGGGCGGCGTCGCCTCCGGGCAGACGGTGACCGCCTACCAGTCCGGGCTCAGCCTCGCCAGGTCGCGAGGCTACGAGAACCCCGAATGCTATGCGCGCGTCTTCGCGAAGCACGCCGTCGTCGTCGAAAAGCGCGGAGGTCGTCGCGGCTGGTTCGCTCCGTCGACGCCCGCCTACAATGCCGAGCAGCGTTCGCGATGCGGCATCGACCGTCTGACGGATATGGCGGCCCGGCGCGAAGCGCAGCGTTTCGCCGCGCCGGGCGCCCCGCGGATTCGCGGCGGGCTCTACGGCGCGGGGCTGCGCGTCGCGGCCGAGCGCGGATATTCCGGCGCCGATGCCGCCTGCTTCGCCAGGACCTATGCGGTCTATGCGACGCCGCAACCCGCCCCTTCCGGACAGGTCAAATACGCGATCCCCGGTGCGAGCCATCGCGCCTATGCGCAGGAGCTTTTCGGCAACTGCCGCATCAGCCGCTGACGCCGCGCCCTCCTCCGGTTCACCCGCGTTCGTCCTCGGCCGCGACGAGCACCTCGAGCCGGGCGCGCTCCTCATCGGACAGCGGCGCCGCGACGGCGGCCCGATCCGCGTCCCGGCCGCGCGCGCGGCGCCAGAGGAAGGCCAGCGCCGCCAGCAGGATCAGGAAAGGCGCCGCCCAGAGCAGCAGCGTGCGCGCGTCGAAAGGCGGCCTCAGCAGGACGAAGTCGCCATAGCGCGCCACCACGAAATCACGGACAGCGGCGTCGCTGTCTCCCACCGTCAGGCGCTCGCGGACGAGGATGCGCAGGTCGCGCGCGAGCGGAGCATCCGAATCGTCTATGGACTGGTTCTGGCAGACGAGGCAGCGCAGGCCGCCGGAGATCTGCCTCGCCCGCTGTTCGAGCACCGGGTCGGGAAGGACCTCGTCGGGCTGGACGGCACGGGCCTGTCCGGCAAAGGCGAGGCAGCAGGCCAGAAGCAGGAGCGCGCGGCGCATCGTCCCTACTCCGCCGGAGCAGCCGCGACGGCCGCCGCCCGGCGCGGCGCGGCGAGCCGGAAGCGCCTGTCGGTCAGGGCGAGCGCGCCGCCCAGCGCCATGACGACGGCGCCGAGCCAGATCAGCAGGATCAGCGGCTTGTCGTAGAGCCGCACCGCGAGCGCCCCGTTCGCATCGGCCTCGCCGATGCTGACATAGGCCTGGCTCAGCCCGTCCGTGCGGATGCCGGCCTCGGTCGTCGTCGCCGCGCGGGCGACGAAGACGCGCTTGGAGGCTTCGACGGCAGGCAGCTCGGTGTTGCCCGAGAACAGCTTGAAACGGGCGACCTCGGCCCGGAAATTCGGCCCGATGCGCGGCTCGACCGTTTCGAGCACGACCGTGTAGCGCCCACTCGTCAGGCGCTCGCCCGGCTTCAGCAGGCCGACGCCTTCCGTGCTCCAGGCCGCGGCCGCCATGCCGACGACGCTCAGGCCCACGCCGGCATGGGCGAGCGCCGTCCCCCAGGCGGAGCGCGGCAGGCCGCGCGCACGGGACAGCGTGGCCGAAAAGCCGCCGGCGCGCGCGACGATGCGCCGGCGCAGATCGTCCGCCGCGCCCAGCACGAGGAAGGCGCCGAGCCCGATGCCGAGCGGGGCGAGCACCGGCCCGCCCCAGGTCAGTGCGGTGGCACCGAGCGCCAGAAGGACGGCGAGCCCGAAGGCGGCGACGTTGCGCTGGGCCGCGCCGAGCAGGTCGCCGCGCTTCCAGGCCAGCGACTGGCCGAGCGGCAGGACGAGCAGCAGCGGGACCAGGATCGGCACGAAGGTGGCGTTGAAGAAGGGCGGGCCGACGGAGATCTTGTCGCCGGTCACCATCTCCAGGGCCAAGGGATAGAGCGTGCCGATGAAGACAGTCGCGCAGGCGGTGGCGAGGAAGACGTTGTTGACGACGAGCGCCCCCTCCCGGGAGACGGGCGCGAACAGCCCGCCCTGCCGCAGCAGCGGCGCGCGCCAGGCGAAGAGCGCGAGCGAGCCGCCGATGAAGACGATCAGGATACCGAGGATGAACAGGCCGCGGGCGGGGTCGCTCGCGAAGGAATGCACCGAGGTCAGCACGCCGGAGCGGACGATGAAGGTGCCGAGCAGCGACAGCGAGAAGGTCAGGATGGCGAGCAGGATCGTCCAGACCTTGAGCGCGTCGCGCTTTTCCATAACGACCGTCGAATGGATCAGCGCGGTGCCGGCGAGCCAGGGCATCAGCGAGGCGTTCTCGACCGGATCCCAGAACCACCAGCCGCCCCAGCCGAGCTCGTAATAGGCCCAGTAGGACCCCATCGCGATGCCGAGCGTCAGGAAGACCCAGGCTAGCAGCGTCCAGGGACGCACGGCCCGCGCCCAGACCGCGTCGATGCGCCCGTCGATCAAGGCCGCGACCGCGAAGGCATAGGTGATCGAGAAGCCGACATAGCCGACATAGAGCAGCGGCGGGTGGATCGCGAGGCCGAGGTCCTGAAGCACCGGGTTGAGGTCCTGCCCCTCGCCGGGAGCGGGCGACAGGCGCCGGAAGGGATTGGAGGTCAGCAGCGTGAAGGCGAGGAAGGCGACGGTGACGGCACCCTGGGCCGCCAGCGCCCCCGCCCGCAGCCGCTCCGGAAGCGAGCGCCGCGACAACGCGACCAGCGCCCCGAACAGCGTCAGGATCAGCACCCAGAGCAGCATCGAGCCCTCGTGGTTGCCCCAGACCGAGGTGAACTTGTAGATCAGCGGCTGCGCCGAATGGGAGTTCGCCACCACGTTCTCGACCGAGAAGTCGGAGCGGACATAAGCCGAGACCAGCGCGGCGAAGGCGAGCGCGACCAGCAGGAAACAGGCGATCGCCGCGCTCGACCCGACCGAGGCCAGAGCCCGGTCATGGCGCGCCGCGCCCCAGAGCGGCACCAGCGACTGCACGACCGCGACGCCGAGCGCCAGCGCCAGCGCGAAATGACCGATCTCGACGATCATCGGCCCGCCTGCGGCGCGGCCGCTCCCGAGCCCCCGGACTGCCAATGCCCCTGCTTCTTCAGCGTGTCGGCAACCTCGCGCGGCATGTAGGTCTCGTCGTGCTTGGCGAGCACGGAATCGGCACGAAAGCGGTCTCCGCCCTCGAAGACGCCTTCCGTCACCACGCCCTGCCCTTCGCGGAACAGATCCGGAAGAAGGCCGTCATAGCTGACCTTCATCGTGCTGTTTCCGTCGGTGACGGAGAAGACGACGTGGCGTCCATTCCCGCGCTCGACGGACCCCTTCTCGACGAGGCCGCCGAGACGCAGCCTCGTGCCGGGGGCGACGCTCTTCTGCGCGATCTCGGTCGGCCCGTAGAAGAAGACGATCCGGTCGCGCAGCGCGACGAGGACGAGGACCGCCGCGAGACACAGCACCGCCCCCGCCGTGCCGATGATGGCGAGACGAAACTGCTTGCGCGTCATGCGCCGGCGGGGATTGGCCGGGCGCGAGGGCTGGGCGACGCTCATGGCTGGGCCTCCGGCAGCGCCAGTTCGCGCGCCAGCGCGTCGAGCGCCGCCAGTGCCTGAGCGTCCTGCGTCAACTTGCGGCGGGCTTCGGCGAGCGCGGCAACCGCCGCCGGCCTGTCGCCGAGGACCATGCGCGAGCGGACGAGCCGCTGCCAGTCCTCGACTGTCCCGCCCTGCGACTCCAGCCGCGCCGCCAGGCTGTCGACCATGCCGCGAATCGCCGCCTGCCGCTCGGCCTCCGGGAGTGCCGCGACGGCGCCGCGCGAGGCCGCTGCCTCCAGCGTCTTCAGGCGCTCGCGGACCTGTTCCGTCCAGCCTGCGTCCGGCGGGGCATCGGCGATCAGGGCGCGCAGGGCCGCCGCCGCAGCCGGCACGTCTCCGTCCTGCTCGCTGGCGAGGGCGAGGAAATAGCGCGCGCGCACATTCCGCGGGTCGAGCGCGACCGCGCGCTTCAGGCTCTCGCGCGCCTCGTTCGTGACGATGCCGCCCGCGGCCAGCATGCGCGCCTCTCCGAGCCCGGCCAGAAGCTCGGGCGAGGGCTCGCCCTGGTCGAGCGCGGCCGAAAAGGCGCGCACCGCATCGTCGTGGCGGCCGAGCCGCAGATAGACCGGAGCGACGACCGCCCATCCCTTGGAATCGGAGGGGTTGGCGGCGAGGTGTCTCTCGATCCGCGCCAAGGCGAGGGACAGGTCGGGCCGGGTTCCATCGACGAGCCGGGCCGCCAGCGGCTGGTCGGGCAAATCGGGAGAGCCCTGCGCGCCGTAGACCAGCAGCGCGAGCAGCGGCACGCAAGACAGGGCGAGCGCGGAACTCGCGCGACGACGGCGCAGGGAGGGCTCTGTCTCGCCGGGCGTGGCCTCGGCTTCGCTCGCCGCGCGCAGCAGGCGCCGCCCCGCCTCGCCACGCGCCGCATCGGCCTCCTCGGGTCCGATCAGCCCCCGCGCGACATCGCGGCCGATCTCGGCGAGCTGCGCCTTGTAGAGGCTCCTGGCATCTGCCACGTCCAGAAAGCCGGCAGCCCTGCCACGGCCGAGCGGCCAGAGCAGAGCGAAGACCGCAGCCCCCGTCATGGATGCGAAGATGATCCAGATCGCCATCGACCGTACTTAACGATTCCCCGCGACCGCTTCATGGCGACAAAGGGTCACGCTCCTTAGCACGATTCCAACTGTGACCAGCCAATCACAGGGCCGGGAGCACCAGCCGCGCCCTGAGCCCGCCGAGGGGCGCGCGGTGCAGCGAGAGCTCCCCGCCGTAGAGCTTGGCGAGATCGACCACGATGGAGAGCCCGAGCCCGGAGCCGGGCGTCGTCTCGTCGAGGCGGCGGCCGCGCTTCAGCACCTCGGCCATCGCCTCGTCCGGCAGGCCGGGCCCGTCGTCGTCGATCAGCAGGGCCAGCCTGTGGACGCCGCCCTGCTCGATCTCCTCGGCCGTCACGCGGACGGCCAAGCGGGCCCATTTGAAGGCATTGTCGAGCAGATTGCCGAGCATCTCCTCGAGATCCTGCTTCTCGCCGCGAAAACGCAGATGTGCCGGCACCTCGTGGCTCGCCGACACACCCTTGCCCTGGGAGATGCGCGCAAAGGTCCGGATCAGCGCATCCAGCGAGGGAGCGATCTCCGTGACGCCGCCGAGAGCGCCCGACAGAGCCGCCGCGCGCGCGCGGTCGAGATAGTATTGCACCTGATCGCGCATGATCGCCGCCTGGGCGCGGACCGTCTGGGGCAGGTGTTCCTCCGCGCCGCTCGCCTCGGCCTCGTTGAGCATCACGCTGAGCGGCGTCTTCAGCGCATGCGCGAGGTTCCCGACCTGCGTGCGTGCGCGATCGAGAATCTCGTGATTGGCGTCGATCAGCTGATTGAGCTCGCCCGCGAGCGGGGCGAGGTCGGGGGGATATTCGCCGAGGATGCGCGCCGTTGCCCCGGTCCTGACGGCGCCGACCGCCGCCCCCAGCCGCACCAGCGGGCGCAGGCCGAAGCGGACCTGGATGATGGTCGAGGCGATCAGCGCGAGCCCGAGGAGCAGGAAGGTCGTCGTCAGGGTCAGGCGAAAATCGCGGATATCCTCCTCGATCTCGTCGGATGGAGCCGCCACGGCAATGGTGAAGCGCCCGTCCTCGCCGACATCGATCTCACGCTCGAGAATGCGCAGCCCCCGGTCGTCGGGACCCGAGACATAGCTCTCGCGCAGCCCGCGCGCGTTGGGCGCGATGCCCTGATCGATGAGCCGCGGCAGCTGGCCGCCGACCAGCGATCGCGAAGCCCGGATGTTGGGTCGCTCGCCGTCGAGCCGGATGACCTGCCAGTACCAGCCCGAGAGCGGCAGGTCGAAGCGCGGCTCCCCGAGATCGCCGATCGCCTGCCGCTCCGTCTCGGGCGGAGCTGCGAGATCGGCGATCAATTCCTTCACATAGACGCCGAGGCGTTCGTCGAAGCCACGTTCGGCGGAGCGTCTGTAGAAGGTCGTCAGGCCGATGCCGGCGACGATCAGCACCAATGCGCAGCACAGCGTCGCGGACAGGAACAGCCTGACGCGCAGCGAATAGCGGTGCGATCTCAGGGGCATACCCGCCCGTCAGACCTTCTCGGGCGCGGCGGCGATGTAGCCGAGGCCGCGCACGGTCTCGATGACGTCGACGCCGAGCTTCTTGCGCAGCCGGCCGACGAAGACCTCGATCGTGTTGGAATCGCGGTCGAAATCCTGATCGTAGAGATGCTCGACCAGTTCGGTGCGGGACACGACGCGGCCCTGATGATGCATCAGATAGGCCAACAGCCGGTATTCGTGCGAGGTGAGCTTGATCGGATTGCCGTCGACGACGACGCGGCTGGCACGGGTGTCGAGGCGCACGGGGCCGCAGACCAGCTCCGAGGTGGCATGGCCGGCGGCGCGGCGCAGCAGCGCACGGACACGGGCCAGCAGTTCCTCCATGTGGAAGGGCTTGACCACATAGTCGTCGGCGCCGGCATCGAAGCCCGTGACCTTGTCGCTCCAGCGGTCGCGCGCCGTCAGGATCAGGACGGGCATCGACTTCTCGGCCCGCCGCCAGCCCTGCAGGACGGCGACGCCATCGACCTTGGGCAGGCCGAGGTCGAGGATCACGGCGTCATAGGGCTCGGTCTCGCCGAGGAAGAGGCCTTCCTCGCCGTCGAACGCCTTGTCGACGGCATAGCCCGCATGTTCGAGGGCCGATACGATCTGGCGGTTGAGGTCCTTGTCGTCCTCGACGACGAGCAGTCTCACTGTGGCTGGACTCCTGTTGGCGCGGTCAGCATGCGAAACGGTCAGCGTATCGCCGCCACCTTGCCGGATTGGCCTTCGAGCGTCACGCGCGCAACGCGCCCGTCCCGCTTCAGCGTCGTCACGACATAGACGAAATCCTCGCCCTGTCGACACAGGCTGATGCGCACGACTTCGCCCGGCGCGGCGCGGCGGGCGTGGCGGGAGGCCTCCACCGGCTGCATGACGCGGCCTTCCGCCACCGCCTCGCGGGTCTCGTCGGCGGACAGACAGGCGATCTGGGCCGGCTCGGCGACCCGGACGACGGGAAGAGGCGTGGCCGCCAGCAGCGCAAGAGAGAGGATCGGTTCGACCGGCATCATGGACATGGAGGTAGTCCCGATCGCGTGAACACGCCATGAATATGGGGTTGGCGCCCGTGCATCTACCCTATGTCAGCGGATGACGAGCCGTCCACGCCATTCCTGGCCGCGCCCGGCCACCGCGCTCAGCTGGGCGATCACGATTCCGATCTCCGGCTGGGCGGCGCCGAAATCGGCCAGTTCCAGGGCCTCGGGATAGGTCCAACCGGGCTCCGCCACCTCCACGCGCCGGATTTCCGCATCACCGTCCAGAATGGCGAGGACGTAGCGCTCGATCTCTTCGCCGAGCGGTACCTCGGCGAGGTCCCAGGCATCGCCGTCGGTTCGCGAGCGCCGGATCCAGCTGAACGAGATTGCCCCGTCCCGGCGGCGGGCCTTGGGCCCGGTCGGCGCAAGGGGCAGCAGGGCGGCGGTGCTCGCGGCCGCGACGAACTCGGTCATGGACGGGTCCGCGACATCCGAACGAGCGGGACCGACGCGATAGCGCCGCGACAGCCCGAGGTCGGCGAGATCGCTCGTCAGGGTCACGGATGCCCCGTCGAGGACGACGACCCGCGATCCGGCGGGCAGCGTGCGCCCGGCCGCCGGCTCCGAGCCGCCGAGACCGCGGACGAAGCCCGAGAGGCGGAAGCGGCGCTCACCGACGAGCTCGACGCGCGCGGCGGTCACGAGCTCGACCACGCCCGCTTCGTCGAGCAGCGCCAGCGCGTTGGCGCCTGCGAGCGCGGCCTCCGGCGTCACCGAGCTCAGCACGCCGCCGCGCAGCCTGACCTCCAGCGTGGCACGCCCGTCGGTGCGCCAGATCGGCCCGGGCGGGAAGACGGTCAGCGTCTCGCCGACGATCGCGGGCGCCTCGATGAAGCGATCCAGCGCGAAGTCGCCCCCCGCGTCCTCCCGCCAGACGGCGAGCGCGCCCGGCCAAGGCGAAGCGAAGGCCGCGACCGACAACAGGGCCGGCGGTTCCGCGACCACGAGCGGCAGATCGAGCGGTATCGCGAGCGGGCGCCCCGGCAGCGCGGGGGCGGCCTGCGGCGGGCGTGGTGCCGCGGGCGCTCCTGCCGCCGCATAGATGGCGGGCTCGACGGCGCGCGCGCTCACGCGCCGGGTCGGCCCGTCGGCGATCCGGGTCAACCGGAACAGCCGCTCGCCGCCATCGACCGGGAGCGAGACGACATCCCCCGGTTCGAGTCCCATGCAGCGGGGAGACAGCTCCAGTTCGGCGGTCTCGCGCCCGGCCCAGATTTCCTGGAGACGCTGGTCGGCCAGTCGCTGTGCCTCCGCCTGACGGGTGACGATGGCGGTTTCCACGGCGCGCTCGCTCCGCGCCGCGCCCGCGAGGCGCCGCGAGTACGCCGCGGCGCTGCGATAGTCGTCCTCGCCATCGCCATAGCCGAGGCGCAGCTCGCGCGGCAGCTCCGTCTCCTGGCTCCGGCGCAAATCGAACAGCCGCCCATTGCCGTTGGGCACGAGATCGTCGGGCCCGAGACCAAGGGCAAGCCGCCCTCCCCGGCCCCTGAAACGCAGCGCACCGGCGCTCATGACGGCATCGAAGCCGAAAGCCTGTGCGAGAGGTTCCAGCGCCTGGCGGGCCGACATCGGCCGGTCGAGCACATAGCCGTCGAGGAAACCGTCGATCTCGGTCTCGTCCGGCAGCGGCAGCCCGAAATCGGCGAGAATCGCGCGCAGAACCCGCTCCACCGGCGCGCCCTCGAGCCGCCCGTTCAGCCAATGCCCGGTTTCGTAGCTCGTGCCGTCCGCCCAGGCCGCTCCGAGTGTCGGAAACGCCGGAAACGGCCGCGCATCCCAGCTCCACAGGAAGATGCCGGCCGGATCGATCATGCGCCGGCCGGTGACGGGGTGGATGGGATTGCGCGCCGCGTCGAAGCCCGGTCGTGCCGGGTCCAGACCGGAGATCACGGCCTCGAGCGCCCGCGCCTGGACGAGATCGTCGCGGGCGCCGCTGGAGAAATAGGGCAAGCCGCTCTGCGCGGATTTCGGATCGGGGAAGACGTTCGGGGCGTTCGCCCCCTTGTCGACCGCCGGCACGCCGACCTCGGTCAGCCAGATCGGCTTGGCGCCGGGGACGAAGGCCGTGGCGGCCGTCTCGACACCGCCCGCGCGCCCGAAATGGGCGTTCTCCCACCATCCCCGGATGTCCTTCGGCCGGAACACCCAGGGCTTGCCATAGGCACCGTCGGTGATCGGCAGGCGCTCCTGCGCGGCACGACCGGCATCGTCCGCATAGTACCAGTCATAGGCCTCGCCCGATGTCAGCCGCTCGCGCAGATAGGCGATGTCGGAGGGCCCGCGCGCGCGTTCGGCATCGGCATGGTCGGTCGTGTCGCGCCAGTCCGAGAGCGGCGCGTAGAAGTCGATGCCGATCACGTCGATCGCCGGCGAGGCCCAGAGCGGATCGAGCGGGAAGTCGATATCCGCGCCATCGTTGCGGACATGCGCGCCGTACTCGGTCCAGTCGGCGGCATAGGTCAGCCGGGACGCTGGAAGGAGCGTGCGGACGTCCTGCGCCAGGGCGACGAGCGCATCCGTCATCGGATAGCCCGAGGCACCGCGCAGCCGCGTCAGGCCGACCAGTTCCGAGCCGATGACGAAGCCTTCGACGCCGCCCGCGGCCTGCGCCAGCATGGCGCTGTGCATGACGAGGCGGCGATAGCTCCACTCGTCGGGTTTGGCGCAGGTCACGCCGCCGGCCGTCAGCGCCATGTCGGCGGGGGCGACGGTTCCGACGAAGGCCGAGACCTGCGCGCCCGCCCCGGCCGTGCCATCGACGCTGCCGGGCCGGCCCGGAGCCGGATCGCCCGTGACGACGCCACGCCATGGGAAGGCCGGCTGGCTCGCCTCGCCGGTCCAGGGGTCCGGCAGGCCGTTGCCGGCCGGAATATCCATCATCAGGAAGGGATAGAGGACGACGCCGAGGCCATGATCGTCCCTGAGCTTGCGGATGAGCTCGATGACGCTCGCATCGGAGGGCGTGCCGCCGAAGGCGGGGCGACCGTCGACCTGGCTGACCACGCGGGCGGAGGCGCGGGTCAGGCCAGCGACGGCCCATTCATCGCCATAGGTCGGCTTGTGGGCGATCTCGACGCGCGGCGCGACCGTGCAGGCGCCGGCCCGCAGATCGTCGCCGAACCAGCTCACCACCAGCGAGACACGCTGCAGCGAGGGGCACAGAGCCCGCAGATGGGCGAGCGCGGTGTCGACATCGGCGCCGCCATAGAGCTGGTGACGCGTCAGGCTCTCGGTCACGCCGGGCTCGGGCTCGTGGTTGACGGTGCGCGCCTCATAGACGAACTCGCCCGCGCCCGGGATCAGCGTGACCGCCCGGACCATCCCCGCCAGCCCCTCGACCGCCCGCACGACCTCGAAGGCGAATTGCGGTACGCGGTTGCCGTAGTCGGCCAGCGGAAAGCGCTCGAACACGACATAGGCGAGACCCCGATAGGCCGGCGCCTCGCCGGCTTCCTTGGCGACGATCAGCGGATCGGCCGCCTGCCCCTGCTCGCCGCTATGCAGGCGCATCGAGACGGTGGCGAGGTCCAGCTCACGCCCATCGACCCAGATTCGCCGCACGAAGGAGACCGGCCCTTCACAGAGACCGATCGCGAGGTTGGCATAGTAGCTGTAGGTCGTCTGGTAGGTCTTCTGCGACCGGCCGCCCTTGGCGCCGCTCTTGGTCCGCGTCACCGAGACGGCGACGTCCTCCTCGAAGCGCGTCGCCCATATGAGCTGGCCGCCGATGCGGGCGCGGCCATAGACGCGTGGGATGGCGGCCCCTTCGCTGGAGGCCAGCCCGTCGACCTCCTTCAGGCGCGGCCCATCGACGACCCGGTTCCCCGAGCCGCCACCGAGGAGGCTCTGGTCGATGGTCGCGCCGGCGATGCCGCCCAGCGCCTGGCCGATGACGCCGCCGATCGGACCGCCGATCGCCGTGCCCAGCGCCGAGCCCGCGACCTGGAGAAGAAGCGTCGCCATCAGTCTCGGACCTCCGGGAAGGAAAAGGCATGGCTCAGATGCCGGCGCCACCACGGCGTGAAGGCGACCTCGCAAACCGCCGCGCCGTCATGGGCGTGGATCATCGCGTCCGGCGCGACGAGGATGGCGCAATGGCCGGCCGGAGCATGCGAACGCCAACGGAAGAGCAGGACGTCGCCGGGACGGGCGGCCACGGGCGGGACCGGCAGCAGATGCCGGGCCGCGGCGAGCGCCAGCGTCTCCTCGCCGCGACTGCCCGCCCAATGCCGCGAATAGGGCGGCGGCGCCTCCGGCTCGGGGCCGAGCAGGTCGCGCCAGACGCCGCGCACAAGCCCGAGGCAGTCGCAGCCGACACCGCGCAGCGAGGCCTGATGGTGATAGGGCGTGCCGAGCCATTGCCGCGCCGCCGCGACGACATCGACCCGCGCGAGGCCGGCGCTCATCGGAACAGGCTCCCGCCGTCGAGCGCGCCGTCGCCGGGGCGGACGCCGCCGATGATGAAGTCCGTGCTAGGAATATGGGGGAAGCCCCGGAAATTGATCCCGTTGCCGAATTTCGCGCGACAGGTCGCGAAGCTCTTGTCGCAACCCGGCGTCAGCGAGAAGGCATCGCCGGACCCGATCGAGGCCGGGGCCGGTTGCCAGAACTGGAGCGCGACCAATCCGTCCCGCGCCGCATGGCGCTTGATCTCCGTCGAGAAGCCGGCGTTGAGGCCAGCTGTGAAGATGAGGCGGCCGCCGGTGAAATGCCCGTCCGGAAAAGCGGCGAGCACCGATGCGGTCAGGCCCAGCCGGCCGTCCGTCGTCGCGACCACACCCTCGACCGGCGTGACCGCCACCCCGCAGCGCGCATCGCCCAGATCGGCCGAACAGGCGCGCATGTAGAGGCGCCCTCGCTCTTCGTCGAAGGCTTTGGCGAGCCCGCGAATCTCGGCCTCGAAGGCGGTCTCGCCGCGTTTCGCCTCCCCGACGAAGCCCGTCTCGAGCAGCAGCCGTTGGGTGACCTCCGCCCAGTTGACCAGCCAGATCGCGATCCGCGCGTCGTCGTAGAGGCCGCGCGCGAGATCGGCCTCGTTCAGTCCTGTCGCGGCGAAGGCGCCGGAGACCTCGCCGCCGCCGATGGCGAAACCGAGCTCGGCCGTGCTCTCGGCGGCCTCCAGCCCGTTCGCGGCGACGAAGACGACGCCGTCGAAGGTCAACGGCCTGTCATGGTCGGTGAATCCGAGCACCAGCCCATCGCGTCGCGTCAAGCTCCAGCATCGGCAGAGCGTCGTGGAAGCCTGCTCCAGATGGGCGGCCAGGCCGGCGGGAATGTCGCGCATGGCGCTCGCTCCTCAGAGGACGATTTCGACGACGGGAATGCGCGGGATCTCGCCGGCCTCGAAGGCGGAGAGATCGACCTCGATCGCGTCGATGTCGAAGCGCACCGGGACATCGAAGAGAAAGCCGGCGGTGACGACGGCTCCGGATGGCGGGACCTGACCGGCAAGGAAGGTCACGAGCCCCGTCGTCGCGTCGCAGCTCGCCGCCTCGGGCTGGAGAACGGGCACGCCGTCGACTGCGATCAGCACCTCGCCCGCGACCGGTTTCACGATCGGCCGGCGGTAGGTCGCGATGCCGGAGCCGTAGTCCTTGCCAAGCTGGAAGGTCGCGGTCACGCCGTCGCCATGGCCGATGACCTGATCGGTCGCCTCCGGCGCCTGCGAGGGCGGGCAGCTCTTCCAGTCGAGCGGATCGCGCCAGCGGAAGCCGTGGAGGCGCCCACGACGCTCCTCGAAGAACGCGACCGTCTCGGCCAGCGCATCCAGCGTGCGCACGCCGAAGCCGGCGTCGTAGCGCCGGCGCGAATGGGCCCAGCGGCTGTTGCGGACCTCGCGGCCGGAGGCCAGCGTGATCACCTCGGTCAATCGCTCCGGCCCGCCGCGAGCGCCGCGCGCGATGTCGAGCGGAAACCGGATCTCGTGGAAATCGGCCATGGCCTGTCCTGTCTGGTCGGATCGGGAAGGCGCGCTCAGAGCGCCCGGCTGCCGCGCGCGACGGCGCGGGCGATCGCCGCGGAGAGCTGCGCTTCCGAGCGACGGAAGCTCTCGGCATCGGGCGTCGAGACCTGGACGGTGACGCTGAGCGGCCTGCGGGTTTCGCTCCCGGAGC
The DNA here is from genome assembly GCA_003248805.1 of Chelatococcus sp. Taxonomy (GTDB): domain Bacteria; phylum Pseudomonadota; class Alphaproteobacteria; order Rhizobiales; family Beijerinckiaceae; genus Allobosea. The sequence goes on along the minus strand of QFQY01000036.1, from coordinate 17,873 downwards.
GCACGCCCAATCGCCCGTCGGCCCCTCGCGCGAGGGGCAGGATCGCCTCCGCGCCGCGCTCGCCGACGAGGCCCAGCCCCCGGCCGACCGGGAAGTAGGAGGGCGACGCCACCACGCCGCCATCGGCGAAAGCGGCGACGGGAGCGCTCTGCACCACCGTTCCGCCCCCCAGCCCGGAGAACAGGCCGGTCAGCCCCTGAAGCCCTCCGGAGAACAGGCCGGAGAGCGCGTTCTGGAGCGGCTTGAGGGCGGTCTTGAGCAGGCTCTCGGTCATCGATTTGCCGAGGCTGCGCAGCACGTCCTCGAAGCGCTTGCCGTCGACGATCGCTTTGGTGAAGGCCGTCGTGATAGACTTCCCAAAGAGTTCCGAGCTCTTGCTCAGATTTTGAGTCAGCTTGTCGAGGCTGCGCAGCTCCGACGAACGCAGCGACGCTTCTTCATCCGCCATGTGAAGATCACCTTTCAGTTCAGCAGGATCGGGGCCGGTCCCGAGCGTCGGGATGAGCCGCCATGAGCGCGTTCAGGGCCGAGCGATCGGGCGCCGTCGCCGTCGTGCCGGGCCCGAAGGCGGCCAGCGCGGCGGCGATCTCGCGTGGCGTCGCCGCCCAGAACTGCGCCGGCGGCCAGCCGAGGCGGCCGAGCCCGAAGGCCATCACGTCGCGCCAGGGAAAGGGCGCCGCCGGAGGCTTCACGCCGCCGGCGGCCGCGGAGGGCGCGGCGCCTCGCCGCTCGCCTCGCTGCTTGCCTCGGCGTCGCCGAAGGTCGCCTCCAGCAGGGCGATGGCGGCGCGGATCGCGCCGTTGAGCCCGCCGTCGAAGGACAGGCCCGCGACCTGCTCGTCGCTGATCGAGCTGCCGGCGCCGCGCAGGCCGGCGGCGAGGATGCGGATGACGTCGCGCGCCGAGAGACGCCCCTCGACGAAGCGCTCGCCGAGGGCGGGCAGGCTCTCGACCGAGAAGGCGTGCTCGAGTTCGGCAAGAGCCCCGAGCGTGAGGCGCATCGGCAAGCTCTCGCCGCCGACGGGAAGCGCGGCCTCGCCGCGATGGCGGTTGATCATGGCGAACCTCCTCAGGCCAGGGTGAAGCTGAGCTGGCCGGCGGATTCCAGGGAGAGGTCGAAGGTCACCTCCCCGGCATGGTCGCCGCGATATTCCAGCCCGGAGATCTGGAACGCTCCCTGGATCGTGCCGAAATCGGGCACGACGACCTGCCAGGCGCGGATCGCGCCGTCGAAGAAGATCTGTCGCAGCAGCGCGTCAGAAGCCTCGTCCTTGAAGATTCCCGCACCGCTGATGCTGGCGCGGCGCACACCCGCGCCTGCGAGCAACTCGCGCCAGCGCCCGGCCGATTCCGAATGGGTGACGTCGACCGCCTCGGCGTTGAACGCGATCTGCCGCGCCCTCAGCCCCGCGACCGTGATGAAGCTCCCGCCGGCATCGGCGGCCTTGAGCAGCAGGTCCTTGCCCTTCTGTGCCGGCATGGGCACCTCCTCCTGTGTTCGGGTGTCAAACGGGTTCGGTGACGGCGCGGAAGCGCAGGGTGACGCTGGCCAGCCCCGTCGCCGCGTCGCGCGCGAGCCGGCTGGAGCGCCAGCGCAGATTGACGAGGGCATGGCCCGCGAGCGGGAGCGCCGCGTCGTCGAGCGCCCGCACGATCAGCACACCGGCCTCCAGCGCCTGGCGCGAGGACGCGCTCTCGCCGGCCCAGACGACGAGCGCGATCTCCTGCTCGCAGCCGCCCTCGCTCCCGGTCGACCAGTCGCGCGCCTCGGCGTCGCCATGGACGACATAGACGCCGCGCGCGGCGCGGGGAGCCTCGTCATGGATGCGGCCGGGACCGATCAGGGCCGTGAGCGCGGGATCGGCCGAGAGCCTGGCCTGGATCGTTTCGCGCAGCGCGAGGATGGCGTCGCTCACGGCTTGATCTCCTCGGCCAAGCAGACGAGACGGCGCCGGCCGTCCTGCGGATCCGCGGCGGTCCTGATCTCGTAGACGCGGTCGCCGTCGCGCAGCCTCTGGCCGGCGTCGACACCGGCGCGCCAGCGCATGGTGATGCGGTGGCTCGCGATCTGCTCCGGCCGGCCGAAGCGCCAGCGTTCGCCGCCAGACAGCCACTCGACGCGTGCCCAGAGAGCCGCGACCGTCACGAATTGGTGCGTCGCGCCGCCGAGCGCATCGGGCGTCGCGAGCGGCGCCTCCAGCAGCAATCGCCGACGCATCGCGCCGATGGCGGGCTGCTTCCAGTCCGATGCGGCCATTGCTCAGAGTCTCACGCGACGGAAGGGGGCGAGCAGCGTCATGATCTCGACCGGCAGCGCCTGCGCGTCGCGACCGACGACATCGCCGCGCTGCTCGAACCAGCGCGCCGCGAGCCGCAGCACGGCCTGGCGCAGAAGCGCGGGCACGGCGTCCGCGGTCGCGCCATAGCCGGCGACGACGTCGATCTCGATCGCGCCATGCGCCCTGCCGATCTCGGGCACCTCCCCGACGACACGGATGACCGGCGGATCGGCCACGCGTTCGAGTTGCAGCGAGCCCGGAGCGACCGGCTGCGCCGCGCCGAGCAGATCGTAGACACGGGCGGCCGTGATCGCGCCGACGGGCGAGAGCGGCAGCCGGATCTCTCCCCCGGCCGGCCATCGATCGAGGACGAGGCGCCAGGACTGGTCGATCAGGAAGCGGCCGGACGCCGCCTCGATCATCAGGCGCGCGGCGGTGATCAGCGTCGCGAGCAGCCCGTCCTCGGCCGTCTCGTCGAGCCGCAGGAAGACCTTGGCCTCCGAGAGCGTGACCGGCTCCAGCGAGGGCGGTGTCAGGGCGATGGGCGTCATGCTCGCTCCGTTCGAGGTTCAGTTCGCGGGGCGGACGCGCTATCAGCACTCGCGAGAGGAGCGGGACATGCGCATCACGATTTCGGTTCTCGGCGCGGCACTGGCCGTGGTGTCGGGGCTCGCCGCCTGGCCGGCGGGCGCGGTGGTGGGCGGGCGCGAGGGCGGCCCGGCCGCCGGCTCGACGCTGATGGTCCTGAACGCACGCGGCGGCGTCTGCACCGGCATCGTGCTCTCCGCGCGGGCCGTGCTGACGGCCGGCCACTGCGCCGATGGCGGTACGGAGCTGCGCGTCCACTGGAAGGAGGCAGGCGAGCCGATCCTCGTCCGGCCTGCCGCGGTCAGCCTCCATCCCGAGTTCGACGCCAAGGCGATCACCGCGCGCCGGCGCTCCATCGACCTCGCGCTGGTGCGCTTCGCCGAGCCGCTGCCCGCGCGTTTCGCGCCGGCCTCCCTCGCCGATGGGCCGACGCCCCGCACCGGCGCCGTGGTGACGCTCGCCGGCTACGGTGTCTCGCGCGAAGGCGAGGCGCGGAGCACGGGGACCTACCGGTCGGCCGGGCTCGGCGTCGTCGAGCCCTACGGTCCCGGCCGCGTGCTCGTCTGGGCCGCGGACCCGGACGGCGCCGGCAAGAAGCCGGGAGCCGGCGCCTGCCAGGGCGATTCGGGCGGGCCGATGCTGCTCGGCGACGGCACCGTCTTCGCCGTGACGAGCTGGTCGACCGGCGCGCAGGGCCGCCAATGTGGGCTTTTGAGCCAGGGCGTCCTGCTCGGACCGCAGCGCAACTGGCTCGACCGGACGCTGGCCGGATGGGGCGAGGCGGCGAGCTGGCGCTGAGCTCCGATGGAAGGGCTGGACTACGGCGCCCGAGCCCATAGATTGGAATCGTCGCACGGAACGGTTGCCCGAATGATCTCGCGCCTCTTCGCCTTCGCCACGGCCGCCCTGTCGATCCTGGCGGCGCAGCCGGCCTCCGCCGTGATCGGCGGCACCGTCTCGCGCGACATCAACGGCACGCGCGCCACCACGCTCAGGATCGAGACCAGCCGGGGCGAAATGTGCTCGGGCGCCGCGATCGCGCCCGAACTCGTGCTGACCGCCGCGCACTGCCTGATGGGCGGTGGCTCGGTGTCGGTTTTCAGCCTGGACACGCGCTTCAAGCCGCGCCGCCACGCCGTCATCGCCGTGCTCCCGCATCCGACCTTCGTGCCCGGCACCACGCCGCGCACGCAGCCGGGAGCCGATCTCGCGCTGCTCAGGCTGGCGTCGCCGCTCCCGCCCGATATCAGGCCCGTGACGCTCGGCGGCGGGCTGTGGCAGGGCGAGACCGTGACCATGGCGGGCTACGGGCTCTCCGCCGAGGACAGGAAAGCGACAGCGCGGCGACTGCGGGAAACCCCGCTCGTCAACGCCGGCAACTACACCACGCAGAACACCGTCAAGGTCGCCGTCGACGTCGAGGCGCGCGGCGAGACCGCCGGTGCCGGCGCATGCCGCGGCGATTCCGGCGGGCCGGTGCTCCGGGGCGGGGCGACATCCCGCGACCTCGTCGGCATCGTGAGCTGGTCGAGCGGCCCGCTCGATGCCCGCGTGCGGCGGATCTGCGGCGGCTTCACCGCCATCACGCCGGTCAGCGAGCACCGGAGCTGGATCTCGGAGGCGAGCGCCCGGCTGCTCTCCCTCGAGCCGCTGGAACGGCAGGCGCGGCCCGCCGCTCCCAAAGCCGCCTACAGCTGGTGGTTTTCGCGCTAGGAGTGAGCCGTCATTGCGAGCGCAACGAAGCAATCCAGTGTCGTAGAGCGCGACGTTCCCTGGATTGCTTCGTCGCTTTGCTCCTCGCAATGACGGACGGCGGTTCGGGGTGTCCGGTCTCGATCAGGCGGCGAAGCGCAGCCCCTTGATGGCGGCGAAGTCCTGCACGCCGCCGCCGACGCGCTTGGTCGTGTAGAACAGCACATGCGGCTTGGCGGAGTAGGGATCGCGCAGGATGCGCACGCCCGCCCGGTCGACCACCAGATAGCCGCGCCGGAAATCGCCGAAGGCGATCGCGACCGCATTGGCGGCGATGTCCGGCATGTCCTCGGCCTCGACGAGCGGGAAGCCGAGCAGCGTCGCGGGCGCCCCGGCGGAGGCCGGCGGCTGCCAGAGATACTGGCCCGTCGCGTCCTTGAACTTGCGGATCGCCGCTTGCGTCTTGCGGTTCATGACGAAGGAACCGTTCTGGCGGTAGCCGGCCTTCAGCGCGTAGACGAGATCGACCAGGACGTCCGAGGGGTTGGAAGCGGGAAACGCCCCGGCCGCGCCGCTGTTGAGAACGCCGATATTGCCCCAGCTCCAGCTCGCATTCGCCACGAAGGGATAGGCGAGAAAGCCCTTGGGCTTGTCGATGCCGTCCCCGGCGACGAAGGCAGCTCCCTCCTGCTCCGCGAAGGCGCTCTCGGCCTCCTCGGCGATCCACTGGTCGATGTCGACGATGGCGTCGTCGAGCAGGGTCTGCGTCGCGGCCGGCATGGCGTAGAGTTCCATGGCCGGGAAGGAGAGCTCGGCCAGCGTCGGCGTGCCCGTCTGCGGGCGCGCCGCGGTCTCGGCGACCCAGCCCGAGGCCGGGCCGGTGGTCGAGAACGCCTTCTTGTAGGTGCCGGACGAGATGGTCCGCACCGTCGCGATGGCGCGGATCGGCGAGACGGTCGCGAGGCGGCGCAGAATCTCGCTCTCCACCGAGGACGGAGCGAGGTAGCCGCCATCGGGGCCGGAGCCGGCCGAGAGCGCCTTGGTCTCGAGCCGCTTCAGCCCGCCGGCCTCGCCGCTGCGGACATAGGCCGCGAACGCCGCCTTGTGCTCGGCGACGAGCGGATCGCGCGCCGCCTCGCGGCCCAGTGCCGGGCGCCCCCGGTCGAGCGTCAGCCGGTCGAGCTTGCGGGTGGCGTCGTCGAGCGCCGTGTCGAGCCTCGCGAGCTTCTCCTCGGTCAGCGGATCGGCGCCACCGCGCGCCTCGATCTCGGCCAGGCGCTCGTCATTGCTGGCGCGGTAGCTTTCCAGCGTATAGCGGAGATCCTCGAAGGCGAGCGCGAGATCGGCGCCGGCCGCCTTGCTCTCGGGGGCTTGGTTCAACTGGGTCATGGTTTCTCCTGGGATGCTTCGGCTTCAGAAGCCGTGGAAAGCCGGGGCCGGGCCGAGGCCCGATTTCACGGCCGAGATGCGGGCCTGCGGCAGCAGCGGGAAAGTGACGATCGAGACCTCCCAGAGGTCGACGCGTTCGAGCCGCCGCAGGCCCGTGCGCGGCTCGTTCCGCGCCTTCTCCGCGCGGAAACCGATGGACAGCCCGTCGATGGCGCCTTCCCGCATCAGCGCGAGCACCTCGCGGGCGCGGCCCACGGCGAGCGAGAGCCGCCCCTTCACGAACAGCCCACGCCCATCCTCGATCAGGCTGAGCCAGCGGCCGAGCGGCTCGGCCGGATCATGCTGCCAGAGCAGCTTGATCCCGGACGGGCCGCGCCGGGCCAGGCTTTCGCGGAAGGCTCCCGGCTCGACCACGTCCTTGCCGAGATCGGCGATCCGAAACAGGCTGGCATAGCCTTCGAACGACCCGTCCGGCGCGACGCGCGTCGGCTGAAGCGGCAGGAGCTTCGATTCCCGCGCGAAGCCCTGCCTCGCGGCGCCCTGCGATACGAACCCTCTCATCGACCGCCTCCCCTGCCCTTGCCGAGCCTGGGGGCGCTCGCCTCGAGCCGCGCCAGATTGCTGACGAAGCGGCCGAAGGTCTCCACGCCCTCGGCGCCGCGCGCCGGTTTCGCCGTCTCGGAACGGGCGGTGGCCGAAGGGGCGGAGGGCCGTGGCGGCCGCTCACCGTTTCGCTTCATGCTGGTCTCCCTCGTAGCGCGCGTTGAAGCGGTTGAGTTCCCTGACGAAATCGTCGAAGCGGCGGTTCGCCGCCGTGAGTTCCCTCAGGACGAAGAGCGCGAAGGCGGAAGCCGTCCCGGCCCAGAGCAGCAGGCCGAGATGGCCGACATCGGCACGGCCGACGAAAGCCGAGACGACCTGGTCGAGCATGCTCATGATGGCCCTCCCGTTTCCGGCAGGTCGCGGCCGTAGCCGACGGCCTCGCGCTTCTCGCCCTCGCTGAGGAAGGTCGCGGCGCCGAGGCGCCGCCAGAGCGATTCCCGCTCCTCGGCCAGCGCCTCGACGGCATCGAGATCGGGCTCGAGCATGACGTCGCCGCCGAAGGCCGGGCCGAGCCATTGCGCCAGGGACTGCGCCGTGCGCCTCACCAGCGGGATCGCGGTCTGGCGCCAGAAGGCCCGGTTCGCCTCGGCGAAATTGGCGTAGGTGTTGTCGCCCGGCAGGCCGAGGAGCATCGGCGGCACGCCGAAGGCGAGCGCGATCTCGCGCGCCGCCACACCCTTGGCCGCGACGAAATCGAGCTCCGCCGGCGTCAGCGAGAGCGGCTTCCAGTCCAGCCCGCCTTCGAGCAGCAGCGGGCGTCCGGCGTTGCGCGCGCCCTGGAAGCTCTCCTCCAGCTCCGCCTTGAGCCTTTCGAACTGGGCGTCGGTGAGCCCCGCCCCTTCCGGCCCGTCATAGACCAGCGCGCCGGAGGGCCGCGCCGCATTGTCGAGCAGCGCCTTGTGCCAGGTGCTGGCGGCGTTGTGGATGTCGAGCGAGCAGGCGGCCGCCTCGATGGGCGAGAGGCCGTAATGGTCGTCGACGGGGTGGAACAGCGTCAGGTGCAGGACGGGCGGCAGCGCGCCCTCGTCCTGGCGGAAGCGCATGGTCTCGCCGCCGACGGTGTAGTCATAGGCCTCCGGCCAGCCGTCGCGGCCCGGCACGATGCGCATGCGGTCGGGCCGCAGCGCATAGAGCTCGCGAGGTTCCGCCCCCGTCCCGACCGCCTCGACATAGGCGTTGCCGGCGACGAGGAGGTGCCCGAACAGCATCTCGCGGAAGGCGATGCCACCCTGGCGCGGATTGGGCCGCTCGATCAGCGCGAGCGCCGGATGCTCGGGCATCTCGCGGTCGCCGACCTTCGCCACGAGCGGCGTCTGCGCCGCCGCCTCCGCGATCAGCCGGACGCAGCGATGCACGACCGGGTTGCGCTCGTAGCCCTCGCGGGCGAGCGCCTGGTAGTCGCGCGGCGTCCAGACCGGCCGCCCCGCCTCGTGCAGGGCGATCAGCGGCCCGACGCGCGAGCGTTTCCGTTCCGGCGCAGCGAGGCCGCGCAGGTTGCGAAGGAAGTTGAGCATGGAGGTCTCGCTGTTCGAATGATCCGCGCGTCATGCTCGGGCGAAGACCCGAGCAGCGCCTGCGGAACCGGATCGTCATTGCGAGTGCAGCGAAGCAATCCAGGAAACGTCCGCCCTATGAGGCTGGATTGCTTCGCTGCGCTCGCAATGACGTCGGCGTTCCTAAATCCCCCTCACCCGCGGCCGGCCTCTCGGCGCGAGCATGAGATGCGTCAGCGCCCAGACCAGCGCGTCGAGCCGGTCGGGCGAGCGGCCGGAGCTCAGGCCGGCCGGGCCGAAATCGCACATCTCGTCCTCCAGCGCCGGAAACGCGCCCGCATGCCGGACGCGACCCTGCGCATAGAGCGCAGCCACCGGCTCGGCCCGCAGATACTTCCCGCGCGTCGCCCTGACCGAGGTCACCGGCACGGCCGGATCGACCTCGCGGATCACGCTTTCGGCCATCTCGCCGCCCTGATTGACCTCGACGACCAGCGCATCGGCCTCGTGCCGGCCATGGAGCGCGACGGCGCGCGCCGCCCATTCATGCGGGCGGGCTCCGGACAGCGTCGCATCCTCCAGCACATGGCCGATGCCGGTCTCGTCGATGCCGGCCACCACGAGGCCGCAGCGATCCGCCCGGTTGGATGACGACGCCGGCGGATCGACCGCGACGACGATCCGGGCCAGCGGCGGAGCCGCCGGTTCGCGGCAGGCCTCGATCATGGCCCGCGTCCAGAGCGCGTCCGGGCTTTCCTCGACGATCTCGCCCTCCAGTTCCTGCCGGCCGAGCCGGGTGCCGCCATAGGCCGTCTCCACCGCTTTCAGGAACTCGGCGGCGAGGTTGAGCCGGTTCGCGCGGGTCGCGGCCCGGCTGACGGCGACATTCGCGTCGGCCAGCAGCCGCTTGAGCAGCGGCAGCGGGCGCGGCGTCGTCGTGACGATCTGGCGGGGCCGCTCGCCGAGGCGCAGGCCGAACTGCAGCATGTCCCAGCACTCCTGAAGGTTCGGCCACTTGGCCAGCTCGTCGGACCAGGCGGCGGCGAATTGCGGGCCGCGCAGCCCTTCCGGGTCCTCGGCCGAAAACACCTGCGCGATGGCGCCGTTGGCCCATTCGAGCCGGCGGCGCGAGGGCGACCAGAGCGGCCGCTCCCAGCGCGTATGCACCGCGAGCAGACCGGAGACGCCCTCGATCATCACGTCGCGGACCTGCCCCTGCGTCTCGCCGACCAGCGCGATGCGCCCGGTCTTCGCATCGGCATAGGGCGGCTGGCCGAGCGCCATGCCCTTGACCCATTCGGCGCCGGTGCGGGTCTTGCCGGCGCCGCGCCCGCCGAGAACCAGCCAGATCGGCTTGTGCGGCGGGGGACCCAGCCTCTGGTCATCGCGGCCGAAGACGCCCCAGGTCTCGGAGAGTGTCCGCAGGAGATCAGCCGAGAGCTCCGGCAGAATTTCCGGGATCAGCCTTGGCCAGCTCGCGGTCGGCAAGCGCATCAAGACGTCGTGCAAGCTCCTTTCGGAGCTCGGCGGCGTATCGCAGGCCTTCAGCGGGATCGGACTCATCCGTGGTCTTGCTCTCGCGGGTCGTGGTCGAGGCGTCGAGCGCCACCAGTTCGCGGACGGTGCGGGCGAGCGTGGCCAGCGCCTTGGCGTCGCTCTCGCTGGCGACGGTGCCGTCCGGCAGGCCGTCGAGATGCGCCTCATGGGCGTCGAGCTGGCGCCTTGCGGCGCGCCAGAGCCGGTTCACCACCGCCTTGCGGCTGGTGGAGACGCGCACGGGCTTGTCCGCCGGCGCGGCTGGCGCCGGGGCGTCTTCGTCGTCGGTCATGGGAGCATCCTGAAACGGCGAAGCCGCCGGCTGGATCAGCGCGGCGGCTCCGTTCGGTCACACTTCGTGAGCGTTCCCGATGTCTACCGGATCAGCGTCACGATGTCAAGATTATTTTCCTATAATCTCAACGCCGCTCACACCTGCTCCTTCTCGATCCACTTGATCGTCGCGGTCGGGACGTAGGTCTCCATGCGGTCGAGCAGGGTTTCGGGCTGCGTGTCCGTCATCGCGATGGCGCGGTGCATCGGCTTCAGGAAGCCGGCATCGACCGTGGCGTCGAGGAAAGAGGCGAGCGGATCGTAGAAGCCGGCGACGTTCAGGAAGCCGAGCGGCTTGGAATGGATGCCGAGCTGGCCCCAGGTCCAGATCTCGAAGATCTCCTCGAAGGTGCCGATGCCGCCCGGCATGGCGATAAAACCCTCCGAAAGCTCGGCCATGCGCGCCTTGCGCTCATGCATGGTCTCGACGATCTCGAGCCGGGTCAGGGTGTAGTGGCCGATCTCCTTCTCGCGCAGGGCGCGGGGAATGACGCCATGCACCTCGCCACCGGCATCGAGCGCCGCATCGGCGACGATGCCCATCAGCCCGACGGCGCCGCCGCCATAGACCAGCACCATGCCGCGCCGGGCGACCTCGCGGCCCATGGCGCGCGCCGCCTCAGCATAGACCGGATCATTGCCGGGATTGGACCCGCAGAAAACGCAGACGGATTTCACGATGCGAGCGCCTGCAGGATGCGGGCCCAGGAGCGCTGGCCCTTGTGGAAGGAGGAGAGATCGTACTTTTCGTTGGGCGAATGGACGCGGTCGTCGTCGAGGCCGAAGCCGACATAGAGCGTGTCGAGGCCGAGGGTCTTCTTGAACTCGCCGCCGACCGGGATCGATCCGCCGCCGCCGATCGTGACGACGCGCCCGCCCCACTCCTCGGCGAGCGCCTGGCGCGCCTTCTGCAGCACGGGTGAATCGACCGGCACCGAGAGCGCGGGCGAGCCGGAATGGCTGATGAACTCGGCGGTGACATCCTCCGGCAGCCGGTCGCGCACGAATTGCCGGAAGGCCTCGGCGATCTTCACCGGGTCCTGGTCGCCGACGAGGCGGAAAGAGACCTTGGCCGAGGCCTTGGCCGCGATCACGGTCTTGGAGCCCTCGCCGGTATAGCCGCCCCAGATGCCGTTGACGTCGCAGGTCGGGCGCGACTGGATCTGCTCGATCAGCATGCGGCCCTTCTCGCCGACCGACTTCTTCAGGCCGACCTGCCCGAGGAACTCCTTCTCGGTCAGGCCGAGATCGGCCCATTCCGCCTTCTGGGCGTTGGTCGGCTCGTGGACGCCCTCGTAGAAGCCGGGCACGGTGATGCGGCCGTCCTCGTCATGCAGCTCGGCCACGATCCTCGACAGGATATGGATCGGGTTCGCGGCGGCGCCGCCGAAGATGCCGGAATGCAGGTCGCGGTCGGCCGCGGTCAGCGTGACCTCCTGATAGACCATGCCGCGCAGCGTCGAGGTGATCAGGGGCGTCTGCCGGTCCCACATGCCGGTGTCGCAGACGAGCGCGAAATCGGCCTTCAGCTCCTCGGCATTGGCGGCGATGAAGGGCGGCAGGTTGACCGAGCCCGACTCCTCCTCGCCCTCGACCAGGATGGTGAGGCCGATCGGCAGGTCGCCCGTCTCGGCCAGCGTCGCGCGCATCGCCTCGACGAAGGTCATGACCTGTCCCTTGTCGTCGCAGGCGCCGCGCGCGAGGATGACCTTGCGGCCCGGCTCCAGCTCCTTGACGACCGGCTTGAAGGGATCGTTCTCCCAGAGGCTCAGCGGATCGACCGGCTGCACGTCGTAGTGACCGTAGAACAGCGCATGCGGCGCACCGGGCTTCGGGCGATGGGCGAGCACGACCGGGTGACCGCCGGTCTCGCGCAGCTCCGCCTTGAAGCCGAGGCCTTCGAGATCGGCCCTCAGAACCTCAGCGGCGCGGCGCGTCTCGGCGTCATAAGCGCTGTCGGTGCCGATCGAGGGAATTTCCAGCCAGGACGACAGCCGGGCCAGCGAGGCGTCGAGATCGGCGTCGAGGCGGGCGAGGATGGCAGGCAGCTTGGACATGGTCACTCGGTGAAGCTTTCCGGAGGCCCCGGGAATGGAGCCGATTCAGTTGACACCATCATGGCAAGGAGAGGCGGCCGCGTCAGCAGCGTTCGGCGTCATGGCTGCTGCGTCATTCTCGGGCGGAGCGCAGCGCAGACCCGAGAATCTCTGGACGACAAGCCGCAGGAGCCTCGTCCGAGACGCGATGCCCGGGTCGAAGCTGCGCTTCGCCCGAGCATGACGCACCGGTTCAGCGCTTCCCACCCATCATGCTCCCCAGCACGCCGCGCAGGATCGCGGTGCCGACCTGCCGGCCGATGGTGGTCGCGGCCGAGCGCGCCGCGGAGGTCAGGACCTTTTCCGCCATGCTCTGCGGCAGCGGGCCGCCGCGCGAACCCGGCCCCGTCTTCGGGCGCTGCTGCGGCACACCGCCCCCGAGCCACCCGCCGATCGTATCGAGGATGCCGCCGCCGCCCGAGGCCGCATCGGCCTGGACCGGCGAGCCGTCCGGGTTGAGGTTCTTCCGCCTCATCAGCTCCTCATAGGCCGACTCGCGATCGACCATGGTGTCGTACTTGCCCCGGACGGCCGAGTTCTGCATCGCCTGCTGGCGCTCCTGCGCGCTGCAGGGGCCGACCTGGGCCATGGGCGGCGCGATCAGCGTGCGCTCGACGATCGTCGGCGTGCCCTTCCCTTCGAGCATCGAGGTCAGCGCCTCGCCGACCGCGAGCTGGGTGATCGCCTCCGAGGTGTTGATCTTGGGGTTCTGGCGGAAGGTCTCGGCCGCCGCCTTGACCGCCTTCTGGTCGCGCGGGGTGAAGGCGCGCAGCGCATGCTGGACGCGGTTGCCGAGCTGGGCGAGCACCGTATCGGGGATGTCGAGCGGGTTCTGCGTGACGAAATAGACGCCGACGCCCTTGGAGCGGATCAGGCGGACGACCTGCTCGATCGCCGTCAGCAGCGCCTTGGGCGCGTCGTTGAAGAGCAGATGCGCCTCGTCGAAGAAGAAGACGAGCTTGGGCTTGTCGAGATCGCCGACCTCCGGGAGCTGCTCGAACAGCTCGGACAGCAGCCAGAGCAGGAAGGTGGCGTAGAGCCGCGGATTGGCCATCAGCTTGTCGGCGGCGAGGATGTTGACGACGCCGCGCCCGTCGCGGTCGGTCTTCATCAGATCGTTGATGTCGAGCGCCGGCTCGCCGAAGAACTTCTCGCCCTTCTGGTTCTCGAGCACGAGGAGCTGGCGCTGGATCGTGCCGACCGACTGGGCCGAGACGTTGCCGTATTTCGTCGTCAGGTCCTTGGCGTTCTCGGCGATGAAGGAGAGGACGGCGCGCAGGTCCTTGAGGTCGAGCAGCAGGAGCTTCTGCTCGTCGGCGATCCGGAAGGCGATGTTGAGCACGCCCTCCTGGGTGTCGTTGAGATCGAGCAGACGCGCCAGCAGCAGCGGCCCCATCTCCGAGATCGTCGCGCGGACCGGGTGGCCCTGCTCGCCGAAGACGTCCCAGAAGACCGTGGTGAACTGATCGGGCTGATAGGCCTCTCCGACCTCCTCGGCGCGCTTGACGAAGACGGGCTTGGAATCGCCCGGCGCCGCGATGCCGGAGAGATCCCCCTTGATGTCGGCGGCGAAAACCGGCACGCCGTTCTTCGCGAAGCCCTCGGCCATGACCTGCAGCGTGACGGTCTTGCCGGTGCCCGTCGCTCCGGTGACGAGCCCGTGGCGGTTGGCCAGCCTGAGCAGCAGGTTCTCCGGCTTCCAGCTCTTGCCAATCAGGATCGTGCCGTCATCCGCCATGATATCCGCCCGTCATGCTGCCCTATGGTCGTCAGGGTGTAGCGAAACGGCCGGGGCAGAGGAAGCCCGACGCTGTTGGAATCGAATAGTAAACATGTAAACTATCTGAAGCGATCCGATGGGGATCGAGGGAGATCACGCGGGATGGACGAACTGATTTCACGCGTCGTGGCGGCGGCCGGCCTCGACGAAACGCTGGCGCGCAAGGCGATCGGCATCATCCTGGCTTTCTTGCAAAAGGAAGGCCCGGCGACGGAGATCGGGGAGCTCATGGCCGCCCTGCCCGGCGCTCAGGAGCTCGCCAATGCCGAGGGCGGCGCTAAAGGAGGACTGATGGGCATGGTCGGCGGGCTGATGGGTGGCGGCGGGGGCGTGATGGCTCTCGGCGGGCAGCTCATGGGAGCCGGGCTCTCGATGGGGCAGATCCAGGCCGTTTCGAAGGAGATGTTCGCGGTCGGCCGCGAGAAGGCGGGCGAGGACGCGATGGGCGCCATCGTCGGCGCCATTCCGGGCCTCGGCCAGTTCGTCTGAGGCGGGCGGACGACACGCTCGCGTGGCCGGCGCCCCCCGCCGGCCGCGCGATCGCCTGCATATGTGCACGCCGCTTGCGACGAAGTAAGGAGTGGCGGTGAAGGCCCGCCCGTGGCAATCAGCGCCGCATGACCGCACCATGTGTGGACAGGAGCACGGCGCGAATGACATCGGCCCCGATATCCGAGCTGCCCTATCTGGACGCATTCCCGACCCCGAGCGCCGAGGCGTGGCGCGCCGCCGTCGACAAGGTTCTGAAAGGGGCGGATTTCGAGAAGAAGCTCGTCTCGCGCAGCGCCGATGGCATCCGCATCGAACCGCTCTACGCGCCGGGCGACACCATGGGCCGGCCCTTGCGCGGCGAGATCGGTCGCTGGCGTGTCGCGGCGAGACTTGACCACCCGGAACCGTCCAAGGCGGCCGAACTCGCTCTCAGTGACCTCGACGGCGGAGCCGATACGCTCTGCCTGAGCTTCGCCGGCGCGCGCGCGGCGCGTGGCTACGGTCTGGTCGCGGACGATGTCGGCGCGCTCGATACCGCGCTCGGCGGGGTGATGCTCGACCTGATCCGGCTGCGGCTGGATCCCGCTCCCGAAGGGCGCATCAACGCCCTGATGCTCGCCGCCCTGGTCGAGAAGCGCGGGCTGGCGCCCGCTAGCCTCGACATCGGCTTCGGCCTCGACCCGATCGGGGTCCTGGCCAGCCATGGCTCGCTCGCCGCCTCCTGGGACGAGGTCTCCCGCAGGCTGGCCGAGACCATCGGCGCGCTCGCCGGGCGCGGTTTCAAGGGGCCCTTCATCACGGTCGACTCCCGCCCCTATCACGAGGCCGGGGCGAGCGAGGGGCAGGAACTCGCGGCGGTCTTCGCCACCGCCATCGCCTATCTGCGGGCGCTGGAGGCGCAGGGCATGCCGCTCGCACAGGCGCGCGACGCGCTCTCTTTCACATTCGTCGCCGATACGGACGAGTTCCTGACCATCGCCAAGTTCCGCGCCGCCCGCCTGCTCTGGACGCGCATCCAGGAGGCCTGCGGCCTTGCGCCGAAGCCCGCGTCCATCCATGCCGAGACCGCCTGGCGCTCGCTGACGAAGCGCGATCCGTGGGTCAACCTGCTGCGCGGGACGATTGCCGCCTTTTCGGCCGGCGTCGGCGGAGCGGACTCGCTTCTCGTCCAGCCCTTCACCGCGGCTCTCGGCCTGGCCGACGGCTTCGCCCGCCGCGTCGCCCGCAACACGCAACTGGTGCTGCTCGAGGAAGCCAATCTCTGGCGCGTGGCCGATCCGGCCGCCGGCGCCGGCGGCTTCGAGGCGCTGACGCAGGCGCTCTGCGAGAAGGCCTGGGCCGGGCTACAGGACGTCGAGGGCCATGCCAGGGACGGCCTGCCGGGCATGGTGGCCGCCCTCACCGACGGGCATGTCGCAGCCCTGCTCGCATCGCAGCGGGAGGCACGCGCCCGCGCCATTGCCACCCGCCGCGAGCCGATCACCGGGACGAGCGAGTTCCCCAACATCGCGGAGGCTGCCGTCTCGGTGCTGGACGTGGCGCAGAGCCGGAGCGTGAGGAAGGCAGCCGTCGCGAGGGGCACGGCGGAGCCCGACGCCTTGATGGACGCATTCCTGTCTGGTGCCGACCGCAGCCTCGGCCTGCTGGCTCCGGTAGCGGGACTTCAGGCGTCCGCCCTGCCTTCCCGGCGGCTGGCGGAAGCCTATGAGGCGCTGCGCGACAAGGCGGACGCCCGGCCCGAGCGGCCGCGGGTCTTCCTCGCCACGCTCGGCCCCGTCGCCGACTTCACCGCCCGCTCCGGCTTCGCCCGCAACCTGTTCGAGGCCGGCGGCCTCACCGCCACGGTCGGAGACGGCTTCGCGAAGGAGGGCGGCACCGACCTCGCGGCGCTGGTGGCGGCCTACACGGCCTCGGGTGCGCGCCTCGCCTGCCTGTGCGGCACGGATGCCGCCTATGGGTCGGAAGGCGCGGCTGTCGCCGAGGCATTGGTAAAGGCGGGCGCGACCGTCTGGCTCGCCGGCCGGCCCGGCGAGCACGAGGCCGCGCTGAACAAGGCGGGCGTCGACACGTTCGTCTTCGCAGGCTGCGACGCGGTCGCGGTGCTGGAACGCGCACAGGCCGTCGCGGCCGGCTGAGGGAGACGAGACTTGACCGCCATCGCGCTCACCATCGCCGGCTCGGACTCCAGCGGCGGCGCCGGCATCCAGGCCGACCTGAAGACCTTTGCGGCGCATCAGGTCTATGGCGCCAGCGTCATCGTCGCGCTCACCGCGCAGAACACGACGGGCGTGCGTGCGATCCATGCGGTGCCGGCCGATTTCGTCGCCCAGCAGATCGATGCCGTGTTCGAGGATCTCGAGGTCGGCGCGGTCAAGATCGGCATGCTGGCTACGGCCGAGCTGATCGCGACCGTCGCGGCCGGGCTCGCGCGCCACAAGGCGCGCAACGTCGTGCTCGACCCCGTCATGATCGCGGCCTCCGGCGCGCGGCTGCTGGAGAGCGAGGCCGTCACCGCGATCCAGAAGCATCTCTTCCCGCTCGCGACGCTGATCACCCCCAATCTGCCCGAGGCGGCCGCCCTGCTCGGCAGCGCCATGGCCGCGACCGCCGCGGCTGTCGAGGAGCAGGCGGACCGACTGGCGGCGCTCGGCGCGGCCAATGTGCTGATCAAGGGGGGACATGGCAGCGGCGAGATCAGCAGCGATCTGCTGCTGCTGTCGGGCGGCAAGCGCCTGCGCTTCGACGCGCCCCGCGTCGAGACCCGCAACACCCATGGCACGGGCTGCACGCTGTCCTCGGCCATCGCCGCCAATCTCGCCCGGGGATTGGCGCTGCCGGACGCCGTCGGCGAGGCGAAGACCTATATCTCCGCCGCGATCGCCGCCGCCGACGAGGTTCCGGTTGGCCACGGGCACGGACCGGTGCATCATTTCCACCGCTGGTGGGACAGACAGGACGGGAGCAAGCCATGACCGCGATCCCGGATTTCACCCGGCTGGCCTTCGGCGGGGGCAGCGCGTCCGCGCAGACGACGGGGCCGGCCGAGCCCTGGCTTACGCCGGAAGGCATCCCGGTGAAGCCGCTCTATACGGCCGAGGACCGAGACGGCCTGCCCTTCGTCGGCACCCTGCCCGGCCTGCCGCCCTATCTGCGCGGCCCCTACCCGACCATGTATGTCAACCAGCCCTGGACGATCCGGCAATATGCCGGCTTCTCCACGGCCGAGGATTCCAACGCCTTCTACAGGCGCAATCTGGCGGCGGGGCAGAAGGGGCTCTCGGTCGCCTTCGACCTCGCCACCCATCGCGGCTATGACAGCGACCATCCGCGCGTGGCGGGCGATGTCGGCATGGCGGGCGTCGCGATCGACTCGATCTACGACATGCGCACGCTGTTCTCCGGCATCCCGCTCGACCAGATGAGCGTGTCGATGACGATGAACGGCGCAGTGCTGCCGGTGCTGGCGCTCTATATCGTCGCGGCTGAAGAACAGGGCGTGCCGGCGGCGAAGTTGTCGGGGACCATCCAGAACGACATCCTCAAGGAGTTCATGGTCCGCAACACCTATATCTACCCGCCCTCGCCCTCGATGC
>QFQY01000108.1 GCA_003248805.1 Chelatococcus sp. | reverse complement strand
AGAGCAGGTCCGGCACCGCCAGCACCGAGACCAGCGAGGTGTTCTTGAACTGGATGATCGACTGGTTCATCAGCGGCGGCACCATGCGCTTGAGCGCCTGGGGCAGGATGATCCGCCGCATCGTCTGGAACGGCGTCATGCCGAGTGCCGCGCCGGCTTCCGTCTGTCCCGGATCGATCGAGATGATGCCGCCGCGGATGATCTCCGCGTAGAAGGAGCCGCCATAGAGCGACAGCGCCAGGATGGAGGCGGTGATGGCGGAGATCTCGATGCCGCTCAGGATCGGCAGCGCGTAGTAGAACCAGACCAGTTGCACCAGCACCGGCGTGCAGCGGAAAACCTCGATATAGGCATGTGCCAGCCAGCGCAGCGGCGCATAGGCGGAGAGCTTCGCCAACGCGGCGAGAAGGCCGACGAGAAGGCCGATCACGACGATCGCGACCGTGAAGGCGACCGTGATGCCGAGGCCGTTCAGAAAGAGCCAGCGGTAGCTCCAGAGGAAGCTGAAATCCCATTGATACATGAGGCGAGATCCAGGAGATGCCCGTAGGCTGCGCCACGACGATCCGACAGGCCCGTGATCGGCTTTGCAGGGAAGCAAGCCGTCATCCCGGACGCAGCGAAGCGAAGATCCCGGATCCATCGCAAGGCGGAGCGGCCTCCGATGGACCCCAGGGCCAGCCCGGGATGGCGGCGCGATTGGCAGTGAACGTCGGCCGGCGCCGTCGGCTCGCGCGGACGGCGCCGGTTCCGCTTAGAGCTGGATGCCGGCCGGCATGTCGGCCTCGGTGATGCCGACGAGCTCCATGTTCCGGATGATGACGCTGCGAATCAGGCCCAGGCCACGGTTGAACTCCAGCCAGGTGTTCACGTAGTCGCGCCAGGTCTTGTCGGCCTCGCGGCGGAAGCCGGCATTGGAGGTCGTGGCGAAGACGGGCGTCGGCACGACGAGCTCGCCGAGAGCCGGGTTCTTCTTCAGCATGGTCAGCGAGAGCATCATGACGATGCACTGGGCGTCGGCGCGGCCGGTCATCAGCGCGGCGGCTGCCTCGTCCACCGCCTTGAAGCGCGCGATCTGCGCCTTGGGGAGCAGCCGCGTCGCGACCTGGTCCTGCGAGGAGCCGGCGTCGACGGCGACCCGGACGGCGGAGTTGTTGAACTCGTCCCAGGTCTTCTTGCCGAGGCCCTTCTTGGCGATCATCGTGAAGGCGTTGTTGAACACCGGCACCGAGAAATCGACGACCAAGGCGCGCTTCGGCGTCGGGTTCAGGCCGAAGAAGATGTCGATCTTGTTGGCCTGCAGGTCGAGGACGGAATTGCCCCAGGTGGTCTCGAGGATTTCCAGCTCGACCTCGAGCTCCTCGGCCAGCGCCTGCGACAGGTCGATGTAGAACCCGCCCCATTTCCCGCTGGAAATATCCTTGTTGTAATACGGAGCCGCACCCGCGACCGCGCCGATGCGGAGCTTCTTGGTGCGCCGAATGCGCTCGAAGGCCGTCTCGCCGGTCGGCGCGGTCTGAGCCTGAGCGGAGGAGACCAAGCCGGCGGCCGCGATGCCGGCGGCGGTGGCGCCGATGGCGGAAGCGAGATTTCTACGCGATATCATGACGATCCCCTCGTTTAAGTCTGGTTTGGTCTTCTCATCAGCGGCCGGGAGACGACCGTCCCGCCCGAAGTGCCCCATTGCGCGCCCGATAGCAATTCAGGCGGCGTGCCTCCTGTCTTGGAAATAGTTGCCAGCGGCCGCGTCCGATCCACGCGCCTGCGTGGCGAGCCGCGAGCCGGCCCGCGTCGCCAGGAAGTCCTGCAGCGACGCATCCTCCTGCCGTACGAAGCCGCGCGAGGGGAGTTTGCCGGCGAGGAAGAGCTCCACCATCGCGACGCAGCCGGATGCGGTGGTGAACTGGATCGCGCTCAGATTAGGCTCGCCGTCATAGCGCAGGACGACGCTGTCCTCCTCCAGCCGGCCGCCACGCTCGCCGACGCCAGTGACGAAGATCACGACGACATCGTTGCGCGTGAAGGGGGCCGAGCGATTGACGATGCGGCGCATCGTCTCGCGATCGTTGGCGAGGTCGAGCCCGCGCAGCAGCAGCTTCATGATCTCGGCATGGCCGGGATAGCGCAGGGTCTTGTAGCTCATGTCGCGGACCTTGCCGGCGAGCGTTTCCGTCAGCGTGCCGAGGCCGCCGGAGGTGTTGAAGGCCTCATAGGCGATGCCGTCTATCATCACGCTCTCGAGCCCTTCCAGCGCGGGAACGAGGATCCGCCGGCCGTCGAACACGATCTCGCACGGGTTGCAGTATTCGTTGATCAGTCCGTCGACCGACCAGGTCACGTTGTAGCGCAGCGCGTTCGTCGGGTAGAGCGGCAGCGCGCCGACGCGCATGGCGATCGAATCCACCTTGTCGAAGCGCGCCGCCATGTCGGCCCCGAGGATGCAGATGAAGCCGGGGGCGAGACCGCATTGCGGCACCAGCGCGACATCGGCCCCGGCGGCGATCTCCTTGATATAGGCCGTCGTCTCCACGTCCTCGGTCAGGTCGAAATAATGCGTGCCGGTCTCGACGGCGGCCTGGGCGATGCCCTTGTTGAGGAAATACGGGCAGGCGCTGACGACGATGTCGCGATCCGCCAGGAAGGCACGCAGCGCGGCCATGTCGGAGGCGTCGAGGACCGCGGTGTCGAAGGCCTGCGCCTTGCCGTTCGTGTCCGGCACGGCGTCGGCCAGCGTCACCCGGTGGCCCTGCGCGGCCAGCATGGATGCGATCACGGTTCCGATCTGCCCGGCCCCGAGGACCGCGATCCGCTTCGTCTGTGTCGGCATCGTCTCAACTCCTTCAGGAAGGCTCGCAGGAAGGCTCGCCGAAATCGCCGGCTTCAAAGCACGGCCTGCACGCCGACCGCCTCGGGGTCGGCACCCGTCTTCTTCAGCCAGGAGAACACCGGCGGCAGGCGGTCCGCGATGGATTCGACCACCACGTCGATGAAGACCGGCTCGTCGAGGGCGAAGGCGGTGGCGAGCGCCTCCTCGAGCTGACCGGCCGTCTCGACCCGGAAACCGCGGATGCCGTAGACGCCGGCCAGCCGGCTCATGTCATACTTGCCGAAATCGACGCCGAAGGTCGGGTCGTTCCGTCCGCTGCCGGCGGCGGCTGCCTCAGGTCCACTCGCAGCCTGCATGCGCTCGTGATTGCGCTCGGTGACCTTCTGCAGCGCCTTGATCCAGCCGAAGCAGGCATTGTTGAAATGGATCAGGACGGCGGGAACCTGCAGCCGGGCCAGGGTCTCCAGCTCGCCCGCCGACATGCCGAGCGAGCCGTCGCCGAAGAGGCCGACCGGCCGGACGCCCGGATCGGCGAAATGCGCGCCGACGACCGCCGGCAGCGCGTAGCCGAGCCCGCCGAAGAAGCGGGGGATGACGAGTTTCGAGGCCGGATCCCGCAGCCGTAGGAAGCGCGTGGAATAGGGCGTCGCGGTGCCCGCGTCCGAGATGACATGGCAGGGCGTCGGCAGGTGGCGGTTGAGCGCCTCGATCACGCGCTCGGGACGCAGCGGCTCGGTGTCGGCCTCGAGGAAGGGCGCCATCGCATCCCAGAATTCGGCCCGGCGGAGATTGATCTCGCAGACCCAGTCGTCGGACACGGGCACGAATGCGGCCGGAACCCGCGACAGCAGCGAATCGAGCACCGCCTTGGCGTCGCCGACGAGCGGGGCGTCGATCGGATAGGTGTTGCCGACCGTCTCCGGGTCGAGGTCGATCTGGATGATGCGGGTGTCGCCGTTGGGAACCGGCCGCTGCCAGTTCATCGTCGCGACGGAGCCCATGCGGCAGCCGACATAGAGGACGACGTCGGCCCGGGCCAGGGCCCAGATCGCATGCGGGTGGAAGCCGTTGTCGCCGATGATCCCGATCGCGAGCTTGTGGTCGTCCCGGATGACGCCCTGGCCCGTGATCGTCGTGGCCACGGGCAGATGCAGGCGCTCGGCCAGCGCCGTCAGCGAGGCTGCCGCGCGCGAGCGGTTGACGCCGCCGCCGGCGACGATCAGCGGGCGCTTCGCGCTCAGCAGCATCGCCAGCGCACCCTCGATATCGGCCGCCTCCGGAAGCGTGCGGGAGGAGGGCGCCTGGCGGCACTGGGCCTCGACATGGAGCGAGACTCCGCTCTCGGGCAGGGGCTCGTAGAGCACGTCCTCCGGCAGGGTCAGCACCACGGCGCCGGGGCGCCCGGCGGTGGCCTCGCGGAAGCCGCGCCGGACCAGTTCCGGCAGCTTGCCGATATGGCGTAGCGTCTCGGTGTGCTTCGCGATCGGCCGGAAGAGGTCGTCGACGGCGAGCTCGGTCAGCGTGCCGCGCCCGAGGCCGGGCTGGGGGATGTCGTTGACCAGCAGAATGAGCGGAACGGACGACTTGTTGGCTTCCGCGACCCCGGGGACCGCATAGAGCGCGCCGGCGCCGCTCGGCACCTCTGCGACGCCCGGCTTGCCGGAGAGCCTGGCATAGCAGTCGGCCATGAAGAGCGCCGAGCGCTCGTCCCGGCACATGATGTGGCGCGGTGCCCCCGGCTCGCTGCCCAGCGCGCGATAGAGAGCGACGTTGGTGTCGCCCGGCACGCCGAAGATCACGTCCACGCCATAGTCGGCCAGCATGCGGACGAGAGCGGATGCACCATTCATCAGTCGTCTCCTTGAACTCCGCTCCTTTCTATTTTGGCGGCGAGGGGGACATAAATGATCGGATCGCCGGGCGAATGTGAAATCTTAGGTCGTTTCGCAGCGAAACGCGCCGTTTCGGTGAAGAACCGGCGAAACTGCCCATGAGGCGTGCCGGGGGGCCGCCCGATGCCTGCCGCGAGAGCGGCGTCTGCGTGCCGATTGGTCAGCGCACGAACTTGCGGGCCAGCAGAATCGAGGATGTCGTGCGCCGGACGCCGTCCATCTCCGCGATCCAGTCGATGATCTCGTCGAGCTGATGCGAGGTTCGGCAGGTGATCTTGACGAAGAGGTCGAAGCCGCCGCTCAGCGTATAGCACTGAACGATCTCCGGACGCTTGCGTAGCGATGCGATGACGTTGCCCTGCTGCTTGACCTCGAGCTCGATGAGGATGATGGCCGACAGGTCGGTTATCTGCGTCTCGTCCATGCCGAGGATCGTGGTGTAGCCGAGAATTCTTCCATCCCGCTCGAGGCGGGCGAGCCTTGCCTGCACGGTGGCGCGGGAGACGCCGAGCGACTTGGCGATTTCCGCCAGCGGCGTGCGCGCATTGGCCGTCAGGAGGTTGATCAGCTCCTGGTCCTTCAAGCTGTCCGACGGCCTGGCCATTCACCCTCCGAATCGCATGTTTTTCTGCGAAACGCAGTGAAACCCAGAAGGGGGCGACGAGCAACGCGCTGCATCGTGGCGCGAGCGATCGACCCGGCAAGCGGGGGTCAGTCCGGCCGCAGATAGAGGCCGAGCAGGTAGCCGCTCTGTAGCGCCGCGACGTTCCCGACGAGAACCAGATAGCTGAAGAAATTCAGCTCTTCGGTGACGATCCAGATCGATATCAGTGTGACCGATGTGAGCAGGGCGGCGGCCAGGACATAAAGCGGGGCGAGCTTGTAGCCGCAGGCGATAGCGAATAGAAACAAAATTACAGCAATTATCATATTTTCAGCCGATCTCGTGAGTTCGGCTGATGATAGTGGCGCACATAGATTGGTAAATATTGGTTTACGATCTATGCTTAACTGTGATTATTTGTCTTAAATTCGAGATAAATTGCTTTTTTATTTTCGATTCATTGTTATCGTGGCCTTGCCTTCCAGGCGTTTTCTCGATTTTCAGGCGCGAGGCCGTTTCAAGCGCATGGCGGGCCAGGACGCCCCCGGTGCGCGCCATCTCGGGAACGGAGGGCATAGGCTGCCGCGCTCGTCCCTCGGCAGCGCCGGTACGGAGCCCTGTCGCGGTTGCCCCGTGATGAGCGATACGGCGCTGATTTCAGCCTATCGCTCCCGGCATCTGCGCAGCCGCTTCGCTGCGTCATCGGGATGGCCGTCGCGCAACGTGGCGTGGTCAATCGACAGGCGATCACAGATGGCCGTCACCGTCGATCAATCTTGCCCGCCACATAGCCGCCGCATGCGAGAACGAGCAGGCCAAAGGGAATCATGACGGAAAAATACAGGAGCTGACTGCCGCTTTGTTTCAAACAGCTTTCCAGCCCGATACCGGCGGCCGCGACGGGGATGAACGCGAGACCGGCGGCCCAGCCTTTCCAATGGATGACCCGCAGGCGACCAAGTCGGGTCTGCCTGAACCAATAGCTCTGGTCCGAGCCCGTCATCGTCCGTTCCCGACCTTGCCCCGCAGCGCCGTTTGGCAGGCGCGTTTTCGACGGGAAGCATGCGGCCCCTGTTCCCTCGGATCAAGGCTAGGCCGTTCACCGGCGGCGGATGGTCCGATGGTCTGCCGGAGCGGAGAACCGGGTGATGGGCGCCGCAGGCATCGCCGCGCTTGCGAGGTTTCGCCTCGCCAGCTCGTGCGCATCATGCTGTCAGCCGGAAATGAACGCCGTGAGCAGGCGATTGGCGGCATCACGGCTCCGGAGCCTGGCGCAATGCCTTGCGTCCTCACGCGACCATCGATGACGGCGGCTGCCAACGGACGCCCGCCAAAACGGGTCAAGGTCCAATTCCCGATTCCGCCGCGATGCTCGGGCTCTCGGAGGCGAGCGAATACCTCAGACGTGATTGGATGGTGCCCCTGGCCGGGATCGAACCAGCACTCCTTGCGGAACTCGATTTTGAGTCGAGCGCGTCTACCAATTCCGCCA
>QFQY01000107.1 GCA_003248805.1 Chelatococcus sp. | reverse complement strand
AGGCGATGTTCGCCAACATGGCCCAGGCCCTGATCAAGCACGAGCAGATCACCACCACGCTGCCGAAGGCCAAGGACCTGCGTCCGGTCGTCGAGAAGCTGGTCACGCTCGGCAAGCGCGGCGATCTGCATGCCCGCCGCCAGGCCATCGCCCAGATCAAGGACGTGGCTCTCGTCGGCAAGCTCTTCGCGGTCCTCGGCCCGCGCTACAAGGAGCGCAACGGCGGCTATCTGCGCATCATGAAGGCCGGCTTCCGCTTCGGCGACAACGCCCCGATGGCGATCATCGAGTTCGTCGACCGCGACGTCGACGCCAAGGGCCAGGATTCCGGCCCGGTGTTCTCGGCGGACGACGAGGCGGCCTGAGCCGCTTCGCTTCGCGGATGGATTTCGAAAGGGCGGCCTTCGGGTCGCCCTTTTGCGTTGGGGGGGCGCACAGGGCCATCGCATTTGGATATTCGAGCCCTCATCCTGAGGAGCCGCGGAACGCGGCGTCTCGAAGGATGCTCCAGTTTGTGCGGGAAGCGGCCCCTGGAGCATCCTTCGAGACGCGATCTCTCAGATCGCTCCTCAGGATGAGGGCTGAGCCCCTGAAATGCGGAGCCCTGGAGGGGGTGTCGCGCGGGCCTTGCGCGCTTGCCCGCAAATGGTAGCGTCGCCGGAGGCGGCCTCAGAAGCCGTGGCGGGACGGAACGTGCCATGATGAAGAGCCTGATCGCGGCCGCCTGTGCGGCCCTTATGCTGTCCGGGGCCGTGCAGGCTCAGGACAAGTATCCCTCCAAGCCCATCACCATGATCGTGCCCTTCGCGGCGGGCGGCTCGTCGGACGTCATCGCCCGGCTCGTGGGCGACGAGATGGGGCGCGTGCTGGGCCAGCGCATCGTCATGGAGAATATGGGCGGGGCAGGGGGCGCGACCGCGCTGTCGCGCGCGGCGCGGGCGGAGCCCGACGGCTACACGATCGTCATCGGCAACAGCGGCACGAATGCCGCCTCCTACACGATCTATCCCGACCTGAAATACACCCATGCCGACTTCGCGCCGATCGGCCTCGTGGCGAAGACCTCGCCGATGATCGCGCTGAGGCTCGATTTCCCGGCCAAGGACCTGCAGGAATTCGTGGCCTATGCGAAGGACAATCCCGGCAAGGTCAGCCTCGGCCATGCCGGCGTCGGCTCCTCGAACTATCTGATCTGCCGGAACTTCGTGAAGGCGGCCGGCGTCGATGTCGCGCTGGTGAGCTATCGCGGCGCGGGACCGGCGCTCAACGACCTGATGGGCGGGCAGATCGACGGCGTCTGCGACGCGGCGACCTCGCTCTCGGGCGCGGTCGAAGGGAAGAAGGTCAAGGCGCTCGCGGTCGCGACGCCGAACCGGCTCGCCAGCCTGCCGGATGTTCCGACCTCCAGGGAGGCCGGGCTGCCGGCGTTCGAGGCACAGGGCTGGAACGCCATCTTCGTGCCGAAGAACACGCCGCAGCCGGTCGTCGACAAGCTGAATGAGGCTTTGCGCACAGCGCTTTCGAGCCAGAACCTCCAAAGCCGATTCAAGGATCTCTCGTCGGTGCTGCCGACGGCCGAGGAGCAGACCCCCGCCTATGTGGCGGCCATGGTGCCGAAGGAGATCGAGCGCTACAGGCTGCTGCTACAGGGCCAGTAGCGGGTCGCGGGACCCTCTGCGGCAGGCCGTGCTTCGACGGGCCTCGGATCCTGCCTTTATGCTCGAGCCCTCATCCTGAGGAGCCGCGAAGCGGCGTCTCGAAGGATGCTCCAGTTGGTTCCGGAACCTCCGGGGGCATCCTTCGAGACGCCAGTCCTTGCGGACCGACTCCGCAGGATGAGGGCTGAGCGCGTTTCCAGACAGTCGCGAAGGGGCTTTCGCGAAGGGGCTTTCTCCTGCCCGTGGCCTTGCATCACTTGCCGATATGGTCCGCCGAGAACTGCGAGGCGAGATCCATCACGGTGTCCAGCGGCTGCCGGTGCAGATCGTTGTCGGGCGTGACGCCGTAGAGCCCGAAGATGAACGCCTTGGTGCCGTCCGCATCGGCGAAGCCCATCGCCCATTTATCGAAGATGCGCGCGCCAATCGGCGTGTCGAGCAGGAGATTCAGGTTGTCGTGGCGCGGATCGAGCATGATCCGGCCATAAGTCTCCTCGACAGTCTCCTTGCGTCCTTCCAGCACCTGCGCGAAGGCGCCCGTCGTCGCCAGCAGGAAGCCGGTGATTCCGTTGTCCTCGTTCAGGCGCCGCGCGGTCGAGAGCATGCGCTTGAGCTCCGCGGTCCGGTTCTCCTCGACGAGGCGGCTTTCACTGGAATAAACAAGGCGGGTCAGGCTTTGCACCCTATCCTCCGTAGGTTGTGGGTCGGTGCGCCGCGGCGTAAAATTCTCTAAAGGAAAACGCTGACGCTCGAATCGTATTGATCAGTATGTCGGTGATCACAACGTTCGGTGCGCGAATTTGTTTCATGATGAGGCGAGCATGACCGGTATGATCCAGCGCTATAGCTTCGCTCCCGCAGCGGTTGTCGCGCTCTCGATGCTTGCAGCAGGGCTCGCTCCTTCGCTCGCTTTCGGGCAGGCGAGGCAGGTTCCTGAGTCCCGGCAGCAGATCACCTTGTCCTTCGCGCCGCTCGTCCAGAGAAGCGCCGCGTCGGTCGTCAATGTCTACGGCGCCCGTGTCGAGCGCCGGCCGCAGAATCCCTTCATGGACGACCCCTTCTTCCGCCGCTTCTTCGGGGATGGCGGTTTCGGCATTCCGCGCGACCGCGTGCAGCGCTCGCTCGGCTCGGGCGTCGTGGTCGATGCGTCGGGCCTCATCGTCACCAACAACCATGTCATCGAGGGCATGAGCGACGTGAAGGTCTCCTTCGCCGACAAGCGCGAGGTCGAGGCCGAAATCCTGCTGCGCGATCCCCGGACCGACCTGGCCGTGCTCAAGGTCAAGGAGGCGAAGGACGTCGTGGCGATCGAACTGGCCGATTCGGACCAGGTCCAGGTCGGCGACATCGTGCTCGCGATCGGCAATCCCTTCGGCGTCGGGCAGACGGTGACGCAGGGTATCGTCTCGGCGCTGGCGCGCACGCAGGTCGGCGTCGGCGACGCCCAGTCCTTCATCCAGACGGACGCCGCGATCAATCCCGGCAATTCGGGCGGCGCGCTCGTCGACATGCAGGGGCGGGTCATCGGCATCAACACGGCGATCTTCTCGCGCTCGGGCGGCAGCCACGGCATCGGCTTCGCGATTCCCTCCGCCATGGTGCGCGTCGTCGTGGAGAGCGCCCGCGGCGGCGCGAAGATGGTGCGCAGGCCCTGGTTCGGCGCCAGGCTCCAGGCGCTGACGAGCGAGGTCGCGGACGGGCTGGGGCTCGACCGCCCGACCGGCTCCGTCGTCGCCAGCATCGTCGAGAAGGGGCCGGCGGAGGAGGCGGGCCTGCGCCGTTCCGATGTGATTCTGGCCGTCGACGGCGTACAGGTCGACGATCCGGAGGCGTTCGGCTACCGCTACGCCACCCGGCCGCTCGGTGGCACGACATCGCTGACCGTGCTGCGGGCCGGCAAGCGCATCGTTCTTCCGGTCAGGCTCATTCCCGCGCCCGAAACGCGTCCGCGCGATCCGGTGAGGCTCGCCTCGCGCTCGCCGCTGGCGGGGCTCACCGTCGCGAATCTTTCGCCCGCGGTGGCCGAGGAACTCGGCATCGACGCCGGCACCGAGGGCGTCGTCGTCAGCGAGATCGAGGAGGGCAGCACGGGCGCCCGCATCGGCTTCCAGAAGGGCGACATCATCCAGGCGCTGAACGGCGAGCGCATGACCAGTTCCCGCGAGATCGAGAGCGCGCTGAGGGAGCGCAAGCGCGCCTGGGAGGTGACGATCTCGCGCGGTGGCCAGAGCTTCACCTCGGTCTTTCCGGGGTGAGCGATCTCTTCGCCGCCTCGGGGCTCGACAAGGCCGGGCCGCGTCCGCTCGCCGACCGGCTGCGCCCGCGCACGCTCGGCGAGGTTGCGGGCCAGGAGCACCTGACCGGGCCGGACGGGGCGCTGACGCGCCTGCTGGCCTCGGGCTCGCTCGGCAGCATGATCTTCTGGGGGCCGCCCGGCACCGGCAAGACGACGGTGGCGCGGCTGCTGGCCGCCCAGGTCGATCTCGGCTTCGAGCAGATCAGCGCGATCTTCTCGGGCGTCGCGGACCTGAAGAAGGTCTTCGAGCAGGCGCGCGGGCACAGGCTCGGCGGCCGCGGTACGCTGCTCTTCGTCGACGAGATCCATCGCTTCAACCGCGCACAGCTCGACGCCTTCCTGCCCGTGATGGAGGACGGCACGATCACGCTGATCGGGGCGACGACCGAGAACCCGTCCTTCGCGCTCAACGCCGCGCTGCTCTCCCGCGCGCGCGTCATGACCTTCAAGGCGCTGGACGAGGGGGCGCTGCTCTTCCTGCTCGGCCGCGCGGAGGTTCTGGAGAACCGGGAGCTGCCGCTGACGGCCGAGGCCCGCCTCGCGCTCGCCCGTTTCGCCGACGGCGACGGGCGCGCGGTGCTGACCTTGGCCGAGGAGGTCTGGCGCGCCGCCAAGCCCGGCGAGACCTTCGACGAGGAAGGGCTGCAGGAGGTCATCCAGCGCCGCGCGCCGATCTACGACAAGGCGCAGGACGGCCACTACAACCTGATCTCGGCCCTGCACAAGACGATCCGTGGCTCCGATCCCGACGCGGCGCTCTACTATTTCGCGCGCATGCTCGATGCCGGCGAGGACCCGCGCTTCCTGGCGCGGCGGCTGGTGCGGATGGCGGTGGAGGATATCGGGCTCGCCGATCCCCAGGCGCTGGTCCATGCGCGCGCGGCGGCCGAGACCTATGAGCAGCTCGGCACGCCCGAGGGCGAGCTCGCCCTCGCCAACTGCGTCGTCTATCTCGCGACCGCGCCGAAATCGAACGCGGCCTATGTCGCCTACAAGACGGCGCGGCGCGTGGCGAAGGAGCACGGCTCGCTGATGCCGCCCAAGACCATCCTCAACGCGCCGACGAAGCTGATGCGCGAGGAGGGCTATGGCGCCGACTACGCCTATGACCACGACGCGCCGGACGCCTTCTCCGGGCAGAACTACTGGCCGGACGCGCTGGGGCGGCAGCTCTTCTACGACCCGCCCGAACGCGGCTTCGAGCGCGAGATCCGCAAGCGGCTGGACTATTGGGAGAAGCTGCGGCAGGAGCGGCGCGGCGAGGACTGAGCCCGCTCAGGGCTCTCTCCCTCCGGGCGGACTTGACGGGTGTGATCCATGTCATTGCCATCGGACCGGATCGAGCCGAAGAATGATTTCCGGTTTTCGGCCACTCCCGGTGGCCGATCCTTGGCCAAGACTTGATGAGCCTTCGATGTTTTCCTTGCTGGCGCGCCTTCTTCTCATCGTCCCGTCGCTGATCGCGGGCTGGTTCGTGTCGGCCGACGATGTGAGCTACTGGATCGTCGCCTTCGCGATCGCGCTGGTCTTCGTCGCGCTGACCATTGTCTTCGAGATCTACGTCCACCCGCTGCTGCGGCGGCGCGACAGGCCGTGATCCGTCAGCCGCGACAGTAGAAGGGCAGGAAGGTGCTGCTCATGCCGGCGTTCATCGCGAGAACGACCAGCGTGTTCGCCAGCGCCAGCTCCTCCTTGCTGCGGGCGCAGACATCGGCCTGCGCGGTGCAGTTCGAGGCGAGGAAGGCCTCGTGGCGGGCGAGGAATTCGCTGCCGAGACCCTGAATGCCCTGCCGCGCCACGGCCTGCCCATAGGCCTTGCGGTAGCGTTCGCATTTCTCGGTCGTCCAGTCGCGCTTGCCGGCGGGCGGCGCGGACATCTGGGCCGAGGCGCCGGTCGCTGCGGTCAGCAGCAGGGCGAGCGGGGCGGCCTTGAGAGCGGCGACGAGCATGGCGTTGTCCTGTGGCGCGACCGGAGATGGCCCACGGCCGCCATCAAGCCGCGAATTGCGGCGGATTTCGTTTGTGTGCGGCCCTCTCGCGCTCTATTCCACAGCGATGACCTCCGCTCTTCTCGTTTTCTTCGGCGCCGGCATCGGCGGCGTGCTGCGCCACGGTGTCAACTTCGCCGCGATGCGCTGGCCGCTCGCCGGCTTTCCCTATGGCACCATGGCGATCAACGTCGTCGGCTCCGGGCTGATGGGGCTCGTCGCGGGCTGGTTCGCCTTCCGCGCGGGCGAGGGGACGCCGCAGGATCTGCGCCTGTTCCTGACGACCGGAATTCTCGGCGGCTTCACCACCTTCTCGGCCTTCTCGCTCGACGCCGTGCTGCTCTGGCAGAGGGGCGAGGTCGCTCAGGCCGTCTTCTATGTGCTGGGCTCGGTGGCGGCTTCGCTCGCCGCGCTCGTGGCGGGGTTTGCGATCATGCGGGTGGCGTCGTGAGGACGGGCGGCAAGGGGCCGGGCGGCAAGGCTCCGGGCGGCAAGGCTCCGGGCAGCAGGACACCCGGCGGCAAGGCTCCCGGCGGCAAGGCTCCCGGCGGCAAGGCTCCCGGCGGCAAGGCTCCGGCCGGCAAGCGTCCCGCCGGGCGGGTGCTCGGCGCCAGGGCCGGCGGCGCGCCGGCTGCCGGCGCTCCCAAGGGCAAGCGGCCGAGCCATGACGCGCGCCGGCAGGCGCAGGCCGTGGCGCGCTCGCGCCCCGAGGCCGGCGAGGGCCGTTCCGGCCCGCAGGCCGAGCGCAGGAGCGCGCCGCGCCAGCCGGCCGCCGCGCCGACGCGGGCGCAGGTGAAGGCGGAAACCTCCGCGGTTCTCGCTACCGGCGTGCAGCAGCTCGTGGTGACGCCGGACGAGAACGAGATGCGGATCGACCGCTTCCTCGAGGCGCGCTTCCCGC
>QFQY01000106.1 GCA_003248805.1 Chelatococcus sp. | reverse complement strand
GGAAAGACGGCCTTGCGAATGCGCTTCGACATGGAAAACCCGGTTGCAGACCGCGCCATTACGACAGCGGACAAAGAGAGAGAAAAGACACGGAGACATAGGCCGCACCGTCGCACCGGCACACGTCCCGCATTTGCGCCACACAGCAGAACGACAGCATGACGACCCGTCAACGCCTTTTCGTCCGCGGCGCTCCCCCGCGCATGGCGTAAGGTAAAGAGACCGTCCTTCCGGACCGGCCCCGCCCTTCCCCGCCCCCGTCAGTCGCGGGCGTATACGTCCTCGATCCGGACGATGTCGTCCTCCCCCGTATAGCTGCCGACCTGAACCTCGATCAGTTCGAGCTCGATGCGACCGGGATTGGTCAGCCGGTGCGTGCAGCCGATCGGGAGATAGACCGACTCGTTCTCGTGGACGTAGCGGACCTCGCCGTCGACCGCGACCTCCGCCGTGCCGCGCACGACGATCCAGTGCTCGGAGCGATGGAAGTGCTTCTGCAGGCTGAGTTGCCCGCCCGGCTTGACGTTGATGCGCTTGACCTGGAACCGGGCGCCGATGTCGATGCGCTGGTACCATCCCCAGGGCCTGTAGATGCGCAGATGCTCGCTCGCCTGCGGCCGGCCCTCGCGCTTCATCTGCTCGACCAGCGCCTTGACCTTGCCGGCCTCCGCCTTGGACGCGACGAGCACCGCGTCGCGGGTCGCCACCACGACGGCGTCCCGAAGCCCGATCGCCGTCACCAGCATATCGTCGCTTCGCAGCAGCGAGCCGGTCGTATCCATCGCGACGACGGGCCCCTGCAGCAGGTTTCCGAAGGCGTCGTGATCCATCACGTCGTAGATCGCATCCCAGGTCCCGATATCGGACCAGTCGAAGCGCGCCGCGATGACACCGGCGAGGCGCGTCTTCTCCATCACCGCATAGTCGATCGAGGTCTTCGTGGCCTTGCCGAAGCCCGCCGGGTCGAGGCGCAGGAAATCGAGATCGCGCCTGGCGTTGGCGACGGCCTCGCCGGCACCGGCAACGATCTCCGGAGCGAAATTCTCAAGTTCCGCCAGCATCGTCTCAGGCGCGAAAATGAAATTGCCGCTGTTCCAGAGAAAGCCGTCATCGACATAGCGCTGGGCGGTCGCCGCATCCGGCTTCTCGACGAAGCGCTCCAGGCGATGCGCGCCCCCCTCGCCCAGGGGCGCTCCGGGCTCGATATAGCCATAGGCGGTCGAGGGCGCCGTCGGCACGATGCCGAGCGTCATGATGAGACCCGTGGTCGCGAGCTTGGCCGCGATCTCGCAATCGGCGCGGAAGCCTTCGGCATCCGCCACCACATGGTCGGCGGCGAGCGCCAGGGCGACGGCATCCGGATTCGCGCCCCGCGCCAGCAGAGCCCCCACCGCGATCGCGACCGCCGAATCGCGCCGCTCCGGCTCCAGGACGATCTCGCCTTCGACGCCGATCGCCTGCATCTGCTCCGCCGCGACGAAACGGAATTCGTGATTGGTGACCACGATGGGCCGCCCGAACGGCGCCCCCTTCACCCGCAGCAGCGTCGACTGGAACGTCGACAGGCCGCCGTCCAGCAGCACGATGAACTGCTTGGGCATGGTATCGCGCGACAACGGCCAGAGCCGCGTCCCGGCGCCACCGGCCATGATGAGCGGAATAATCGAAACGGCGGACATCCAAGCCCTCGAATCCGGGGGAGAGTGCTTCACCCCACCAGCCAACACCAAACGCCCCGCCGACCGCGATCGAGCCGGCCGGAGCTTCGCCATCGCTCATAGCCCTGCGCGACACGAACGTCGATGCAGCGTTTACGGCATCGCGGGAATGCGAGGAGAGAGAATGCGCGACGAGTCTTGCGGCAAAGAGGCGCCCGCGCCATTCGCCGGCGCCGGACCGTCCCGGCGAGCGCGCGCCGCAGGTCGGTGATCGGCAGGAGAGAGGCTAAATTCCCGCCGCGCCGTGGCCCGAGCCTGGCGGCCCGGCGGCCCGTTCCGGCTGCGACGGGCGGTCCGTCGCCGCGCGCCGAGCCCCGGATCGACGATCAGGCCGCCACGACCCGCGGCACGGGCAGCGCGCCCTGCGCGGGCAGGACCGAGCGCAGCGACGCCACCATCAGATCGGTCGCGGCGTCCTGCTCCTGGAGTTGCACGCCCCTGAGCTGGCGCTCGAGAAATTCCCGGGCGAGCGTCGGCGTCAGCCTGACATGCGCGACGCCGTCGCGACCCTTCATCCGCGCCCAGCCGTTCTGGATCGCGGCCTCGCGGGCCTGAAAGCGCGTGCCGCCGAACGTCGCGGCCATTTCGTCATAGGTCAACCAGATCTGAGCCATGTCCCCGTCCCTTCTGGACTGTCTTCCCGTCCAGGACAGAGTGGCGGCAAACCGTGAGAGTTCGGTGCAGAAAGGCGGTTAGCCGACGGTCTGGAGAATCGTTAGAATTCTCCGCAATTCCTCGGAGCCCGGTCGACGAGTCGAGCCACCGTCCCGAAGAGCCGCGAGACGGCGCGATGCCCCCTCGGGACATGGGTTCGGGGGGCGAGCAGTCTCTCAGGACCAGCCCGGCCGCCATGCCGCGAATTCCGCCTTCGTCTCGGCATTGGCGGGGTAGAGGCCGAAGATGCCCTGCCCGGCCCTGACACGCTCGGCGACGAAGTCCTCATACGCCGTCTGTTCATAGACCTCGGGAGCGATCTCGTTGGCGAGATGGGCGGGGATGACGCAGACGCCCTCGCCGTCGCCGACCACGATATCGCCCGGATAGACCGCGACGTCGCCGCAGGCGATCGGGGCGTTGATGTCGAGCGCATGATGCCGGATCAGGTTGGTCGGCGCGCTCGGGCGGTTGTGGTAGGCGGGGAAACCCATCTGCGCGATCTCGGGGCTATCGCGGAAGCCGCCATCGGTCACGATGCCGGCGACGCCGCGCTGCATCAGCCGCGAGACCAGGATGCCGCCGGCCGATGCCGCGCGCGGATCCTTGCGGCTGTCGATCACCATGACATGGCCGGGCGGGCAATCCTCGACCGCGCGCCGTTGCGGATGCGAGGTGCCCTCGAAGGCGGAGAGCACGTCGAGATCTTCCCGCGCCGGGATGTAGCGCAGGGTGAAGGCCTCGCCGACGACCGACTGGCTCGGCTGCGACAGCGGCCGCACATCCTGGATGAACTGGTTGCGGAAGCCGCGCTTGAACAGCGCCGTGGTCAGCGTCGCGGTCGAGACCCGCTGGAGCTTCTTGCGGTTGTCGTCGGTGAGGGTGGTCATGAGTTATCCAACATCTGCTTTGGGTGAAGGCTCGACGTCCATCGTCATTGCGAGCGAAGCGAAGCAATCCAGGGATCTTGCCCTACGCCATCCTGGATTGCTTCGTCGCTGACGCTCCTCGCAATGACGGCAAGGTAGGCGGCCGCGCTGGCGGATGATTGGCTCTTCGATCATTCGATCCGGACATTCGCCTTCTGGGCGACCTCGGCCCAGCGCTTGGTCTCGCTGGCGATGTGCGCCGTGAACTGCTCCTGCGTCGAGCCGACGGGATCGACGCCGAGCTTCTTCAGCTGCTCGATGACGCCGGGCTCGCGCATGATCGCCTGCGTCTCGGTCGAGAGCTTGGCGACGATGTCCTTCGGAACGCCCGAGGGCGCGAAGAAGCCGTGCCAGGAGCTGGCGTCGTAGCCGGGAATGAACTCGGCGAGCGCCGGCATGTCCGGCGCGACGGCGAGCCGCTTCGGCGTGGCGGTGGCGAGCGCGCGAATCTTGCCGGCCTGCACATGCGGCCAGGCGATGGTGATGTTGTCGAAGGTCAGCTGGATCTGGCCGCTCAGCAGGTCCTGCGTCACCTGCCCGCTGGAGCGATAGGGCACATGCGCCATGTCGGTCCCGGTCGCGACCTTGAAGAGCTCCGCGGCCATATGCGTCGAGGTGCCGGCGCCCGACGAGCCGAACGAGTATTTGCCGGGGTTCTTCTTCAGCAGATCGATCAGCTCCGGCACGGTCTTGGCCGGCAGGTCGATATTGACCATCAGGATGTTGGGCACGCTCGCCACCTGCGAGATCGGCGCGAAATCCTTCACATGGTCGAAGGGCAGCTTGGCATAGACGGCCGGATTGATCGCATGGGTCGAGACCGTGCCCATCGTCAGCGTATAGCCGTCCGGAGTGGAGCGGGCGGCGGCGGCGACGCCGGTATTGCCGCCGGCGCCGGGCCGGTTCTCGACGATGAACTTGCCGCCGAGCCGGGCGCCCAGCCGGTCGGCCAGGATGCGCCCGAGCAGATCGGTCGTGCCGCCGGCCGCGAAGGGCACGATGATCGTCACGACATTGTTGCCGGGATAGGTCGCCTGCGCGAGCGCCGGGCTCGCTCCGATCAGGCAGGCCGCGGCCAGCACGGCCCTGCGGGTCATGGTCATCGTCTCAATCCTCCCGTTGCGTTTCCTCGAGGCGGCCTTTCGCGGCCGGCGCGCTGCGTGGTCCAGCGCTTGAATCCCGCATAGCACAGGTTTTCAGATTTGAAATCTGAAATTTCAGACTTGCCGAGGCATTGCCTTTGTGATGTCTGTGGCATCATGGCAATCGGTTCTGTCGCCCCGGTCGCACCGTCGCCGCAGCCGCCCGCCATACCGTCGGAAACGCCATGTCTGCCGAAGCGCTCGCCATCGAACCCGTAGCCCCCGCCCTGCTGCGCTCCCTGCGCGAGCATGTGCATGAGCGCCTGCGCCGGGCGATCGTCGCCGGACGCTTCCGCAACGGCGAGCGCCTGAACGAGCGCCAGCTCGCCGAGATGCTCGGCGTCAGCACCACCCCGGTGAAGGACGCCATCCGCATGCTGGAGAGCGAGGGTCTCGTGCGCACCGAGCCGCGCCGGGGCGTCTTCGTCGAGTTCTCCGCGCGTCAGGCGCTGGAGATGGCGCTGGGCCGCGCCGCGCTGGAAAGTGTGATGGCCCACATCGCCGCCAACCGTCTGACCCCGGCGGACATCGCCGAGATGGGCCGGCTGATCGACGCGATGGAGCGCGCGACGACGCATGGCGCGCTCGAGGACCTCGTGACGCTGAACGAGGCCTATCACGGCGCCATCCACCGGATTTCGGGCTGCACCTATCTGGAGCGCCGGCTCGACGGCCAGCGCATGTACGACCACGCCCAGCGGCTCGCTTTGCTCTCGGAACCGGCGGAACGGGGCCAGGGCTTCGAGGAACATCGTGGAATCTACGAGGCGCTGAAAGCGCACGAACCCGCGAATGCGGAACAACGGATGCGTCGACACATCGTCCGCTCGGCGAAAGCCCATGTGCGGCAGGTCTTCGGCGCCGATGCGGAGGGATTGGCCTATGACGAATGATCGTGTTCGCGCCGCGCTGCGCGGCATCTCGGGCGTGCATGTCACGGCCTGGAAGGCGGACGGCGAGGCCGACTGGGCGCTGACGGGCCGGATCGTCCGGCGCATCGCCGAAGCCGGCATCCACAACATCGTCTCGGCCGGCAACACCGGCGAGTTCTATCCGATGACGGCCGAGGAGGTTCAGCGCTGCCACGCCGTCGCGGCCGAGTCCGCCGCCGGCAAGGCGCTGGTGACCGCCGGCATCGGAAGGTCTTTGCGCGAGGCCGTCTCGACCGGCCGGCTCGCGGCCAAGGCGGGCTGCGACGCGGTGATGGTCCACCACCCGCTCGACCCCTTCGCCGCGCCGCAATCCCAGGCCGACTACGTCATCGCCATCGCCGAGGCGCTGACGATTCCGCTGGTCGCCTATATCCGCTCGGATGCGATCGGCGTGAAGGATCTCGTCCGCGTCGCGACCCATCCGAACGTCGTCGGCGTCAAATTCGCCGCGACCAACATGATGCTGCTCGCCGATTGCGTTCGCGAGACGGAGGGCACCAGCGCCAACTGGATCTGCGGCCTCGCCGAGGGCTGGGCCGCGCCCTTCTACGCGCTCGGCGCGCGCGGTTTCACCTCCGGCCTGATCAATGTCGCCCCCGGGCGCTCGCTCGCCGTCTGGCGCGCGCTGGAAGCCGGCGACTACGAGACCGCCCGCCGCGAGGTCGACGCCATCGCCGGCTTCGAGAAGCTGCGCACCAAATATGGCAACGGCGCCAACGTTACCGTGGTCAAGGAGGCGCTCGGACTGCTCGGCACGAATGTCGGGCCCGTGCGCCTGCCGGGGCTGCCGGAGCTGAACGAGGCCGAGCGCGCCGAACTGCGCGGCATCGTCGGAAGCTGGGGCGCCCAGCGCGCGGCGGCGGAATGAGATCCGTCATTCTCGGGCGCAGCGAAGCCTAGACCCGAGAATCTCAGGACGCGATCGCACTGGTATTCGAGATGGTCGGGTCAAGCCCGACCATGACGCCCGGTGCTCAACACAAGAAACCACCCGAGGAAACGCCTATGTCGTCCCATCCCCGCAAGACGCCCGACACGCTGCGCTCCAAACGCTGGTTCGGCGCCAGCGACCTGCGCTCCTTCGGCCATCGCTCGCGGGCGTTGCAGATGGGCTTCGCGCATGACGAGTTCATGGGCAAGCCGGTCATCGGCATCATCAACACCTGGTCCGAGATCAACCCCTGCCACACCCATCTGCGCGACCGCGCCGATGCTGTGAAACGCGCGGTCTGGGCGGCCGGCGGTTTCCCGGTCGAGATCCCCGTGATGTCGGTCTCGGAGCAGTACCAGAAGCCGACGACGATGCTCTATCGCAACTTCCTCGCGATGGAGACCGAGGAATCGATCCGCTCCCACCCGCTCGACGGCGCGGTCCTGCTCGGCGGCTGCGACAAGTCCACGCCCGCGCTGGTCATGGGCGCCTGCAGCGCCGGCCTGCCCTTCATCTTCGTGCCGGCCGGGCCGATGCTGCGCGGCAACTGGGCCGGCAA
>QFQY01000105.1 GCA_003248805.1 Chelatococcus sp. | reverse complement strand
CTGCCTGTTCGACAACGTCACCAAGGACATGCGCATCTACAAGGAGGAGATCTTCGGACCCGTCCTCTCCGTGCTGCGCGCCGAGAGCTACGACGAGGCGCTGAAGCTCACCAACGACCACGAATACGGCAACGGCACCGCGATCTTCACCCGCGACGGCGACGCCGCCCGCGACTTCGCCTCCAAGGTGCAGGTCGGCATGGTCGGCATCAACGTGCCGATCCCGGTTCCGCTGGCCTACTACACCTTCGGCGGCTGGAAGCGCTCCTCCTTCGGCGACCTGAACCAGCACGGCCCGGACTCGATCCGCTTCTACACCAAGACCAAGACGGTGACGGCGCGCTGGCCGAGCGGCATCAAGGACGGCGCCAGCTTCGTCATCCCGACCATGGGTTGAACACGCAACGGACGGTTGCTATCATTTTTGATAGCAACCGCTTCTGCGGGAGAACGCCATGGGTCAGATTCTCGTCCGGAACATCGACGACGAGGTCATCGCAGGCCTCAAGGTTCGCGCGAGGCTCGCGGGCGTGTCCTTAGAGACATTTGCCCGCGACACGCTGAAAGCCGCGGCTCCGCTCAATGGCGACGAGAAGCTCGCGCTTCTGGCAGAATTCCACCGCAAATATGGGCCGCTGACGGTGGATACGCCGCCGGAAGAGATGATCCGCCAAGCTCGCGCTGAGCGTGATGATCGTTGTTGATGCCAGCGCGGCGATCCGGTGGTTCGTTGCCGCCAGATCGGGAGGCGAGCCCTACACGTTTCCGCAAGTGAGCCAGCCGCTGGTGGCTCCGGATCTGTTCTTGGCGGACATCAGAAGCGCGGCATTGAGCTATCTCCGAAAGCGGACTCTCGAGCTCGACCAAATCCAGGGGATGATCACGACGATCGACCGTCTTGTAACTGGCTATTTCCCGCTTGAAGGACTGACCGAAGATGCCTGGACGATGTCTTTGGAGTTCGACCACTCGGTCTATGACTGCTTCTATGTCGCGCTCGCGGTCCAGCTGAACTCGTATCTCGTGACAGCCGACGAACACACGCTGCGCAAATTTGCAGCGACCACGCATTCAAACCGTATGGTTCATGTAGCGGACTGGAAGCCATGACCGCATTCGCCCTCTCCGACGACCAGCTCGCCATCCAGGAGATGGCGCGCGACTTCGCCACTGAAACGCTCGCGCCCCACGCGCTGCGCTGGGACGAGGAGAAGCACTTCCCGGTCGAGGAGATGCGCGCCGCCGCCGCGCTCGGCATGGGCGGCATCTATATCGGCGAGGATGTCGGCGGTTCGGGTCTGACACGGCTCGACGCGGCGCTGATCTTCGAGGCGCTCTCGACCGGCTGCCCGACGGTCGCGGCCTTCATCTCGATCCACAACATGTGCGCCTGGATGATCGACCGCTATGGCTCGGACGAGCAGCGCCAGCGCTTGCTGCCGAAGCTCTGCAGCATGGAGCATCTGGCGAGCTACTGCCTGACCGAGCCCGGCGCCGGCTCCGACGCCGCCGCGCTGAAGACCAGGGCCGTGCTCGACGGCGACCATTACGTCCTCGACGGGCAGAAGCAGTTCATCTCCGGCGCAGGGGTCTCGGACATCTATGTGGTGATGGTCCGTACCGGCGAGCCCGGGCCGGCCGGAATCTCGACCGTCGTGGTCGAGAAGGGGACGCCCGGCCTCTCCTTCGGCGCCAACGAGAAGAAGATGGGCTGGAACGCGCAGCCGACGCGCGCCGTCATCTTCGAGAACTGCCGCGTGCCGGTCGCCAACCGCCTCGGCCCCGAGGGCATCGGCTTCAAGATCGCCATGGCGGGGCTGGACGGCGGGCGGCTCAATATCGGCGCCTGCTCGCTCGGCGGTGCGCAGAGCGCCCTCGACAAGGCGCTGGCCTATGCGCAGGAGCGCAAGGCCTTCGGCAGCCGCATCGCCGAT
Organism: Chelatococcus sp.; assembly: GCA_003248805.1. Taxonomy (GTDB): domain Bacteria; phylum Pseudomonadota; class Alphaproteobacteria; order Rhizobiales; family Beijerinckiaceae; genus Allobosea. Next base: position 5,018 of record QFQY01000105.1, on the reverse strand, counting down.
TTCCAGGCGCTTCAGTTCAAGCTGGCCGACATGGCAATCGAACTGGAAGCGGCGCGCAGCCTGCTCTGGCGCGCGGCCGCCGCCCTCGACGCCAAGACGCCGGACGCGACGAAGCTCTGCGCCATGGCCAAGCGCGTCGCCACGGATACAGGCTTCGAGGTCGCCAACCACGCCCTGCAGATCCATGGCGGCTATGGCTATCTCGCCGATTACGGCATCGAGAAGATCGTGCGCGACCTCAGGGTCCACCAGATCCTGGAAGGCACCAACGAGGTGATGCGGATGATCGTGGCGCGCGGGCTGGTGGGCCGGGCGAAGGGCAACTGATCCTATGCCGCGAGTTGCCTCACGCGCTTCTCGATCTCCTCGCCCTTGGCGCGGCGCGCGATCCGCAAATCATGATCGGCCTGTAGACCCAGCCACATTTCGGGGCTCGTTCCGAAGAACCGAGCCAACCGAAGCGCGGTGTCGGCGGTGATGGCCCGGTCGCCCTTGATGATCCCGGCGATGCGGCTGACAGGCACGTCGATGTCGCGCGCCAGCCGGTTCTGGCTGACGTCGAAGGGCTTCATGAACTCCTCGAGCAGGATTTCGCCCGGCGCAATCGGCAGCAGGACCGCCTCGCCGGGCTCCGCGGCATCAGTGATAGTCGACGATCTCGACGTCATGCGCATCGCCCTCCCTCCAACTGAAGCAGATCCGCCATTGGTCGTTGACGCGGATCGAATGCTGACCGGCCCTGTCGCCTCGCAAGGCTTAGAGCCTGTTGCCCGGCGGCACGCGCAGATCGTCCAGCCGCGCCGCCGCATGCAACAGCAGCAACTTGCGGCGGACAATGCGCTCTATCGCGCTGAAACGCCGTACAGGCCTGTCGTGAAACAGGAGATCGGCATCCCTATGCGCGAAAGATCGGATCACAAGCGGGAAAGATATTCCGCATAAGGTATTCCGTCAAGAGGAATGAGAGGATACGACCATGACCAGCATCGCCTTCATCGGCCTCGGCAATATGGGCGGCCCGATGGCCGGAAACCTCGTCAAGGCGGGGCATACGGTCAGCGCCTTCGATCTCGTCCAGGCATCGAAGGACGCCGCCGCCGAGCTCGGCGTCGGCATCGCCGGCTCGGCGAAGGAGGCGGTGGCGGATGCGGAGATCGTCATCACCATGCTGCCGGCCGGCAAGCATGTGATCTCCGTCTGGACCGACATCCTGCCGGCGGTGAAGCCCGGCGCGCTGCTGATCGACTGCTCGACCGTCGATGTGGAGAGCGCCCGCAAGGCGCATGCGATGGCGGCCGAGCGCGGCTGCCCGGCGCTCGATGCCCCCGTCTCCGGCGGTGTCGGCGGCGCCAAGGGCGGAACGCTGACCTTCATGGTCGGCGGCAGCGACGAGGCCTTCGCGCAGGGCGAGCCGGTGCTCAAGGCGATGGGCCGCAAGATCGTGCATTGCGGCGCCGCCGGCAACGGTCAGGCCGCGAAGATCTGCAACAACATGCTGCTCGGCATCTCGATGATCGGCGTCTGCGAGGCCTTCGTGCTCGCCGAGAAGCTCGGCCTGTCGCACCAGGCGCTCTACGACGTCTCCTCGACCTCGTCGGGCCAGTGCTGGTCGCTGACGACCTATTGCCCGGTTCCGGGGCCGGTGCCGACCTCCCCCGCCAACACGCAGTACAAGCCCGGTTTCGCCTCGGCGCTGATGCTGAAGGACCTCAAGCTGTCGCAGGAGGCGGCCCAGGCCGCCGGAGCGTCGACCCCTCTCGGCGCGGCCGCGACCCAGCTCTTCGGCATCCACAACGCCTGGGGCGAGGGTGGCGCGGACTTCTCCGCGATCATCCATCTGCTGCGGGGACGCGGCGAGGCGTGAAGGCCGCTTGCGCCGCGCCGCACGGCGGGTCTAGGACGAAGTCATGAACGACCAGTCCTCCTCCCGTCGCGAGCGCTCCGCCTTCACCGGCTTCTCGACCAACACGCTCGACCGGCGGGAAGACCTGCGCAACAAGCCGGACGCCGTGACGGCCTTGCGGCACCGCTCCGATACGCGGCTGGCGGTCGTCGCCGGCGACACTCCGATCCTGAACCGGCTCGAGGACGAGGCGCTCTCGGTCTGGTTCAGCCATGGCGAGACGGAGATCCTGGGGCCGGCGCTGGAAGAGGTCTTCCTCGGGCTGACCATCGATGGCGCGCCCCGCTTCGCCCGCCTGATCGACAAGGGGCTGACCGAGGTTCTGGGCGAGCGCTCCGAGCTCATGATCGCCGATCTGCGCTCGGTGGCGCTGAAGCGGCTGGTCCCCGAGGACGAGGTCGGCCCGCTCGGCGAGGCGAAGGCAGTGCTCGACTGGCATGCCCGGCACCGCTTCTGCGCCCAGTGCGGCGGGGCCACGCGGCTCGGCGCGTCCGGCTGGAAGCGCGAATGCGAGGCCTGCGGCGCGCAGCATTTCCCACGCACCGACCCGGTCGTGATCATGCTGGTGACGCGGGGCGACAAATGCCTGCTGGCGCGCCAGTCCCGCTTCGCGCCGGGCATGTATTCCTGCATCGCCGGCTTCGTCGAGCCGGGCGAGACGCTGGAGAACGCCGTGCGCCGCGAGAGCTGGGAGGAAGCTGGCCTCCGGGTCGGGACGGTGCGCTATCTCGCCTCGCAGCCCTGGCCCTTCCCGTCATCGATCATGATCGGCTGCATCGCCGAATCGCTCGGGGACGAGATCACGCTCGACATGAGCGAGCTGGAAGCGGGCCGCTGGTTCCCGCGCGAGGAGGTGCTGCAGATGCTGGACGGCGCGCATCCCGAGGGGCTGACCTGCCCGCAGCATATCGCGATCGCCAACACGCTGGTCCGCGCCTGGGCTCTCGAGGGCGAGACGGTCTGAGCCCGGCGCTCGCGCGCCCGCCCTGCACGCCCGTCCTGCGAGGCTGGTACGCGCCTCGCTTTCGAGACCGGCGACATCCCAACGAAAACGGGGACGCTTCCGAAGAAGCGTCCCCGCTGTTCTTTCAGCGTCCGGGAAAGGCGCTCAGAGATCGAGCACGAGGCGCGCCGGATCCTCGAGGCCTTCCTTCAGGCGCACGAGGAAGGTCACGGCTTCCTTGCCGTCGATGATGCGGTGGTCGTAGCTGACCGCGAGATACATCATCGGGCGGATGACGATCTGGCCGCCGACGACGACCGGACGCTCCTGGATCTTGTGCATGCCGAGGATGGCCGACTGCGGCGCGTTGAGGATCGGCGTCGACATCAGCGAGCCGTAGACGCCGCCGTTCGAGATCGTGAAGGTGCCGCCCTGCATCTCCTCGATCTTGAGCTGGCCGTCACGGGCCTTCTTGCCGAACTCGCCGATCTTCTTCTCGACGCCGGCGATCGACAGCATGTCGGCATCGCGCACCACCGGCACGACGAGGCCCTTGTCGGTGCCGACGGCGACGCCGATGTGGTAGTAGTTCTTGTAGATGATGTCGGTGCCGTCGATCTCGGCGTTGACCGCCGGGATCTCCTTCAGCGCCTGCACGGCCGCCTTCACGAAGAAGCCCATGAAGCCGAGCTTCACGCCGTGCTTCTTCTCGAACACGTCCTTGTACTGGTTGCGCAGCGCCATCACCGTGGACATGTCGACCTCGTTGAAGGTCGTCAGCATCGCGGCGTTGGACTGGGCCTCCTTGAGGCGGCGCGCGATGGTCTGGCGCAGCTTCGTCATCTTGACGCGCTCTTCGCGCGAGGCGTCGTCGGCGGGCGACGGCGCACGGACTTGCACCGGAGCGGGCGCGGCGGCCGGGGCCGAGGCGCCGCCGGTCGCGATCGCGGCGAGCATGTCGCCCTTGGTCACGCGGCCATCCTTGCCGGAAGCGGCGACAGCGGCGGGATTGATCCCGCTCTCGGCGGCCAGCCGGGACACGGCCGGGCCGGAATCGGCGGCCTTGGTGGCCGGGCCGGAGGCAGCGGCGGGAGCCGGGGCCGGAGCAGCCGCCGGAGCAGCCTTGGGCGCCTCTGCCGCAGCCGGAGCGGCGGCCGCGCCGGAGCCGGCGCCGATCGAGCCCAGCAGCGCGTTGACGCCGACCGTCTCGCCTTCCTTGGCGACGATCTCGCCGAGCACGCCGGCGGCCGGCGCGTTGACCTCGAGCGTGACCTTGTCGGTCTCGAGCTCGACCAGAGGCTCGTCGGCCTTCACAGCGTCGCCGGGCTTCTTGAACCACTTGCCGATGGTGGCTTCGGTGACGGATTCGCCGAGGGTGGGTACGCGGATGTCGGTCGCCATGTCAGGCCTCTGTTCTTGTGTTCGGTCCGGCGTTCAGGTCGTTTCCCTCGCCGCCTCAGGCGGCGAAGGCTTCATCCAGGAACGCGTTGAGCTGTGCGAGATGCTTGGACATCAGGCCGGTCGCGGTGGCGGCCGAGGCCGGGCGCCCGACATAGCGCGGGCGCTTCACCTTCGAGTCGGCATGGCCCAGCACCCATTCGAGATAGGGCTCGACGAAGGTCCAGGACCCCATGTTCTTGGGCTCCTCCTGGCACCAGACGACGTCGGCGCCCTTGAAGCGCGAGAGCTCCTGCGCCAGCGTCTTCAGCGGGAACGGATAGAGCTGTTCGACGCGCAGCAGGTAGACGTCGTCGATGCCGCGCTTCTCGCGCTCCTCGAGCAGGTCGTAATAGACCTTGCCGGAGCAGAGCACGACGCGGCGGATCTTGCCGTCCTTGACGAGCTTGGTCGTGGAGCGGCCGCGCTCGGCATCGTCGCGCAGCACGCGATGGAAGGTCGAGCCCTCGGCCAGGTCCGCCAGATCCGAGACGCAGCGCTTGTGGCGCAGCAGCGACTTCGGCGTCATCAGGACGAGCGGCTTGCGGAAGTCGCGCTTCAGCTGCCGGCGCAGGATGTGGAAGTAGCTTGCCGGCGTCGAGCAGTTGGCGACCTGCATGTTGTCCTCGGCGCACATCTGCAGGAAGCGCTCGAGACGGGCGGAGGAGTGCTCCGGACCCTGGCCCTCATAGCCGTGCGGCAGCAGGCAGACGAGGCCCGACATGCGCAGCCACT
>QFQY01000035.1 GCA_003248805.1 Chelatococcus sp. | reverse complement strand
CTCGCCCCCCGACATAACTCACTGACATCGCTCGCCAGCGGACTTAGGACCTCGCCAAGGCTGCCCCTAGGGAGCGCCATTCGACGCCCGAGATTCGTCCCGGAGGGGACCAGGTCTCGACGAGGTCGAGCTTCAGACTCGCTTCCTTCATTTCGCGTCTCTCTTCCGGTCGATACCGTAGCGCTTCCCCGGCGCCTCCGGGCTCTCTCGACTATGGCGCGTCTCGCGCGACGGACCGCGCCGAGGGGGAGAGGCGCCGCCGCGTGGCGGATATTCCCTGACGCTCACACCACCTGTCGGGGCGGGACGCTGCCGCGGTGCTTGGCCTCCGCCATCGCCTCTCGCATTTCGGCAATTTCAACCGCGTCGCCTCGTCGCTGCCGGATCAGGCCGACATCACCGTGCTGGCGACCATTCATCTCAAAGCTTGACGCCGGTGGCGGGGCGCGCCGCGATCCGGCAGGGGCTGTTCCGTAAAAGCCTCAATCCGCCATCACATAGGACGCCCGATCGATGCCGTGGCGGGCGAGCTTGTCGTAGAACGTCTTGCGCGGAATGCCGAGGGTCGCGATGGTCGCGCGGACATCGCCGCGATTGGCCTCCAGCGCGTCCCGGATCAGATTGGCCTCGATCATGCCCAGGCGCTCGGGCAGGGTCGGCGCCGCGCCGTCGCCCTCGACCGGCGCCACCGGCCCGTCGGTCGCCATGCCGAGCGCCACCCTTTCCGCAAAATGGACGAGTTCGCGGACATTGCCGGTCCAGGCGTTCTCCACCAGATGGCGCTCGACGCCGCGATCCAGCGCCGGCACGTCGCGTCCATATTTCCGTGCCGCGCGCGCCAGAAACTGGCTGAAGAGCAGCGGCACGTCGCGGCGGCGCTCCCGCAGCGGCGGAATCCGCAAGGTGACGACGTTGAGGCGGTAGAACAGATCCTCCCGAAAGTCGCCGCGCTGCGCCGGGTCGCCGAGATCCAGCTTGGTCGCCGCGACGACGCGCAGATCGACGCGGCGGCGCTCGTTCGAACCCAGCGGGGTGATCTCGCGGCCTTCCAGCACGCGCAGCAGCTTGACCTGCGCGGCGGGCGGCATGCTCTCCAGTTCGTCGAGGAAGAGCGTACCGCCGCTGGAATGCTCGATGCGACCGACGCGCTTCTTCTGCGCTCCCGTGAACGCGCCGGCCTCGTAGCCGAACAGCTCGCTCTCGATCACGCTTTCGGGCAGTGCGCCGCAGTTCAGGGCGACGAAGGGCTTGTCGCGGCGGCGGCCCTGCTGATGCAGCAGATTGGCGACGACCTCCTTGCCGGTGCCGGTCTCGCCGAGGATCAGCACGTCGACATCGACGTCGGCCAGGTCGCGGATGGTCTGGCGCAGGCGGATGATCGCCGGCGCCTCTCCGATCAGCGCCGTCTGAGCCTGCGGATCGGCCGCGAGCGCGCGCAGGCGCCGGTTCTCCAGCACCAGCGCCCGCTTCTCGACCGCGCGCCGCAGCGTCTCGACGAGCCGCTCGGTCGAATAGGGCTTCGCCAGGAAGTCGTAGGCGCCCTCGCGCATGGCGCCGACCGCCATCGCGATATCGGCATGGCCGGAGATGAGGATGACGGGCAGGTCCGGATCGAGCGCGCGCAGACGCTCGAAGAGCGCGATCCCGTCCATCCCCGGCATGCGCACATCGGTGACGACGACGCCGGGATGATCCGGGCCGATCCGGTGCAACGCGGCTTCGCCGGACCCGAGCGCGATGGCACGAAAGCCGGCGAGCTGAAGCGCCTGCACGGCGGAATCGCGCAGATCGGGATCGTCGTCGACGAAAGCGATCTCGATGGCCGGCGCCGGCGCTGCGGACATGGCTCAGGCCTTCCTCAGGGTGATGGTGAAGGTGGTGCCCTGGCCCGGCACCGACGCGACGGCAAGCATGCCGCCGAAGGCCGTGACGATGTCGTGCGAGATCGTCAGCCCCAGGCCGAGGCCGCGCGGCTTGGTGGTGCGGAACGGCGTGAACAGGGCGGCGACCGCCCCGGCGTCGAGCCCCGGGCCGCGATCGGCGATCGTGATCGCGACATGCTCCGGCTCGGCCGTGACCCCGATCGACAGCGCCGGATCGCCGTTGCGCCCATGCTCGACCATGGCCTCGACCGCGTTGCGGATCAGATTGACCAGCACCTGCTCCAGCTCGACGAGCCGGGCCCGGACCGCGGTGGCCGGCGCGCCCTGCGCGACCTTCGGCACGATGCCGGCCTGCCGCAGCGAGGCGTCGACGATCAGCAGCGCGCCCGCGAGGGCCTCCCCGACATCGACCGGCACCAGCGGCCCGCTGCCGCGCCTGGCGAAGCCGCGCAGCGTGTCGGTGATGACGCCGATCCGTTCGGTCAGGCCGATGACCTTGCCGAGCGAGCTCTCCACCGCCGCCCGGTTGTCCCGGCCGAGGAAGACGCGGGCGTTCTCGGCATAGGTGCGCATGGCGGTCAGTGGCTGGTTGATCTCGTGCGCGACGCCGGCGGTGATCTGCCCGAGCGTCGCTAGACGGTTCGCCTTGGCGAGCTCCTCGCGGGCATCCGACAATCGCTCCTGGGCGTGCGCACGCTCCTCGATCTCCTCCGTCAGCCGGGCATTGGCGCTGGCGAGGGCGGCGGTGCGTTCTGCGACATGGCGCTCCAGCTCGGCCTTGATCTCGGCTTCCGCGTCGCGGCGCTCGAGATTGACCTGGCGGCGGCGCAGCGCGAAGCCTGCGAGCGCGGCGCCCGGCATCAGCATCAGGGCGAACAGCGTCTGCAGGTCGGCGCGTTCGTCGCGGATGGCGCGATCGACCGGCAGCATCACCTCCAGCTGCCAATCCGTGGTCGCCACCGCGATGCGGGACGTCACATGGCGGCCGATGCCGGCCTCGCGGACCATCTCGTCGTCCCGCTGCAGCGGCAGCGGTTCGAGCGGGGCGTCGCCGAACTGGATCGACTGGCGGATCGCGGCCGCTTTGGCGGGATCGAGTGCCTTCTCGACCCGGAAGCGCCAGTCCGCCACGGTCGAGAGGATGACCACGCCATTGCCGTCGAGCACGAGGGTGCGCCCGCCGAGGGTTCGCCAATCGTCCTCGACCCGGTCGAACTCGACCTTGACGACGATGACGCCGAGCGGGCCTTCGCCGCCGTCCACGCGCCGGGTGATGTAGAGACCTGGCCGGTTGCTGACCGTCCCGAGCGCGAACTGCTCGGCACTCCCCTGCGCCATGGCGCCGAGGAAGTAATCGCGGAAGGCATAGTCGTTGCCGACGAAGCTGGTCGGGTCGCGCCAGTTGCTGGCGGCGATCGCCACGCCGTCGCGGCCGAGCGCATAGATCACCGCCGAGCGCGTGCCCTGCGCGATGGTCTCCAACTTCAGATCGAGCGCCTGCCGGTCACCATCGGCGAGCGCGGCGCGGACATCGGGGTCGCGCGCCAGGATCAGCGGCAGGGCGCGCTGCTTCTCCAGTTCGCCTCGCAGCACAGCCAGAGCGAGCACGCCGGCATCCTGCGCGTGTTCGCGCGTGGCGGTGATCGCGCGGCTGCGGCCGATATCCGAGGCCACGACGAAGCCGGCGGTCGCGATCGCCGTCATCGCGAGGCCGAAGGCCACCCAGGTCAGGCGGTTTCGCCGCAGCCGCCGATGTCCGAACGAGGCCAAATCCATCCATCTTCAATGTGCGAAAATCCGCACAAGTCAATCGGAATCATGGCGAAAATCCGCATGATTCATCGCCGATCCGGGCGGTTTTCAGTCGTTATGGATTGAGATCATTGATGTTTTCCGGCATCGCGCGACTGGCATGACGGTTGCGATCGGCGCGGCAAGCGGCCAGCGAAAAAACAGTACCGCGATCCCGTTCCAAGGAGGACATCATGGCGGCCCTCATCCATGCCGCGCCCGTGCCGGCGCAGCCCAGAAAATTCTATCAGCACCTCTACGTGCAAGTTCTCGCCGCCATCGCGGCTGGCATCCTGCTCGGGCATTTCTGGCCGGAACAGGGCGCGGCGCTGAAGCCGCTCGGGGATGCCTTCATCAAGCTCGTGAAGATGATCATCGCGCCGGTGATCTTCCTGACCGTCTCGACCGGCATCGCCGGCATGACGGACATGAAGAAGGTCGGGCGCGTCGCCGGCAAGGCGATGATCTATTTCCTCTGCTTCTCGACGCTGGCGCTGATCGTCGGTCTCATCATCGGCAACGTGGTCCAGCCGGGTGCGGGCCTGCATATCAGCCCCGCCAGCCTCGACGCCAAGTCCGTCCAGGGCTACGCGGCCAAGGCGCATGACGCGAGCGTCGTCGGCTTCCTGCAGAACATCATCCCGGACACGATCGTCGGCGCCTTCGCCTCGGGCGACATCCTGCAGGTGCTGTTCTTCTCCGTGCTGTTCGGCCTGTCGCTGGCGATGGTCGGCGAGCGCGGCAAGCCCGTGCTCGACTTCCTGCAGGCGCTCTCGACCCCGATCTTCAAGCTGGTGGCGATCCTGATGAAGGCCGCCCCGATCGGCGCCTTCGGGGCGATGGCCTTCACCATCGGCCGCTACGGCATCGGTTCGGTCTCCAACCTCGCCTTCCTTATCCTGACCTTCTACATCACGGCGGCGGTCTTCGTGCTCGGCGTGCTCGGCCTCGTCGCGCGCTACAACGGCTTCTCGATCCTGGCGCTGATCCGCTACATCAAGGACGAGATTCTCCTCGTCATCGGCACCAGCTCCTCGGAAGCGGCGCTGCCGAGCCTGATGGAGAAGATGGAGGCGGCGGGCTGCAAGCGCTCCGTCGTCGGCCTCGTGGTGCCGACCGGCTACTCTTTCAACCTCGACGGCACGAACATCTACATGACGCTGGCCGCCCTGTTCATCGCCCAGGCGATGGATATCCACCTGCCGCTCGGCGACCAGATCCTGCTGCTGCTCGTCGCGATGCTGAGCTCGAAAGGCGCGGCCGGCATCACCGGCGCTGGCTTCATCACGCTCGCCGCCACGCTCTCGGTCGTTCCGGCCGTGCCGGTCGCGGGCATGGCCCTGATCCTCGGAATCGATCGCTTCATGTCGGAGTGCCGTGCCGTCACCAACTTCATCGGCAACGCGGTCGCGACGATCGTGGTGGCGCGCTGGGAAGGCGAGCTCGATCAGGACCGGCTGAAGGAGGCTCTCGCCGGCCATGTGCCAGATCCCCTGGACGAGCCGCTGATGACCCCGGCGGAGTGAGCACGCCGATTCCGCCTGCCCATTCCCGGGCCTCGGCCCGCCGATCGCGGTCGGGGCCCGGATGCGGCGGGGCAAAGCATCGGGCCGCGGCGCAGGCGGCTCGAAGCCCGGGAGGGTTTTCCGTTCGTCCCTGCAGGGGAACTCGGCGATCCATGATGCGTTCGACCTCGAGGTGAGCGACAGAAAGGCAGCCTCATGTCCTCGAACGTGCTGAAAGCGATCGCCCAGTCCCTTGTTCTGCTGAGCGTCGTTCTCGCGACGCCGGCGTTCGCTCAGGCCCCGTCGACCCCGCCTGCCAAGCCCCCCGCCAATGCGGAAACCAATGCCGGCGTGGGTGACAAGGCGGACGAGCCGAAGGATGTCGACAAGGGGCAGAACATGATCCTGCCGTCGGCCGGCAGTGCGGGCCCCTCGGCCGCGCCCACGATGGTCTATGACTGCGCGAAGAAGCCGCAGGACTGCACCGAGCCGGCCACGCCCGCCGACAAGGGCGGCGCATCTCATCAGCAGCCGATCAAGCCGTAGGACGGCCGCATAGGGTGTGCGGCCACGGTTCGATCGTCAGGCCTATGCCTTCTCCAGCAGGAAGCGGTATTCGCCGGCTTCGACGGAGCTCTCCCGGAGCACGTCGCCGGTCTGCGACAGGAGATGGGGAATGTCGATCGCCGACATCGGGTCCGTGCAGGTGACGGACAGGTCCTCGCCCGGATGCATCGTCTTCAAAGCCTTGCGAACCTTCAGGGCCGGCAGCGGGCACATCAGTCCCCTGAGGTCGAGTTCGCGCGTTCCATGTCCCGACGGCGACGTGGCGGCCAATCTCGCAGCTCCCGGAGGATTCAGCTCTTCTTCGGAACGCGGTTGAGCCCCGACCAGTCCGGACCGACCAGATTGGAGCCCGCTTCGCTGTGACGCAGCTCGGCGCCGGCACCGACGAAGCGCTCGTCGGCGGTGACCTGGAACTCCGAATTCAGGACGAAAGCAGCCCCCGCCGCGACCACGATCGCCAGTGCGAACGCGGAAAACATGACCTTCATGGCTCGCTTCCTCGAAATTCGTTGTTTCGACCCATTCAAATATCATGAGTCGATGCCCGTTCAAGCACCGGCTCCCGCTGCCGATCGTCGCGTTCCCGCGATAGGCTCGAAGGGGCAGGCCCGCGAATAGCCAACCGCCTCCGAAGCGCCAGGATGGAAACCGCATGCTCAGAGCCGTTCTCGTGATCGCCGGCCTCCTGGCGTCGCCTGTCATGGCGCAGGAACTGCGCGGACATGGCGGCCCGGTTCGCGCGCTCTCCGTCTCCGCCGACGGGATGATGGCCCTGTCGGGGTCGTTCGACACCAGCGCCATCCTCTGGGATTTGGCCAGCAGCCGGGCGCTCGCGGTGCTGCGCGGTCACGATTCCGCGGTCAATGCGACGCTCGTGCTGCCGGACGGCCGCCTCGCGACCGGCGGCGAGGACGGCAAGCTGCTGCTGTGGCGCATGGGCGGTGGAACCCCGGACGCGACGCTGCCCGGGCATGAAGGCCCCGTCGCGGCCTTGGCGCTGTCTCCCGACGGAAAGCTGCTGGGGTCGGCGTCATGGGACGGCACGGCGCGCATCACCTCGCTCGCGTCGGGAGCCGGGACGCAGATCGTCGGCCATCGAGGCCCTGTCAGCGCGGTCGCTTTTGCCGCGGACGGGCGGGCTGTCGTCACCGGCGGCCATGACGGCACCCTGCGCATTGCCTCTCCCGAGGGCGCGCTACAGCGCGCCATCAGCGCCGGGCGTCCCATCGCCGGGCTGGCCGTGGCGCGCGACGGCACCCTCGTCGCGGGCGGCGTGGACGGAATGCTGCTTTTCTTCGCCGCCGACGGGACGTCCCTCGGCGAAGTGCGTGTCGGGGAAACACCGATCGTCGCGCTCGCCCTGTCGCCGGACGGGAAAAGGCTGGCGGCGGCGGGGATTCGCGGCTCGGTCGCTCTCGTGGACATGGCGGCGCGATCGGTCGAGCGCGTGCTGGTCGGGCCCGGCCTGCCGGTCTGGTCCGTCGCCTTCCGCCCCGGCACCGACGAGTTGCTCACGGGCGGCGGGGACCGGCTGGTCCGCCGCTGGCGCGTCTCGACCGGCGAGCATCTGGGCGCCGTCGTCATGGCTCGGCCGTCCGATCCGGCCACGCACTTCGCGGATCATCCCGGCGCGGAGGTGTTCAAGGCCTGCGCGGCCTGCCACACGCTCGGCCCCGACGACGGCAACCGCGCCGGCCCGACGCTGCACGGCGTGATCGGCCGGCGGATCGGCACCGCCTCGGGATACGACTACTCGCCCGCCCTGCGCGGCATGGACATCGTCTGGTCGAAGGAGACGATCGCCGCGCTCTTCGACGTCGGCCCCACCGCCTATACGCCCGGCACCAAGATGCCTGAGCAGCGGGTGGTCGATCCCGACGAGCGCAAGGCCCTGGTCGACTTCATCGCCAGGGCGACCGGGGCGGAGTGAGCGGGGCGCGAGGGCGCACGCGCTCGGATCGTTCCCTCAGTTCGGCCGCGTCTTGCCGGGCTTCGGCGACGGCGAATAGTCTTCCGCGGTGCGGGCCGGCGGCCGCCCGGGAGCGGCATAGGGGTCGAAGCTCTCACCGACGACGCGGTCGACGCGACAGTCCTCGCACATGAACAGCGCCTCGCGGCGGGCGGCATTCGCGCCCGAGAACATCCAGTGCCCTTCGAGTTTCGCCGCGATCTTGTCGATCACCGATTTGGTTCCGAACGGCTTGGCGCAGACCGTGCAGTGGAACGGCTCCTCCTGCTTGACGACCCGCTTCGGCTCGCTCCAGGCCCGGAAGTCGAGCTGAGGCACGAGTTCGATCGCATCCTCCGGGCAGGTCCGCTCGCAGAGGCCGCACTGGACGCAGAGATTCTCGGCGAAGGTCAGCAGCGGCCGGTCGGGGTCGTCCGCCAGAGCGTTGGTGGGGCAGGCCGAGACGCAGGACAGGCAGAGCGTGCAACGCTCGAGATCGACCTTGGCCTGTCCGAACGGCGCACCTGTCGGCAGGGGGACGCGGTCGACGGGCGTCGGCGCGGCCGCGTGCAGCTCGCGGAAGGCGATTTCGAGCAGCCCGCGCTTGCCGCCGAGCGGCAGGAAGGTCGCGGGCTTGCGGCGGGCCTGTGCGGACGGCAGAGCGGCCAGGGCGGCCGCGAGACCGTCGGGATCGTCCGTTTCCAGCAGGCGCACGATCTCCCTGCCATAGCCGAGCTCCGCCGCGACGGAGGCAGCGATGTCGATGCTGCGGTGGAGGCCGGAGAGGTCGTGCCTCGGCCTGCCACGGCCCAGGACGGTGACGGAGCCGGCGCCGTAGGCCAGCGCGGCGGCGATGAGTTCCGGGCCGATCTGCGTGATCTCGTTGACCTGCAAGGGCAGGACGCGCGCCGGCAGGCCATCGCCGAAGCGGGCGAGCGCGTCGATCAGTCCCGGACCGTGATCGCCGTCGTGCAGGAGCAGGGCGGCATCCTTGCCGCCCGCCGCGGCATAGGTGGTGACGAGGGCCCGCAGCCGGCGCATCAGCGCGTCGACGGGCGGCAGCGCGTAGGAAGCGGCTCCGGTCGGGCAGACCGCGGCGCACTGGCCGCAGCCGGCGCAGACGGCCGGGTCGATCGCGACATGGTCGCCGTCGGGCGTGATCGCCCCGGTGGGACAGAGGTCGAGGCAGCGCGTGCACCCCGTGATCTTGGACCGTGAATGCGCGCACAGATGGGCCTCGAACATCACGTAGCGCGGCTTGTCGAAGGTGCCGATCAGGCCGGCCGCCTCGCCGATCACGCGCTCGACGGCGGCGGGGTCGCGCGGATCGGCGCGCAGATAGCCCGCTCTCGTTTCAGCAGCCGGAAACAGCGGCGGCAGTCCCGAGAGGTCGACGACCAGATCGCAATCGGAACTCGCGCCGCTGCGCGGCGGCTGCCAGCGATAGGCCTGCCGGGACGACGGCGAGGGCAGTGCGTAGTCGTCGACACGCAGGGCGAAGGCCCCGAGATGGCCCGTCGCGGCGATGACGGTCCCCTTGACGACCGGGAACTCCGTCGTGCGCGCGGGGGCGACCTCGCCCGGGCGGGAGAGAAGGACGGTGACGTCGAGCGTGGCGGAGAGGCGGCGCGCCACCTCGATGGCGGCCTCGTCGCGGCCGTAGATCAGGGCGACGCCCTTCGATTCGAGCGAGACCGCCTGGATCGGCGGCATCTCTTCCGCGGCGGCGGCGATCAGCGCAGCCGTCTTGGCGCCGGCTTTACGCGCCTCGCTCGACCAGCCCGCCTGCTCGCGCACATTGGCGAAGGTCAGCCTGCCGGCATAGCCGACATCCTCGGCGGCCTCCGCGAACAGGGGGGCCTCCTGCGTGCAGGCGACGGTGACCTCGCTGTCCTGGCCGAGCACCGTCTTGAAGAAGTCGAGCTCCTTGCGGCAGAGCTGATCGGCCGTGCGGACCTTGGTCCGGCACGCCTTGGCCACGGTTTCCCCGTGCAGCGGCATCGTTCCCTCGCAGGAGCAGAGGAATGTGGTGCCTGCGGCCATTGTCGTCTCCGGTGGGGCGGCTCTTCCAGCCACGTCGAATATCTATATGTTTGAATCGATCCAAACAAACAGCTGGCGCGCAGCATCGCCAGAACCCCGGATTGCCGGATGAGTCTCGCCGCCCTGAACGCCTCCGAAAGGCTCGATCTGCCGCCCGGCTTCGATCTGCTGGCCCTGCGCGAATCGGGCGATGCCTATGCGCATGCGTGCCGCGTCGCCGCGCGGGAGGGAGCAGGGACGCTCGTCTGGGTGCGGCGGTTCGACGTGGCGGAGTTCGCCGTCGTCCTGGAGCCGGACGCGCCGCTGGCCGAGTGCCGCAAGAGCTTCTTCATGGGCATGAACGCGCTGCTTCAGGCGGTCGCGGCCCATTGTCCGCCCGATCGCGCGATCGCCTTCGACTGGCCGGACGCGCTGCGCTTCAACGCCGGCCTCGTCGGTGGCGGGAGGCTGGGCTGGCCGGCAGGCTGCGACGAGGGGGACGTGCCGGACTGGCTGGTCTTCGGCGCCGTGGTCAGGCTCGCTCTGCCCGGCGATGTCGAGCCCGGGCAGGCACCGGAGGCGGCGGCGCTGGAGGATGAGGGCTTCGAGGGCGCCGGCCCGTCAGTGATCGTCGAGAGCTTCGCCCGCTTCCTCATGCTCCAGGTCGATATCTGGCGCAGTGCCGGATACGGGCCGATCCTCGCGGATTACGTCGCCCGGATCGCCCGTCAGCGCTCCGGCGACACGCTGTCCCTCACCCCGAACGGCGACCTTCGTATCCGGCTGGCCGGCGGCTCGGCCGACACGATCCTGCCGCTCCTGCCCGCGCTCGCGGCGGTGACATGGCTCGACCCCGCGACGGGAGCGCCCCGGCTGTGAAGCTTCTGCGGACCATCAGGCTCGACCCGTCGGACACCTTCGTCTTTCCCGCGGCGGCGGAGCCCGGCGAATGGGCCGTGACCGGCTCCTTCCTGTTCTGGGGGCGCGATCCGGAGAGCTTCGCCGGCAAGGAGCGCGCGGCCTTCCGCGCCGGTTTCGTCGGCGTGGACTCCTTCGGCTTTTCGACGCTCGCGGTCGTCCAGCCCGCCCGCGCCGAGGAGCGCGAGGGCGCCGTCGAGGCGCTGGCCCTGCGGCTGATGGAACGCCTCGGCGCGCCCGATATCGCCACGGCACGGGCCGCGGCGGAAGAGGAGATCGCGTTCGCGGCGAGCCTCGCGGAGCACGACGAGGGCACTCTGGTGGCCCTGCACCGCGCCATCGAGAACGGAGAGCTGCGCGAGCAGTTCCGCACGCTCGCGGCGCGGGCGCGCGTTCCGGGGCTCGACGACCTGCACGCCCATGCGCGCGCCTTCAGCTTTCACGAGGTCGTCGGCGACGATGACGAGGCGCGGGAACGAGTGGATCTGATCGACATGATGGCGGACCGCAAATGACGGCGCAGACGCGAACGGTCACCGAATTCTGGGTCTCGTCCGGCCATCACATGACCCGCCTGACCGATGGCGGCGGGCTGGCGATCACCGACGAGATCATTCTCGCCTATCTGGCGCGCCCCGAACTGGTGCCGCCCGAGGATGCCTGCGAGGCCGAGCGCGCCCTGCATTCCGCGCTGATGGAGCAGCCGCGCCTGCCCGTCACCCGGGCCATGATCGAGGTGTTGGCCGATGCCGACGCCCGCGAGAACTGGCAGTTCATGATCGGCTTTCGCGATCGGCTGCTGAGTCACCCTTCCCTCGAGGCGGCCTATCTTTCGATCGTCCGCAAGGGCGTGCAGGTACCGCCGCTGTTTCTGAACCAGCTCGTCCACCTGATCCTGCGCGGCGCGCTCGACGGCTGCGAGGACCCGTTCGTGCTGCGCGCCGCCGAGCTCTTCTTCCGTCCGCAGAAGGCCTCGTTCAAGGACGGCACGCTGCTCTTCGCCGATCTCGAGCTCGTCGAGGAGCTCGAGGCCGAGCGGCAGGGGATGATGCACAGCGCCCCGCTGGCGGCGATGCTGGGACAAGACGGGATCGGACAGCTCGACGTCATGACGGAGGAGACGGCGCCGAGCTACTGGTCGCGCTCCGACGCCTTCTCGATGGTCCTCAACTTCGGCGGCGACGCCCGCTCGCGCGCGGCCTTCTGCCGGGTCGTCGAGGTCTGGATCGCGCATATGCTCGCCATCGAAACGAAGGTCTCGGCGATCGAGCGCATCGACGACGCCGACTGGCGCTGGTTCGTCGGGCTCGACGCCGAGGCGACGGCGATCGGCAACCGGCTGTGGAAGGGCGAGCCGGTCGATCCGGCCGACCACGGCCGCATCTGCGGGTTGTTCCGGCTCGATTTCGGCGATCAGCGCGTCGTCGCCCCGAAAATGGCCGGAAAGCCGGTCTATCTTCTCATGGCGGTCGGAGACGACATGGTCCTGAGGGTGAAGCCGCAGAACCTCATCGCGGGCCTGCCGCTGGCCGGTGCGCTCGCAGCCTGAGGATCGTCCATGCCCGTACAGCATCTCACCGTCGGCATCGTCGCCATCAAGCGCAGGCTCGACAATCCGTGGGTCGATTTCGAGTGGACGCCGGAGGCGGTGCTGCCGGGCCTGCCGGCTGTCCCGCCGGGAACGCTCATCGGCTCCGAGGGGCGCGTCGAACGCTGGTATCTCGGCCCGGTCGAACTCGGCTTTCACTCCGGCGAGACGTCCCACTACCGCGACAACCTCGCCTCGGCGAAACCGTCCGTCTGGGTCGCCCTGCGCGAAGGCGACGGCGGCCTCTGGCATGTCGCCGGCGCGACGGTCGATCCCTATGAGGGCGAAGCGTTCGTCGATGTGATCACCGACAAGGTCGAGGCGCTGCCGATGCCGCACGAGATCGCTGTCGAACTTCAGGCCTTCGTCGACGCCAACCATGTCGAGCAGCCCTTCCACAAACGCAAGCGCGATCGCGCCGATCCTTATGCCGAGCCCGAATACGGGGTCGGCCATCCCGCGCGACGGTCGCCGCGGGGGCAGCCGTGAGCGAGGATGGCGGCGGCTTTCTGTCGCGCTGGTCGCGGCTGAAGCGCGGCGCGGAGGCTCCCGCTCCGGTGCCGGAGCCGGCGGCCATCGAGGCGGGCGCTCCCGAAGAGACGGGAACCGACGGCAAGTCCCTCGAGGAACGCCTTGCCGAACTGCCGCGGCTGGACGAACTCGTGCCGGGGCAGAGTGTCGCAGCCTTCATGCAGCCTTGGGTCCCGACCGCGCTCCGGAATGCCGCATTGCAGCGAATGTGGCTGCTCGACCCGGCGATCAGCGGCTATGTCGATCCGGCGCTCGATTACGCCTATGACTACAACACGCTCGGCGCGGCGCCGGGCTTCGGACCGATGGAGACCTCCAGCGAGGCTGTTCGGGAAGTCGCCGCGATGTTCGACCGTGCGCTCGGGCGGCCATCGCCCGAGGAGGCCGAGCCCGACGCCTCGGCCGGCGACGGCGAGGCGGCCGCTCGGGAGAACCCGGCCATAGCCATCGCCTCCGAGCCTCCTCGCGCAGCCGTGTTCCCGGCCGCCGACCATGCTGCGGCGCACAATAATACGAGTGATCGGAACGACTTGCGCCCGGTCGTCCGGCGGCATGGGCGCGCCCTTCCGGGTTAGGTCGCGCGCCGATCCGGCTTGCCTGCTTCGGCCATAGCCTGTACCTATTCCAAATAGAAACAGGCGCAGCCTATGCGCCCGGTTGCGGCGTCGCATCGCGACGCGGCCAGAAAAGACGGATGTGATCTTGCGCGAGCAGGGTTTGGAGGATGCGATCAAGGCTGTCGGCGGTGTCGGGGCGCTCGCCCGGGCGCTGGGGATTTCGCAGCCGTCTGTCTCGAGCTGGCGCCGCGTGCCGGCCGAACGCGTTCTCGAAATCGAGAAGGTGTGCGGCGTCGGCCGGCATCTGCTGCGGCCGGACCTCTACCCCGAGGCACCGACGCGCATGGCTCTGGCCATGGACGCTGCCCGCGAAAAGGCCAAGAGCGACGATGTCGACGAGATGGACCGGCTGCGGGCGGCGGAGTACGGCCTGCTCGCGCTGCTGCTGTTCAAGGCGCCGACCGCGGCCGTGCTGGAGAGCGTCGCCGAACTGACGGGCGACGCATCCCCGCTCGGGATGGCTCATCTGCGGCTGGCGCAGGCGGCGAGCCAGACGTCGGTGGAGAGCGCCGGGCGGGAGTTCTTCAACCTCTTCGTCGGGCTCGGCCGGTCCGAGCTGCTGCCCTACGCATCGTATTATCTGACCGGCTTCCTGCACGAGCGGCCGCTGGCCGAGGTGCGGGCCGCCTTCGTCGAGCTCGGCATGGTCCGCCAGGACGGTTCGCGCGAGCCGGAGGATCACATCGCCCTTCTGTTCGACGTGATGTCGAACCTCGCCGCGCGCGAGATCGGCGAGGGCTACGAGACGGAGAAGGCGTTCTTTACGGCTCATCTGAAGCCGTGGGCGGCGCGGTTCTTCGCCGATCTGGAAGTGATGCGGGAGCGGCCGTTCTACGCCGCCGTCGGCGCCGTGGGCCGGCTGTTCATGGAAATCGAGGAAGAAGCCTTTTCCTTCGACGCCTGACGGCGCGGGAAACAGGACGGAGGGTGGACCATGTCGGGTGACGCCAAGCAATCGCAGACCACGGCCGCTCCCGCTCGCCGTGACTTCCTGAAGGCGATGACCGTGGCGGGCGCAGCCGCCGTCGGAGCGGTCGCTGCCGAGAGCGCGGTGGCGCAGCAGCCGGCCGAGCGCGAGAACCGCGACGAGCGGACGAAGGCGCGCTACCAGCCCAATTCGCCCGATGTGCAGGCCTTCTACCGTACGAACCGTTATTGAGGGGAGGGCGACATGCTGATCAAGCGTAAGTCACAGGACGCCGCCCGCGCGCGCCTCGCCGGTCTCGCCGGCGGGCTCACTTCCGGCGTGATGGATCGCCGCACGTTCCTCGCCCGCTCGGGCCTGACCGCGGCCGGCGCCATCGCCGTCGGTGCGCTGACGCTCGGCTCCGTCCGCCGGGCCGAGGCGGTGGCGCATCCGCAGCCCGGCGTGCCGATCACCATCAAGAAGAACATCTGCACGCACTGCTCGGTCGGCTGCACCGTGAAGGCCGAGGTGCAGAACGGCGTCTGGACCGGCCAGGAGCCGGCCTGGGAAAGCCCGATCAACCGCGGCACGCATTGTGCCAAGGGCGCCTCGGTCCGCGAGATCGTCCATGGCGAGCGGCGGGTCAAATATCCGATGAAGCTGTCCGGCGGGCAGTGGCAGCGGATCTCGTGGGACCAGGCGTTCAACGAGATCGGCGACAAGATGCTCGAGCTGCGGGCCAAGGCGGGCGCCGATTCCGTCTACATGCTCGGCTCGGCCAAGTTCACCAACGAGGCGGCCTATCTCTTCCGCAAGTTCGCCGCCTTCTGGGGCACGAACAACGTCGACCACCAGGCCCGCATCTGCCACTCGACCACGGTCGCCGGCGTCGCCAATACCTGGGGCTACGGCGCCCAGACCAACTCCTACAACGACATCCGCAACGCCAAGACCATGATCATCATGGGCGGCAACCCGGCGGAGGCGCACCCGGTCTCGCTCCAGCACGTGCTGACGGGCAAGGAGATCAACCGCGCGAACATGATCGTGATCGACCCGCGCATGACCCGCACGGCGGCGCATGCAACGGAATATGTCCGCATCCGCTCCGGCACCGACATCCCGGTCATCTGGGGCCTGATGTGGCACATCGTGAAGAATGGCTGGGAGGACAAGGACTTCCTCGCCAAGCGCGTCTACGGCATGTCTGAGGTGCTCAAGGAAGTCGAGAAGTGGGACCCGAAGACGGTCGAGGACGTCACCGGCGTTCCCGGCGCGCAACTCGAGCGCGTCGCCAAGCTGTTCGCGACGGAAAAGCCCTCGACGCTGATCTGGTGCATGGGCGCGACCCAGCACACGGTCGGCACGGCGAACGTGCGCGCCTACTGCAACCTGCTGCTGCTGACCGGTAACGTCGGGGCGCCGGGCACCGGCGCCAACATCTTCCGCGGCCACACCAACGTGCAGGGCGCGACCGATCTCGGTCTCGATGTCGGCAACCTGCCGCTCTATTACGGGCTGGTCGAGGGGGCCTGGCGCCATTGGGCGCGCGTCTGGGACGTTCCTTACGACTATTTCGTCTCGCGCTTCGACGAAGTGCCGGCCAAGGGCGGGCGCAAGCCGCGCACCCGCAAGGAGAACATGGAGGTCTCCGGCCTGCCCTCGACGCGCTGGTTCGACGCGACGCTGCTGTCGCCGGACCTCGTCGACCAGCAGGACAACGTCAAGGCCATGTTCGTCATGGGCCATGGCGGCAACACCATCCCGCGTGTGCCGGGGGCGGTGGAGGGGCTGAGCAAGCTCGACCTGCTGGTCATCGTCGATCCGCATCCGACCAATTTCGTCTCGCTGCACGACCGCAAGGACGGCACCTATGTGCTGCCGGCCTGCACGAGCTTCGAATGCGACGGGTCGCGCACGGCGTCCAACCGCTCGGTGCAATGGGGCGAGAAGATCGTCGAACCGATCTTCGAGTCCGGCAACGACTACTGGATCATCTACAAATTTGCCCAGAAGCTCGGCTTCGCCCAGGAGATGTTCAAGAATCTCGAACTGGTGAAGGGCAAGTTCGGCGACGAGCCGTCGGCGGAATCCATCCTGCGCGAGATCAACCGCGGCGGCTGGTCGACCGGCTACACCGGACAGTCGCCCGAGCGCCTCAAGGCGCATATGGCGAACCAGGACAAGTTCGACATCGTCTCGCTGCGCGCGCCCAAGGACGTCGCGGGGGTCGGCGGCGACTATTACGGCCTGCCCTGGCCGTGCTGGGGCAAGCCCGAGCTGCGTCACCCCGGCACCCACATCCTCTACAACACCAATCTGCGCATGATGGACGGAGGCGGCGCCTTCCGGCCGCGCTTCGGCCTGGAGCGCAACGGCGAGACCCTGCTGGCGCAGAACTCCTGGAACCTCGATTCCCCGATTCAGGACGGCTATCCTGAGTTCACCTACGCCGTCTTCCAGCGCCTCGGCTGGGATGCCGAACTGACCGCGGAGGAGAGGGCCACGATCGAGCGGATCGGCGGCGCCAATCCCGGCGGGGTGAGCTGGTCGACCGACCTCTCCGGCGGCATCCAGCGCGTCTGCCTCGAGAAGAACGTCTGCCCGTTCGGCAACGGCAAGGCCCGCGCCATCGCCTGGAACCTGCCCGATCCGGTGCCGGTGCATCGCGAGCCGATCTACACGCCGCGCCCGGACCTCGTCGCGAAGTATCCGGCGCGGCCCGACGAGCGCACGCTGCGCATGCCCAACCTGCATACGACCTACCAGAAGGGCGCGGTCGACAAGGGGCTGGCCAAGAGCTTCCCGATCATCCTCACCTCGGGGCGCCTGGTCGAGTACGAAGGCGGCGGCGAGGAGACGCGCTCGAACAAGTGGCTCGCCGAGCTGCAGCAGGACATGTTCGTCGAGATCAACCCCAGGGATGCGAGCCAGCGCGGCATCGTCGATGGCGGCTGGGTCTGGGTCGCGGGTCCCGAGGGCGGTCGTACCCGCGTCAAGGCGCTGGTGACGGAGCGTGTCGGGCCGGGCGTGGCCTGGATGCCGTTCCACTTCGGCGGCTGGTACCAGGGCGTCGACCAGCGCGGCAACTACCCGCAAGGCACCGATCCCATCGTGCTCGGCGAGAGCGTCAACACCGTGACCACCTACGGCTATGACCCGGTCACGGGCATGCACGAGGGCAAGGCCACCCTGTGTCAGATCCAGGCGGCTTGAGGGGAAGGACCTGAACCATGGCCCGCATGAAATTCCTCTGTGACGCCGATCGCTGCATCGAGTGCAACGCCTGCGTCACGGCCTGCAAGAACGAGCACGACGTGCCCTGGGGCATCAATCGCCGCCGTGTCGTCACCATCAACGACGGCAAGCCCGGCGAGCGCTCGATCTCGATGGCCTGCATGCACTGCACCGACGCACCCTGCGCGGCGGTCTGTCCGGTGAACTGCTTCTACACCACGGCCGACGCCGTGGTGCTGCACTCCAAGGAGCTGTGCATCGGCTGCGGCTACTGCTTCTACGCCTGCCCGTTCGGCGCGCCGCAGTACCCCCGCGTCGGGAACTTCGGCTCCCGCGGCAAGATGGACAAGTGCACCTATTGCTCGGGCGGCCCGCTGGCCGACAATTCGGCAGCCGAATATGCGGCCTACGGCGCCAACCGTCTCGCCCAGGGCAAGCTGCCGCTCTGCGCCGAGATGTGCTCGACCAAGGCGCTTCTCGCCGGTGACAGCGAGATGATCGCCACGATCTACAAGGAGCGCGTGCTCAAGCGCGGCTACGGCTCCGGCGCCTGGGGCTGGCAGACGGCCTACAAGGAAACCATCGCGACCTGAGCCGCCGGCCGCGGCGGTCGCCGCGTCCGCAACGCCTTCTGGATCAACGGGACGGCCGGAAGCCCGGCAGAACCCGCGGGGAGAACCATCCGATGCTCAGCGCGCTTCGGTCACTTGTCGCAAGCTTCGCCGTCGTCCTGGCCCTGGCCGGGGCGATGCCAGCGCTCGCACAGCAGCCCAATTCGGTGAATCCGACGGCCTCCTCGGTCAAGGAGCAGCAGCTCCTGGATGCC
This sequence comes from Chelatococcus sp., assembly GCA_003248805.1. Classification (GTDB taxonomy): domain Bacteria; phylum Pseudomonadota; class Alphaproteobacteria; order Rhizobiales; family Beijerinckiaceae; genus Allobosea. Next base: position 31,387 of record QFQY01000035.1, on the reverse strand, counting down.
CTCCGGGCGGGTACGCCGGGAACCGGAACCACCCTGCAGGGCCGGATCACGATCCCGGATTCGAACGCCCGCAACCTCATCCAGCCGCAGGGCCAGGCCTGGCGCCGGGTGCATCAGGGCCTGATGCACTGGATCGGCGCCATCGCGATCCTGGGGATGCTGGTCGCGCTGGCGGCCTTCTATCTCATTCGCGGCCGCATCCGCATCGAGAAGGGCCTGTCCGGGGTGCGCATCCTGCGCTTCACCTCCTTCGAGCGCGCGGTTCACTGGCTGGTGGCGGGCTGCTTCGTCATCCTCGGCCTGTCCGGGCTGAACGTGACCGTCGGCAAGTTCCTGCTGCTGCCGCTGGTCGGCGAGGGTGTCTTCGCCGCGTTCTCGCAATGGGCGAAATACGCCCACAACTATCTCGCCTGGCCCTTCATGATCGGCATCGGGCTCATGTTCCTGATCTGGGTGTCGCACAATATTCCGGGGCGGATCGATCTCGAATGGCTGCGCCGGGGCGGTGGCCTGATCAGCGGCGATCATCCGCCCGCGCACAAGTTCAACGCGGGTCAGAAGGGCATTTTCTGGGCCGTCATCCTGGGCGGCGCGACGCTGTCCGTGTCCGGCGTCTATCTGCTGTTCCCGGCCTATGCGGGCGGCGTCCTCGGCGGCCAGTTCTGGAACATCATCCATGGCGTCGCGGGCGTGCTGCTGATCGCGGTCATCCTGGCGCATATCTATATCGGCACCGTCGGGATGGAGGGCGCCGCCGAGGCGATGACCACGGGCGATGTCGACCTCAACTGGGCCAAGGAGCACCATTCGCTCTGGGTCGAAGAGGAGCAGGCCAAGCACAAGATCCCCCCGCGGGCCGCGCAGCCGGCGGAGTGACGCGCGGGCGATCGCGCGCTTCCGCGCCGCCGGCAGCCGAACCGGGCTGGCGGCAAAGGGTATCGCGCACTAAGCTCGCCGCGATGTGCGCCGTGGATGGATTATGAAGATCGTTGGGCTTGCCGGCCGGAGCGCGGCGGAGAAGGCGGCTCCGCCGGTCGGAATTCTCGCCGTGATCGAGGTTCCAGGCGCGCCGTGCAGACGCGCGGCTTCGATGGATCCGTCAGCCTCGGTCGGACCGGCCCGCCTGCCCGCAGATCAGGGGGGCTGACCCGTGGCGCAGCTTTCGTCCGATCAGTTCGCTTTCGGCGGCCAGATGCTCTCCGTCGACGAGGCGCTGGCGCGCGTGACCCTGAACCTGCGGCCCGTGCCGGAAACCGAGGAGCTCGCGCTTCTCGATGCGCAGGGCCGTCTCGCGGCCCGTGACATCCTCGCGCCCATCGACCTGCCCCCCTTTTTCAACTCGGCGGTGGACGGCTATGCCGTGCGCTTCGCCGACCTCGCGCCCTCGGGTGAGACGGTGCTGCCGGTCGGCGCGCGCGTTCCCGCCGGCGAAGCCGGCAGGGCGGGGCAGGACCGGGAGGCGGTGCGCATCTTCACGGGCGCCCCGATGCCCGCCGGCCTCGACACCGTGTTCATGCAGGAGGACGTGCGCCTCTCCGGAGACCGGGTGGTCCTGCCTACCGGCCTGACGGCAGGCGCCAACTGCCGCCCGGCCGGGGAGGACATCCGCGCCGGCGCGGTGGCGCTCGCCGCGGGCCGGGCGATCACGGCCGAGTGCATCGCGCTCGCGGCCGCGCTCGGGCTGACCGCCATTCCCGTACGCCGCCGCATTCGCGTGGCGGTGTTCTCGACCGGCAACGAGATCGTCGCCCCGGGCAGCCTGCTGGGGCCGGCGAAGATCTACGACGCCAACCGCTTTCTGCTGCAGGCGCTGCTGCGGCGTCTCGGGGCCGAGGTCAGCGATTTCGGGATCCTCAGGGACGACCGCGCCGCGATCGCGGATGCGCTCCGGCACGCCGCGACCGGGCACGACGTCATCCTGACCTCCGGGGGCGTCTCCACGGGGGAGGAGGACCATGTGAAGGCGGCGGTGGAGGAGGTCGGCGGCCTCAGCTTCTGGCGCCTGTCGATCAAGCCGGGCCGGCCCGTGGCGATGGGCGTCGTGCCCTCGCCCGTCGCCGGAGAGGCTGCCGCCTTCGTCGGCCTTCCCGGCAATCCCGTCGCGGTCTTCGTCACTTTCGCGCATCTGGTCAGGCCGCTTCTGACGGCGCTAGGCGGCGGCCGCCCCGCCGCGCCGCTGGCGCTGCCGGTGCGGGCCGCCTTCGCCTATCGCAAGAAGGCGAGCCGGCGAGAATATGTCCGGGTGGCCTTGCACCGCGCGGCGGACGGGGCTGTCGAGGCGGTCAAGCATCCGCAGGACGGCGCTGGCGTGCTGACCTCGCTGACTCAGACCGATGGCCTGATCGAGCTTCGGGAAGGCATCGAACGCATCGCGGCGGGCGACACGGTCGGTTTCCTGAACTACGATCTGCTGCGCTGAGGCTCAGGCTTCCGGCCAGCGCGCGAGCACGGCTTCGGCCTCCAGAAGATCCTCGGGACGGTTCGCGTTGAAGAACGGGTCGTAGGGCTGGTCGGGCCAGACCGCCTCCGCCACGCCGTGCCGCGCCGTCCAGCGGTCGATCTTGCGGATGTCCTCGACCACGAGGGCATGGCGGAGCGGCTCCGCGAGCGAGACGGGCCATAATCCGACCACGGGGTGGGTCTGCTCCCCCGAGCGGGCGCAGGCGAGCGGCACGCCCGCCCGCTCGCGCGCATCGTGCAGCACCGGCACCAGATCGCGCGGCAGGAAAGGCGAATCGGTCGGGATCGAGACCACCCAGTCATGGCCCGGGCGGTTGTCCCGGACCCAGTCGAGCGCGGCGAGAACGCCCGCGAGCGGGCCGGCGAAGCCCTCGACCGTATCCGCGACCACCGGCAGGCCCAGCTCGCCGAAGCGCGCGGGGTCACCATTGGCATTGACGATCAGCTCAGTGCATTGCGGCCGCAGCCGCTCGACGGCGCGTGCCAGCAGCGTCCGCCCGCCGAGCTCGCGCAGTGGCTTGTCGCCGCCGCCCATGCGGCGTGCCAGCCCCCCCGCCAGGAGCACACCGATCGTCGCCGGATAGGGCTGCATATCGCCGGTCACCCCTCGGTCAGTCATCCGCGCCCTTGCGCCGGTGGCGGGCGCTTTCCTCCTCGACATAGGCGAGGTCCTGGTCGAAGACGAGGCGGTCCTCGCCGGCCAGCGCGACGAAGCGCTTGCCCTTGGCGCGGCCGATGAGCGTCAGGCCGCATTGCCGGGCGAGCTCGACGCCCCAGGCGGTGAAACCCGAGCGCGAGACGAGGATCGGGATGCCCATGCGGACGGTCTTGATCACCATTTCCGAGGTCAGTCGGCCGGTGGTGTAGAACACCTTGTCCGCGCCGCTCTCGCCGTGCCGGAACATCCAGCCGGCGATCTTGTCCACCGCGTTGTGGCGTCCGACGTCCTCCATGTAGACCAGCGGGCGGTCCTCGTGACAGAGCACGCAGCCATGGATGGCGCCGGCCTCGAGATAGAGCGAGGGCATGGTGTTGACCGCATGGGTCAGGCGGTAGAGCCAGGAGGTCCGGAACGGCGCTCTCGGCAGGCGGATCTCGGACAGTGCCTCCATCAGATCGCCGAACGCAGTGCCCTGCGCGCAGCCGGAGGTCTGCGTCCGCTTCCTCAGCTTGTCCTCGAAATTGGTGTGCTCCGCCGTGCGCACGACCACGACCTCGAGGTCCTCGTCATAGTCGACGCCGGTGACCTCGTCGGTCGGCTTCAGCATGTTCTGGTTCAGCAGGTAGCCGATCGCCAGATATTCGGGATAGTCGCCGATCGTCATCATGGTGACGATCTCCTGGCTGTTCAGATAGAGCGTCAGCGGACGCTCCACGGGCACCGAGATCTCGACCGCCTGCCCCTTCTCGTCGACGCCGGACACGCGCTGCGTCAGCCGCGGGTCGGACGGATCGGGAACCAGGAGAGGCGCGTCGGTCGTCATGGCCACCATGAGAGCGGATCGGGCGGCCTGTGTATCACGCGGCGGCGGCGCAGGGCCATCGCCCGATCGTCCCTGGCTCACTCCGCGACGAGTCCCGGGGCGGAGAAGCCGTGCCTGGCGAGGATGGACTGCCCGGCCGGCGCCAGGATGAACATCGCCAGACGATAGGCGGCGGGTCCCGCGCCGTTCACGACGGTGATGCCGTAATCGGCCCCGACCGCCAGGGACGGCGGCAGCCGGACCATGCGGATGCCCGGCTGTTCCCGCGAGATCGGACCGGCATTGGTGCAATAGGCCAGGAAGATGTCCGCCTGTCCCTCCGCGATGACATGCCCGTAGGCGTTGCGGCCGGCCGGTACCGCCGCGCTGTTCGGCCCGCCCGTGAGGTTGAGCGCCTTGCCTTCCAGCGCGGCCCGCGCGCCCTGGCGCATCGCCTCGGCACGGGCGAAGGCCCGATAGGCATAGTCTCCGGCGGGGTCGGCGCGCGGCGTGGAGGTGCCGAGCTTGAGGGAGGGATCGAGCATCCGCTCCAGCAGCGTCTCGGAGGTCACCTCCAGCCCGGGCTTCACGAAGGCGCACAGCGCGTTGCGGGCGAACAGGACCACCGGTCCCGCCTTGCCGGCCTGCGCCAGCGCCTGCGGGTGGTCCATGTTGGCCGAGGCGAAGACCTCGGCCGGTTCGCCGCCCGCGATCGCGTCCCGGATGAGGCCCGACGGCCGGTAGACCTGCGTGACCTCGGCGCCGGAGGCCGCTTCGTAAGCGGAGGAGACCTCCGACAGCGCGTCGCGCAAACTGCCGGCCGCGTGCAGTCTCACCGTTTCGCCGGCCATGGCCGCGTGTGCGGTCACGAGCAGCAGCGCCGCGACGAGGAGGCGCACCTCACACTCCGCTCGCCGTGGCGTTCGGGAAGAAGAGCTGCTCGCCGCCCACCTTGTAGCCGGCGATCGTCTTCTGCCCCTCGGGGCCGACGACCCAGTCGATGAAGGCCTGGCCCTCGGCCTTCTTCACATGCGGGTGGCGCTCGGGGTTCACCAGCATGATGCCGTACTGGTTGAACAGGCGCTTGTCCCCCTCGACCACGATCTCGAGATCCCCGCGATTCTTGAAGGACAGCCAGGTGCCGCGATCGGCGAGCACATAGGCGTTCATGCCCTGCGCGGTGTTGAGCGCCGCGCCCATGCCCTGGCCGATTTCGCGATACCAGGAGCCGCGCTTGGCTTCGAGGTCGATGTTCGCCACCTTCCAGAGCGCGAGCTCGGCCTGATGCGTGCCGGATTTGTCGCCGCGCGAGACGAAGGGCAGTGCCTTGGTCTGGATCGCGGCGAGCGCCGTCACGATGTCCTTCGAGCCCTTGACGCCGGCGGGGTCGCTCCTGGGGCCGATCAGCACGAAGTCGTTGTACATGACCGGGCGGCGCGGCCCGCCATGGCCCTCGGCCACGAACTTCTCTTCCGCCGCGCGGGCATGCACGAAGACCACGTCGGCATCGCCGCGCCGGCCGGTGTCGAGCGCCTGCCCGGTGCCCTGGCTGATCACGCGCACCTCGATCCCGGTCTTCTCCTTGAAGATCGGCAGCAGGTATCCGAACAGGCCGGAATCGACCGTGGAGGTGGTCGAGGCGACGGTGATCGTCTTCGCGCCGGCGGCCGGAGCGGGGGACGTCGCGGGCGCCTGCGCCAGCACGGTGCCCGACAGCGCCAGGAAGGCGGCGCCGGTGGCGATCAGATGTCGTCTTGTCAGCATGGGTCGTCTCCTTGGTTGTCCTGTTGTCGCTGGACCCCGGTCCAGCGCCGTCTCGCTCCTGCCGGCGGGCGTCACCAGACGAGGTCGCCGGAAACGAAGGCCCGCGCGTCGCTGCTCGCCGGGGCGTCGAAGAATGTCCGTGTCGGCGAATCCTCGATCAGCCGGCCGCGGTTGAGGAACAGCACCCGGTCGGCGAGGCGCCGGACCTGGCCCATGTCGTGGCTCGCCATGACGAGGGTCACGCCCTCCGCCTTCAGCGTCGCGAGCATCTCCTCGATCTGGCGCGTCGCGCCGGGGTCGAGCTGCGAGGTCGGCTCGTCGAGGAACAGCACCTCCGGCGCCATGGCCCAGGCGCGGGCGATGGCGAGACGCTGCTGCTCGCCGCCGGACATCAGCCGCGCCGGGCGCGCGGCGAACGCGCCCATGCCGAAGCGCTCGAGCGCGATCTCCGCGCGGCTCTCGCGGACGGTCCGTTCCATGCCGATGGCGGCCAGCGCGTGCAGGATGTTCGCCCGCGCCGAGCGCCGCAGCATCACCGGCTTCTGGAACACCATGGCATGGCGCTTCCAGCCCGCCGCCGACGACGATCCAGCCCAGGCGACGCGGCCCGACGCGGGCGTCAGAAGCCCGTGACAGAGCCGCAGGGTGAGTGACTTGCCCGAGCCGTTGGGGCCGACGAGGGCGGTGAGGCCTCCGCGCGGCAGGGAGAAGGAGACCGAATCGAGCAGCGTCTTGCCGCCTGCGGCGAAAGACAGCGCCTCGGCGGACATCGGCAGGATGGAGGGGGTGTCGCGCATCGCCCTCATCCCGCGAAGCGCGCGCCGAAGCGGCTGGCGCCATAGGTCAGGGCATTGATCAGCAAGGTCAGCAGGATGAGCACGATCCCGAGGCCGAGGGCCAGGGGCAGGTCGCCCTTGGACGTCTCGAGCGCGATGGAGGTCGTCATGGTGCGGGTGTAGCCGGCGATGTTGCCGCCGACGATCAGCACGGCCCCGACCTCGGCGCTCGCCCGGCCGAAGCCGGCGAGCACGGCGGTGGTCAGTGCGAAGCGGCCGTCCCAGAGCAGCGTCGGGATCGCGCGGATGCCGGACAGGCCGACAGAGGTGAGATGCTCGCGATACTCGCCATAGAGATCCTCGGTGAGCTGGCGCGTGATCGCCACGATGATGGGCAGGACGAGAAGCGTCTGCGCGATCACCATCGCCGTGGGCGAGAACAGCAGCCCGAGAGCCCCGAGCGGGCCGGAGCGCGACAGCAGCAGAAAGACCAGCAGCCCCGCGACGACGGGCGGCAAGCCCATCAGGCCGTTGACGACGACGATCACGGCGGAGCGGCCCGGAAACCGGGCGAGCGCCAGCAAGGCTCCCAGCGGCAACCCCAGGATCGAGGCGGCAAGGACGGCCGAAAGCGTCACCGTCAGGGAGAGGCCGACGATGGAGAGGAACGCGGCATCGCCCCCCAGGACCAATGCGGCCGCCGCGCCGAAAGCTTCCGCCATGTCCAAGGATCGAACACCCGCCTTTTCACGTCATCCCTGGCCCAGAGTACGAAATATTCCCATGGAGCCGCAAATCCGTAATATATGCAGGCGGGAGCATTCTCATGCAGGACGATATTTACTTCACGACGGAGGAGGCCGCGGCCTATCTCCGCCTCCGGGAACGCAAGCTCTACGAGCTGGCGAGCAACGGTGCCGTGCCCTGCTCGAAGGTGACCGGGAAATGGCTCTTCCCCCGCGCCGCCCTCGACCGCTGGATCGCGGCGGGACTGTCGCGGCCGGAGGGCTTCGTCGCGCAGAGCCCGCCCGCGATCATCGGCGGCAGTCACGATCCGCTTCTCGAATGGGCCACGCGGCAGTCCGGGAGCGGTTACGCCCTGCTCTCGGAGGGGTCCGAAGCGGGGCTCGACCGTGTCGAGCGCAACGAAGTGGCGATGGCGGCCATTCACCTGCATGGGGGTGGGGATGACGAGATCGCCAATATCGAAGGCGTCGCGGCACGCGCCGGGCTGCACGACGCGGTCCTGATCGCCTTTGCGCGGCGCGAACAGGGGTTTTTGGTCGCGAGCGGCAATCCGCTGGGCATCGGCACGCTCGACGACGTTCGACGGCGCCGGGGGCGTCTCGGCCTTCGTCCGAGCGGGGCCGGCGCGCAGCTTCTTCTGGAGCAGATGGCCCGCCGGGCCGGGATTGCGCTCGACGGCCTGCCGTGCGCGGAAGGCCGTTTCGCGACGGGGCCTGATCTCGCCCTGGCGATCCGCGACGGCGAGATCGATTGCGGGCTCGCGACGAGAGCCGTCGCCGCGACGCATGGGCTCGACTTCGTGCCGCTGCTCTGGGAGCGCTTCGACCTCGTGCTGCGCCGGCGCAGCTATTTCGAGCCCGCGGCGCAGCGGCTTTTCGACTTCCTGCGGGCCGACACCCTGCGCGCCCGGGCCGAGGCGCTCGGCGGCTACGATCTGTCGCAGTCCGGCACCGTCCGGCTCAACAGATGACGGAACGAGCGGGCCGCCCTAGAACATTGCGCATGCCGGCTCCAGCTGCCTTGGTTCCCTATCGCGACGCACGCGAATTCGTCCTGGCGCGGGTCTCGGCGGTCGCTCCGCTGCATGTTCCCGTGTCGGAGGCGCTCGGCAAGCCGCTCGCCGAGCGCATCGTCGCCGCGACCCCGGTGCCGCCGCATCCGCTCGCGGGGAGGCGGGGCATCGCCGTCGCCTCGCACGATCTCGTCGGCGCGTCGCCCTACTCGCCGGTGTTCTTGGCCTCGGCACCGGCGCGCGTCATGCCCGGCGATCCGCTTCCCCCGCCCGCCGACGCCGTGATCGAGGAACAGGCGGTCACGTCTCTGCACGGCGCGCACGAGATCGGCCAGGGGGCCTATCCCGGGGAAGGCGCGGTCCTGCCCGGCTTCGACATCCCGCAAGGCGCCGAGATCGCGGGCGCCGGTGCGACGGTGACGCCCGCGATTGCCCTGGCGCTGGCCATGGCCGGAACGCCGACCGTCGCGGTCCGGAGCCCGCTCGTCGCGCTCGACGACCCGCAAGGCGACGGCGGTCCCGAAGCCTTCTGGCTGCGGACAATCCTGCGCGACCACGGGTGCGGCGTGGTGTCGCGTGGAGAAGGCCATGTCGAGATCCTGATCCGCAGGGATCCCCGTTCGGTCGAAGGCGATGCAGGCGGCTCGGCCGTCGGCGGCGTTGCGCTGAACCCGGGGCGCGATACGCGCATCCTGTGGGACGGCGAACGCCTGACCTTCGTTTTCGCCGCGCGTTTCGATGCCGTCGTCGCCGGCTTTCACGCGCTGATCGCTCCCGCGCTGGCGAAGCTGTCCAACCGGCGGCTGCGGAGCGTCGACAGGCCGCTCGCCGCGAAGATCGTCTCTCAGGTCGGCCTCGCCGATCTTGCGCTTTTGCGAAGCTCCCCGCTTGGATACGAGCCTCTGGCGGTCGGCGCGCTGTCGCTGGAGGCGCTGATACAGGCCGATGCCGTCGGCATCGTCGACCCCGAAAGCGAAGGCGCGCCGGCCGGTGCCGCCTTCGCGGCCACCCCTCTGAAGGGCATGTACGAACCATCATGAGCGTCAATGCGGGCGTCGTTCAGGAGCAGTTCCTCAAGGTGCTCGGGCGCGAGGAGGCCATCGAGCGCTTCCGCTCCGCGCTGGTGCTGAAGCCGCTGGGGCAGGAGATGGTGTCGCTCGAGGCGCTCGTCGGCCGGGTTCTCGCGGAGACCGTGACCGCGCCGGTCGACACGCCGCCTTTCGACAGGTCGGTCGTCGACGGGTTCGCGGTGCGGGCGCAGGACGTGTCGACGGCCGGAGAGCTGCAGCCGTCCTGGCTCGCCCTCAACGCCGAGACGATAGCCTGCGGCACCGAACCCCGACTGGAGGTGTCCGCCGGCACCGCGACGCCCATCGCGACGGGGGGGCCGATGCCACGCGGGGCGGATGCGGTCGTCATGATCGAGCACACGCGCTTCGAGGACGGGCGCGGCCTGGCGGTGACGCGCGCCGTGGCGCCCGGCCAGAACGTCGCCTTCGCGGGGTCCGACATCGCGCGTGGCGAGACGCTCCTGCGGCGCGGCAGCCAGATCGGCTCGCGGGAGATCGGGATGCTCGCGGCGGTCGGCGCCGCCGTGGCGCCGGTCTGGCGCAAGCCCCGGGTCGCCGTCATCTCGACGGGTGACGAACTGGTGGCGCCCGGCCAGCCCCTGCGCCCGGCTGCGATCTATGATTCCAACGGCCCGATCGTTGCCGCGGCGCTGGAGGAGAACGGCTGCGTCGCCATCCGCTACGGCGCGATCCCGGACGATGCCGACCGGCTCGCCGCCGCCATCGAGGAGGCCCATCGCGGCTGCGACGCCGTCATCCTCTCGGGCGGCACGTCGAAGGGCGCGGGCGACCTGACCTACCGGATCGTCGAGCGACTGGGACAACCGGGCATCGTCGCGCACGGGGTGGCGCTCAAGCCCGGCAAGCCCCTGTGCCTGGCGGTTTGCGACGGCAAGCCCGTGGTCATCCTGCCGGGCTTTCCGACCTCGGCGATGTTCACCTTCCACGACATCGTGGCGCCGGTCCTGCGGATTCTCGCCGGTCTTCCCGAGCGGCCCGACATCCATGTGCAGGCCCGCGTCCCGGCCCGGATTCCCTCGGATCTCGGGCGGACCGAGTTCGTCATGGTCGCCCTGGCCGAGGATGCGGCCGGCAAGGTCGCATTCCCGATCGGCAAGGGGTCGGGAGCGGTGACGGCCTTCAGCCAGGCGGACGGCTTTCTCTCCATCGACGCGCTCAGCGAGAGCCTTCCGGCCGAAGCGTCGGTCGACGTCACCCTGTTCGCGCCCCACATCGCCGTGCCGGACCTGTCGATCGTAGGCAGCCACTGCATCGGCCTCGACGCGGTGATCTCGCGCCTCGCCGATCTCGGCCTGACGGCCCGCTCGCTCGCGCTGGGGAGTCTCGGGGGGCTCGCGGCCCTCCGGCGAGGCGAATGCGACATCACGCCGATCCACCTGCTCGACACGGCGACGGGAGAGTACAACCGTTCCTACCTCACCGGGACGATGCGACTGATCCCGGGCTGGCGCCGGATGCAGGGCGTGGTCTACCGGCCGGGCGACCCGCGTTTCGAGACGCTCGCGACGCCGCAGGCCGCCATCGCGGCCGCTCTCGCCGATCCGGGCTGCCTCATGGTCAATCGCAATCAGGGCGCGGGCACGCGCGTCATCATCGACCAGCTGCTCGCAGGTGCGCGACCTGCCGGCTACTGGAACCAGCCCCGGTCCCATAACGCGGTGGTGGCGGCCGTCGCGCAGGGCCGTGCGGACTGGGGCGTTTCGATCGCTCCCGCGGCCAAGGCCGCGGGCCTGGCCTTCCTGCCGCTGGCCGAGGAGCATTACGACTTCGCCGTCTCGGCGGAGCCGCGCTCCCCGGGCGCGATCGAGGCCTTCGAGGCGGCCCTGTCCGGCGCCGGAGGCGATCTGGCCAAGCTCGGCTTCGTCCCGGCCTCCGGCGAAGGCACGCCGTAGGTCAGGCCGGTTAAGCGGCCGAATACGCCAGCCGGACCCGGATCGGGGTGGTGCTCAGGCCGAGGCTGGCCGGAGATCCCGGTCGCCACGGGCGGCGTCGTGATACTTGTCGTGGATGGCCTGCTCGGTCAGCAGCCGCCGCTCGAGTTCGCGGGTCTGCTCGTAGCCCATCAGGTCGATGATCTCGTCGATGCCGGCGATGAGGTCGGGCCGGTCGATCGGCTGTCCGGTCGCCATGACCTCGCGCATCAGGCGCAGCGCCTCCGACATGCCGCGGATCGCGGCGCCCGGCAGCATGCGCGGCAGCGAGATGCGGCGCACGCCGATCTCCTTCAGGCGCGGGAGCGCGATGAGCGGCGTCGTCGGGCGCGAGCGGATGCCGAAACCCATGTTCACCGTGACCGGCACGCCGGCCGCCTCGACGATCGCCTTGATGTGTTCTTCCGAGCGCACGGCATCGGGAAAGATCATGTCGGCGCCGGCGGCGGCATAGGCGCGGACGCGCTCCAGAGTGCCCTCGATGCCTTCGATCGCCAGCGCATCGGTCCGTGCCACGATCACGAAGGCATCGTCGCGGCGAGCCATGCAGGCGGCCTCGATCTTCTTGACCATCTCGCCTGCCGGGATGATCTCCTTGCCCGGCATGTGGCCGCAGCGCTTGGGCGTGACCTGGTCCTCGATGTTGACGCCCGCGACACCGGCCTCCTCGAACTGCTGCACGGTGTAGTGGACGTTCATCGGGTTGCCGTAGCCCGTGTCGGCGTCGGCGGTGACGGGGATGTTCACCGAGCGCGCGATCATGCGGCAGTGGTTGACGTTCTCGCTCAGGCCCATGACGCCGATGTCGTCGATCCCGAGAAGCGCGTTCGAGATGGCCGCGCCCGACGTCGCGGCCGTCTTGAAGCCGGCGGTCTCGACCAGCTTGGCGCTGTAGCCGTCATAGACGCCGGGAGAGACGATGAACTCGCCGGAGTCGAGCAGCGCGCGATAGGTCTGGGCTTTGGTCGTCATTCTTGGCCTTGGCGGTTGGGCTTACGGGACGGGCCGCAGGGCCGGCGTGTCCGGCGCCGGAGTCGGCATGGTCTGGATGATGTGCTCGCGGGCGCGCCTGACATGCGAGCGCATCAGGGATTCCGCGAGGTCGGGGTCGCGGGCGCGCATCGCCCGCAGGATCTGCCAGTGTTCGTCGTAGGCGGCCGATTTGCGCTCGGTCACCGTGCCGGACCATTTCCGGTAGAGCTTCAGCAGCAAATAGAGGTCGCCGCAGAGCGCGTCGATGATGCGTGCGTTGCCGCTGGCCTGCACGATCAGCGTGTGGAAATCGAAGGCGGTGCCGGCGGGGCGCGCGGCGGGATCGAGGGACGCCCGGCGCGTCGCCTCGAGCTGCTGCTCGATCGAGCTCAGCTCCGCCTCGGTGATGCGCTCCGCCGCGAGGCGGCAGGCATAGCCCTCGAGCGCCTCGCGCATATGGAACAGATCGACGATCGCACCGGCGTCCAGGCTGATGACGCGCGCCCTCATCTGGGCTTCGCGCGTGACGAGCTGGATGCCCTGGAGACGACGGACGGCCTCGCGCACCGGGCCGCGGCTGACGTTCAGGCGCGTCGCAAGAGCCTGCTCGTTCAGCACCGCGCCGGGCGCGATCTCGCAATTCAGGATCATGTCGAGCAGCCGGGCGAAGACCTGTTCGCCCAGCGTCTCGGCGCGGGCCGGCGAGGCGACGGGTTCGGTTTCGCTGCGGTCGTTCAGGGCGCTGCTTGCGGGCACGGTCATCTCCACCGCATGGAGACAAGCCTGTGACCTCAAAATATGTCAACAGTTTTTGCTCGATACTGAGATCGTTTCTGGTGAATGGCTCAATATCCCCTATTCGAAGGCCATGGTGGCGAGTCTGCGGCGCAGCGGAGCCGGCGTTCTTAAAATATGTTGACATTAATGGCGCCTCTGGAGTTGGGTGCCTCATCTTGACGCCGAACGAGTCCGCCATGCCCGATCGATCCTGGCTCACGCTGCCGGACGGCAGCGAAGCCTGCAGCATCGCTCACGCTGCCCGGTCGCATGGACGCGACGCCGCGAGCCTGCCTTTCGCCATCCGGGTGCTGGTCGAGAACCTGCAGCGCCATCACCTGCTCGATGCCGGGGACGCGGTCAGCGCTGCCGACGTGCAGGCGGCCGTCCGTTTCCGGGAGCATGCGGGCCATGGTCTGCCCCTCGTCTTCGAACGGGTGATCCTGCCGGATTCGAGCGGCGCGCCGGCGCTGCTCGATCTGGCGGCGCTGCGCGACGCCGTGGCCGCCAAGGGCGGCGACCCCGCGCTGGTGAACCCGCTGGTTCCGGTCGACCTCGTCGTGGACCACTCGCTCCAGGTCGACCATGCCGGGCAGCGCGATGCGCTCGAACGCAATCTGGAACGCGAGATCCAGCGCAATTCCGAGCGCTATGAATTCCTGAAATGGGCGGAAGGCGCCTTCGCGAACCTGACGATCGTGCCTCCGGGCGCGGGCATCATCCATCAGGTCAATCTCGAGGCGATCGCGCCGGTCGTGATGGAGCGGATCGTCGGGAGCCGGCGGATCCGCTTCCCCGATTTCCTCGTCGGCGGCGACAGCCATACCCCGATGATCAACGGCATCGGCGTGCTCGGCTGGGGCGTCGGCGGCATCGACGCCGAGGCGGCGATGCTGGGCATCCCGCTGGTGGTGGCCGTGCCCGAGGTGGTCGGCGTGCGGCTGATCGGGGCGCTGCCGCCGGGCGCGACGACGACCGATGCGGCGCTGCTGATCACCCAGAGGCTGCGGCGCGAGAAGGTGACGGGGGCCTTCGTCGAATATTTCGGCCCCGGCATCGACGGCCTCACGGTGCCGGAGCGGGCTTCGATCGCCAATATGGCACCCGAATACGGGGCGACCTGTGGCTTCTTCCCGATCGACGCCGCCGCCATCGCCTTCATCGCCGCAACGCGCGGTAAGGCGCATGCCGCCATGGTCGAGGCCTATGCCCGGGCCAACAGCCTCTTCCGCGATGCCGCCGCCGCCGAGCCGGAGTACAGCCGGATCGTCGAGATCGACCTTTCCGAGGCTCGTCCGGCCGTGGCGGGTCCCAGCCGCCCGCAGGACCGCATCGCGCTCGATGCCGTGGCCGGCGACTTCCGGGCGCGCCTGGGCAGGCCGCTGGCGGAGGGCGGCTTCGCGGCGGGCGTGGCGCCCGACGGCCTGCGTCATGGCGCGGTGGTCATCGCGGCGCTGACCTCCTGCACCAACACCTCCAATCCCTCGGTGATGCTGGCGGCCGGGCTGCTCGCCCGCAGCGCGGTCGCGCGCGGCCTGCGGCCGGCCGCCCATGTGAAGACCTCCCTCGCTCCCGGCTCGCCCACGGTGACGCGCTATCTGGAGAAGACCGGGCTGATGCCGGCGCTGGAGGCGCTCGGCTTCCATGTCGTGGGCTATGGCTGCACCACCTGCGGCGGCAAGTCCGGGCCGCTCGACCCGGCGGTGGCCGAGGCGGTCGAGAGCGGGGGGGCGGTCGCGGCGGCAGTGCTGTCGGGCAACCGCAACTTCGAGGGACGCATCCATCGCCTGGTGCGGGCGAACTACATCATGTCGCCGCCGCTGGTCGTCGCCTATGCGCTCGCCGGCACCGTCGACATCGACCTCGATCGCGATCCGCTCGGGCGGGATGCCGAGGGCCGGCCGGTCCATCTGCGCGATCTCTGGCCGGCCAGCGAGGAGATCGCCGCGCTGCTGCCGCAGACAACGAGCGCCGACCTCTATGACGAGGTCTATCGCGGCGCGGCGCGTCGCGTGCGCCAGTGGGATGCGATCGAGGCCCAGGCCGGCACCTGCTTCGCCTGGAACCGGGCTTCCCTCTACATGCTCGAACCGCCGTTCTTCTCGGATGTGCAGGTCGACGAGGCGAGCTGCGGCGACGTCGCGGGCCTGCGCGTGCTCGGGCTCTTCGGCGATTCGCTGACCACCGACCACATCTCCCCCTCGGGCGAGATTCCGCTGAACAGCCCGGCCGGCCAGTATCTGCTGGCCCGTGGCGTCCAGCAGAAGGACTTCAACACCTATGTCGGCCGGCGCGGCAACCACGAAATCATGGCGCGCGCGACCTTCTGCAATCTGCGCATCAAGAACCTGCTCGTGCCCGAGCGCGAAGGCGGGGTGACGATCGATTTCACATCCGGCGAGCAGGCCTGGATCTACGATGCCGCGATGGCCTACCGGCGGGCCGGCATCGGCGCGATCATCCTGGCCGGCCAGGAATACGGCACGGGATCGAGCCGCGACTGGGCCGCCAAGGGCTGCGCGCTTCTGGGCGTGAGGGCGGTGATCGCCGGCAGTTTCGAGCGCATCCACCGCTCCAACCTGATCGGCATGGGCGTGATGCCGCTGCGCTTCGCGCCGGGCGAAAGCTGGCGTGGGCTCGGCCTCACCGGCCATGAGCGCTTCGCCTTCTCGAGGGTGCGCGAAGCGCTGGCGGGCGATGCTCCGGTGCGCGTCGTCGCGGCCGGCCCGCAGGGGGAAGTCCGCTTCGATGCCTGGTTCGACGACCTCACCGCGAGCGAGAAACGCATTCTTCTGTCCGGGGGCATCCAGCCCGCGGTGCTGAACCATTTCCTGTCCGCCGCGCAGGCGGTGCCAGTCCCGGAGCTATCGGCATGACCTTCGATCTTCTGCTGACGAATGGCGAGATCGTCTTCCCCGGCGAGGGGGTGAGGCCGGGCTCGGTGGCGGTGCAGGACGGCAGGATCGCCGCGATCCTCGCTCCCGGCGTCGCGGCGCAGGCGCGCGAGGTCGTCGATTGCGGCGGCCAATGGATCATGCCGGGGGTGATCGACCCGCACACGCATATCGGCTTCGGCGACAAGGAGAACGATTTCCGCACCGAGTCCCGTTCGGCTGCGCTGGGCGGCGTGACGACCCTGATCACCTTCCACCGCAGCAACGACCTGCGGCAGTCGACCGGCCCCTGGATCGCGGCGGGCGAGGCCGACAGCCTGATCGACTTCACGCTGCATTTCGGCCTGACCAGCCAGCTGCATGTCGACACGCTGAAGGAGGTCGCGGCGTCCTACGGCGTGCCCTCGATCAAGATGTATCTGATGTACAAGGGCGCCGCCGGCGCCGCGAAGGGCTTCACCGAGATCGACGACGGGCTGCTGTACCGGACGTTGCGGGAGGCAGCCGGCATTCCCGGCGCCGTCGTCGGCGCGCATTGCGAGAATGTCGAGGTCATCCCGGCCTTCCGTCCGGCGCTGAAGGCCGCGGGCCGCCAGGACCTCGCCGCCTGGGACGAGCAGAGCCCGGGCTTCCTCGAAGCCGAGAACGTCTTCCGCGTCGGCTATTTCGGCGAGCAGGCCGGCGCGCGCGTCAACATCGTCCATCTGTCCTCGCAGGAAGGCATGGAGATCGCGCGCTGGCTGAAGGCCCGCCGCCCGGCGGAGTTCAACGTCGAGACCTGCGCCCATTATCTCGCGCTGACCCGCGATCTCGACGGCATCGCCGGCAAGGTAAACCCGCCTTTGCGCGGGCAGGCCGATGTCGAGGCCCTGTGGCAGGGCATCCGCGACGGTGTCGTCACCACCGTCGGATCCGACCATGTGCCGCGCAAGGTCGCGACCAAGGGCGAGGATCTGTGGAGCGCGTCGGCGGGCTTCCCCGGCATCGCCACCCTCCTGCCGGTGATGATCGAGGAGGGCTGGCACAAGCGCGGGATCGCGATCGAGACGCTCGCCGCCGTGCTCTCGGCCAATGCCGCCGACCTCTACGGCCTGACGAGCAAGGGGCGGATCGCGGTCGGGCTCGATGCCGACCTGATCGTGGTGGACCGCGAGACGCCGCGCGAGGTGAGGGCGGACGAGCTCGCCTCCTATTCCGACTACACTCCCTATGAGGGCCGGGTGCTGCGCGGCTGGCCCGTCGCGACCTATCTGCGCGGCCGGCCGATCGCCGCCGGCGGCCGACTGATTCCCGAGGCCGATGCGGCGCCGTCCGGCCGCTTCGTCGCCCGCCGCTGATCTGACGAACTGGAGAGAGACATGAGCACGCCCAAGCGCATCTGGGACGATTTCCTGACCGAGCGCGACCAGCAGGTGCTGGCGGCGGCCGGCTATGGCAAGCGCGGCGGCTTCGGCAAGCGGCCGGCGCTGTTCATCATCGATGTCCAGTACAACTTCACCGGCGATACGCCGCAGGACATCCTCGAAGGCCTCAAGACCTATCGCACCCATTGCGGCGAAGAGGCCTGGAAGGCGGTCGAGCACATGGTGCCGATCCTGGAGCTGGCGCGCGACCGCAACATCCCGGTCTTCTACACTGAGAGCGCCCGCAGGGCGGACATGATCGACAGCGGCGTGCAGGTCGGCAAGAACCATCGCGGCACCGAGAAGACGGTGATCGAGGGCACGCATGCGACCCAGACGGTCGAGCCCCTGGCGCCGCGTCCGCAGGATATCCGCATCGGCAAGCGCAAGCCCTCGTGCTTCTTCGGCACGATCTTCATGAGCCATCTGAACTTCTTCGACGTCGACACGCTGATCCTGGTGGGCTGCACCACCTCGGGCTGCCTGCGCGCGACGGCCGTCGACGCCTATTCCTACAACTTCAAGGTCGTGATCCCGGAGGAATGCGCCTTCGATCGCTTCCAGGCGAGCCACGCGATCAATCTCTTCGACCTCAACTGCAAATACGCGGACGTCATCCCGGTGCAGGAGGTTAAGGACTACCTGGCCGGCCTCGAGGTTCGCGAGACCCTCGCGCAGCCGAGCTGAGCGAGGCGCCGTCGCCGATCGGCCGCGCCTTTCAGGCGGGCCGGGAGGTTTTCCCGAGTGCCGCCGCGTAGAGGTCGAGGTAGCGGCGCGCCACCTCGTCCCACGAATACGGGGCGAGATCGGAGAGGCGCGGGCGCATCGTGTCGGGGGAGGCGGCGAGATCGGCGTAGGCCCGCTCGAGGGCCGCCGCCGCCGTCTCCGGATCGGCGAAGTCGACCGTCCGGATGACGGGGAACTTCGCTGCCAGCGCGGCGAAGGCCGCGTTCGGTTGGACCACGGGCAGCAGGCCGGCGCTCATCGCCTCGATGAGCGCGAGCCCGAAGCCCTCGAATTCCGAGGCCGACACGAAGAGCGAGGCCCGGCCCATCACCTGCCTGGCTTCGGCGTCGCCGAGGCCAAAATGCAGCGTGACATGCCGCTCCATGCCGGCCGCCGCGATGGCCGCGCGCAAGGCGTCCCGCGACCAGTCCGAGGCGACGCCGATCATGTCGAGATGCCAGCCGGCCTCGCGGCGTGCGAGCTCCGCCATGGTGGCGATCAGCCTGTCGGGGCGCTTGTTCTTGGAGAAGCGGCCGATGCTGACGAGGCGCCGCGCCGGCTGCGGGCTGGAAGCGCCGGCGAACTTGTCGAGATCGACCCCGTTCTCGATCAGGGTGACCCGGCCCGGCGCGATGCTCTCGAACAGCCGCACGTCGTTGGCGCTGCAGCCGGCGATGCCGCGATAGATGCGCGCCGACAGCCGAGTCGGGCCGTTGAACCAGAGCCGCTTCAGCCCGGCGTGGTCGGCCGTGTGGAAGAAGCCGCCATGGGTGGTCGCGACCAGCGGCTTGCGATGCAGCGGCCAGCCGAAGGCCAGCGCATCGAAGAAGAAGTCGATGGCATGGACATGGACGAGATCCGCTGCGCCCAGATGAGCGAAGACCGACGGCGCCAGCGGATAGCGCGTCGAACCCCGGAACGGAATGCGCGTGACGGGAATGCCGTCGATTACCTCGCGGGACGGCAGCGCCAGGCCGGGCTGCGAGAACAGCCGGTCGAGCGTCACCACGGACGGGTTCAGGCCCAGCGCGAGCTGTGCGCGGCAGAGATTGGCGACGACATCCTCCAGCCCGCCGCGATTGGGCAGGAACTGGCGCACGACATGGACGATGCGCGTTCCGGCCGCCAGAGCGGGGAGGGGCCGATGCGCGGGGAGGGCGTTCACGGCTTCGCCTCGCGTCCGCAGGACGCGGCCGGCCGCTTCCCCGCCTCGAGCCGCTCGAGCAGCACCTTCATCTGCGGGCGCTCGCCGGCCGAGGTCGGCTCGATGTTGAAGAGGTAGTCCTGCGGCCACCAGGCGCCGGCTCCCCAATAGGCCCAGCCGAGCCATTGCCTGGGGTTGGCGTCGACGCGCGCCGCCATCTGCCCGAGCGCGCGCAGGCATTCGGGCCGGGCGGAGGCCGCGAACTCCCCGAGGAAGCCGCGCCGGTCATGCTGCTTCAGCCAGGCGGTGACGTCGTCGATCGCCTTGAGGGCCCGCTCGGCGCCCGTGCATTCCGGCGCGCGGCCGGAGAAGTCCGCGTCGAGATACTGGTGGAAGTCATAGGCGTATCGATCGAGCGGGTCCTTCACGCCGAGCAGGTCGCGGCCGTTGTTGCCGACCGGCAGGTCGGAGGTCCAGCTATGCGCCCCGCCATAGGCGGTGCCGGTGACGAGGATCAGCTGGCCTGCGCCCGCCTTGCGGATCGCCGCGATGGCGGTGTTCTGGATCTCGGTCCATGCCGCGCTGTGGACGTCGTAGGGCTCGTTCATGATCGAGAAGACGACCTTGGGCCGGCCGCGAAAATGGCTCGCGAGCCGGCCCCAGACGTCGCCGAGCGCGGAGGCGGGCAGGTCTTTCGAGCCGAGCTGCCGCTTGCCGTAATAAGCGAAGTTGTGCAGGTCGAGGATGGTGACGAGCCCGGCCGCCTCGGCCTGCGTGGCGGCCTGACCGAGGCGGGCGAGTTCCATGATGTCGAGCGGCCCGTTGAGCTCGGGCTGGAGGCGCTCCCAGCGGAAGGGCAGGCGGATGGCGCTCATGCCGAGAGAGGCGAGCCTCTGGAATGCCGCCTCGCTCGGATAGGTATAGTCCTTGTTCAGCTGGCCGGGCACGTCGCCGAACTCGGCGCCCGACAGGTTGACGCCGCGCAGGCAGAGTTCGGCGCTCGCCGGCATGGCGAGCAGCGCCGAGACGGCGAGCGCGAGCGCGGCGGCCCTCATGGCGTGACGATCCGCAGCAGCGTGTCGAGCAGCCGGCGGGCCGCAGCGAGATGGGTGAAGTTGTGGTCGGCGTCCGGAATCATCGTCAGCGAGGTGTTCGGATAGGCCGCCAGGCGCCCGCCCGCCTCGCCGAAATAGGTCTTGAACTCCGCCATGCCGACATCGCCCTCGGCATAGACCAGGCTGACCTCGACACCGCGCTTCGCGAGCACGGCGAAACGGCGATGGCATTCGCGCCGCAGCCGGCCATGCTTGGTCAGCGGGCCGAGCACGGGAGCGAGCGAGATCGACATGGTCTTTAGCCAGCGAAACAGCAGGTAGCGGGCGGCTGGGCCGACGCGGAGCTGGCCCGTCAGGAGGCGGCGCAGGCCGCCCTTGCGCTTCAGGGTGGCGCCGAAATCGCCGACGCTGCGGTGGGCATAGCGGATCGCGTCCTCGACGCTCTCGTCGGGGTCCCAGACGAAGCGCTCGTTGTTGACCATGACGAGGCGCCGGACGCGGGAGTCGAGCACGGCGGCGTTGAACGCGGCATAGGCGCCGCTGCAGCGCCCGATCAGGACCGGATCGCGAAAGCCTCTCGCTTCGAGGGCGTCGAGGGCGAGCCGGACATCGCCGACCTGATCGTCGGAATAGAGAATCTCCTCGGGCCCGTCCGGCGCTGCCGGGCTGTCGCCGATGCTGGCGGCGTCGAAACGCAGCGAGGCGATCCCGCGCGCCGCGAAGGCCCGCGCCTGCGTCACGGTCGCCCGCGCCCAGCCGATATGATAGTCGCGCCCGGCGTTGACGAAGATGATCGGCTCGCGGGCGGCCTGTCCGAGCGGCTCGCAGAGGACGCCGAAGAGGCGCCCGTCCTTGCCGAAGCGGATCGGGCGCTCGATGAACTGCTCGCCGCGCAGGCCGTCGGCGAGTTCGCCCGGCGGCAGGCGCCCGACCTCGGTCCGGGTGCCGTCCAGGGGCCGCGCCTGTTCGACGATCCAATCCACGACGGATGCGACGGTCTGCTCCGGCGGACGCGCGGCGGTCGGATCGGTCGTCAGCGTTTCGTAGCCCTCGTAGTCGCGGCACGTCAGCGAAGCGCCGAGGCCGGTGAGTTTCTCGGCCATTGCCGCGTCGCCGCCATGGCCGGCGCGGCCCAGCAGCAGGACGGGCCCGGACGGAGCCCGCTCGATCGCTGACAGTCCGAGACCGGCGATGGCCGGCAGACGTCCGGGTGCGATGCGCAGGCCGGCGACGGCGCAGCGCGTGTCGTCGTCGGGATCGGTGCCGATGCCGATCCTGTCGGAAACCATGCGCGACCACGCCGAGAGCTCGCGCAGGTAGCGCTTGCCGTTGCCGACCGGCGCCATCAGCACGGTCGCCGCCACGGGCGCGAGGCCCTCCGCGAACTGCAGGGCGAGCGTTCCGCCGAGCCCATGCCCGAGCAGCACGAGCTCCGAGCATCCGCTGGCGCGCCGCAGCAGATCGGCCGCGGCCCGGATCGTTTCGAACCAGTCGGCCAGCCCCTGCGGGTCGGCGGCTTCGAGAGCGTCGCCCTGTCCGGGGTAGTCGAAGCGCAGGCACGCAACGCCCGCTGCCGAGAGCGATTCGGCCAGGCTGCGCCAGGTCGCGCGCAGGCACAGCTCTTCATAGCCGACGGCGCCGAGCATCAGCACGGCGACCGGGGCGCGACCCGGATAGAGCAGCCCCATGCTCGTGCCGAACACCACCGGCGTGCCGAAAGGCGAGAGTTGGGCGGCGGCCATGGCCGGTGCCGGCGGCAGCGCGGCTGGCGTCTCGTGGTTCAGGTCCAGGATGCGGGCCGTGGCGGGCTTCATGGTGTCGTTCCTTCCGCCGTGCGACCGGCCGTCGGGGGCGCCGCCTTCTCCTCGCGGACCCCGCCGAAAAGGAAGGGCCGGAAGAAGGCCGTCGCCATGTTGTCGATGTGCCATTTGCGCTTGATCCAGTGCCAGGCCGCGAGGTTCGAGGCCGTGCTGAAGAGCAGTCCGGCGATGGCGATGCCCATCAGCCCGCCGATGAGCGCGAGGCCGTAGAGCAGGCCGAGATAGAGGACGAACAGGATCGCCCGCGCGATCAGGAAGAAGCGCTCGCCGCCGCCGATCATCAGCAGCCATGAGCCCGGCCCGAAGAAGGCCTGGGACACGGCGAGCACGCAGAGTGCCGTCAGCACATCGGCATGCTGGACGAATTCGGGGTTGAACAGGTGCAGGATGAAGGGCGCGACCACCGCGAGCGCCAATGCGCCGAGCAGGGAGATGCAGAAGCTCGCGAAGGACAGCCGCCCGATCAGCTGCTGGGCGCCCGGCGTATCGGCTTTCTGGAAGCGGGCCGCGATCATCGGGATGCCGACGGTGTCGATCGCCGCGACCGGCAGCGTCAACAGCATGGCGATGCGCAGGGCGACGAAATAGAAGCCCGCCTTGTCGAGACCGAGCAGCGCGCCGATCAGGATCGTCTCCAGATAGGCGGAGGCCGAGTTCAGCACGTTGTTGGCGATGAAGTAGCCGCTCTCGTTGCGCCAGGCCCCGCGCGTCTCCGGGGGCACCGCGTCCTTCGCGGTGAGCCAGCCGACGCCTTCGCCGCGGACGAACGCCGTGGCCTGATAGAATGTCGTCGCGGCTAGCAGGCCGGTCACGATCGCCATCGCGCCGGCCCCGCCGGCGAGCAGGCCGGCAAGGCCCGCGGCGGCGATGCACAGGATGGATGCGCCGCGCCAGACGATCTCGCGAGGCACGAGGGACATGTTGATGCGGCCGTGGATGCGGAAATAGTTCTGCAGATATTCGCTGAGCGCGAAGATGGCGGCGAAGACGAAGGCCAGCCAGAGATAGTGGTAGGTCGGGGGCAGATGCCCGGCGAAGATCAGCAGGGGCAGGGCCACTGCCAGCAGCGAGAAGCCACCCAGCGCGAGCCAGCGCGTGTTGACGCCGATGAGAGCCTGATTGAACGGGTGCCCGGCCGCTTCCGCGCGCTGATAGTGCTTCACCACCAGAATCTGCTGTCCGAGCACGGCGATGAGCCCGAGCGCGCTGCCGATCGAGAACAGGAAGACATAGAGGCCGTATTCCTGCGTCGGCAGGAAATGGCTCGCCGTCAGCAGCACCAGGAAGCTCAGCAGCGTGCTGCTGAAGCGCGAGGAAAAGGCGGAGACGAAGCGCCGGGCCTCGACCCGCCGCGACAAGCCCAGCAGCGCGTTCACGGACGAGCCTCCTCCGCCTGCAGGAGGGGGGCCTGCATCGGCTTGTGGACGAGGCCGGCGAAGACGGCCTCGAAGGCGGCCGCGATCCGGGCCGGAGCGTAACGGCCCGCCGCCTCCAGCGCGCCGGCCGAGAGCTTCGCCACCATGGCGCGATCCCGCACCATGGCCAGGATCTCCTGCGCCAGCGCCGCGTCGTCGCCAGGCTCGAACAGGGCGCCGCTCACGCCCGGCTCGATCGTTTCCGGGATGCCGCCGGACCGCGCGCCGATGACCGGGACGCCATGGGCGAAGGCCTCGATCACCACGCGTCCGAAGGGTTCGCGGAAGAGCGACGGCGCGACGAGGACATCGATCTGCGGCAGGAAGTCGTCCGGCTTGGTCCAGCCGAGGAAGCGCGTGTTCTCGGGCGGAAAGCGTTCCGGCAGCGCCCTGGCGTAGTCGCTCTGGCCCGTGCCCGCGATGAGGAATTCGACCGGCTCGCCCTTCAGCCGATGAGCCGCGGCAGCCAGCGTGTCGAGCCCCTTGACCGCGTCGTGGACGCCGACGAAGCCGAGGCGCAGGGGGCGTTCAGGCTCCGGCACGGCGCGCGGCTTCGCTCCGGCCACGGGGGCGATCGCACCCGGAATGCGATGCGTGGTCGCGTCGGGGAAATAGCCGTGCTCCAGATGGCGGCCGATGATGAAGTCCGTCTCGCCGATCACCGCGTCGACGAGATGCGAGCTGAGCTTCTTTCCATAGGAGGTCGCCTGGCAGGAGGCGCAGGCGCGGCCGCAATTGCGTTCGTCGCGCCACATGCTGCCCTTCCAGCAGAGCAGGAAGGTGCTGCGCAGGATATGCGCCACGGGCACGCCGCAGCTCTTCGCGGCCGCCCAGGTCGCGACATTGATGTTCTCGATGGAGTCGGTCAGCACGATATCGGGGCGCAGCCGCCGGATCTCGCGGCGCATGACCCAGAAGGCGCGCGGATTGAAGTTCTCCAGTGCGTGCCAGATCAGCTTCTTCCAGCCCGGTCGCGGCAGGCGGTAGTTCCAGTCGATATTGAGCGAGCGCAGGCGGTGGACCGGCACGCCGTCATAGACCTCGTGCCTGTCCTCGCCGGCGACGTTCACCACGGTCAGGTCATGGCCCGAGGCGCGCAGGAGCTTCGCGACGATCATGGCCGAGATCGGCCCGCCGCCGTCGATGAAGGGCGGAAAGGCGGCGCAGGCCATCAGGATACGCATGCGGTCCGGCCCATCCTCGTCATGGCGCTTGCGCGCCGGGTGTTCTCGTCTGGCGGGGAAGTACCGCCGCGCGAGCTAAACAAGTGTTCACACCAGCCGGAGTCTTCGTCTCGTCGTAAACGCCGCGTGACCGGGATTGACGATATCGCGGAGATCCCGTGATGATGTCGGTCCGATTGCGTGAATTTTCAGAAATATTGAATTATCATCGCAGATCGCTGTTCGGAACTTTCCAGCGAGGGCAACTCGAATTTTTAGTTAATTTTCGTCGATCTACTTATTGGAATCGATGAATCGAATTCTAGTCATGTCGTTATCGAAATATTAATCACGCTGGACCAGCATGCGTGCCGGAATTCCAGCCGAGCCGGTCGACGCGCGTTCCCTCGCGGACGTGCCGGCGAAGGGCCGGGTCGAGGAGGCATGCGGTGCTATCTGCGTTGGAGGCAGGCGGAAAAGACGACGCGAAAGCGCCGGGCCGCGCCGCCGCGCCCTTCAGCCTGTCGGAGCTGCTGCAACTCCTCCGCCGACGCCGCCTGCTGGTCATGGCCAGCGCCGGCCTCTGCCTGATCCTCGCGCTCGCCTATCTCGCCGTGCAGACCCCGGTCTATCGGGCGACGGCCGAATTGCTCGTCGACCCGCAGGCGCTGCAGGTCGTCGGCCGCGACATCGTGCGCACGGACACCTCCGCGTCCATCGACTTCGCCAATGTCGACAGCCAGGCGCTGGTGATGGTCTCCTCCGGCGTGTTGCGGCAGGTGATCGAGGATCTCGACCTCGAGAACGACCCGGCCTTCAACCGCTCGGCCGGCTTTCTGGCGCGCCATTTCGGCCGGCTGCTGCAGCCGACGCCGGAGCAGCGGCTGGCCCAGACGATGGATGCGCTGCGGCGCGCCATCGTGATCCAGCGCGTCGACAACTCGCTCGTGTTCCGCATCATCGTCTCCCACCCGGAGGCGCAGAAGGCAGCCGACATCGCCAACGCGCTGGCGCAGGCCTATTTCCGGCAGGGCAATGACGGACGCCGCGCCGCGGTCGAACGTGCCAACGCCTCGCTGATCGGCCAGATCTCGGGGCTCAGGACGCAACTCGACGCGGCCGAGCGGGCCGTTCAGGACTTCCGCACGCAGAACGGGCTCGTCAGCGCCGGCGAAGGCGGTCTGATCGTCACGCAGCAGCTGCGCGACCTCTACGGCCAGATCAGCCTCGTCACGGCGGAAGTCGCCCGCCAGCAGGCGCGGCGCGACCAGCTCGCGCGCTTCGGCAACGGCAATCCATTGTCAGACTCGCTGCCGGATTCGCTGACCTCGACCGCCATGACCTCGCTGCGCGCGCAATACGCGCAGAGCGCGCGCGAGGCGGCGAGCCTCGGCCAGACGCTGGCACCCCAGCATCCGCGCCTGATCGAATTGCGGGCGGAGCTGGCGGAGACGCGCCGGCTGCTCGCGGCGGAGCTGGCGCGCATCCGCAACTCGGTGCAGGAGTCCTATCGCCAGGCCGAGGCCAACCTCGCCAATCTCCAGAAGCGGGCGCAGGAGCTGACGCGCTCGCAGGAGGTGAGCGGCGCCGCCCAGATCCGCCTGCGCCAGCTCGAGAGCGAGGCCGAGGCGGTGCGTGTGGTCTATACGGCCTCGCTGCAGCGCGCGAAGGAGCTCGAGCAGCAGAAGAAGATCGAGACCAACAATTCGCGCCTGCTCTCGGAAGCGGTGCCGCCCGCGGTCGCGACCAAGCCGCCGGCCATGCTGGTGCTCGCCGCCGCGCTGCTCTTCGGCTCCTGCGCCGGGCTCGGCCTCGCCTATCTGCTCGACTATCTGCCGGTCTCGTTGCCGCTGCCGCTGCCGCGTTCCCGACTGGCCAAAGCGCCGCAAGCGCCGAAGGCGCTGACGCCGGAGGCGGCCGGCGAGGCGCTCGGAATCGCGACCGTCGTATCGCTGCCTGCCGATCCGGCTTCGCGCGAGGCCGCGCTCGCGCCCGTGGCGCGGCTGCTCCAGAAGACGCTGGGTCCGCATCTTCCGGCCTCGGTCATGATCGCGGGGGCGCTCGACGAGGCGACGCAGGTGGCGCTCGCCGAGCATCTCGCCGCCAGTCTCGCTTCCCTCGGCGAGAGCGTGCTCCTCTGCCAGGACGGCTCGGGCAACAAGGACATGAGCATCCGGCGGATCGAGCCCGTCGCCACGACGCCCACGCGGCCGGGACGCCCCCGCAACTTCATCATCATGCGGCGCCCCTCGCCGGGGACCCGCGGGGCGAGCGCGCTGCCGGATGCGATCGTGCTCGCGACCTCGCTCGTCGGCGAGACGGCGCGCAGCCTCGTCGACCAGGCGGCGGCCGTCGACCCGACCGGGGGCCACGTTCTGGCCCTCGTCGTCCCGGAGCCGTCCGCCGGTCTCGCGCGGAGTTTCGCCGCCCGCTGGCTGCGGCGCCCGGCGCAGGCGGCCGCTTGACGGCGGAGCGGGACAGCGCCGGGGCGACGGACGCGACGCGCCCCGTTCCGGCACTGCCGCTCGCGCTCCTGATCGGGGCGCTGACGTTCAACCTCGCGCTGTGCTTCCTCAACACCAACGTCATGGGCGTCAACGACGTCATGGTGATGGGCTGCGAGGTGGTGCTCGTCGCCGCCGCGCTGGCTCTCGGCCTCGGCCGCAGTGTCGCGCCCTACCTGCTGCTGGCGGTCTTCCTGTCGTATGCGGCGCTGCTGATGGCGATGCGTCCGCTGATCGACCCCAAGGCGGTGCGCGATTTCCTGATCCCGATCGCCTTCTACCTGCTGGGCCGAAGCTGCAACGACCTGCGCATCGCCGACCGCGCCGCCCTGATCAGCGGGCTGATCGTCGTCGCCTTCGGCCTGTTCGAGTTCCTGGCGCTCGACGTCTACGTGACCTATTTCAACATCATCAAATACTATGTCGCGCGCGGCACCGTGGCGCCGAGCGAGGTCAGCGGGCAGACCGGCGCTCTCTTCGCCAG
Source organism: Chelatococcus sp. (assembly GCA_003248805.1). GTDB lineage: Bacteria > Pseudomonadota > Alphaproteobacteria > Rhizobiales > Beijerinckiaceae > Allobosea. The sequence continues at coordinate 3,786 of QFQY01000035.1, read as the reverse complement.
CGGCCTGCGGCCGGACGCTCGCACCCTCCTGCCGTTCCTCGGGCCGCACCGGGCCTCGTCGGTCTTTCTCGAACCGATCTCGACGGGCAATTTCGGCGCGATCCTCTACATCTGGACGCTGAACCGAAAAGGCATGCGGAAGCGCTGGCTGACGATGGCGACAGGCATCGCGGCGATCATCCTCAGCGACTCGCGCTTTGGGGCCAATGTCTGCATCGTCGCGACCCTCGCCTATGCCGTGGCGCCGCTGACGCCGCGCTTCCTCTGGCTCGCCGCGCCCTTCGTCGTGCTGATCGGCCTCGCGGTCTACGGCTTCACGAGCGCCGAGGTGAACTGGCAGAACAATTTCGCCGGGCGCCTGCTCTGGACCGCGAAGCTCGTCACCTCGCTCTCGCCGGAAGCGGTGTGGGGCCTCTCGGCGGAGAAGCCCTTCCTGTCGGATTCGGGCTATGCCTATTCGCTGAACCAGATCGGGCTTGTCGGCGTGATCGGCTTCTGGAGCCTGTTCATCTTCGCGCCCGAGAATTCGCCCCGCGCCTGGCGCTTCAAGGTCTGCGTCGCGACCTATATCTGCCTGCTCATGCTGGTCAGCGACTCGGTCTACTCGATCAAGACGGCCGCGCTGCTATGGTTCATGACCGGGACGAGCGATGCCGATGCTCGGCCCGAACCCGCCGTTCCGGCAGAGGCGGGCGCCGTGCCCACCTATTCCGCCGCGGCGGCGGGCTGAGCGGGGCGGGCGCCCAGCTTGCCGGCCTCGACCTCGGAGCCGGCATGGATCCGTGCGGTCAGCGAGAACTTGCGGCGCAGGCGCAGCACCGGCTTCTCGATCACATGCCAGGAGAAGATCGCCATCGTGCTGGCGGCCGCGATCGACAGCGCGAAGAACGCGGCGCGGTCGTCGATCCAGGGCATGGTCTGGATCATGGCCTGCTGCAGCGGAAAGCCGTAGAGATAGATGCCATAGGAATAGTCGCCACGCGACAGCGGCTTGAAGACCAGCTTCTCCGACAGGCCGGCATAGTTGACGACATAGGCGAAGATCGGAGCGGTCACGAAAGAGAAGATCGGATTGGCGACCCAGTCGGGAGACCCGAACGCGACCATCACGACATAGAGGACCGCTCCGGAGAGCGCGTAGGCGAACCGATAGGGGATGCGGTCGCGATACTGGTAGAAGACGATGCCCAGCAGGAAGAGCGGTACGAGCCTGGCCGCGCCGCGCGTCACGAAAAGATAGGTCAGCTTGTCGTGATAAGGCAGCGCGATCCCGAGCTTGCCGCAGAGAAAGATGGCCATCGACACGCCGAACAGGCCTAATGTCAGCAGCAGCATGAGGGCGCGGCTCCGGTAGAGCCCCGTCACGATGCAGAGCATCAGCAGCGCATAGCACGTGATCTCGTGGGGAACGGTCCAGAGCGATCCGTTGACGATGCCGGGGTTCGGATTGGCGAGGAAGACTCCCGGCAACTCGTAATGAATGTTGCCGATGATGTTGAGGAAATAGCGCGCGAATAGCGGATCGGTGAAGTATTGCCACAGGCCATAGACCGTCAGCAGCGGTCCGAGCACCAGCGCGGACAACACGATCTCGACGGAGAGGGCGGGCAGGATGCGAAGCCCGCGATTGATCATGAACTGGCCTAGCGAAAGGCGTTCAGCGCTGCCGGCGACCAGGAAGCCGCTGAGTGCGAAGAAAAGCGGCAACGGAGCGAAATCGAACGCCCATTGCTGGAGAGGCACGAAGGGGAGGACCGGCGCGAGCGCCGCCTCGGGAGCCGCGGGCCGCAACAGGCTGGTGTGGGTGAACAGCACGGAAAGGGCGAGCGCGATCCGGACGGCGTCGAAGCCCGGCCCCACGCCATCATGTTCCGCAAGCCGCGATCCGAATGTCGCCATCAGTCGTCTCTCGCTCCGCCCGCTGTAAGGCACCTGCGCATATATCAGGGAGTGCGAGTCGATTGATCGTTCCGCGTCGCGGAGATGGGTAAAATTCGAAGTTATCGTAAACGACGAGATGCGAATACATTCGAGTATTCGGTCAATCCGCCGTTTACCACATGTCAAAACCCTCTCTCCCAGCGGCAGTCGATCTGCTTTTCTGAGACGAGCGCAAGGCTGCATTAAATTTTACGCGCTACGTCCAAGTCACAGAAAAACAAGGCGTCAATTCAACCGAGCGAGGCCTCGCCGCCGCTTGCATCGGTGCCGCTACGGCGAGCGCAGCACGCTGCGTTTCGTGGCCGGACTCCGATGGCGCAGCAGCGACGGGCATCGCCAGCGATACGAGACGGGCAGGACCACACGATGAAGACCAAGATCCGGGACATCCTGAAGACCACAGGCCGCTTGCCGGTCGATGTCGCAACGCTGGCCGACGATGCCGATCTGCACAATGCCGGCCTCACCTCCTTCGGCACCGTCGAGCTCATGATGGCGCTGGAAGAGGCCTTCGACGTCGAGTTCCCCGACAAGATGATGAACCGGCGCAACTTCGCCTCGATCGCGGCGATCGAAAGCGCGGTCCTCAGCATCCAGAGCGAGAACGTCTGATGCCGACGCTCGCCCGCCGCGCCGAATCCGTCCAGCCGGCCGAGACCGAGGCGACCGGCGGGCAGCGTCCCGTGCTGGTCGATCTCGCCGGGCGGGCGGTCGCCGAAAAGGCGATGGTCGCCAAGGCCCGCAAGATCGCGAAGATCGCGGCCGAGCACGCGGCCGACGTCGATGCGAAGGCGCGCTTCCCGCAGGAGGCGTTCGATGCGCTCCGGCGCGAGCGCCTGCTCGGGATCATGGTCCCGGCGGCGCAGGGCGGCGAGCAGGCGAGCCTGTCCACCATCGCCGAAATCTGCGCGGCGCTGGCGCAGGGCTGCTCCTCGACGGGCATGATCTACGCGATGCACCAGATCAAGGCGTCGAGCCTCGTGGTGCATTGCGGCGATGATCCCTGGCATGCCGCCTTCATGGAACGGATCGCCCGCGAGCAGCTCCTGCTGGCCTCGGCGACCACCGAAGGCGGCGGCGTCGGCGGCGATCTGCGCAGCTCCGTCTGCGGCGTGGTGCGCGAGGGCGACGATTTCACGCTGGAGAAGGAGGGTTGCCTCATCTCCTATGGTGCCCAGGCGGACGCGATCCTGATCACCTCGCGGCGCACGCCCGAGGCGCCGCCCTCCGACCAGGTCATGTCCGTCCTGACCAAGGACCAGTACCGGCTCGAGCGCAGCGCGGTCTGGGACACGATGGGCATGCGCGGCACCTGCTCCGACAACTTCACCTTCGCCGGCCGTGCGCCGGCCGCCCAGATCATTCCGACGCCCTTCGCCGAGATCGCGGCGCAGTCGATGCTGGCCCATGCCCATCTGCTCTGGGCGGCGGTCTGGTACGGAATCGCGGCCGAGGCGGTGGCCCGGGCCGAGGGTTTCGTGCGCAACGAGGCGCGCAAGCGGCCCGGCTCGACACCGCCGAGCGCGCTGCGTCTCGCCGAGCTTCTGGCGCGGCTGCAGCAGTTCAAGGCGCTCGTCGTCGCCGGCCTCGACCGCTACGAGAGGGCTCGCGACGATGTCGACGAGCTCTCGTCGATGGGCTTCGTCGTCGCGATGAACAGCGTCAAGGTCACGGCCTCGCAGATTGTCGGCGAGATCGTCTCCCAGGCCTTCCTGATCTGCGGCATCCAGGGCTATCGCAACGACAGCCCGTCGAGCCTGGCGCGGCTGATGCGCGATGCGCTCTCGGCGCCGATCATGATCAACAACGACCGAATCCTCGGCAACACCTCCAACCTGCTGGCCG